>NZ_JBXARO010000003.1:0-665534 GCF_058808315.1 Caulobacter sp. GW821-FHT11E11
GACGAAGAGCTGCTGGAGCTCGTCGAAATGGAAGTGCGCGAGCTGCTCAGCTCGTACCAGTTCCCGGGCGACGACATCCCGATCACCAAGGGCTCGGCCCTGGCCGCCGTGGAAAACCGCGACGCCAAGATCGGTGAAGAAGCGATCCTGGCGCTGATGGCTTCGGTCGACGCCTACATCCCGCAACCGGAACGTCCGGTTGACCTGCCCTTCCTGATGCCGGTCGAAGACGTGTTCTCGATCTCGGGCCGCGGCACGGTCGTGACCGGTCGTATCGAAAAGGGCATCGTGAAGGTCGGCGAAGAAGTCGAAATCGTCGGCATCCGTCCGGTCCAGAAGACGACCTGCACGGGCGTCGAAATGTTCCGCAAGCTGCTGGACCAAGGTCAAGCCGGCGACAACGTGGGCGTGCTGCTGCGCGGCACCAAGCGTGAAGACGTCGAGCGCGGCCAAGTGCTCTGCAAGCCGGGTTCGATCACCCCGCACACGAAGTTCGTGGCCGAAGCCTACATCCTGAACAAGGAAGAAGGCGGCCGTCACACCCCGTTCTTCACCAACTACCGTCCGCAGTTCTACTTCCGCACGACCGATGTCACCGGCATCATCAAGCTGAAGGAAGGCGTGGAAATGATCATGCCGGGCGACAACGCCGAGCTGGACGTCGAGCTGATCACCCCGATCGCCATGGACCAAGGCCTGCGCTTCGCCATCCGCGAAGGCGGCCGCACCGTCGGCGCCGGCGTCGTGGCCAAGATCGTCGAGTAATCGACCTTCTTCAGCACACGCTGAACTGAACTAAGCGAAGGCCCCGGAGAGCAATCTCGGGGCCTTTTGCTGTCTGGATCCTCCACCGCTAAGGGAGGACCTACTTTGGCGTTCCGGCCTTCACGCGCTCGAACGCGAACCGCTGCCCGTCCGCCTCCGCCGTCCCATGGTCGGGGTCTTGGAACGTCACCACGATGTCCTGCTCGGTGATGAAGAAGCTCCGGTCCGAAGCCGGGATCAGCTTGAAGGCCTGGCCCTTGCGGATCTCGATCATCATGGCGGCGCCGGCGTCCCGAATCTCGAAGGTCCCAAGCCCCTTGATCTCGAACGTCCCGCCGAACCGGCGCTGGGCGTCCAGCGGCAGGGGAGCGGCCTTGCGGACGATCGGGCGGTTGTCGGTCCAACCATAGGCGACCGCGACGCCGCGCAGGAGCTCCTGGCCCAGCTGGTAGCCCTGGTCGCCATTGGTCAGGATCACCGCGCCGTCGCCGGTCTCGGGATGGCCGACCAAGGTGGCCTTGTAGCCGGCGTTGGAGCCGTCGTGGAAGAAGGCCAGGGCCTTGCCCTGGCCCGTAACCTTGAAGCCCAGGCCCCAGGATCCTGGACCCGCCGTCAGCATTTCGCGAGCCGTCTTCTCCGACAGCACCTTGCCCCGACCCTTGGCCGCGTCCTGAACCTCGACCACGAAACGCGCCAGGTCGGACGCGCTGGTCCACAAGCCCGCCGCCGCCATCTCGGGATAGATGTGGAAGCCGCCCGGGATCGCCTGACCGGCCTCGTCATGGGCCAGGGCGACGTTGGGCGTCCTGGCGGCCAGGGGTTGGTCGTAGGTGCTGCGGGCCATGCCCAGCGGCGTGAAGAGTCGCGCGCGGGCGATGGTGGGGAAGGGCGCGCCAGCCGCGTCGATCATGGCCAGTTGGGCGATCGTATAGCCGCCGCCGGAATAGCGGTAGGCGACCCCGACCGGCTGTTCGACGCGGACGGCGGCGGTATTGGCGGGCGCCGCGCCGTCCAGAACCTGGAGCACGGTCGGGAGGGGCGTGCCGACGGCATAGCCCGGGAAGCCGTGCACCGTCGTTCCAGCCGTATGCGACAGGAGCCGGCGCAGGGTGACGGGCGAGGCGCGGGTGAAGTCGTTCTCCGGCAGGGTCCAGCTTTTCAGCGCAACGCCGATCGGCGCGTCCAGCGCCAGGGTCCCGTCCTGGACGAGGGCGAGGGCCGCGACCGCCGCGACGGGTTTGCTGACCGAACCGGCTTGGAACAGCGTGTCGGCGTCGACGGGCTTGCCGCCAAGGCTGGTGACGCCATAACCCCGCGCCCAATCCAGCTTGCCGCCGCGCACCACGGCGATGGCGACGCCGGGAACCTTCAGGGACCGCATCTGGTCGTCCAGGCGGCGCGCGCCCGAGCCCTGGCCGTCGACCAGAACGGCGTGCAGCAGGCCCGTCTCGACGGCTTGGCGACGGTCGGTGGCGGGATCGGCGTTGGCCAGAGCCGGCGTTGCCAGCAGCGCGCCCAGCGCCAGGATCGAAAGCTTCATGCGGCGGTCCTCAAAACGACGGCCAAGCTTCGCCTCCGCCTACGCGCTCTGCAACATAAGGATGTGTAACCTCGCTATGTCGCCCACCGGCTTGACGGCTTGACCGGAAAGGCCCAGCACCGAAAGCGGGGTAGGGAGACGGGCGTGAACCTGCGGGCGAAGATCAGCAACAATCCGGCGGCGCGGTATGGTCTGGCGTTGGCGCTGACGGTGTTCGCCGTGCTGCTGCGCTTTGGCCTGGACGCGGTGTTCCCGCCCGGCTTTCCTTATGTGACCTTCTTCCCGGCCATTGTGGTGGCCGTCTATCTGGGCGGCCTGGGCCCTGGCATCCTGTGCGGCACACTGAGCGGGCTCGCAGCCTGGTACTTCTTCATCCCGCCGTTCATGGGCTTCAGCTTCGACCTCTCGGTGCTGGTGGCGCTGGCCTTTTTTGCCTTCGTGGTCGCGGTCGACATCTTCTTCATCGACGGCATGCGCAAGGCGCTGGACCAACTGGAGAGCGAACGCGAGCGGTATCGCGAACTGGCTGACAGCCGCGACCTGCTCTATCGCGAACTGCACCACCGAGTGAGCAATAACCTGCAGGTCGCCGGCGCGCTGCTGCGGCTGCAGGGCCAGGGCGTCACCGACGCCGACGCCCGCCACGCCCTGTCCCAGGCCGGCGAGCGGATCGAGGTCATCGCCCGCATCCAGCGCGAGCTGCACAACCGCACCGGCGATCCCGTGCCCTTCCGCATCTTCGCCGAGGCCCTGCTGGCCAGCGCCGCCGCCGCGGCCGGCGCGCGGGTGCGCCTGACGATCGAGGGTGGCGAGCAGCCCCTGCACCCCGACCAGGCCACGCCCGTGACCCTGGTCATGCTGGAGAGCTTCAACAACGCCCTGGAGCACGGCTTCGGCGAGGCTGGAGACGGCGAGGTGCGGGTGGTGCTGGACCAGTCGGGGCTGACCCACCTGTTGACCGTCAGCAATGACGGCGCCGCGCCGCCGGCGGGCTTTGATCCGGCGACCTCCAAGAGCCTGGGCCTGCGCATCGTCCGCGCCATGGCCCAGCAGCTGGTCGGTAAGTTCGAGATGGCGCGTGAGGACGAGTGGACGGTGTGCCGGCTGAGCTACGCGCCGAAGCGGGACTAGAGCGTCAGCCGGTAAAAGCGCGTGTCCACCGCCATGCGTGGGAAGGTCTCGGGCAGGCTCTCGGCCTCGACCAACTGGAAGCCGTTCTTTTCGTAGAACCGGTGGGCCGCCTTGAAGGCCTCGGTCGTGCCCAGCCAGACCGTCGAAACGCCGTGCTCTCGCGCATGGGCCAAGGCGGTGTCGAGCAGGGCCTGGGCGGCGCCGATCGCGCCGCGCGCCACCGGCTTCACGAACATCTTGCGCAGGGCCACGGCGCCGTCGCCGATGTCCTTGAGCGCAATCGTGCCGACCGCTTCCCCGTCCAGCTGGGCGAGCCAGAACTGGCCCGCGCCGACCTGGTACCAGGCTGGAATATCGGCGAGGTCGGGTTGGTCGGCGGCGGTGATCGAGAAGCCGAACTCTTCCCTCTGAATGGGCAGGATCACCCCGACGACGGCGTCTTCGTCGCCGGGGTGAAAGGGCCTGAGGATCACGCTACAGCCGGTCGACCGGAACCGCCTGGCCATTGCTGGCCTCGCGCGGGGTGGTCAGGCGGGCCAGCTTGGGCTTCAGCCACATCTCGATGTCGTCGACGATCTCGTAGACCACCGGCACCAGCACCAGCGACAGCACGGTCGAGGTGATCAGGCCGCCGATCACGGCCACGGCCATGGGCTGGCGGAACTCCGAGCCGGTGCCGATGCCCAGCGCGGTGGGCAGCATGCCGGCCATCATGGCCAGGGTGGTCATGACGATCGGGCGGGCCCGTTCGTGGCAGGCGTCGACGATGGCGTCGCGCTGGCTCATGCCGGCCCGCTCCTGCTCGATGGCGTATTCGACCAGCAGGATCGAGTTCTTGGCCGCCAGGCCCATCAGCATCAGGAAGCCGATCAGCGACGGCATCGACAGCGACTGGCCGGTGACCAGCAGGGCCAGGAACGCGCCGCCGATCGCCAGCGGCAGGGCCGACAGGATGGTGATCGGCTTGAAGAAGCTGCGGAACAGCAGGATCAGCACGCCAAACACCAGGCCCACGGCCGAGAGCAGCGCGACGGCGAAGCCGGTGAACAGCTCGACGAAGGCCTCCTGGTCGCCGGCCGTGGCCGGTGCGACGCCGGCGGGCAGCTTCTTCATGGTCGGCAGGTTGCCGACGTCCGTTATCGCCTGGCCGAGCTGCGCGCCGTTGTTGAGGTCGGCCTCGATGGTCAGCTGACGCTTGCGAGCGAAGCGGTCGATCTTGGCCGGGCCGGCCTGGAACGACAGGTCGGCCACGCTGTCCAATCGTGTTGTCCCGCCGCTGGCGGTGGGCACGCGCAGGCCGCCCAGGGCCTGGAGGTCGGCGCGGGTCTCGGCGGGCAGGCGCACGCGGATCGGGATCCGGCGCTCGCCCTGGGTCATCTTGGCGACGTTGGCGTCGATATCGCCGACCGTGGCCACGCGGGCGATGGCGGCGATGTCGGCGGCGCTGACGCCCAGGCGGGCGGCCTCGTCGGCCCGCGGGCGGATGACGATCTCCGGACCGCTAGGTGGAGAGGAGGGACGCGGGTCGGCGACGGTGGAGAGGCCGCGCATCTCACGCTCGACCTGGGCGGCCGTGCGCTCGAGCAGGGGACCGTCCTCGGCGGTCAGGATGGTCTGGACGTCCGAGGTGCCCCAGTCGCCCAGCAGGTTGACCCGGGCGTCGGGAACCTGGCGCAGGCTGTCGCGGACGACCTGCTTGATCTCGGTCACGGTCAGGTCGCGATCGCCGTTCAGCACGATGGTGATGGTGGCGTCACGGATGTCGGCCCCGCTCTGGCCGCCCCAGCCGCTGCCGATGTTCGATCCGACCTGGGCGAAGACGTGGGCCGTCTCCGGACGCTTGCGGAACAGGGTGGTCACCGACTGGACGGTGCGCTCCATGTCGGCCGTGGTCGCGCCGGGCGGGCCCTGGACCTTCAGATAGTAGAAGTTGGCGTTGGCGGCCGGTTGGAAGGCCGTGGGAATGAACGGCACCAGGGCGAACGAGCCGATCAGGATCAGGGTGCCGATGATGATCGCCAGGATCCGGTGGTCCAGCGACCAGTCCAGCACGTTGCGATAGAAGCCCTTGAACTCGGGGCGGGCGTGAGCCTGCTTGGCCGGCTTGAGGAAATAGGCGGCCAGCAGCGGGGTCAGCAGGCGGGCGACCACCAGCGAGAACAGCACCGCCACGGCGACGGTCAGGCCGAACTCCTTGAAGAACTGGCCGGGCGTGCCGGGCATATACGAGACGGGCACGAACACCGCGACGATGGTGAAGGTGGTGGCCACGACAGCCAGGCCGATGGCGTCCGCGCCCTCCATCGCCGCCTGGAACGGCCTCTGGCCACGGGCGACGCGTTTCTCGATGTTCTCGATCTCGACCACAGCGTCGTCGACCAGGATGCCGATGACCAGGGTCAGGGCCAGCAGGGTCACGACGTTCAGCGAGAAGCCCATCACCGCCATGAAGGCGAAGGTGGGGACCAGCGACACCGGCATGGCGATGGCGGTGATCAGCGTGGCGCGCCACTCGCGCAGGAACAGGAACACCACCAGCGAGGCCAGCAGCATGCCTTCCAGCAGGGTGTGTTCGGTGGCCGCGAAGCTGGCGCGGGTCTCGTCGACGGTCGAGAAGATCTTCACGAACTTCACGCCCGGCTGCTTGGCCTCCAGGGCGTCGATGGCGCCCTTGACGTTGTCCTCGACGGCGACGTCGCTGCTGTCGCGGGTCTTCATCACCTGGAAGGCGACGACGTTCTTGCCGTCCAGGCGGGCGAAGCCGCGCTGTTCTTCCGAGCCCTGGCCCACCTCGGCCACGTCGGTCAGCTTCACATAGCGGTTGCCGCCGATCGGGATGGTGATCTGTCGCAGCTGCTCGACCGTGGTCGCCGCGCCCAGCACCCGCAGGGTCTGTTCACGGCCACCGATCTTGGCGCGGCCGCCGGGAGCGTCGACGCTGAAATTGGCCAGGGCCTGGTTCAGCTGCGGCGCCGTCACGCCGAACGAGGCCATGCGGTCGGGATTGATGACGACGTTGATCTCGCGATCCACGCCGCCGACGCGCGCGACCTGGGCCACGCCCCGCTCGCCCTGCAGGGCGCGGGTGACGGTGTCGTCGATGAACCACGACAGCTCGGTCGAACTCATGTTCGGGGCCGAGACGGCGTAGGTGATGATCGGGGCGCTGGTGATTTCCAGGCGCTGGACGATCGGCTCATCCACTTCCCGGGGTAGGATCGAGCGGGTCTGGTCGACCTTGGAGCGCACCTCGTCGGTGACCTTCTGCAGGTCCTCGCCGAGGTTGAACTCGATCGTCGTGGTCGAGGCGCCCTGGACCACCGAGGACCTGATGGTCTTGACGTTGGAGATGCCGGCCACCGCGTCCTCGATCGGACGGGTGACCTGGGTTTCCATTTCCCCCGGCGCGGCGCCGCTCTGGGTGACCGTCACGGTCACGGCGGGGAACTCGACGTTCGGGAACTGTTTGATCGGCAGGGTCAGGTAGCAGCCGATGCCGGCGATCATCAGCGCCAGGAACAGCACCGCGACCGGGATCGGGTTCTTGATCGCCCACGCCGAGATCTTCAGCTCGCCGGTCTTTTCACCGGCCTTGTGTTCGCTAGCCATCAGCGGGCGGCCTGGTTAGTCGCGGGGCGAATGGTGTCGCCGTCGGCCACGAACGAGGCGCCGCCCAGAACCACGCGCGTGCCGGCGGGCGGACCCTGGACCAGCTGAGCCCAGCCGCCGCCCTTCTGGCCGACCTTGATGGCGACCTGGTGAGCGCGGTTGTTGCCGTCGACGGTCATCACCGAAAGGCCGTCGGCCTCGTAGCGGATGGCCGATTCCGGGATGGCGGTGACCGGCGCGCCCGAGGCCCCGAAGGTGGCGCGGCCAAAGCCGCCGGGGCGCAGGTCGGGACGCACGGGCAGGCGCACGCGCACCTTGCCCAGGCGGTTGGCGCTGTCGACGCGCGGGCTGACCAGGCGCACGACGCCCGAGATGGACTGGCCGCCGGGCAGGCTGACCTGGGCGCCCTGGCCTTCGCGGATGCCCGACAGGTCGGCTTCGTTGACCTCGGCGTCCAGCTCGACCAGGCCGTCGCGGGCGATGGTGAACCACGGCGTCGTGCCGCCACCGGCGATCTGGCCGGGCTGCACGCCGCGCGACAGCACCCGGCCGCTGACCGGCGAAGTGATGGTCATGCGCGAGGCGCGGGTGCGCAGTTCCTTCAGCGCCGCTTCCTGGGCTTTCGCCTGGTAACGGCGGGTCTCGATCTGCTCCTGGGACAGGATGCCTTGACCATCGAGGCCGGCGACGCGCTTGGCCTCGGCCTGGGACTGGGCGGTGACGGCCGCCTGCTGCTCGACCTGGGCCCGCAGCAGGGTGTCGTCCAGCTGGACCAGTGGCTGGCCGGCGCGGACCCAGTCGCCTTCGTCGGCATAGAGGCGCGCGACGCGGTAGCCGGTCAGCTCCGAGCCGACGGCGGCCTCCTCGCGGGAGACTAGCAGGCCCGAGGCCTCGACCCCGCCGCCCAGCGGCCGGGTCTCGACGCTGCCGACGCTGACCGTGCGCGCCTGGGCGGCGGCCGCGGCGGGCTTCTTGTCGGCGTCCTTCTTGCCGCCACAGGCGGTCAGACCCACGGTGCTGCAGACCAGGGCGGTGGCGATCAGGTAACGGGTCGTCATCGGTTCGGGTCTCATTGCGCAGAAGGCTTTTGGGGAATGCTCTGCGGCGACCAACCGCCGCCGAGCGCCTTGTAGGTCTGGACGGCGCGTTGCAGCGCCTGGGTCCGGGCCCCGGTCAGGGCCGTGCGGGCGTTGCGCCAGGTCTGTTCGGCCTGGAGGGTCGTGGTCAGGTCGGTGAGGCCGGCGCCATAACCCTTGCGGCTGGCCTCGTAGGCCGAGGCGGCGCGGCGTTCGCCGGCGGCCAGCAGGGTCACGCGGCGCTCGTCGGCGGCCTGCTGGACCAGGGCGTTCTCTGTCTCGCCGAACGCCGTCTGGACCGTCTTTTCGTAGGTCACGGCGGCCTGCTCGACGCGGGCGTTCTCGGCCTTGATGTCGGCCATCAGCCTGGGGATGTTCAGGATCGGGATCGACAGGTCCGCGCCGATCGACCAGGCCGAGCTGGTGGTCGACTGGGTCGAGCCGGGCGCCAGGAAGCTGGGGCTGATCTGCTTGGTGATCCCGAGGCCCGGCGTCAGGGTCAGGGTCGGGAACAGGGCCAGCTCGCTGATGTTCAGATTGCCCGAGGCCGAGGCCAGGCGGGCGGCGGCTTCGCGCACGTCAGGGCGGCGGGCCAGCAGTTCGGCGGGCGCGGAGGCCGGGACGGGCGGGGCCGTGGCCAGCACCGGCTCGACCGGCAGGCTGGCCAGGGGATCGACGCCCTTGCCGACCAGGATCAGCAGGCTGCGGCGGGCGGCCTGCAGCTGGGCCTCGACCTGGGCGACCTGGGCTTGAGCTTGAGCCAGGTCGGCGGCGGTGCGATCGCCTTCCGACGTGGCCGACAGCCCGCGGCGGCCCTTCTCGTCCGAGACCTTGAACAGGTTCTCGGCGATGGTCGCATTGGCGCGGGCGTCTTCCAGCTGCACGGCGTAGCCGCGGGCTTCGAAATAGGACTGGGCGACATTGGCGGCCAGGGCCGCGCGGGCGCCCTCATACGAGAAGCGGGCGGCGGCCAGGTCGTTGTCGACCACCCGGCGGGCGGCGCCGCGACGGCCGATCAGATCCAGCTCCCACGAGACGTCGAAATTGGCGGCGTAGGTCTTGGTCACTCCGCCCAGGGTGAAACCGCCGGTGCCGCTCTGGTCGATGATGTCGGTGTCGGTCCGCTTGGCCGAGCCGGTCAGCGGCGTCTGCGGGATGTAGATCTGCCGGATCTGGCTGCTGCGCACGGCGCGCGCCTCTTCCAGCTTGGCGGCGGCCATGCGGGTGTCCGGAGCTTTCTCCAGCGCGGTCGTGACCAGATCATTCAAGACCGGGTCGTTGAAGGCGGTCCACCATTGATCCAGCGCCTGGGAAGCCAAGGGCGCGCCGGCAGGCGCCTCATAGGCATTGGGCAGCTTCACGTCGACCTGACGCGCGGGCGTGGTGCAGGCCGTCAGGCCAGCGCCCGCGAGCACGATAAGCACGGCAGGGGACAAGCCAGAAGGCCGGCCTGGACGCCGCAGGGCGCCGGTCTTGGCAAGACGCATAAAAATTCCAACCCGAATATTCCCGCCCAATTGGACGGCTTGGCGACCAATGGTTTCCCACTTAGGGGCCCGACCCCCGCAGGAAAACCCCCCGTCGAACGCTTTAGCGAAGCTTATGTTGCGATGCACCCATCATTCCTGATCAGTGATCCCATACCTGTCAGCAGTGCGACGTGGTGACGCGGGCCTTGTAGCCTGATTGTTGCGGCGGTTGACGGCGCTACAAAACATACCGCATCATCGAAACAGATGTTCGATCTTATTGATCGGCATCCGTCCCGGTTGCAAAACCTGGGCAGTATGCGTGGCTTTTCAAGCGTCCGACCCCGGGGGAACCAAGGTTTGTCGGCTCCAGAAGGCGCATCGCCAAGTTTCGAAAACGAACGCTCCTCGCAGCGTGTGGCTCCGGCCGCGCGCGTGCGGACGCGTGGATTTGGGAGAGCGCCGCCCCGCTGACCGTCCCTGGTCGCTCCAAGACGAGCCGCCAGTTCAAAAAATAATCGAGGGAGGGAAAACCAATGAAACGAACCAGCTTCCTGCGCGGGGGCTCGTGCCTCGCGCTGGCCATGTCGCTAGCCAGCGGGGCGGCCTATGCTCAACAGCGTAACGACGCCCCGGTCGAGGTCGAGGAGGTCGTCGTCACCGGCTCGTTCATTCGGGGCACGCCCGAGGACGCGGCCCTGCCGGTCGACGTGATCGGCGCCGAGGAGCTGCAGAAGCGCGGCTCGCCCTCCACCGTCGAGCTCCTGAAGGCCCTGTCGATCTCCAACGGCGTGCTGGGCGACACCAACCAGTTTGACAGCCGCGCCCAGGGCTCCGAAGGCTCGGGCTCGGTCAACCTGCGGGGCCTGGGCTCGCAGCGCACCCTGGTGCTGCTGAACGGCCGCCGCCTGGCCATCAACCCGTTCGGCGCGGCGGGGGCCGGCATCGTCGACACCAACATCATTCCCGCCGCCGCGATCGGCCGCCTGGAAGTGCTGAAGGACGGCGCGGCCGCCACCTATGGCTCGGACGCGATCGCCGGGGTCGTCAACTTCATCACCAAGAAGAACTTCGAAGGCCTGGAAGCGGCCGCCGACTACCGCCACATCGACGGCTCGAAGGGCGACTACGGCGGCAGCCTGACCTGGGGCAAGACCTGGGACAACGGCAACGTCCTGGCCAGCCTGGGCTGGCAGCACCGCTCCAAGCTTTCGGTCGCCGACCGCGATTGGGCCAATCAGCCTTATCTGTCGAACCCCGAAGCCGGCTGGTCGGCCGCCGGCAATCCGTCGACCTTCATCCCCCTGGCCAGCACGACCAGCGGCATGCGCGACCCGGCCTGCGCGGGCCTGGGCGGCTTCCCCGGCTTCAGCGGCCTGACCCCGGTCTGCTACTGGCACTACACGCCGTTCGACAACCTGGTCGAAAAGTCCAACGCGGTGCAGGCCTATGCCGAGATCAACACCGATCTGTCGGCCAAGACCAAGTTCCACGCCGAGGTGCTGTACGCCCATACGGACGTGCCGGACTGGAACACCTCGCCCTCCTACGCCGCCCTGGCCGTGCCGACGGCCGAAGTCGCGCCCAGCGCCGCCCTGGCCGGCCGCTACTATGTGCCGGCGACCAATCCTGGCCTGCTGGCCTTCATCGCCGCCAATCCGACGGTGCAGCTGACCAACCTGGCCACCGGCGCGACCACCACCGCGCCCGGCGCGATCTTCGGGTTCGGCGCGCTGAACGCCGCCAACCGGCCTTTCGGCATCGGCGGCAATCCCAAGTTCGGCTACGGCCCGTCGATCGGTTCGCGTTCGTTCGACGCCTTCCGCGTCTCGGCCGACCTATCCGGTGAATTCGAGAACGGCATCGGCTGGGACGTCGCCCTGACCTATTCGCAGGAAGTGGGCATCCGCACCGGCTACGACACGCTGGTCAATCGGTTCGCGCTGGCCCTGCAAGGCCTGGGCGGTCCGCTATGCGACAGCAATCCGTCGCTGCCCGGCATCCAGGGCACGGCCGGCGTCGGCCAGTGCATGTATTACAACCCCTTCGCCAGCGCGATCCCCAGCAACGCCATCACCGGCGTGGCCAATCCGGCCTACAATTCGGCCCTGGCCAACAACAAGGACCTGGTCGACTGGTTCTTCAAGAAGCTGTCGACCAAGCAGTCCTCGCGCCTGTTCGTCGGCGAGGCGGTGCTGAACGGCAAGACCAGCATCACCCTGCCGGGCGGCGACGTCGCCTGGGCCGCCGGCGTCCAATACCGCCGCACCTACTTCAAGGCCGACTACAACGACATCAGCAACGCCGCGATCAATCCGTGCGTGAACACGCCCGACTTCGGGGTGACCACCTGCACCGGCTCGCAGCGCAACGGGCCCTTCATGTTCCTGGGCGTCGGCAACGAGGCCGATAACCAGAGCGACGTGATGGCCGGCTTCGGCGAGCTGTCGGTGCCGATCACCGAGGACTTCCAGGCCCAGTTCGCCGCCCGCTACGAGAAGTACGGCAATGGGATCGGTTCGACCTTCAATCCCAAGGCCTCGCTGCGCTGGCAGGCCCTGCCGTGGATGGCCCTGCGCGCCTCGGCCGGCTCGACCTTCCGCGGGCCGCCGGATCCGCTGACCACCACGACGTCGGTGACCTCGCTGCAGGGCATCCTGGGCGTGTTCCGCGCCGTCGACATCTTCGGCAATCCGAACCTCAAGCCGGAAAAGGCCAAGACCTACAACTTCGGCCTGCTGTTCAACGTCGATGCGTTCAAGGCCAGCATCGATTACTTCGCCTTCGATTTCAAAAACCCGATCGTGGCCGAGCCGGTGGCGGGCATGGTCGCATCGCTGTATCCGAACGGGGCGGCGGGCGCGAACAACTGCGCCGATCCGGCCTATGCGGCGCTGGTTGCGCGCTTCACCTTCAACGGGTCGTGCGCCACCCCGACCACCAGCATCGCCCGCCTGCGCACCAATTACATCAACGGCGCGCCGGTGAAGAACTCGGGCTTCGACTTCTCGGCCGAGTATCGGTTCAAGGACGTGGTCGGCGGCGACCTGACCTTCGGCGGCAACGCGACCTACATCCGCAAGTACAGCGTCGGCGCCACCCAGGTGGCGGGCATCACCGTCGAGAAGGCTTTCGACGCCGTCGGCCTGCTGAACTACCAGACCACGGTCGTGCCGATCCACAAGTGGAAGGGCGACGTCTTCGCCGAATACAACATGGGCCCTCATAACCTGCGCCTGTCGGTCCATTATATCGGCGGCTACACCGACCAGCGCGTCGCGCCGTTCGCGGCCAACGCCTACAAGGACACCACGGGCGCGGGCGTGACGGTCAACGCCGGCAAGAAGATCGAGAAGCAGATCCTCACCGACCTGGCCTATCGCGTCTTCCTGCCCTGGGACACGACGGCGACCCTGGCGATCACCAACCTGTTCGACAAGGATCCGTCCTACGCCCGCCTGGACCTGGGCTACGACCCGTTCACCGGCGATCCGCTGGGCCGCACCTACAAGGTGGGCCTGCGCAAGAAGTTCTAGTTTCCTCCGCGTCTGTGGGACTTGCGGCGCGTCCTCCCCCAGGACGCGCCGTCTTCTTGTGAAAAGGGTTGGCGGCTGACCGGTCCGGCCTCTAGCGTGCGTGGCGCAACCTGAGGTTTTTCGATGTTCCGCGTCCTGTTCCTGATCGCCGGCTTGGCGATCGGTCTTGCGTCTCCCGCCCTGGCCGCGCCGTGCGTCGAGGGCGCCGCCGACGCCAGGGGTGTTGGCCTGACCGATCCCGCCGGCCCGTCGATCTTGGCGGCGCAGAGCCTGTGGACCGGGGTGCTGCTCAAGCAGAACCTCCCCGACCAACTCAAACGCGCCGCCAAGGGCTGCGAGCGCGGAACGTTCCAAGCGGGAACCAAGGCCTATACGCTGCGCGGCGACAGCAACGAGGCGATCGTGGCCCGCGTCGCGGCCACCCCCTCCAAGAAGGATCCGATCGGCTACCTGACCCCGGTTCCCGACCTGGTCGCCGCCATGACCGCCGGCCACACGGGGCCGCCGCCGATCCTGGGCTTCGCCCTGGTCACCCTGGACGGCGAGGTCCACACGACCTGGCGCCTCTACGACAAGATACCGAGCGACGCCGTGCTGCTCACCGACTTCGCTCTGGTGTTGGCAGGGCAGGGCCAGCCGCTGATGCGCTGGCGAGGCGGCAAGGTCGAGATCATCGTGCCCAAGAGCTAGGCGCGCCAAGGCGAAATCCGATCGGCGGCGCAAAGCGCTTGCCAAGCTGGCGATCCTGCGACCTCATGGGTGTTATGTTATAACCCTCGCGAGATCGCCCCGAGATGGCCGCCACGCCGACCCGTCGTCACCTGCTGAAATCCGTCGCCGGCGCCCCGGCGTTGCTGACCGCGCCCGCCATGGCGGCGAGCGCTGGGCCGGTGGTCCTGCGGCCCGGCTCGATCCCCGTCGCCGACCTGCCCAGGCACTACGACGTCACGCCGGGCGTCCATAACCTGGAGGCGGGCTACTGGAGCATGATGCCGCGCGTGGTCGCCGACGACTACGCCAAGCACGTCGCGGCGGTGAACAGCGCCAACGCCGTCTGGGCGCGCAACGTGCTGCCGGGCGGCGAGGGCTGGACCTCGACCTTCAAGGCCGCCCAGGCCGCCATCGCCCGCCAGATGGGCTGCGCGCCCGAGGAGATCGCCGTCACCCGCAGCGGGGCCGACGCCCTGCAGATGCTGATCTGCAACTACAAGCCGCTGAAGCCCGGCGACGCGGTCATCCACTGCGACCTCGACTATGACGCGATGATCGCGGCCATGAGCTGGCTGGGATCGCACCGCGGCGCCAAGGTCGTGACCTTCGCCATGCCCGAGCCGGCCACCACCGCCAACATCCTGGCCGCCTATGAGGACGTGCTGAAGAAGACGCCGGAGGCCAAGCTGCTGCTGGTCACCCAGATCTCCAACCGCACCGGCCTGGTCACCCCGGTGCGCGAGATCGTCGCCATGGCCCGGGCGCGCGGCGTGGACACCATCGTCGACGCCGCCCACGGCGTGGCGCTGCTGGACTTCCAGGTGGAGGACCTGGGCGCGGACTTCGTCGGCTGGTCGGTGCACAAGTGGACCTCGGCCCCGCTGGGCACGGGCGCGATGTACATCCGCAAGAGCCGCCTGGCCGATATCGACATCGCCTTCGGCAGCACCGTGCCGGCCGACGACATCTATGCCCGCGTGCCGCCGGGCACGGTGAACTTCCCGGGGGTGGCGACGATCCCGATCGCCGTGGATTTCCACTTCGCGGTGGGCGCGGCGGCCAAGGAAAAGCACATGCGGGCCTTGCGGGACCGCTGGGTGAACGGGGTGCGTGACCTGGCCAATGTCGAGATCTGCGTGCCCGACGATCCGGCGCGCTACTGCGCGATCACCAGCTTCCGGCTCAAGGGCATGGATACCGACGACAAGGCCCGGCAGGTCCAGCGCGTGCTGTTCGAGCGCCACCACATCCTCACCGTCTGGCGCACCGGCATCAAGAATGGGCCGGCGATCCGGGTCACGCCGGGGTTCTACAGCACGGAGGCGGACGTCGACGCCTTGGCCAAGGCGCTGAGAGCCGAGCACAAGATGTTCGCCTGAGCCGGTCGTGGCGGCGCAATCACAGTTGAATCAACAGCTGTTCGGCGGAGGCTTCTGCAGTTGAGCCCGGCCGGATCTCCCGCGAACCCAGCCCTGTGGCGGTCGGTGGGCGGATTATGACTGATCAGCGACGCTCGCGCGTCTGGGTGTCTCGCGAACCCTTTGAAAGCTTTCATAAAATGTAAATTTCGCTACATGTGGCCCGGCTAGGTCTCGCCCCCTCTCAAGGGGATAAAAATGAAGACCTCTCTCAAGCTGCGCGCCTTCCTCCTCGCCGGCGCCGCCGTCCTGGCCGCCCCCGTCGCCGCCCTGGCCGCCGCAACCGTCGCCGCCGACACGGCCACGCCGCCCACCGCCACCGACGAAGGCAACACCGCCCTCAGCGATGTCCTGGTCACCGCCACGCGCCGTGAGACCAAGCTGCAGGAAACCCCGATCGCCATTTCGCTGATGGACAACAAGGCGCTGGAAGCGCGCCGCGTCCAGAGCCTGATGGACCTGGCCGACGGCGCCATTCCCGGCCTGCGCGTCGCCACCTTCGAGGCCCGTCAGTCGGCCCTGACCATCGGCATTCGCGGCATCGTCCCGCTGGACGCCA
This sequence comes from Caulobacter sp. GW821-FHT11E11, assembly GCF_058808315.1. Classification (NCBI taxonomy): domain Bacteria; kingdom Pseudomonadati; phylum Pseudomonadota; class Alphaproteobacteria; order Caulobacterales; family Caulobacteraceae; genus Caulobacter; species Caulobacter sp. GW821-FHT11E11. The sequence goes on from NZ_JBXARO010000003.1 coordinate 15,815, forward strand.
ACCAGCCCGCCCGCGAGCAGGGCGTCGGCGTCTATATCGACGGCGTCTATCTGGGCCGCCAGCACGGCCTGGGCGCGGCCCTGCTCGACATCGAGCGCGTCGAGGTCCTGAAAGGCCCGCAAGGCACGCTGTTCGGCCGCAACACCGAAGGCGGCGCCCTGAACATGGTCACCCGCCAGGCGACCGGCGAGTTCGACATGCGCATGAAGGCGGGCGTGGGCAACTACGGCTCGCACAACGCCGAACTGCACCTGAACCTGCCGGCCATCGGCGACCTCGCCTTCAAGATCGACGCGGCCCTGCAACGCCAGGAAGCCACCACCAAGAACCCGCTGCCGGGCGCGATTGGCTGGAACGCCTATGACCGTCGCGGCCTGCGCGCCCAGGTCCGCTGGCGTCCGACCCAGAACTTCACCGCCGACCTGATCGGCGACATCGGCAAGGACAAGAACACGCCGTTCTACAGCCAGCTCTTGGGCTACAACCCGCTGGGCCTGACCGTCGGTCCGGCGACCGGCACGCTGCCCTCGGGCCAGATCCGTCCGCTGCCGTCGATCGTCATCGCCAGCGACAAGCGCATGAAGATGGCCGACATCGGCGTACCCCAGCAGTGGAGCGTCGACGACACCAACGGCGTGTCGCTGAACCTGAAGTACCTGGTCAACGACAACCTCGAACTGCGCTCGATCAGCGCCTATCGCGAAGTCGATGTCGACCAGTGGGACAATGCCGGCGGCGCCCACCGCATCCCGGCCTATTCGCCCAACACCAACTTCAGCCGCTACAGCCTGGCCGGCCTGTGGCAGCACCAGTTCAGCCAGGAGTTCCAGGCCGTCGGCAGCACCGAGCGCGTGGACTACGTCGCGGGCCTCTACTACTTCACCGAAGACGCCAGCGACGACGCCTCGACCCCCAGCACCAACCGCTGGAACGCCGACGGCGCCGGCTACACCATCCTCGACCCGACCCCGACCATCCGCGGCACGCGCTCGATCGACCGGGCCTCGCGCGCCACGGCCGAGAGCTACGCGGTCTATGGCCAGGCGACCTACACGCCGCCGCTGCTGAACGACGCGCTGCACCTGACGGTCGGCGGTCGCTTCACCTGGGACGACAAGAGCGGTGAGCTGTTCATCGTCAACAACGTGCGCACCAACCTGACCTTCGCCCAGAAGAACGACCGCTTCGACCCGATGGTCACCCTGGCCTATGACGCGGCCGAGAACGTCCACCTCTACGCCAAGTACTCGACCGGCTACCGCGCCGGCGGCGCCAGCTCGCGCTCGCTGACCTATCGCGCCTTCGGTCCGGAAGAGGTCAAGGCCTACGAGATCGGCGCCAAGACGGACCTGTTCGATCGCCGCGTGCGCCTGAACCTGGCCGCCTACGCGATGGACCGCCAGGGCAGCCAGATCGACTTCAGCCTGGTGACGGTGACCGGCTCGTCGACCCGCAACACGCTGGAGACCATCAACGCCCCGGGCACGACGAAAATCCGTGGCTTTGAAGCCGAGGGCCAATGGCGCGTGACGGAAGGCCTGACCCTGTCGGCGGCCTATGCCTATACCGACACCGAGGTGCCCCCGACCCGCAACCCCTTCAACGGCCAGCTGCAACCCGTGTTTATCGTCTTCACGCCGAAGAACGCGGGCAGCGTCTCGGCCGACTACGAGGCGCCGCTGTGGGGCGCGACCTTCCAGGCCCACGTCGACGCCAACTATTCGGACGCCACCCAGACCTTCGACCAGACCGACGTGAAGGCCGACAAGTCCTTCATCATGAACGCCCGCGTCGGGCTGGCCGACCTGCAGCTGAAGGAAGGCGGCCCGCGCATGGCGCTGTCGGTGTGGTCGCGCAACCTGCTGGACGCCGACTTCGTCTACCGCCGCGACCCTGCCAACCGCGCGACGCTGGGCGACTACGGCAACCTCAACGCCCCGCGCACCTACGGCGTCGAGCTGTCGGTTCGTTACTAAGCACTAGAGGCTTCACGCCCGCTGGACGAACCCGGCGGGCGTGAGGTTCAGCTGGCGCAGGTTCACGCCCATCTCGTTCTTGAAGCGGGCGGCGGCGGCGTCGCCCAGGCGGCGAGCCAGCGCCTTGTCGCCCCGCTGCACGGCGTCAAGATAGGCCGCGTGCTGCAGCAGGAAGTTCAGCATCAGGGTCTCGGCCATCTCCTGGCGCTGGGCGAGGTTCAGGCGGGCATAGGCGGGATTGTCGGCGATCATCCCGCGCACCTGCCGCAGCGCCCCCTGGGCCTGAGCGCGGTTGTTGTCCGCGCCATTGGCCATCACCCAGTTCAGCACCCAATAGCCGGCCAGGGCGTCGGCGACGTCGCCGGGACGCAGGCCGTCGGCGCCGACGATGCCGGCCCAGCTCTTTACGGGATCGCCGTTGCGCAGGACCTCGCCGACGCGGCGACCGGCCTCGGGTCCCGCCTGCTGGCCGACCCACTCGGAGAACTGTCGGCGCACGCGCTGGCTGACGACGGGCGAGGGCGCGTAGGCGGTGGTCACGGGCTTTGCGGCCGGGCGCGTCGGGGCGCTCGAGCGCCCCGAGTTGATCGCGGCGTCGACCCGCTGCTGGTTCAGGATGCTGTTCAGCTCGAAGCCCTGCGGCAGCACCGTGGGCATGTCCTGGGCGGCGGCGGGCAGGCCCGTCGTCAGGACGACGGCGGCCAGCAGCGGCGCCAGGCGGCGGAGGGTCATGGGAAGCTCCCCAATTTCACACCTCGCGCTAACGCCGGAGGTTGAGGAAAGTTCTCGGGCGATCGTCAGGTTGACTGGCCTCATCGCCCGCCGCATCGTCGCGCCATGACCCTTCGCAAGCTCGTCCTGGCCGCCTTGCTGCTGCTCGCCACGCCGGCTCTGGCGCAGGAAGCAAAGACCTACGGCGTCCCCGAGATCGCCGCCTTGGGGACGGCCAATACTCTGGTCGTGCGCGCGGCCTTCACCGACAGCAATGGCCAGCCGGCCGGGCTGGTGTCGTTCATCCGCGCGCCGGGCGAGGAGCCGCGGGTCGAGGTCCGCATGCCGCCCGCGAACGAGTGGCGGCAGGTCTATCCGCCGATGACGGCGACGATCTCGGCGGCGACCTGGCGCGCGCTGGTCGAGGACGGCGTGGGGTTCGACATCGTCCCGGCGCCCCCGCCGCCGCCCGAGCCCGGCAAGGTCGACGCGCTGGCGCTGTGCATGCACCCGTGGAGCGTCACGGTCGAAACGGTCGACGCCCTGGGCGATGTCCGGCGAGCGGGTGAGAACGCTTGCCGCAAGGGCGCGGCCCTGCGCTACGGCTTCGCCCTGGCCAAGGTCGCCGTAGCCGCCTTGCCGGCTTGCGCCACCCTGGACACCAGCCGCACTCGCAACGCTGTCACCCAACTGGCCGACTGCGCCCTGCTGTCGGGCGACCGGGCCGCGGCGGCCGAGGCCTACAATGTCTGGAAGACGCCGGGTTTCGCGCGTCCGCCCGGTCCCGACTTCGCGCGGCCGCTGGGCGCCCTGTTCTTCGACCAGGCCGAGGTGACCTGGCCCGGCGCGCCGATGGCCAAGGGGATCTTCGCGGCGTCACAGGCCTGGGTGGCGCGGGGGCCGGATCGGTACTTCCAGCCCCGGAAGATCATCGGCGACAGGGCCGACCTCGTGCGCATGCAGGGGGTGATCTGGACGCGCCCGAACGCCAACGCGCAATACGCTTCGGTCCCCGCCACACTGATCTGGACCCGCGAAAACGGCTTCGGCTTCCGCGTCCGCAGCTTCAAGCCGGACTAGATGAAGTCCAGCAAGCTCGACGGCGCGGCCACCGAGCCGTCGGCGTTGAACATCTGGGCCAGCTTGTCGCGCGAGGCCTGCAGCTCGACCATCTTGCTGTAGACGGCCGGGGTCCAGCCGGAGGCTTCGCGCTCCTCGGCGGTCATGCCGGCGTAGCGGGTGATCATCGCCTTGCCGAAGCCGCCTTCGTCCTCGCTGGTCGAGCTGTAGCTGGCCTTGATGGCGGCGCTGTCGCGCGAGCGGATCTCGGCCTTGGCCTGGGCGATCTCGTGGGCCGAGAACTGCTCGTCCTTGTTCAGGGCGACGGCCGACAGCGAGCGGTCGTCGAAGCGGCGGAAGTCGATCTCGCCACTGCTGGAGTCCTTGGCCACCTCGGGGGCGAAGGCCAGTTCGTACTGCTTGTCCAGCGCGGTGCGGACGTCGCCGGCGACCTTGCCGAAGTCGCGGGTCTTGGCCCCGGCCACGGCGCTGCCGGTTTCCTTCATATAGGCGGCGACGCTGTCGTTCTCGATGCCGGCGGGGGCCAGGCCTGGACGGGCGATGGCCTGCTTGCGGCCTTCGACCAGGGCGGCGCGCTCGTCGGTCCAGGCGGCCGAAGCCTTCTCCTCGGGACCGGCGGCGTCCAGTTGGTCGATGGCGGTCTGGTAGAGGCTGGCATAGTCGCCGGTCAGTCGCGCCTGGGCGGCGGGGCCGGCCAGGGCGGTGTCGTTCTGGCCCTTCAGGGCGAGGGCGGCGACGACCTGCTGGTCCAGCGGGAACTGGCCGCCCCGGTTGCTGGCGACGGCGTAGAGCGTACGGCGGTCCATGCCTGTGAGGTCGATGGCCGGATTGCCGTCCTTCAGCGCGCTTGAGGTCTTGGCGGCCTTCAGTTGGGCGGTGATCTGGATGCGAGCCTCGGCGACGACCGCGTCGATGGTGCGAGAGTCGGTCTGCGCCTTCAGCGCTGCCTGGGCCGCGGCCGAGAGGGTGACATTGACCGCCGGCGTGTTGATCGTCGGGCTCTGGTCGCGCGTCTGGCCATAGCCGGTCGACTGGTTGGCGCGCTGTGTCGCCGTCTGCCCGGCGGTCAGGCCAGGCGCGTAGGTCGGCGAATACGGGTTGATCGTCGTCATGGCGCGGACGGAACTCGAAGCGAATCAGACGCTTGACGATACCAGCCGCCCCTAGGGCAGGGCCACCCTATGGTTAATAGGTCGCAACCTTTGGCGCCTGGGCTAGTTCAGCACGCCCGTCAGCAGCGGCTTGGCGAACAGCTCGGCGGCTTCTTCGCGCGCCAGGCCGGGCGTCCAGGCGCCCAGCGAGGCGGCGGCGTTCAGCATCGAGTTGATCATGTGGGCGGCGATGCTGGGATCGATCGGACGGACCGAGCCGTCGGCGATGCCGTCGGAGATGATCGAGGCGAAACGCTGCCATCCGCGCATGTAGCCGTCGGCCATGTCGTGGCGCAGCGGCTCGGGCAGGGCGCCCAGCGACGAGGCGCGTAGCAGCGGCCCGTGCTCGGACAGCTGGTACGAGGTCAGGCCGGCGGCGGTCGAGACGAGCTGGGTCCAGCTGTCGGCCGGCAAGGCCTTTTTTCCAAGTTCTCTGGCGTCCAGCTGCGAGCGGCGAGTGACGGTGAAGGTCCGCTCGAAGCACTCGGACACCAGGGCGTCCTTGTCCTCGTGGTGATGGTAGAACGAGCCCTTGGTCACGTTCAGCGCCGCCGAGATGTCCTCGACCGAGGCGCCGCGATAGCCGCGCTGGTTGATCAGGCGGGTGGCGGCGACCAGGAAGGTCTCGCGCCATTCCTGGCCTTCCGGCGACTGCGGGGTCGGGTCGGGCAGGGGCTGCGGGGTCCACGCGCGGCCGTCGGCGGGCAGGCCGTTTAGCAGGATGTCGCCCATCCGGTCGCGCACCCGACCATAGTCCTCGACGTCGTAGCGGCGCAGCCAGCGGCCCGACCAGAACACTTGCTCCATCAGGAGGTGGGTGCGGGCGTTGCGCTGGCGCTTGTCCAGGTGGGCCATCGACGGGTCGTCGAAGAAGCTTCGCACCCGGCGGAACAGGTCGTTGAACGCGCCGACGACCGAGCCGCGTAGAGGCTCCTTCAGGGCCTTGATCTCGGTGAAGCTGGTGAGGGGCGTGGCCTCGCCCAGGCGGACCCGGCGGTTGAGGTCGAGATAGAGGTCCAGGAACTTCAGGATCCGCGCGGCGGGCGTCGCCTCGCCGGCGGCCTCCTCGACCATGGCCTCGAAGCGCTCCAGGCCGCGCATGAAGCAGGCGGCGGCCAGGTCGTCCTTCTTGCGGTAGTAGTAGGTGACGCTGGTGGTGTTGAGGCCGACCTTGGCCGCGACGTCGGCCAGGGTCATGCCGCGCACGCCCTGGCGGTTCAGGATCGCCGTGGCCGCAGCCAGGATCGTCTCCTTCTTGCGGGCGTAGCGGGCTGTCGCCGCCCCCGCGATCCGACCGTCATCCATCGTAACCAACCCCAAACAACCCGTCGCGCGCCGGTTGCGCCGGTCACTGGACGGTTGGGTCCAATTTAGGCGCCAGAAGAGGCGGCTTAAAGGCCGGCTCGTCCGTCACGGGACAATATGCGCCCCCTACAGCCGGCTTTTGTCAGGATTGTTGCAGCTCACCCCATTTTCGCAGCGTCGCGGGACTGTCGGAAAACGGTGTTTCGACCTTTACGCGAACTATGCCAAGGATGCGGCATCGGGGCGGGCGCTGGATTCCTTATCAGGAGCGTTCGCGAACATGACGGTAGTTGAAGGCGGATCGGCGGGGACCGGTCTGGTGGCGAGGGTCAAGGGGATACTGCTCTCCCCCTCCGCCGAATGGGAAAAGGTCGCGCGGGAGCCGGCCAGCATCGGCGGCCTGTTCGCGGGCTATGTCTGCATCCTGGCGGCCATTCCGGCCATAGCGGGGCTGATCGGCGGACAGCTGTTCGGCGTCGGCATTCCTGGCCTGTCGTTCAAGCCGGGTATCGGCGCGGCGATCGCCCTGGCGGTGGTCGGCTATGTCGGCTCGCTGGTCATGACCGCCGTTCTGGGCGTGGTGATCGAGGCCCTGGCCCCCAGCTTCGGGGCCGAGAAGAACCGCGTGCAGGCCTTCAAGGTCGCGGCCTATTCGGGCACCGCCGGTTGGGTCGCGGGCGTCCTGCAGATCGTGCCGGCCCTGGGCATGCTCACCCTGCTGGCCAGTCTCTATGGCTGCTACCTGCTGTACCTGGGCCTGCCGCGCGTCATGAAGGCCCCGGCCGACAAGGCGACCGGCTACGCGGTCGTCACGATCATTGTGGCCATCGTGGTTTCCCTGGTCATCGGCGTGGTCACCACCGCGATCGGCGGCGTGGCGGGGATGTCCGGCCTCAACGCGATGACCCATGCCGACAAGGCGTCGGGAACTGTCGAGATCAATGGCGCCAAGGTGGACCTGGGCCGCATGGAGGCTGCCGCCAAGCGGGCCGAAGAGCTGTCGAAGAACCCCGGCAAGGCCGCCTCGCCCGAGGCGCTGAAGGCCCTGCTGCCCGCCAATGCGGCCGGCTTCACGCGGTCCAGCGTCGAGACCACCTCCAGCGGTACGGACCAGGCCCAGATCGTCGTGGCCACCGGCCAGTACGACAAGGCGGACGGCGGCTCGTTCCGCCTGACGGTCACCGACCTTGGTCCGGTGGCTGGGCTTACCGCTCTGGCGGCAGGCATGGGCGGTCACGCCACGCGCGAGACCGCCGACGAGTACGAGAAGACGACCACGATCGATGGCCGACTGACCACCGAGCAGTGGAACCGCCAGAGCAACTCCGGGAAATACTCGGTGGTGATCGGCGACCGCTTCTCCGTCGAAGCCGATGGCTCGGCCGGCAACATCGACGCGCTGAAGCAGGCCGTGCGGTCGGTGGATGCCGGTCGCCTGGAGGCGATGGCGAAGTAGCTACGACGCCTTGCGCGTGCTCGGTCGGTCCGCCGTCAGGGCCTGGGCGATAGCCTGGGTCAGGGCGGTGGGCGACAAGGGCTTGGCGATGGCGCCGTCCATGCCGGCGGCCAGGTAGGCGGCCTGCTGGTGGGCCATGGCGTTGGCGGTCATGGCCAGGATCGGGACTTCGCCCGCCGGGCCTTTCAGCGCGCGGATGCGGTGGGTGGCCTCGACGCCGTCCATGCCCGGCATCTGGATGTCCATCAGGATCAGGTCGAAGGCCTCGCGGGTCGCGGCGGCCACGCCCTGGATACCATCGTCGGCGGTGGTGATCCGCGCGCCCAGGGCTTCGAGCATGCGGCCGGCGATCAGGCGGTTGGTGGCGTTGTCCTCGACCAGCAGGATACGCAGGCCGGCGAACAGCGCGCCGTCGGGTTCCTCGGTGTGGCCGGTCGGCGCGGCGCAGGTGTCGGTCTCGACCTCCAGCCAGAAGGTCGAGCCCTTGCCCAGTTCGCTGTCGAACCCAACCTCGCCGCCCATCATCTCGGCCAGGCGGCGGCAGATGGCCAGGCCCAGGCCCGAGCCGCCGAAGCGGCGCGTGGTCGAGCCGTCGCCCTGGCGGAAGCGCTCGAACAGGCTGAGCCCGGCCTCTTCGCCGATGCCGACGCCGGTGTCCTGGATCTCGAAGCGCAGGCGGGCGCGGTCTCCGTCGCGACGACCCGAGAGCCGCGCCACGACGCCGCCCTCCAGCGTGAACTTCACGGCGTTGCCCAGCAGGTTGAACAGGGCCTGGCGCAGGCGCAGCGGATCGGTGGCCACCCAGCCGAGATCCCCCGGCGCCTCCACGCGCAGATAGAGGCCCTTGGCCTCGGCCTGCGGCCGCAGCATGTCGGCGACGCCGGCCAGCAGGTCGCCGGGCTCGACCGGCTCGGTCGCCAGTTCCAGCTTGCCGGCCTCGATCTTCGAGAAGTCGATGATGTCGTTCAGCAGCTCCGACAGCATCTCGCCGCAGCCCAGGGCCTCGTTCAGCAGGCGGCGGCCGTCGTCGGTCAGGTTCTCGCTTTTCAGCAGGTGCAGCACGCCCAGCACCCCGTTCATCGGCGTACGGATCTCGTGGCTCATATTGGCCAGGAACTGGCTCTTGGCCTCGGCCGCGCCCAGGGCCGCGTCGCGGGCGGCGACCAACTCGGTGGTGTTCTGGCTGATGCCGATGACGTCCCAGGCGTCGGGGCTGGAGCCGCGCACGCCGCGCCAGGCGCAGTGCATATGGGCCCATTCGCTGGTGGCGGGATCGAGGTAGCGGTAGTCGATCTCGACATGCTCGCCCCGGCGCAGGGTCTTGGAGAAGGCCTCCCAGACGCGCGCGCGGTCCTCCTCGTGGATCGACATCGTCATCTCGGTGACGGTCATGGTCCGCACTCCGCCCTGCGGCGAACTGGGGGTGGGGATGTCCTGGTCGAAGACGTAGACGCCCTTGCGCGGGTTGAAGCGCCAGACATAGACGCCGGCGGCGGTGCGCAGCAGCTCGTTGGAGCGCTCGGCCTGCTGGCGGGTGATCTCGCGGGCGCGGTCCTCGCTGAAGTCCTGGAAGACGATCAGCAGGCCGCCGCCTTCCAGCACCTTGGACTGCGAGCGCACCCACAGCCAGCCGCCGCCCTTGCGAGCCAGGCGGTGCTGCGAGCGGGCCTGGCCGACGCTGCGCAGGGTGTCGGCGATCGCGTGGATCACCTCTGTGTCGTGCAGGTGGAAGAAGTCGCGGATCGGGCGGCCCAGCGTGTCCTCGGCCGTCCAGCCGGTCAGGTCGGTCCAGGCCGGATTGACGCGGATGATCGCGTCGTCCTGGAGGACGACGAACATGTCGAGGCTGCTCTGGAAGAACCAGTCGGCGGCCGCGGCTTCGATTCTGGAGGCAGCCTCGGTATCCAAGTGCTTGCCCATCCCGTTTCCCTCGTTTTCAATCGGTATCGCAGGATCGGGTAAAGTTTACGTTGCGGCATAACGTCCGAACGTGAGTCCTGATCCAGGCCAACGAAAGTCGTGAACAAGGGGAGAGCAGGACGTTGAGTAAGCCAGAAGCCGTGGGACTGTCGTCGGACCGACTTAACCGCATCGAGACCTTCCTCAAGGGCAAGTATATCGAGAGCGGAAAACTGCCCTGCGCCCTGACGCAGGTCTGGCGACGCGGGCAACTGGCCTATACGTCGGTGCTGGGCTCGGCCGACATTGAGCGCAACAAGCCGCTGACGGCCGACAGCCTGTTCCGCATCTATTCGATGACCAAGCCGGTCACCAGCGTGGCCTTTATGATGCTGGTCGAGGAGGGGCTGGTGTCGCTGGACGACCCGGTGCACCGCTTCATCCCGGCCTGGCGCGACCAGGGCGTGTTCGTGGCTGGCGTCCAGGGCGCGTTCCAGACCAAGCGCACGGCCGAGCCGATGCGGATGCTGGACCTGCTGCGCCACACCTCGGGCCTGACCTACGGCTTCCAGAACCGCAACAATATCGACGCGGCCTATCGCAAGCTGAAGCTGGACGGCATCGACAGCGAGGGGGGCTTGCAGGGCTATGTCGACGCGCTGGGGACTGTGCCGTTGGAGTTCTCGCCCGGCGAGGCCTGGAATTATTCGGTCTCGACCGATGTGCTGGGTTATCTGGTCGAGACAATCTCGGGGATGCCTTTCGACGTCTTCCTGAAGACCCGCATCTTCGATCCGCTGAAGATGACCGACACCGGCTTCTTCGCAGCCGAAAGCGAGAAATCCCGCCTGACCGCCTGCTACGCCCTGACCCCGTCGGGCAAGGTGGTGCTGCAGGATGATCCGGAGAAGAGCCGGTTCCTCTCCGATCCGATGGTGAAGTCGGGCGGCGGCGGGCTGGTCTCGACGGCCGACGACTACATGCGCTTCTGCCGGATGCTGCTGAACGGCGGTGAGCTGGACGGCGTGCGGCTGCTCAGTCCCAAGACCATCAAGCTGATGACCATGAACCATCTGCCCGGTGGTCAGGAGCTGGTGCACCTGTCCAAGTCGCTGTTCAGCGAGGCGGTGTTCGAAGGGCTGGGCTTTGGCCTGGGCTTCGCCATGACCATCGACCAGGCCCGGACCAAGAACCTGGGTTCGCCCGGCGAGTACTTCTGGGGCGGCATGGCCTCGACCGCGTTCTGGATCGATCCGGTCGAGGACCTGGCGGTGGTGTTCATGACCCAGCTGATGCCGTCGAACGCCTACCCGATCCGCCGCGAACTGCGGACGCTGGTCTATTCCAGCTTCACGGAAAGCGCGGCCTAGAACGCAAAGAAACGGCGCGGGATGCCCTCCCGCGCCGAGTTGCGCTTTACCAAAGTCCGACGCATTGCGAGCAATACGCCACGCTCGCGGACTCCACCGACTTCGAAACGTCAGGACGCGTGCAAGTCGCGCCCAAAGCCCATGACTTTCCGCGAACGCCCTCCCCAGTACGGATCATTCTCTCTGGATTTCAGGCGAATACGGCGCGCGAGCGGGCTCGGCGGCGCATCCGTCGCCACGGATGACCTCGACTGAAACTAACGTTTCGAATTTGGAGTATGCAATCGGAGCCGTCAACAAGCCTTGCCTGATAGACGGGCGCCGCCACGGAGGTCTGGACATCTTCGCCACAGCGTGCAGGCTGGCTTCAAACAACCGTTCAAACGAAAAATAGGGTCGAAACGCCATGGCCGCGATCAACGCCGTCACCGATCTTTCCGTCGAAGGCGACATCGGCGTCGTCACGCTGAACTCGCCGCCGGTCAACGCGCTGTCGGCCGCTGTCCGCGAAGGCTTGAAGGGCGCGTTCGACGCCGCCATCGCCGACCCGGCCGTGCAGGCGATCGTGCTGATCTGCGAAGGCAAGACCTTCATCGCCGGCGCCGACATCACCGAGTTCGGCAAGGCCATGACCGGCCCGTCCCTGCAGGACGTCCAGAACGTCATCGAAAACTCGCCCAAGCCCGTGGTCGCCGCGATCCACGGCACGGTGCTGGGCGGCGGCTTGGAAGTGGCGCTGGTCGCGCACTACCGCGTCGCCGTGCCGTCGGCCAAGGCCGGCCTGCCGGAAGTGAACATCGGCCTGCTGCCCGGCGCCGGCGGCACCCAGCGCCTGCCGCGCATCGTCGGCGTCGAGAAGGCGCTGGAGATGGTCACCAGCGGCCAGCACGTGCCGGCCAAGGCCGCGCTGGCCATGGGCCTGTTCGACTCGCTGGTCGAGGAAGGCGCGCTGCGCGACGGGGCGATCGCCTTCGCCCGCGTGGTGCTGGCCGAGGATCGGCCGCTGAACAAGGTCCGTGAGCTGAACGACAAGGTCGAGGCCGCCCGCGGCAAGCCCGAGATCTTCGCCGACTTCCGCAAGGCCAACGCCAAGAAGTTCCGCGGCTTCATGGCCCCGGAGAACAACATCAAGTGCATCGAGGCGGCGGTAAACCTGCCCTTCGAGGAAGGCCTGAAGGAAGAGCGCCGGCTGTTCATGGAGCTGATGACCGGCACGCAATCGGCCGCCCAGCGCTATGTGTTCTTCGCCGAACGCCAGGCCGCCAAGATCCCCGACGTGCCGGACGACACCGCGATCATCCCCGTCAAGAAGGTCGGCGTCATCGGCGCCGGCACCATGGGCGGCGGCATCTCGATGAACTTCCTCAACGCCGGCATCCCGGTGACGATCATCGAGGCGAAACAGGAGAACCTGGAGCGCGGTGTCGGCGTCATCCGCAAGAACTACGAGAACACCGCCAAGAAGGGCCGCCTGACCCAGGACGACGTCGAAAAGCGCATGGGCCTGCTGACGCCCTCGATGAACCTAGAAGACCTGGCCGACTGCGACCTGATCATCGAGGCCGTGTTCGAGCTGATGGAGATCAAGAAGGAGGTCTTCGGCAAGCTGGACAAGATCGCCAAGCCCGGCGCGATCCTGGCTTCGAACACCTCGTATCTCGACATCGACGTGATCGCCGCCTCGACCTCGCGGCCGGAAAGCGTGATCGGCCTGCACTTCTTCTCGCCGGCCAACGTCATGCGCCTGCTCGAGATCGTGCGCGGGGCCAAGACCGACAAGTCGGTGATCGCCACCTCGATGCAGATCGGCAAGAAGATCGGCAAGGTCGCGGTGCTGGTCGGCAACTGCCACGGCTTCGTCGGCAACCGCATGCTGGCCCAGCGCCAGCGCGAGGCCCAGAAGCTGATCCTGGAAGGCGCCATGCCCTGGGACGTCGACCGGGTACTGTACGACTTCGGCCTGCCGATGGGTCCGTTCGCCATGAGCGATTTGGCCGGTCTCGACATCGGCTGGGACCCGGCCAAGACCTCGTCCTCGACCGTGCGCGAGGTCCTCTGCGAGATGGACCGCCGTGGCCAGAAGAACGGCAAGGGCTTCTACGACTACGACGAGAACCGCAACGCCAAGCCCAGCGCCGAAGTCGAGCAGGTGATCCGCGACTTCGCCGAGAAGCGCCAGATCCAGCGCCGCGAGATCAGCGACCAGGAGATCCTGGAACGCTGCCTCTATCCGATGGTCAACGAGGGCGCGAAGATCCTGGAGGAGGGCAAGGCCATCCGGGCGTCCGACATCGATATCGTCTGGATCAACGGCTACGGCTGGCCGGTCTATCGCGGCGGCCCGATGTTCTGGGGCGAGCTGGTGGGTCTGGACAAGATCCTGGCCAAGATGCGCGAGTTCCACGAGACGCTGGGCGATGACTTCAAGCCGTCGGCGCTGCTGGAGCGGCTGGTGGCCGAGGGCAAGGGGTTCAAGGACGCTTAGGGCAGCGCTGCCCCTTTGCCACAATCCGCTCATCCCCGCGAAAGCGGGGACCCAAGCCGAGTCCGACGATTGATCATGGGCCGCGCCACAACCCGAAAGCCAGCTTGGGTCCCCGCTTTCGCGGGGATGAGCGGTATTTGGGGATCAGAGTAAGTAGGAAGATCGCCATGACCATCGCCGCCATGATGTCCGCCGACTACGGCACGCTCGGCGACATCCTGCGTGTCCGCGCCCAGGAAGGCCCCAACCATCCGGCCGTGATCATGGAGACCGGCGAGAGCGTCACCTACGCCCAGTTCGACGCCCTGGCCGACCGCGTCGCGGCCGCTCTGCAGCGCGATGGTGTCCAGCCCGGCGAAGCCGTCGCTGTCTGCGCCCTGTCGTCGATCCCCTATGCGGCGCTGTTCCTGGGCGCCTTGAGGGCCGGCGTCGCCGTGGCCCCGATCGCGCCGTCCTCGACCCCCGACGCCATCGCCGGCATGGTCGCTGACTGCGGGGCCAAGCTGTTCTTCCTCGACGCCGGGGTGGAGGAGGCCCAGAAGCCCGCGCCGATCCCGGTGCGCCAGATCGATCTGGACCGCGACTTCGACGCCTGGCTCGCGCCCCTCGACGCCCAGCCACAGCCGGTCCAGATCGGCCCCGAGCACCCCTTCAACATCATCTATTCCAGCGGCACGACCGGCACGCCCAAGGGCATCGTCCAGTCGCACGGCATGCGCTGGAAGCATGTGTTCCGGGGCGACGGCGTCGGCTACGGCCCGACGGCGGTCAGCGTGCTGTCGACCCCGCTCTATTCCAACACCACCCTGGTCTGCTTCTTCCCCACGCTCGCGGGCGGCGGAACCGTCGTGCTGATGAAGAAGTTCGACGCCGGCAAGTACCTGTCGCTAGCCCAACAGCACCGCATGAGCCACACCATGCTGGTGCCGGTGCAGTACCGCCGCCTGATGGAGCGGCCCGACTTCGGCGACTACGACCTGTCGTCGACGCACCTGAAGTTCTGCACCAGCGCCCCGTTCGCGGCCGAGCTGAAGCAGCAGGTCTTGGAGCGCTGGCCTGGTGGCCTGGTCGAATATTTCGGCATGACCGAGGGCGGCGGCACCTGCATCCTCATCGCCCATGAGCATCCCGACAAGCTGCACACGGTCGGCCGCCCGGCCCCGGGCCACGACATTCGCCTGATCGACGAGGACGGCGTCCAGGTCGGTCCCGGCGTGGTCGGCGAGATCGTCGGCCGTTCGGCCGCGACCATGAACGGCTATCACGGCCGCCCGGACAAGACCGCCGAGGCGATCTGGACCTCGCCCGAGGGCTGGACCTTCATCCGCACCGGTGATGTGGGCCGCTTCGATGACGAGGGGTTCCTGACCCTGATGGATCGCAAGAAGGACATGATCATCAGCGGCGGCTTCAACATCTATCCCTCCGACCTCGAGGCGGTGCTGGTCCAGCATCCGGCGGTGGTCGAGGCGGCGGTGGTGGGCGTGCCCTCGGCCGAGTGGGGCGAGACGCCGGTGGCTTTCGTGGCGGTGCGGGGTGCGGCGGATTCGACCGAGATCAAAGCGTTTGTGAACGGCCAGGTCGGCAAGACCCAGCGGCTGGCGGACGTCCGTGTCGTGGAAAGCCTGCCAAGAAGCCATATCGGCAAGGTCTTGAAGCGCGAACTCCGCGACTCATGGCAGATTCAGCCTAGCGCATAGACTTTTTTGCCGCGACCGCGCGCCACATTAGGCCAAGCGGAATCGATGAATACGGTTGCTTAACCATATGGTGCGGCCATTGCGGTCGCCCGGTTCGTCGTGGAATGCGTCTGAAATGCTCCCGAAGCCCGTCGCCGCTCAGCTCAACGCCCTTCAGCAGAGGGCGTTTGTCCGTGCTTCCGGCGCGCCGATCGACTTCGACGCGGTCGCCGCCGCGCTCGGCGCCGCCGGTCACGCCTCGGACCTGGACCAGCGTCTGGCCGCCCGCTTCGCCCGTCCCGTCGCCGTCCGCGCCTTCGCCGAACGTGTCGAGGCCACCGCCGCGGCGCTGAAGGCCATGGGCGTGCGCGAAGGCGGGATCTGCGTCGTCTCGGCCCTGGCCGATCCCGAGACCCTGGCCGGCGTCGCCGCCGCCGGTCTTAAGGCCTGGCTGGTCGATGTCGACCCGTTCAGCGCCATGTTTGACACCAATCACCTGCGTGAGCGCCTGCCTGAGGCCCCCGGTCCGCTGGAAGCCATCGTGCCCGCCGCCGCCCACGGCCGCGCCCCCGACATGCGCGCCTGGTCCGCCTTCCGCGCCGAGACCGGCCTGCCGATCCTGATCGACGCCGCCGGCGCCTTCGACGTGGTCATCGAGGCGCCTGTTCCTGTTCTGGTGGGTCTGCCCGCTGGGCAGGGCGTGTTCGTCGCCTGCGAGGACGCCACGGTCATCAACGACATCCAGGCGGAAGCCTTCTCCGGCGACGACGGCCTAGCCGCCTGGCCGGGCCTGCGCCAGCGCCTGTGCGGCACGGCCCAGCAACTGCGCGTCCTGCTGCTGGACAGCGGCGTCGGCTTCCAGCCCGGCTGGGGCATGAGCTGGATCGCCCCGACCTGTGCCCTGTCGCTGCCCACCGACGACGCCGGCGCCGTGGCCTGGAAGCTCCAGGCGGCGGGCGTTCAGGCCAGTTGCTCCGTGCGCGATCGTTCTCTCGCGACCGACGACACCCCGACCGCCGACCACCTGGCGGCCTCGACCGTGGTGATCACGCTGGATCCGAATCTCGACATCGAGGGCCTGGATCGCCTGTGCGACGCCCTGCGCGACGCGGTGGCCTAGAGCCGCGTGATGTCCTAGTCATTCGCCGGAGATTCCGAGGATGACGATGGCCGAGACGTTCCACTGCGCGATCTGCGGCGAAGACCACGACGGCCTGTCCCGGGACTGGGGCTACGGCCTGCCCGACGAGGTCTGGGCGCTGCCGGAAGACGAGCGCGACGCCCAGGCCCGCTTTAACGACGACCTGTGCCAGTGGGGCGACCGCTTCTTCATCCGCTGCATCCTGCCCGTGCCGCTGAAGGGCACGGACGACTATTTCGGCTGGGGCCCTTGGGTCGAGGTCGATGCCGAGGTGTTCGAGCGCTATCTCGACCTCTATGACGCGGACGGTCGCGAGGAGCCGCCGGTTCCGGGCAAGCTGGCCAACAAGCTCGAGGCCTATACCAACACCTCGTTGGGCACGCGGGTCCTGATCCAGTTCCAGGATCCCGGCGAACGCCCGACCCTGAGCCTGCCCGAGAGCGACAAGAGCCGCCTGGCGCAGGAGCAGCGCGGCGGCATCGACGCCGCGCGGCACCACGAAATCCTGGAAATCTGCGGCGCCTAGAGCCAGCCGGCCTTTTTGAACCGGCGATACAGAAGGCCGCAGATCACCACGATCCCGGCCAGCACGCCATAGTACCCGTATTCCCACTTCAGCTCGGGCATGTGCTCGAAGTTCATGCCGTAGATGCCGGCCACCGCCGTCGGCACGGCCAGGATGGCGGCCCAGGCGGCCAGCTGGCGGGTGATCACGCCCTGGCGCTGCTGCTCCAGCAGACTGCTGATCTCAAAGACCGAGGTCAGCACTTCACGCAGGCCGTCGACCAGGATCTCGGTGCGCTGGATGTGGTCGCGCACGTCGCGGAAATAGGCCCGCACCTCGGTGTCGATGCAGGGCAGGTCGTGGTGTTCCAGCGCGCTGACCACCTGGGTCATCGGCCCCAGCAGCTTCTTGAACTTCATCAGCGCCCGACGAAGGTTGAAGATGCGGGCGATCTCGGCGCGGCTGAGGAAGGCGTCCAGGGCTCGCCGCTCGAAGGCGTGCAGGTCGTCTTCGATCGTGTCGACGATCGGCATGTAGCCGTCGACGATGAAGTCCAGCACCGCATGCAGCACATAGTCGACGCCGTGGGCCAGCAGGGCTGGCGCGGCCTCCAGCTGGGCCCGCAGTTCGGTATGGGCCCGGGCCGAGCCGTGGCGGACGGTGATCAGGTGCCGGCGGCCGACGAAGAAGTCGGTCTCGCCATAGATGATGTGGTCGTTGTCCAGGTGCGCGGTCTTGGCCACGACGAACAGCTGGTCGCCATAGACGTCGACCTTGGGCGTCTGGCGGGCGTTCAGCGCGTCCTCGACCGCCAGCGGGTGCAGGCCGAAAGCTTCCTGCAGCACACGCAGCTCCGCCTCGTCGGGCTCAACGAGGCCGATCCACACGAACTCGTCGCCTTGCGGCGTCAGGCTCGCCGGATCGTCCAGGCTGAGCGCGCGAACGGCTTTGCCGGCGACATAGGCGTTGGCGGCGACGACGGTCACAGTATTAGTGAGCCGCCGCGTAGGCCTCGACCTGGGCCACCCGCTCGGTCTTTTCAGCCTCGCTCAGGAACGAGCCGGTGAAGCTGTTCTTGGCCAGGGTGACGATCTCCTCGCGCGTGAGACCAACCGCGCCGGCGGTGGCCAGGTAGTTCTCCAGCAGGTAGCCGCCGAAATAGGCCGGGTCGTCGGAGTTCACCGTCGCCTTCAGGCCCAGGTTCAGCATGGTCTTCAGCGGGTGGACGTCCAGGCTGGGCACGCCGCACAGCTTCAGGTTCGACAGCGGGCAGACGGTCAGGGTGGTGCCGTCCTTGACCAGGCGAGCCGTCAGGGCCTCGTCCTCCAGGGCGCGGTTGCCATGGTCGATGCGGTCGACCTTCACCAGGTCGATGGCTTCCCAGACATATTCCGGCGGGCCTTCCTCGCCGGCGTGGGCCACGACCTTGAGGCCGAGGTCACGCGAGGCCTGCATGACGCGGGCGAACTTGGCGGGCGGGTGGCCGACCTCCGAGCTGTCCAGGCCCACGCCGGCCAGCTTGCCCAGCCAGGGCTTGGCCTGTTCCAGCGTCTCGAACGCGCTCTCTTCCGACAGGTGGCGCAGGAAGCAGAGGATCAGCTTGGACGTCACGCCCAGGGTCTTCTCGGCCTCGTCCATGCCGGCCAGCAGGCCTTCCATGACCACGCCGAAGGCGATGCCGCGATCGGTGTGGGTCTGCGGGTCGAAGAAGATCTCGGCATGCGTGCCGCCGTCGGCCGCCAGGCGTTTGAAATAGGCGAGGGCCAGGTCCTTGAAGTCCGCCTGCGTGATCAGCACGCCCGCGCCTTGATAGTAGATGTCCAGGAAGTCCTGCAGGTTCGAGAAGTCGTAGGCCGCGCGGATCTCCTCGACCGAGGCGAAGGGCAGGGTGATCCCGTTGCGCTTGGCCAGCTCGAACATCAACTCGGGCTCGAGGCTGCCCTCGATGTGCATGTGCAGCTCGGCCTTGGGCAGGCCCCTAACAAAGTCGGCAAAGGCGAATTGGGCGAAGGCGGTGTCGGTCATGGCGTTTTATGCGCGCGGGCATGGCCGTTGATCAACCGGGGATCGGCCGAAACCACTGGTCATGCCGCGTGGCGCCGGTTAAGCCCGCAAAAGTTCCAGCGTTGTTCGGGGACCTTGCGATGACCCTTTCCCAGAAGCTCCTGCCCGGCGTGCCGCTGGTGGAATCGATGCTGTTCGCGGCCTCGCTGGACCAGATGGGCCTCTCCAACAGCGAGCGCGACGTCGCGATCCAGCTGAACGAGAAGGGCTTTGCGGTCTTCGATTTCCCGGACGAGGACCTCGCCGCGCGCATCGAGCGCATCAAGGCCGACCTGACCCCGCAATACGACTTCGAGCGCTGGCGGGCCGAGGGCTGGGCGGGCAATGACGGCCTGCGGGTGCAGGACGCCTGGCGCACCCACGAGGACGTCCGCGCCATCGCCGCGAACGAGGCGGTGCTGGAGCTGCTGTCGAAGCTCTATGGCCGCCGGGCCTTCCCGTTCCAGACCCTGAACTTCCCGGTCGGGACGCAGCAGCACGTCCACTCGGACTCGATCCACTTCTCCAGCGTGCCCGAGCGCTTCATGTGCGGCGTATGGCTGGCGCTGGAAGACATCCATGAGGACGCCGGCCCGCTGGTCTACTATCCGGGCTCGCACAAGTGGCCGATCCTCTACAACGACGCGATCGGCAAGGTGGCGGGCACGGAAACCGCCGAGTTCGCCCAGCCCCCGTTTGAGGAAGCCTGGCGGGCGCTGATCGACGCGACGGGGACCAAGCCGGAATACTTCCGCCCCAAGAAGGGCCAGGCGCTGATCTGGGCGGCCAACCTGCTGCACGGCGGCAGTCGCCAGAACGACCCGGCCCGCACGCGCTGGTCGCAGGTCACCCACTACTATTTCGACGACTGCGCCTACTACACGCCGGCCTTCTCGGACCCGCTGGCTGGCAATCTGGACCTGCGCGACATCGTCGACATCACGACGGGCAAGCTGGCCCCGAACACCTATGTCGACCGTCCGATCGCCGAGGTGCCCAAGCGCGGCGCGGCCGCGCCGGCTCCGGTCGGGGCCCCGGACCGCTGGGCGGGCCTGTTGCCGGCCAAGGCGCCGAAGGACTTCGATCCGCAGCGCTACCTGGACCTGAACCCCGACGTGGCGGCGGCCGGCATGGACCCGCGCAAGCACTATGTCCGCCACGGCGCGCGCGAGCAGCGGCGCTACAAATAGGCCTTAGGCGCTGACCATGCTGGCAGTCTTGGCGAACGGGCTGAGACCCAGCCAGGTCTGCATGTCCGAGGCCAGCGCCCGGTCGCCGGTCAGCAGCATGCGCTCCTCGCCCAGCGCCTGGCGGACGGTGTCGTGGCCCATCCAGATGGCGGTCATGGTCCGCAGGTCCGTCGAGACATAGAGGTCGACGTCGAAGCCCGGATCGACCGAGCACAAATCAACCTGGGTCTCGGGCTCGACCAGCAGCCACCACGAGCGATCGGCCGGCGCCTGCTCGGGATAGCGGAAGTGGATCACGCTCTTGGGCCGCGACATCGGGCGCGGATCCAGGTTGCGGCGCATGTCCCACATCAAGAGCGAGGCGTCCAACTGCTGCAGCGACAGGTCGGTGGTGACCCAGCGCTGGCCCCATTGGCCGAAGGCGTCGATCAGGCTTTCCAGGTCGCGCCCGGCCTGGGTCAGGCGATATTCCGAGACCCCCGGCTCGCCGGGCAGGGCGTCGCGGCGCACGATGCCGGACGCCTCCAGGTCCTTGAGGCGCTGCGACAGCAGAGCCGGCGACATGCGCGGCACGCCCCGGCGCAGGTCATTGAACCGGGTCGAGCCGGCGACCATCTCGCGCAGCAGGACCACGGTCCAGCGCGTGCACAGGATCTCGGCCGCCATCGCGACCGGACAAAACTGCCTGTAGCTGCCTTGCGCCATGCGCTCTCCCCCATCAAACGTCGGCGGCGTGTAGACTGCTGTTCGAGTATGCCGCTAGTTCAGTTCCTGTACCGGGTCGGTTCAGTTGCTGAACTAGGCAGGTACAGCGTGTTCGCGACACAAGGTTTCGCATCACGCGGACCTCTGTTGATCGTCCGCCCAAACGGAAGTTACGACATGTTGCTCGCACCCGAAAACACTACCGCGCCCGCGGCCGACGATTGGCTGGCGCGCGCCGACGAGATCGCCGCCCAGATCGCCCCGCGCGCGGCCGAACACGACGCCGAGGACAGCTTCGTCGTCGAGGCCTACGCCCTGCTGAAATCCGAGGGCCTGTTCAAGGCGTTGGTCCCCCTCGAGTTCGGCGGTGGCGGGGCCACGGTCACCGAGATCGGCCAGGTCATCCGCCGGCTGGGGGCCGCGTGCGGCTCCACCGCGCTGGCCTTCGCCATGCACAGCCACCTGGTGGCCGTCGCCGCCTGGCGTTGGCGCCACCAGGGCGCGCCGACCGAAGGCCTGCTCAAGCGGCTTGTGGCCGAGGACCTGGTGCTGGTGTCCAGCGGTGGTTCGGACTGGCTGGCCAGCGGCGGGAGCGCGGTCAAGGTCGAAGGCGGCTTCAAGATCACGGCGCGCAAGGCCTTCTCCAGCGGTTCGCCGGCCGGCGACCTGCTCATGACCAGCGCGGTCTATGACGACCCGGAGGCGGGGCCGACCGTGTTGCACTTCGGCGTCTCGCTGAAGGCGCCAGGCGTGGCCCTGCGCGACAGCTGGCGGGTGCTGGGCATGTGCGGCACGGGCTCGAACGACGTGGAGCTGACCGAGGTCTTCGTGCCCGACGCGGCGATCTCGGGCCGGCGGCCGGCGGGGCCGTGGCACATGCTGTTCCACATCATCAGCATGATCGCCTTCCCGCTGATCTATTCGGCCTATGCCGGCGTGGCCGACGGCGCGCGGGCGCGGACCTTGGACCTGGTGCGTCGCAAGACCCCCGACATCCTGACCGCCAGCCTGGTGGGCGAGATGGAGAACAGCTATGCCGCGCTCGACCTGGCGATGACGCGGATGATCGCGCTGGCCGAGACCGGCGCGCCCGGCCCGCAGAGCACCAGCCTGGCCATGACCTTGCGCACCCTGGTCGGCCGGTCGGCCATCGAGACGGTCGAGCGCGCCATGGAGGCAGCGGGCGGGAAGGCCTTCTATCGCGAGGCCGGTCTCGAGCGCGCCTTCCGCGACGTCCAGGGCGCGCGTTACCACCCGCTGCAGGAAAAGCCGCAGACCGTGCTGACCGGTCGCGTGGCGCTGGGCTGGGATATCGACGCCTAAAACGAAAAACGCCGGCCGCGCGTGAGCGGCCGGCGTTCTTGTCTGGAGACGCGCGTGAACTAGTGCGCGGCGTCCTTGGCCTTGTCGCCAGCCTTCTGGGCGGCGTCGCCGGCCTTTTCGGCAGCGTCGCCAGCGGCAGCGGCGGCGTCGCCGGCGGCTTCCTTGGTTTGTTCAGTCGTCGCCGTGGCGGCGGCGTCGGCGCTGGCGTTAGCTGCGTCCGTCGCGGCGGCGGCCGCATTCTGGGCGTTGGCGGCGGCGGCGGCGCTTTCGGTCGTCGCCTCCTGAGCCTTCTCGGCCTTGTTTTCGCAGGCCATCACCGTCAGGCCCAGAGCGGCCACGGCCGCGATCGTCACGATACGCATGAGCGTCTTCTCCCATATCCGGCCTTGGCGCCGGGTCAGGAGATAATCCCAAGGCGGAGGTTCGGTTGCGTACCGTCCCCTACAGCGGCTGAGGCGGCGTGCGCGGCGGGGCTTCCGGCAGGGGGATGAACTCGTCGTGATCCAGGTCGGGCAGTTTCATGCGGCCGGCCTTCCAGTCGGCCTTGGCCTGCTCAAGGCGATCCTTGGAGGAGGAGACGAAGTTCCACTCCATGAAGCGCGGCCCCACCGGCTCGCCGCCCAGCAGCATGACGGTCGAGCGCTCCAGGGCCTTGAAGACCACGGTGTCGCCGGGTGCGAAGACGGCCATCTGCAGGGCCGAGAGCTCGCGGCCGTCGACCTCGACCCGGCCGTCGGCCACATAGGCCGCGCGCTCGGAATATTCGGCGGGCAGGGCCGCGGTCGTGCCCGGCTCCATCTCCCAGTGGACGTAGAACAGCGGCGAGAACACCGGCACGCTGGCCTTGGCCCCGAACGCCTCGCCGGCGATCAGCCGCGCCTTCAGTCCGCCGCTCTCATAGGACGGCAGCTCGGCCGGGCCTTCGTGGTGGCTGAAGCTGGGGGCGGTCTCCTCATGCTCGTGGGGCAGGGCGATCCAGGCCTGCATGCCGTCCATGCGGCCGCCCTGGCGACGCAGGGTCTCGAAGCGTTCGGAGTGGGTGATCCCCGACCCGGCGGTCATCCAGTTCACTTCGCCCGGCTTGATCTGCGCCAGCGAGCCGACGCTGTCGCGGTGGGTGATCTCGCCCTGGAACAGGTAGGTCAGGGTCGACAGGCCGATATGCGGGTGCGGGCGGACGTCGGCGCTCTTGGGAAAGCCGGGCGCGAACTCGGCCGGCCCCATGTGGTCCAGGAAGGTGAACGGGCCGACCATCCGCTTGGCGTGGAAGGGCAGCACGCGGCCGACCTCGAAGTTTCCGATGTCGTGGCGGCGGGCTTCGATGACGAGGTCGATCATGGGTCGGCTCCGGGAAGGAATGAGCTGAGCTTAGCCGGGACCGACCCGCGTCGTCTTGTGCAAACCCGGCAAAGCAAGGTTCGCGTTTTTGCGCCCTACAACGCGTCGGCGCGCTTGAGCGGCAGCAGGGCCAGCAGGCTGATCAGGCCAGCGGCGCCCAGATAGACGCCGACCAGCTTCAGGCCGCCATGGGTGGCCAGGGCCTGGGCGATGGCCGGGGTCATGCCGCCGCCGATGACGCCGCCGACATTGAAGGCGATCGACGAGCCGGTGTAGCGCACCCTCGCCGGGAACAGGCTGGGCAGCCACGCGCCCAGCGGTCCGTAGACCAGGCCCATGACCACCAGGGCCAGTGACAGGAACGCGCCGATCACCCACAGCGAGCCCGAGCCCATCATCGGCGCCAGGGCCGCGCCGGCGACGACGGTCAGCACCGAGCCGGCCATCAGCACGCGGCGGGGGCTCGTCGCATCCGACCAGTAGCCGGCCCCGACGATGCCGGCGGCCATGAACAGGATGGCGAACAGCAGGACGCCCAGGAACACCTGCCGCCCATAGCCCAGGGTCGTGACGCCATAGCCCAGCGAGAAGGCGGTGGTCAGGTAGAAGAGCGCGAAGCACGCGACGACGGCGAAGGTGCCGCCGATGACTTCGCGGGCGTGGGTGCGGAACAGCTCGGCGACCGGCACGTGGGCGGGCGGGGCCTCGTGCGCGGCGGCTTCGAAGGCCGGGGTTTCGGTCAGCTTCAGGCGGATCCACAGCCCGACCCCGACCAGCAGGATGCTGCCCAGGAACGGCAGGCGCCAGCCCCAGGCCTGGAACTGCTCGGGTGTAAGGATGGCGCCCAGCAGCAGGAACAGGCCATTGGCGGCGATGAAGCCGACCGGCGCGCCCAACTGCGGGAACATGCCAAAGCGCGCACGCCAGCCGGGCGGGGCGTTCTCGACCGCCAGCAACGCCGCGCCGCCCCACTCGCCGCCCAGGCCGAAGCCTTGGCCAAAGCGCAGCAGGCACAGCATGAACGGCGCGATCCAGCCGGCCTGGTGATAGGTCGGCAGGAAGGCGACCAGCAGGGTCGAGCCGCCCATGATGATCAGCGACGCCACCAGGGTCGACTTGCGGCCGATGCGATCGCCGAAGTGGCCGAACACGATCGAGCCCAGCGGGCGGGCGATGAAGGCGACGCTCAGGCTGGCGTACGAGGCCAGGAGCTGCACGGACGGCGAGGAGGCGGGGAAGAACAGCGGCCCGAACACCAGCGAGGCGGCGGTCGCGTAGATATAGAAGTCGTAGAACTCGACCGCCGTGCCGATCAGGCTGGCGGCCAGCACGCGTCGCGTCGACGCCCCGGTCGAACCGGAAGCCGATATGGCCATCACGGCCTCCCTCGATGTCAGGTGGTTGGAGCGCGGCCCCCCGACCGCGCTCCGGGAAGTCCTAGCCCAGTGGGCTCACATACGGGCTGATCAAGCCCAGCGGCACGGCCGTCGAGTTCTTGACGCCGCGGATCACGATGCGGCTCTCGATGTTGGACACCAGGCCCAGCGACAGCAGCTTGTCGCGCAGGAATTCGTCGAAGGCGCGCATGTCGCGGGTGACGATGCGCATCTCGTAGTCGGCGGCGCCGGTCACGGTGGCGCACTGCACGACCTCGGCCCACTTGCCGACCGCCTGTTCGAACGTGTCCAGATTTTCCTTGGTCGGAAGGGACAGCTTCACGGTGCAGTAGACTTCGAAGCCCAGGCCCAGCTTTTCACGGTCCAGGATCGTGACGCGGCGCTGAATGACGCCGGCGTCTTCCAGGCGCTTGATCCGGCGCCAGCACGGGCTGGACGAGAGGCCGACTCGTTCGGCGATCTCCGCGACGGACAGTCCGGCGTCGTGTTGGATGAGATCCAGGATCTTGGCATCCACGGCGTCGAGTTGTTCGGACAAGAAATTCCTCCCCCCAGCGGGCGTTGACGCTCACTTCTTGCGCAAAACGACCCCGAGTCGGGCACGCCTTGGGCAAACAATTTCCGCGCTTCTATAAGATATTGCGTAACGGGCGGGAAGACCCAGGAGGAAAATTTTTGCTATGCGGCACTCGGAAGTCACGCTCGACGACAAATATGTGCTCGAAGATGGTCGGGCATTCATCACCGGCGTGCAGGCTCTGCTCCGGGTTCTGCTCGATCGAAAGCGCCTGGATCGCCTCGCGGGGCTGAACACCGGCGGCTATCTGTCGGGCTATCGCGGCTCGCCCCTGGGCGGCCTCGACCAGCAGGCCGCGCGCATCAAGAAGCTGCTGACCGCGCACGACGTGGTCTTCCAGGAAGGCCTCAACGAGGACCTGGCCGCCACCGCCGTGTGGGGCAGCCAGCAGGCCAACCTTTTCCCCGGCGCGCTTTATGATGGCGTGTTCGGCATGTGGTACGGCAAGGCGCCTGGCGTCGACCGCACCGGCGACGTCTTCAAGCATGCCAATTTCGCGGGTGTCTTCCCCACCGGCGGCGTGCTGGCGGTGGCCGGCGACGACCACGGCTGCAAGAGCTCGACCCTGCCGTCGCAATCGGAATTCGCCTTCCAGGACTTCGAGATGCCGGTGCTGTCGCCGGCCGACGTCCAGGAAGTGCTCGACTACGGCCTGCTGGGCATTTCCATGTCGCGGTTCTCGGGTCTCTGGACGGGCATGATCGCCCTGGCCGACACGATGGACTCGGGCGTGACGATCGACGTCTCGCTGGACCGCCACAAGGTGGTGATCCCCGACTTCGCTTTCCCGCCGGGCGGCCTGGGCATCCGCCTGAAGGACCAGCCGATGGAGAAGGAGCGGCGCATGCGGCTCCACAAGATCCCTGCGGCCCTGGCCTTCGCCCGCGCCAACAACATCGACCGCGTGGTGTTGGGCGCCTCGCACGTGCGGGTGGGCAAGGCCCGCCTGGGCATCGTCTGCCAGGGCCAAGCCTATAAGGACGTGCTGGAAGCCTTCACGGCCATGGGCATGACCCTGCAGGAAGCCGCCGACCTGGGCGTCTCCATCTATAAGGTCGGCATGCCTTGGCCGCTGGAGCCCCTGGGCCTGCGCGCCTTCGCCGCCGGCCTTGAGGCCCTGATGGTCATCGAGCACAAGCGCGCCCTGATCGAGCCCCAGGCTCGGGCCGCGCTTTATGATCTGCCCGCTCAGGCGCGCCCGCGCATCATCGGCAAGATCGACGAACGCGGCGCGCCGCTGCTGTCGGAACTGGGCTCGCTGTCGGTCGCCGAAATCGCCCTGGCGATCTACGACCGCCTGCCGGACGGCCCGCACATGGAGCGGGCCCGCGCCTACCTCAACCGCGTCTCGGCCGCCGGCGTCGCGGCCGTCAGCCTGGCCGCCGACCAGGCCCGCAAGCCGTTCTTCTGCTCGGGCTGCCCGCACAACACCTCGACCAAGCTGCCTGACGGCTCGCGGGCCCTGGCCGGCATCGGCTGCCACTACATGGCCGGGTTCAACGACCCGATGACCGACCTCAACACCCACATGGGCGGCGAGGGCCTGACCTGGGTGGGCGCGGCGCCGTTCACCAGCGAGAAGCACGTCTTCCAGAACCTGGGCGACGGCACCTACAACCACTCCGGCTCGCTGGCGATCCGGGGCGCGGTCGCGGCCAAGACCAACATCACCTACAAGCTGCTCTATAACGACGCCGTCGCCATGACCGGCGGCCAGCGCGCCGAGAGCGGCTTCACCCCCGCCCAGATCACCCGCCAGCTGGCGGCCGAGGGCGTGACCAAGACCGTCATCGTCGTCGACGAACTGGAGCGCTATCAGGGCGTCACAGACCTGGCCCCCGGCGTCGAGATCTTCCCGCGCTCGGACCTGATGCGCGTGCAGGAGATGCTGCGCGACACGGCCGGGACGACGGTGCTGCTGTACGACCAGACCTGCGCCACGGAAAAGCGCCGCCGCCGCAAGCGCGGCTCGATGCCCAAGGCCACCAAGCGCGTCTTCATCAACCCGCTGGTCTGCGAAGGCTGCGGCGACTGCTCGGTGAAGTCCAACTGCGTCTCGGTCGAGCCCCTGGCCACGGAGTTTGGCCGCAAGCGCAAGATCAACCAGTCGTCCTGTAACCAGGACTATTCGTGCGTCGAAGGCTTCTGCCCCTCGTTCATCACGCTGGAGGGCGCGGAGAACGCCCAGTCCAAGAAGCTGCCGGCGGCCCTGACCGCCGAGTCGACGCCGCTACCCGAGTTCGAGCCACTGGTCGGGGTGCGCAAGATCCTGTTCACGGGCGTCGGCGGCACCGGCGTCACCACCGTGGCCTCGATCCTGGCCATGGCGGCCCATATCGACGGCCGCGCCGGCAGCGTCGTGGACATGACCGGTCTGGCGCAGAAGGGCGGCTCGGTGTTCAGCCACGTGAAGATCGGCGAGACCGAGGACAGCATCGTCGGCGGCCGTGTCGCCGCGGCCAGCACCGACGTGCTGATCGCCTGCGACCTGCTGGTCGCCGCCTCGCCGGAAGGCCTGTCGCTGTACGCCAAGGACCGCACCCGCGCCTTCGGCAACAGCGATTTTGCCCCCACCGCCGAGTTCGTCACCAGTCGCGATGTGCGTTTCGACAGCGGGGCCATGGCCCGCCGGATCAAGGGCGCGACCCAGACTTTCGACGCCTGCCCGGCCCAGCGCCTGGCGGAAACCGAGTTCGGCGATGCGATCTACGCCAACATGATCATGGTCGGCTTTGCCTGGCAGCGCGGGGTGATCCCGCTGTCCAGCCGCGCCCTCTATCGCGCCATCAAGCTGAACGGCGTCGACGCCGAGGCCAACCTGCAGGCCTTCGAACTGGGCCGTCGCATCGCCCACGACCCGTCGGCGATCGCGGTGAAAGAAGACAAGGTCGCCACGCCCGAGGTCATGCCGCTGGACGAACTGATCGCTCATCGCATCCGCGAACTGACGGCCTATCAGAACGCCGCCTACGCCCAGCGCTATGCCGACAAGGTGGCCAAGGTGCGCAGCGCGGAAGCCTCTGTCGGCGGCGAAGCCCTGACCCGCGCGGCGGCGGTGAACCTCTACAAGCTGATGGCCTACAAGGACGAGTACGAGGTCGCCCGGCTCTACACCGACGGCCGGTTCGCGGCCGAACTGGCCGGCGCCTTCAAGGGCGGCCAGACCAAGGTCTGGCTATCACCGCCGCTGCTGGCCCCCAAGGGCCCGGACGGCAAGCCCAAGAAGATCGCTTTCGGCGGCTGGATGCTCGATGTCGCCTTTCCGATGATGGCCAAGATGAAGGGCCTGCGCGGCGGGGCCTTCGACCTCTTTGGCCACACCGAGGAGCGCAAGATGGAGCGCGGCCTGATGGCCTCGTACGAGGTCACCCTGGACCGCCTGGCCGCCGGGCTCTCGACCGAGAGCCTGCCTTTGGCGGTCAAGATCGCCGAGATCCCGCAGCAGATCCGCGGCTATGGCCACGTCAAGGACGCCTCGGTGGTCACCGCCAAGGCGGCCGAGGCCAAGCTGTGGGAGCAGTGGTGCGGGCCTAGCGCCTAGCGAGGCTGCGGGTCGTCGTCGGGTTCGGGCGGCGCATCACGGCGTAGAGCGCTAGCGTCACCGCGATCAGGCCGCCCGCCGTCAATGGCGCGGCAAGGTCGCCGGTGGCTACCCGCACGCCGATCAGGCCCAGGCACACGGTCGCGCCGAGGGCCGGGACGAAGGCCGGTGGCTCGAACGCTCCGCGCTTCTCGCCCGGTCGGCGGCGCAGAACCAGCAGGGCGATATTGACCACGGTGAAGACGGCCAGCAGCAGCAGGGCCGTGGCCTCGCTGAGCTGGGTGACGTCGCCCGCCAGCACCAGGGCCGAGACGATGGCCAGCAGCACGCCGATGGCCACGTGCGGCGTGCGCCGGCCGGCGTGGACCTTGGACAAAGCGCCCGGCAGGCGGCCGTCGCGGGCCATGCCGTACAGCAGCCGCGAGGCGGTGACGTAGTTGACGAGGGCGCTGTTGGCGACGGCGAAGACCGTGATGACCACAAAGGTCCAGCCGGGCAGCCACGGTGCGGCCTTGTCCATCACCGCCGCCAGCGGCGCCTTGGCCTCGCCCAGCTCGCGCCAGGGGATGACCGAGACCGCGGTGATCGCCACGGCGACATAGAGCAGGGCGGTGATGCCCATGGCCGCGATGATGCCGATAGGCAGGTCGCGGCGCGGGTTCTTGACCTCCTCGCCGACATTGATCGAGTCCTCGAAGCCGACGAAGGCGAAGAAGGTCAGGGCCGCGCCCTGCACGATCAGCAGCGGCACGAGGCTGGTCGCCGCGCCGTCGGCGGACGTGGGGATGTCGAAGAGATCCGCCGCGCCCCAGAACTTCGCGCCGACCACGATGACCAGCAGCAGGCCGCCAGCCTCGACGAAGGTGCAGACCAGGTTGGCCCAGATCGACTCGCGGATGCCCCGGAACACGATCCCGGCCATCAGCACCACATAGGCCAGGGCCAGCAGCACCGGCGGCGCGGCCGACAACGCCGGGAAGGTGTGCAGGTTCTCGCCGATCACCCAGGCCCCGGCCGCGATCGAGGTCAGGCCCGAACAGGCCGTCGCCAGGCCGACCACGTGGGTCAGCAGGCCGCGATGGAAAGCGCGCTCGGTGATGTAGGCCGCGCCGCCCGCCTTGGGATAGCGCGAGGCCAGCGAGGCGTAGGACAGGCCCGTCAGCAACGCCGCGACCAACGCCACCAGGAACGAGGCCCAGACCGCCGATCCGACCTGCCCGGCCGCCTTGCCGATCAGGCCATAGATGCCCGCGCCCATCATGCTGCCGGCGGCGTACAGGGTCATCTGCACGGGGCCGATGGCGCGCAACAGTTCCGGCTTTTCCGCTTTGGCCTGGCTGGTCATGCAGAGCCAACGCGCTGGCACGATGGGTGGTTCGTGTTAGGCTGGCGGGCATGAACAAGCTCCCGAACCCCGTGACCGTCACGCTCAGCCCGGAGGACGCCGCCGACTTGCAAGCGCGAGTCGAGCGCGGCGAGTTCGCGTCACTGGACGAGGGCGTCGCGGCCGAGCTGGCCGAGCTGAACTATCGCCGCGCGGCGGAAATCGTCGGGGGCGCCGACGAACTGGAAGCGCTGCTGGACGTCCTGGAAGCCGACGTTGTCGACCCTGACGACAGCGACAGCTTGCCGTCCCTGTCCGAGATGTTGGCTGACCTGAAGGCCGGAATGAAGTCGTGATCGCCGGCTTGATCGGGCGGCTCTGAAATGACCACCGAGTTCGACTTCGACGCCGTCGTCGTCGGCGCGGGCGCTGTCGGCCTGGCTTGCGGCTACGCCCTGGCCAAGCGCGGTCTGGTCGTCGCGGTGCTGGAAGCGCAGGGCCACATCGGCCAGGGCGTGTCGTCGCGCAATTCCGAGGTGATCCACGGCGGGCTCTACTATCCGACCGGGTCGCTGAAGGCCAAGCTATGCGTCCAGGGCCGGCGGCTGCTGTACGCGTTCCTCGATGCGCACGGCGTCGCCTACAAGCGCTGCGGCAAGCTGGTCGTGGCCACGTCCGATGACGATATCCCGCGCCTGGACGCTATCTGGGACCAGGCCCTGGCCAACGACGTCGAGGGCATGGAGCGCCTGACCGGAGAGCAGGCCCGCGCCCTGGAGCCGGGCCTCAACGCCCTCGCGGCCCTGCTGTCGCCGGAGAGCGGCGTCTTCGCCAGCCACGACTACATGCTGGCCCTGCAGGGCGAGATCGAAGCCACGGGCGGGGTGGTGGTTCTGGGCACGCCGTTCGAAGGGGCCGAAGTCTTCAAGGGCGGCGGTTTCAAGGTCCGGGCCGGTGGCGTCGATCCGACCAGCCTGACCTGCCGCCTGCTGGTCACCGCGCCGGGCCTGTCGTCGCAGGACGTCGCCGGGCGGATCGAGGGTTATCCCGAGGGCCACATCCCCAAGGCTCACTACGGCAAGGGCGTCTATTTCCGCCTGGCCGGCAAGGCGCCGTTCCAGCGGCTGATCTATCCGCCGCCGATCCACGGGGCGCTGGGCACCCACTACCGGAACGACCTGGGCGGCCAGGCGGTGTTCGGGCCGGACCTGGAATATGTCGCCGCGCCCGACTATTCGATCGATCCGGCCCGCGCCGAGACCTTCGCCGCCTATATCCGCAAGTTCTGGCCGGGCCTGCCCGACGACAAGCTGATCCCCGACTATGCCGGCGTGCGGCCAAAGCTCCATGGACCCCACGAGCCGCAGCCGGACTTCCAGCTTCGCGGCGTCGAGGATCACGGTTTCGACGGCCTGATGGCCCTGTTCGGCATCGAGAGCCCCGGCCTGACCAGCAGCCTGGCCATCGGCGAAGAGGTCGCCAGCCGCCTGCTGGGCGCATGACAAATCTCCATGGGGCTCAAACTAAACCCGCGTCCCGTGGATGTTGATGTCGACCGACCGGCAAGTAGGATCAGAGGCGGGCGCTCCCGCGTTGACACCACGGCCGCGCCCTCCGATGGTCCCGGCCCGTAACGACGCCCGGAGCCTGCCTTGACCAACATCCTGCACGCCATGCTGGGCAAGGGCTTGGGCGGCCTGGAGCAGGTGTTCCTCGACTACCAGCCGATCCTCGAGGCCTGGGCGCGCGAGCACAGCGGCCAGGCCGTCGGCGTGGTGCGCAAGGGCGGCAAGATCGCCGAGCGCGAGGCGGGCCGGACGCCGCCGCTGGTCCCGATGACGGCCTTCACCGACTGGGACCCGCTGACCCTGGCCGCCGCCAAGGGCGTGGTGCGTTCGGCCGCGCCGGACCTGATCCTCAGCCACGGCCAGCGCCCGGCGCGGGTGTTCGCCAAGGTCGCCCCGGCCAATGCGGTCCAGGCCGTCTGCCTGCACAAGCCCTCGTTCGAGGTGGCGCCCGGCGTCCACTACCTGGCGGTCGGCCGGCATCTGGCGCGGCTGGCGATCGAACGCGGCGCGCCGCGCGACCACGTCTGGTTCATCCCCAATGCCGTCAAGCCACCCAGCGCCCAGGCCCGCCCGTTCTCGCGCGGCGAAGGGGCGTCGGTGAAGATCGTCGCCGCCGGCCGCCTGCACGTGAAGAAGGGCTTCGACGTCCTGATCCGCGCGGTCGGCAAGCTGCGCGCCTGGGACTTCGACGTCACCTGCGAGATCGCCGGTGAGGGCGACGAGCGCGACGACCTGGAGGCCCTGATTAAGGAGCTGGACCTCGACCCCTGCGTGAAGCTGACTGGATGGACCGACGATGTCGCCGGCTTCCTGGCCACGGGCGACCTGTTCGCCTTCCCCTCGCACCAGGAGGGTTTCCCGCTGACCCTGCTGGAGGCCATGTCGGTCGGCCTGCCGGTGGTGGCGACCGAGATCGACGGTCCCGACGAGATCCTCAAGGAGGGCGTCAACGGCCGCCTGGTGCCCGACGACGACCCCGACCGCCTGGCCGAGGCCCTGGGCGAGCTGATCAGCGACCGCGAGGCCGCTCGGCGCTATGGTGAGGCCGCGCGCCAGCTGGTGTTGCAGGACTATGGCCCCGGCGAGCTGGCGCGGCGCTTGGAAGCAGCCTTGGACGGGATGCTATCCAAGGCTTGATACGGGACGCACTCGGAGGTATGACCCGCGTCCGTCCTGGCGATGGCTGGGTAGCTCAGATGGTTAGAGCGGTGGATTCATAACCCACAGGTCGGCGGTTCGATCCCGCCCCCCGCCACCAGGACGGACTACTTTCCCTTAGAATATAAAGACTTGGAACAGCGCTGCAGCGCTGGCCGTTGTCGCGTCATGGCGCGCGCACCCAAGATCTTCACCTGGTCGGACGGTTTCCACCGCTACACTGTGGCGGCGACCTCGCGGGTCAAGGCGCTGGAAGCCTGGGAGACGGACCGGGATCTCTTCAAGGAAGGCGTCGCGCAGGAGGCGCCCGATGCGCCGGACGCCAAGGCGGCCCTGGCCGCGCCGGGCGCGGTGATCCGGCGGGCCGAAGGGGGGCTGAAGGCGGCGGTCGACAAGCTGCCAAAGCCCAAGGTCAAGAAGACGGACGATGCCGCCGAGGCGAGGCGCAGGCAGGCTTTGACCGAAGCCGAGGTCGCGCTTGATGTGGCGGAGAGCGAGCAACGCGACGCCGAGGCCGAGCTGGATCGCCGTCGCCGCGCGCTCGACGCCGAGGCCGCCGCGCTCAGCGACTCCTGGACGAAACGCCGATCGAAGCTGGAGCAGGCGATTGCGCGTCTGCGACCGCGATAGCGGTCGGGACGTGGCCGCGCAGGTCGCGGCCGTCCAGATAGTCGAGCAGGGCTGCCGGATAGTCGGTCTGGACGATGCTGACGCCCTGGTCGATCAGCCGGCCCCAGGCCTTGTCCGGATCCTGCAGCGCCTTGCGGTCGCCGGACTGGTCCAGCACGCCCCGCAAGCCCTTGGTGGCCAAGGTGTTGGTCCAGACCCGGATACGCGCGGTGCGGGCGGCGTCACGGACGGCGACGAAACCCGGGCGACGCAGCGAGACCAGCTCGACGGCCGGGATCTGGCGATCGCCGGACGCCTGGCGGGCGGTGATGCGGGCCAAGCCCAGCGGGCGCTTGGCGGCCTTGCCGGCGACCATCGGCATGAAGGCCAGGTCGCGGTACAGCGGCAGGTCGGCGATCGGCGGCGCGCCCAGGCCGGCCTTGGCCTTGAACAGCACCCAGTCGGCGGCGTCGGTGCGGCGAACGACCTCGGCGGCCTCGTCGGCCAGCGAGCCCTTGAGGTCGACATTGACCAGGATGCGGCCCTGGGCGGCGCGCAGGAAAGCCTCCAGGGTCGGCGGAGGCTCGACGCCGCCGTGGGCGTCTTTCAGGCGCAGGGCCTGGACCTGTTCCAAGGTCAGGTTGGCGACGCGGCCCTTGCCGTCGGTGGTGCGGTCGACCTTGGCGTCGTGCATCAGCACGAGGGCGCCGTCGCGGGTGCGGCGCACGTCGATCTCGACCAAATCGACGCCCAGCGCCACGCAGCGCTCGAGGGCGGCCAGCGAGTTCTCGGGAACGCTCTGCTCGAAACCATGGCTGGGAGCGGGCTGGTGGCAGGCGCGGTGGGCGACGACCAGGACGCCGTCGGCCGGATCGTACAGGCGGTCGCGCAACGCGCCGGCCTGGGCCGAGCCGGCCGCCAGGGCCAGCGTCAGGACGATCGGGAACGCGAGACGTCGCATGGTCTAAGGCCTCCGGCCTCCACGCCACATGACCGATTCACGCGACAAGCATACGGCAGTTCGGGCTTACTTGGATGACGGCGCGGGAGCGGCGCATCCTCCGCGTGATCTCCCCGCTCAGGGTTTGCGGAAGCCCCGCAGCACGTTGGCCTCGGTGCTCAGCTGCAGCCGGCCGTAGTCGATGCGCGGCGTGTCGGCGAACAGCAGGTAGTAGTATTTCATCTGCTCGGACCACCAGTAGCCAGGGCAGTTGTCGCCCTGGGTCATCGGCTTGGTCGTGATGTCCTTCAGCGCCGTGTAGCCGAACGGGGCGCGGCTGGTGGCTTTCATCTCCCGATAGTGGATCGCCGCCAGGGCGCGATAACGCTCGTCGCGGTCGACCAGCCACAGGTTCAGGCAGGCGTCGGGATATTCCGGACGCAGGCCGGTGTGCTTGCGGCGCGGCTGGGCGGTGGTGACGTCGATCGACTCCGGGATGATCCCGAACGTCGCCTGCAAGTGGGTGAACGAGGCCAGGTAGTCGTCGCCCTGGGCCTTGCGCCCGACCTGACCCAGTAGGCCGGCATAGTAGGCGGCCAGTTCGCTCTGGGCGGTGGAGGTCACCGCGCCGGTCTCGAAGTCGACCATCGGGAACCACAGGCGGCCGTCATAGCGCTTGGCCTGGTGGGCCAGCTGGGCGTCGACGCACTCGACCGCCCAGCGCTTGCAGTCGGCGTCGCCGAACAGCGCCCAGGCGTCCCACAGGTACTCGTAGAAACTGTCGGCATAGACGTCGATGCTGGCGTTGCGGCTGAGATACTCGCCGGTGCGGGCGTCGATATTGGCGGCCATCAGGCCGATCTTCGAGCGGCGGTCCAGGGCGTGCTTCATGGCCCGCTTGGCGGCCTTGAAGTAGCGGTCGTCGCCGGTCAGCTGGCTCAGCACCCCGAACTCGGTGATGTAGGTGCCGATCTCGGCCAGGTTGGTCTCGGGATCGCGGACCGCGCCGGTCTTCAGGTTCACATAGCGCCAGGGCAGGCCGTGCGGCGAGGCGTCGAAGGCCTTCATCAGCCGGTCGGCCAGGCCCTTGGCCTTGGCCAGCAGCACGGGATCGCCGCAAGCCAGGTGCGCCGACAACAGGCCGCCGACCAGGCGGATGTTGGTCTCGAAGACCTGGGCCTCGCCGTCGACGTCGAAGGAGAGGCTGGACTTCACCCAGTCAACGCCGGCCTGGAACTCGGCGTCCAGGCCCATGATCCACAGGGTGTCCAGCGCCTCGACCAGCGAGAGGCCCAGATCGTGGCCCTCAATGAAGAACGAGCGCGAGGTTCCGCTGACCGGATTGATCTCGTCCTTGCCCCAGGCCTTGGCGACATAGCCCTGCCAGGCCCACTGGAACTCAGACCGGACGTCGGCGGCCAGGGCCTTCCAGTCTTCCGATCGGGCGGAGGCAAGACCAGGGGCGCACAGCGCGGCGCCGAGGGCGGTGAGGGCGCAGCGGCGTGTGAGTCGAGCGAGCGTCATGGCGCCAGCCTACCGGCGGTCGAGACATCCAACGAGAGCGGAAAGTGGCGAGAGCGGAAAGTGGTCGGCCGGGATTCACGACACCCCGGCCGACAAAGTCGCCCGGCTGGTGGGATTAGCCGGGGGATCTGCCTTCCTAAGACGACACAACCGGAGGCCACCCGCCATGCGGTGGTCGACTAAGTTTCCCATTAGGACACTTAAGCGAGCGGAAGTGTCGGGTTTCCGTCAGAGTTTTCCGGCGGCGCCTCGGGCAAACGCGCGCTGAGCGTGCAATGCAGTCCCTCGGGACGATAGTCCATCACCGCCGCGCCCTTCAGCTCGCCACGCAGGCTGCGCTCGATCAGGCGCGAGCCGAAGCCCTTGCGGGTGGGTTCGGCGACCCTCGGACCGCCGCTCTCGATCCATCGGCCCTCCAGTTGGCGGGCGGCCGGGTCGTAGGTCCAGGAGAGATCGACGCGGCCGTCGGGATTGGACAGAGCCCCGTACTTCAAGGCGTTGGTCGCCAGTTCGTGCAGGATCAGCGCCATGGTAAGCGCGCCGCCCGGCTGCAGGCGCACCGGCGGACCCTCGACGCCCACGCGGGCGCCCGACTCGTCGAACGGCCGCAGGGCGCGTTCGACCACCTCGTGCAGCTCGGCCCCATGCCAGCTCTCGCGGGTGAGGATGTCGTGCACCCGCGACAGCCCCATCAGGCGGGCTTCGAACTTTTCGAAGGCCACCACGGGATCGGGTTCGTTGCGCAGGGTCTGGGCGGCCATCGACTGGACGGTGGCCAGGGTGTTCTTTACGCGGTGGTTCAGCTCGTTGATCAGCAGGCGTAGCTGGCTCTGGTGATTGGCCTGGGCGTTTTCGGCCTGCTTGCGGACGCTGATGTCGGAGATGATCGCCAGGATGTAGACCGGCTCGTCGTCGACCCGCACCATCGAGGCGGTCAGGTGGATCCAGACATCGCCGCCGGGGACCATGAAGCGCCGCTCGGCCGCGCAGGTCTCGCGTTCGCCGTTCAGTAGCGCCCGGCTAGAGGCCAGGACCTCCTCCAGGAAGTCGGGGTGGGCCAGGTTCTGGATCGGCATGCCGAGCAGATCGTCGCGCGGGCGCTGCAGCAGGGCGCAGAAGCTGTCATTGGCCTCCAGGATGTCGCCGCCGGGCGTCAGGCGGGCCACGCCCATGGCCGCCTGGTCGAAGACGGCGCGATAGCGGGCCTCGGCGGCCTCCAGTTTCTGGCGGGCCTCGATATTGGCGGTGACGACCTCGGTGTACAGCACCAGGCCGCCGATCTGTCCGTTGTCGGTGCGCCAGGGGGCCATCGACCAGCGGATCCACTCGGTGCGGCCGTCGCGGTCGACATAGGGGTCGCCCTCGTGGCGCAGCTCGACGCCCTCGTTCAGGACGCGCGCGTGCAGGTCGCGCCACTTCTGCGGCACCTCGGGAAAGGCGTCGTAGTGGCGGCGGCCGATCAGCGGCATGTCGGCGGGCAGGCGCTGGTCGGTCAGATATTGGCGCGAGGCGGCCAGATAGCGCATCTGGCCGTCGAAGATGGCGATTCCCAACGGCGCGTGCTTCAGCGCGGTGGTCACGCTGGGGGAAGCCGCCATCGGGGATGCTGACTGTGGTGGCGCTTCGTCGATCATTGGTCGCGATTGTATCGGGCGGGACGGTAAGGCTTCGACTGAATTTCGCGTGAGCGGTAGCGAGGTGACGTCGCGGCTAGCTCGCGACCGGAAAAACACGGGTCTGCTTGACGACGCCATAGGCGAAGCTGGTGTCGATCGAGGCGATGCCGGGGATGGC
The DNA here is from genome assembly GCF_058808315.1 of Caulobacter sp. GW821-FHT11E11. Classification (NCBI taxonomy): domain Bacteria; kingdom Pseudomonadati; phylum Pseudomonadota; class Alphaproteobacteria; order Caulobacterales; family Caulobacteraceae; genus Caulobacter; species Caulobacter sp. GW821-FHT11E11. The sequence continues at coordinate 53,604 of NZ_JBXARO010000003.1, forward strand.
GTGCAGCTTGCGGCGCATGAAGTCCTCGTAGGCCTCGAGACTGTCGACGATAACGCGCAGCAGATAGTCGTCGCTCCCGGCCAGCAGGAAGCAGTCGAGGATCTGGTCGATCCGCGCCACCTGGGCCTCGAAGCCGCTGATCAGGTCCTGGCCGTGGCGATCCAGGCGCACGCGGACGAAGACGGTGATTGGCAGGCCATAGGCCTTCTGGTCGACGATGGCGGTGTAGCCGGTGATCACCCCCTCGGCCTCCAGGTTGCGCACCCGGCGCAGGCAGGGGGAGGGCGACAGGTTCACCCGCTCGGCCAGGTCCTGGTTGGTCAGGCGGCCATCCTTCTGCAGCTCGCGGATGATCTGGCGGTCTTTGGCGTCCATGACGGCCTCTTGAGCAGAATCTGCTAAAAGAGAAGCTCATCGTGGCAGACTTCGCAATCTACCACGGCCCATCCCGCGCCACTGTCACCTGAATTAGGGAGTGACACATGCGTATCGACCAGGGCGGCTTTTCCACGCGGGCGATTCACGCGGGCTATGACCCGGCCGACGAGCACGGGGCGCTGACGCCGCCGGTGCACCTGACCTCGACCTTCGCCTTCGAGAGCGCCGAGGCCGGCGGCGAGATGTTCGCCGGCACGCGGGCGGGGCACTTCTATTCGCGGATTTCCAACCCGACGACCGACCTGCTGGAGCGCCGCCTGGCCAGTCTGGAGGGCGCCGAGGCCGCCGTCGCCACCGCCTCGGGCATGGGCGCGATCACCGCCACCCTGTGGAGTTTCCTGCAGGCCGGGGACGAGGTGATCACCGACCAGACCCTGTACGGCTGCACCTTCGCCTTCCTGCGCGACGGCCTGACCCGGTTCGGCGTCACGGTGCGGCAGGTCGACATGACCCGGCCCGAGACGCTGGCGGCGGCGATCTCGGACAAGACCCGGATCGTCTATTTCGAGACCCCGGCCAATCCGAACATGCGCCTGGTGGACATCGCCGCGATCAGCCGCATCGCCCACAGGGGAAAAGGGGCCGGCGCCAAGGTGGTGGTCGACAACACCTACGCCACGCCGGTCCTGACCCGGCCGATCGCCCTGGGCGCGGACATCGTCGTCCACTCGGCGACCAAGTATCTGGGCGGCCACGGCGACCTGGTGGGCGGGATCGCCGCCGGCGGCGTCGAGGACATGGCCCGCGTGCGCCTCGTGGGCGTCAAGGACATGACCGGGGCGGTGATGTCGCCGTTCACCGCTTTCCTGGTGCTGCGCGGTCTCAAGACCCTGTCGCTGCGCATGGCCCGTCATGGCCAGAGCGGCGAGATCGTCGCCCGCTGGCTGGAGGCCCATCCGGCCGTCGACCGGGTGTTCTATCCGGGCCTGGAGAGCTTCCCGCAGCATGACCTGACCGCCCGGCAGATGGCCGGGGGCGGCGGCATGATCGCCTTCGAACTGAAGGGCGGCCATGCGGCGGGCGTGGCGATGATGAACCGCCTGACGATGATCCGCCGCGCCGTGTCGCTGGGGGATGCGGAGACCCTGATCCAGCACCCCGCCAGCATGACCCACTCGACCTACGCGCAGCAGGAACGCGCGGCGGCCGGGATCGGCGAGGGTCTGGTGCGGCTGTCGGTGGGGCTGGAAGAGGTAGGGGATATCCTGGGGGATCTGGAGATAGCGCTGGAAGCTGAGAAGGTGGCGGCCCTGGCCTGAGAGCAGAGATCCTCCCCCTAGCGGGGGAGGTGGCGCGAAGCGCCGGAGGGGGAAGTCCTGCCGAACCTGCCTCTTCCCCCTCCGTCGTCGCTGCGCGCCGACACCTCCCCCGCTAGGGGGAGGATTTTGGACCCGCTTCAGCAGTCCAGGAACTTCACCTCTTCGGCCGAGTATTTCATGTCGCTGGCGCTGAAGAGCCCCGACAGCCCCAGCAACGTGCAGCGGCCGATGGTCAGGTAGACCGGGATGCCCTCGAGATAGGCGCTCATCCGGCCCTTGTCGGAGAACCGCCGGGCGAAGGCGGCGTGGTCCAGCATGCCGTCGATGCGCTCCATCAGCGGGCTATTGATATAGACTCCGCCACGGGCGGCGAACATCAGGGCCGCGTCGCCGGCGAAGGCGCCCAGCAGGGCGCTGAAGATCGACACTGCCTCGCGGGCCCGCGCGTCGCCGTCGCGGACGCGGGCCAGGATCACGTCGTCGCTGTCGCTGCCGCCGCCCAGCGCCATGTGGATGTCCACCAGGCCCTGTTGCGACAGGAAGTGCTCGGCCGAGACCCGGCCGTACTTGATCTGCAGGGCCGAGAACACCGGGACCTCGCGGGCCTCACCGGGGGTGAAGTCGATGTGGCCGCCTTCGCTGACCACCGGCACCCAGCCGTCGTTGCGATGCGGCGACAGACCGGCGACGCCGAGGCCGAGATTGGGGCCGATGACGGCGATCGGCGCGTTCTTGGCCGGCTTGCCGTCATGGATCACGGTCATGGCCGTCGGAGCCAGACGCGGCGCGCCCAGGGCGCAGGCGGCGAAGTCGTTGAGCAGTGCCACGCGCGGGGTCTTCAGCACCGCCCGCAGCCACGACTGGGTGACGGTGAAGTCGCCGGCCGTTAGGTCGATGGCGCCGTCGATCTCCGGACCTGCGCCGCAGATCGCCGCCCCGATCAGCTCGCCATGGCCAGCCAGCGCTGCGGCCAGATGCTGCTCCAGTTCGCGCAGCGACCCGCAGGCCAGTTCCTGATGCTCACGCGGCGGATCGCCGGGGCGCACGACCGCTAACGCCAGGTCACGCCCGTTTACGTCGGCCAACAAGACCGATCCCTTAGCCATGTCGTTTCCTCGTTCGGCCTGATCTTCTGTCCGGCTTCTGATGAATTCTGTTGTACCGGTAACATCGATCGGTAAACGGAAGCTATCACTGAAGAACAACGTTATGACAAGGTTGTCACCGCTGAAAGCCAAAACCCGCTTCGAGTTCGGACCGCGTTAACCTTCACTATAAAAATCTTAAATTTGCACGGGCGATTAACCGCGCCGTGCGTTTATCCCCCTATGGCGAAGTACGCGTCAGGCGTGGAAAGCGATCGTCGGACAGCGGTCCGGATCCAGACTCAGAGGTCCGGCAAGGTCCTGTGCGGCGCCTTCGCTTGGGATTGCGTGATCCGCGATCTGTCGAGCAGCGGCGCGCGGATTCAGCTGCTGTCGAACACCGCGCCGCCGGGGAAAGTCCAGCTGGTCGACCTGGCCGCGGGCCTGGCCCACGACGTCACCGTCGCCTGGCAGCGCGACCGCGAGGTCGGTCTGCGCATTGTCCGGACCTACGATCTTCGCGGGCTTACGCCCGCCGTGGCGGGCTCGGCCAAGCGCATCTGGCTGGCCTCGCAATCGGACGTCTCGACCGGCTGAGCCAGACCCGAAAACGACAAAGACCCCGGCCCGCCGACCGAGGTCTCGTCTTACTCTGTGTACTAAACCGCGCGCTCAGGGTTGGCGCGGCCGGCCGCGTGATGTCCTGCTCAGGCGGTCTCGCGCGAGGCTTCATCGGCCATGGCGCGCACCAGGTCGAGAACCTGGCGGCGAACACGGCCTCGGCCGATACGCGGGAACACCTCGGCCAGCTCCAGACCTTCCGGGGTGGTCAGGAATTCCTGAACGACCTTTTCGGCGTGCTGGGTGGCGTCGTCGACTTCCGTGCCGCTCATCGGGTCAGCAAGGCCATCGAAGAAGAACGACACCGGGACCTGCAAGGTCTTGGCGATTTCGTACAGCTTCGAGGCGCTGACGCGGTTGGCGCCACGTTCGTACTTCTGCACCTGCTGGAAGGTCAGACCCAGGGAGTCCGCCAGCTGTTCCTGGCTCACGCCAAGCAGCTTGCGACGCATCCGAACCCGACCACCGACATGCAGATCGACAGGGTTGGGGCGTCGGCCTTCAGTTTCTTCGCTCATGTGTTTTCCGCCTCCAACGGTTGTTCGGGGAAGATGACACGACCGTGACGTCGGTGGAAGCGAGGGACCTCCATGCGCGGCGACTTGTCGCTATGGTCCTGCTTCCTTCCCCGAAACGAGGAGGCTAGTCGCCCACAAGGCGATTCGCCGCCAACCGATGCGCGACCTACTTTCGTCAGGCGAGCATAACGCGCGCATCGGTGGCGAAAATGTCTTCGGCCCGCCCGGGCGGGGCGAGCCGAAGGGCCGCGAAGCCTTGCTGTGTCAGGCGTTGAGCTGTCGGGCCCGGTCGCCCCAGATCCGCCGGGCCTGGCCGGTGGTGTCGTGCAGGCGGAACAGGGTCTCGGCCGCCAGCATCTCGTCGCGCTCCTGGCCGGCGGTCAGCTGCGGCGTCATGGCGCGGGTCACCTGACGCTGGACGGCGGCGATGTCGCCGAACGCCATCAGGTCCAGAGAGTCGATCTCGTAGCCGATCGGGGACTCGCGACCGATGGCCTCCAGCACCCGGTCCAGCAGTTGATGGCTCACCGCGATCTCCGAGCCGGCGACGATGCCGTACTCGTAGGGGCGGGGGATGCCGACCAGGCGGGTGTCGATCGGCGAATTCAGGATGCCCGGATACAGCTGCATGTCGATCATGCCGACGAAGCGGGTCACGCCGTGGCGCAGGGCCAGCTCGAAGGCGGCCGCCCAGCACTCGAACACCCGCTCGCCACGGCCCGGACCCTTGCGCTTGCGATAGGCCTCGGTGGTGAACAGGCGCGTGGCTTCCCAGACGTCGAGGCCCTTCTTGGGCGTCTCGCCGGGGGCGATCAGGTGCGGGAACTTGTCGGCCAGCATGCAGCGGTCGTCGGTGGGCCGCAGGCGCAGGCCGACCTCCAGCTCCATGTCGTCGTTGAAGCCCAGCAGGTAGATGGCGCGGTGGTCGTCATAGTCGTCGGCCTCGCCGCCGTTGAGCACGACCAGGTCGACCCAGCCGTTCTTCTCGACGCACTGGCGACGACGCTCCTCGTGCATGGCCCAGAGCTGGGGGCCGTACAGATGGCGATTTTCGGAAGTGATGATGTGGATCATGGCCGGCCCCCAAAACCTGCGAGTGGACGACCTGGATTAAGGGACATGATCCGCGAAACTGACGATAGGCCAAACGGCCTATGGTGCTCTCTAGCCACACGCGTAAGGCTTGCCACGGCGACGGTTGGGGATCAGCATCGGAGGCATGAACACGGCGAACCCACAGGGCGCTGAAGGGCGCTACCGCAGCTTCGCGGCCTTCTATCCGTTCTACCTGACCGAACACGTCAATCGGGTCAGCCGGCGGCTGCACGTGATCGGCACGACCCTGGTGATCGTCGCCCTGATGCTGGGCCTGGCCAAGGACTGGCGGTTCTTCCTGGCCGCGCCGGTCATCGGCTACGGCTTCGCCTGGATCGGCCACTTCGTGTTCGAGAAGAACCGGCCGGCGACGTTCAAGTATCCGCTCTACAGCCTGATGGGCGATTTCCGGCTGTGGTTCGAGGTGATCACAGGGCGGCGGAAGTTCTAGCTAGAGCTTTGAAAACAACCCCAGTTCGCCGGCTTTCAGCACGGCTTCCTGGCGCTTGACCACGCCCAGGCGCTTCTTGGCGGCCTCGATGTGGTGGTGGACTGTGCGGGGCGACAGCTCGAGGATCGCGCCGATCTCCCAGTCGGTCTTGCCGCGACCGGCCCAGTACAGGCATTGGGCCTGGCGCTCGGACAGGATCCCGTAGTCGGGATTGTCGTCCTGCATTTCCCAGTGCTTGAGCATGATGGTGCCAAACACCGTGGCCAGGCTGTCGATCACCGCGCGCTTGGTCGGATCGGTGTCGGGGGCCTCGGTCGCCATGCGGATCAGCACTTCCTGGCCGGCCGGGCCGAAGACGCGCACGACATAACCGTCGTTCATCCCCAGGTCCGAGGCCTCGCCCCACATCGACTGGGCGCGATTGTCGCCCAGCGGCTTGGCGTCGGTCCAGGCGAACGAGCGGGGCGACTTCAGCAGGAGTTTCACGCACGGGTCATGGACCACGTAACGCTCGCTCCAATAGCGCGTGTCCCAGCTGTCAAAGTCCTGGCGGCTGAGGGTCGGGGGTTCCTTGCCGTAGTGCTCGGCATTGACCAGGGTGGCGCAGAACTTGTCGTAGCCGAAGGCGGCGATGGCCTGCGCGAAGTGGGTCTCCACCTCTTCGGCCGAGCCGAGGTGGGGCGCTTGGCTCAGGAAAGCCCAGGCCTGTTGTTCCGCCGTGTTCAGCACGCGTCTGGTTACTCCGCACTCGCGGAGCCAAGCTAGGCGCGGATGCGAGGCGGCTGCAAGCGCCTACTCTCCCGAGTGGAGCGACCAAGAGTCGCGCCAGGGGGCTCTAGGCGGCGGCTTCTTCGCCGTCTTCGTCCTCGCCGTTCAGCAGGGCGCTGAGGACCACGGCCAAGCGTTCGGGCTTGATCGGCTTTTCGACGACGTCCTGCATGCCGGCGGCGATGTAGGTCTGGACGTCGGCTGGATCGGCGTTGGCGGTCAGGGCCACGATCGGCACGACGCCCGCGGGGCCGGCCATGTCGCGGATGGCGCGGGTGGCGGCGATGCCGTCCATGCGCGGCATCTTGATGTCCATCAGGATCAGGTCGTAGCGGCCGCTCTTGGCCATCTCGACGGCCTCGACGCCATCGACGGCCTGTTCCGAGGTGCACTCGAACATGTCGCACAGGGCCTCGGCGACCATGCGATTGGTGGCGTTGTCGTCGACGATCAGGATGTGGGCCGCGCGGCCGGTGACTTCCTGGGTCTCGTGGACCTCGGCTTCGGCCGCGGCGGCGGCCAGGGGCAGCTCGAAGGCGACGGTCAGGCCGGCGCCGCGATTGGCCTCGGCGTGCAGCGGACCGCCCATGGCGCGCAGCAGGCGGTGAGCCAGGGCCACGCCGACGGCCATCGCCATCTCGTTGCGGTCCTGCTGGCTGGTGTCGCCCAGCGGATCGTTGACGCGCGCCAGACGCTCTTCGGCGTGGCTGCCGGTGTTGTCGCGCACCTGGCCTTCCAGGCGGATGTGGTCGCCCTCGGCGCGGGCCGTCAGGCGGGCCTCGATCGTGCCGCGACCGGCCGACAGGGCGTTCTCGATCAGGATGTCGAACACCTGCAGCAGGCGTTCGCCGTCGACCTCGACGCCGCATTCCGGATCGCCGTCGTAGGAGACGAGCAGTGTCGAGCCGCCCTCGTGGGCGCGAGCGGCCCAGCGGCTTTCGACCGCGTCGGCGAAGTCGCGCAGACGGGTCGGAGCGGCGTTGATGGTCAGCTGGCCGCGGGCCGAGCGGTGCAGGTCGATCGCGCGGGCGACCGTCGCGCCCATGTCGCGGCTGGTGTCGCCGATGGCGCGGACGAAGGCCGAGGCGTCGGGCGTCAGGCGTTGTTGTTCCAGGCGCTCGGTGATGGCCAGGACGCCGTCCAGGTGCGAGCCGATGTCGACGGCCATGCGCTCGACCATGGCCATGGCGTCGCGCGCTTCGCCCTGACGGCGACGGTGCGAGGCCAGCAGCGAGGCCAGGCCGCCCACGCCGGCGTAACGGCCGGCGGCGTCGACGGCGACATAGGCGGTGCGGAACACCGGCGTCAGGCTGTCGGCCAGGGCGTTGACGAAGTTGCTGGCGTCAGTCTGGGCCGCGACCGTTCGCGGGTCGGTGTCCATGACCTCGGAGATCGGCTTGTCGGCCAGCAGGGCGCCGGCCACGCGCATCATGCCCTGCAGCACGTCGCGATAGACGAGGCCGATGGGCGTGCGATCTGGGTCCACGACCGCCAGGGCGGCCAGGGCCGGATCGGCGTCGAACATCGCCGTGACCTCGTCGCAAGACGTGGCGGGCGAGATCGGGGCGCGGGTGTCGATCAGACGGGTCAGCGTTTCCATACGGCGCTTCGCTGGGATTTGGAGGGGCACCATGCCCCCGGCGCCCTTGCGGAGTCGTTAAGTTGGGAGCGCTCCCAAACCGGTAATGTCGGAATACACAGAGTTTTCTGTCGAGCGCCCGACACGCGCGGCGAAAACTAGGCATGACAAAGGGGCGGCGAGTGACTGCCGCCCCTTCCGAGATTGCTTCGAAACGTCCCTTACCAGGACTTGGTGATCGCCACGCCGTACAGGCGCGGTTCGGCGGTGATCACGTTGGTGAACAGGCCCGAGCTGTCGTCGGTGGTGTAGGCGTCGACGATCGGGGTCTTGTTGCCGATGTTCTTGACGTAGGCGTCGATCGAGACGCCCCACTCCGGCTTCTCCACCTTGAGGGTGACATTGCCGTTGTCCCAGGACTTCAGCTGGTCGTAGGCGGTGTTGTAGACGCGCGCGAACTGCTTGCTCTGGCGGTAGTAGTCGCCGCGCAGGGTGGCCGACCAGCCGCCCGACAGTTCGAGCGTGTACTGGGCGCCGACCGATGACGTCCAGTGCGGCGAATTGGGCAGCTCGTTGCCCGACAGGTCCGCCGCCGTGCCTTCGATCGAGTAGCCGGCGCCGTAGTTGAACAGGCCCGTGGCATTGGCCAAGAACGCGGCGGTCGGGCCGGGAAGGCCCGCGCCGCCCAGGGCGGCCGGGGTCGACAGGAACGCCTGATAGGCCGCCGGACCCGTGCAGGCCCAGGGCAGGGTGGCCCCGGCGCCCGCGCCCAGGATGGTGGCGACGCCGACGGTGTTGAGCACGCAGTTGGCGCCGACCGACGAAGCCTGCGGGCCCACCTTCACGACCGTATAGGCCGCGTTGGACTGGGTGCGGTTCATGGTGTCGATCGAGGTGACGCCATCGCCGATCTTGGTCTTCAGATAACCGACGGTGGCGTTGAGGCGCAGGTTCCGGACCGGCGACCAGATCGATTCCAGTTCGAAGCCGTAGACCTTGGCGTCGACGTTCTCGTTCACCGAGGTGCGGTTCACGATCTTGCTGATCTGGTAGCCCTGGTAGTCGTAGTGGAAGCCCGTGACGTTGAAGAGCACGCTGCCGCCGGCCAGGGTGTTCTTGGTCCCGATCTCGATGGCGTTGACGAACTCGGGGGCGAAGGTCTGCTTGATGCCGATCGCGCCGGCCGGAACGCCCGGATTGATGCCGCCGCCCTTATAGCCCTTGGAGTAGAAGGCGTAGAGCAGGGTGTCGTCGGTGAAGCCCAGGTGCGCCTTGTAGTCGAAGCCGAAGCGGCCGGTGAGCTCGCTGAAGCGGGCGCGCTGGTCGGGGTTGGTCGGGTTCAGCGTCAGGCCGTAGCCCGGGGCCAGCAGCACGGTCGAGTAGTTCTTGACCGCCTTCTTGTCGCGGGTCTGGCGCAGGCCCAGGGTGAACTTCAGGTCGTCGTTGGCCTGCCAGTACAGCTCGCCGAACAGGGCGTCCGACACCAGGTTATAGGGCGTGCGGTTGTCATAGTAGTTGTGGCCCTCGCCGGTGGGCGTGGCCGAGGTGTCGATGCCGATGCAGTTGGCGACGGTCGCCGGGTTGCAGGTGGGCGACAGGCCCTTCGAGGCGTTCAGGGCCATCGACGACAGGGTCAGCGAGTTGCCGATCACGTAGTAGTCGGTGAGGGTCCGGTAGGTGAAGTGGATGCCGCCGACGTTGAAGTTCAGCGGGCCATCGAAGTTGGACTGCAGGCGCAGTTCCTGGCTGAACTGTTCAGAGCGGCCCGACGAGACGTCGATGGTCGTGAACTTGTTGGTGTTGCCGACCTGCGGGTCGTTGAAGAAGCCGCCCGGCGTGAAGGGCGTGCTGTTGAAGGCGACCGGCGAGACGTTCCGGTTGTAGTCCTGCTTGGTATAGACGCTGCCCTTGCTGTAGGCGGTCATCGCCGTCAGCGTCAGCGCGTCGGACAGGTCGTAGTTCAGGGTGAACTGGTAGACGTTGGAGCCCGACTGGTAGAGCGGGTCCAGCGCGGTCTCGATCTCGCGCAGGTTGGTCGAGGTGCGGTCGCCGACGTTGGCGTCGCCCGAGGTGAAGCCGAAGATGTTGCCCAGCAGGCCCGTCAGGGTGCCCGAGGTGTTGACCGTGCCATAGGCGCCCGGGGCGTACAGCGAGCCGGGCAGACAGCCTTGCGTCAGGTAGCGACGGGCCGCGCCGGTGGGCACGCCGCCGACCGTGGCGGGACCTTCGTCCTTGGTGCAGAGCTGCTTGCCGGTGCGGGCGCGGCTGTCGTCCTCGTGGAAGCGTTCCCACAGGAAGTTGGTGCGCAGCTTCTCGGTCGGATTGAACATCACCTGGACGCGGGTCGAGTACAGGTCCCGGTCGTCGACGACGTGGTTGTTGAAGGTGTTGGTGACGAAGCCGTCGCGCTTCAGCGAGGTGCCCGACAGGCGCAGGGCCAGTTTGTCGCCGAAGATCGGCACGTTGACCATGCCGCGCAGCTTGATCGAATTGTAGTTGCCGTACTCGGCGCGCAGATTGGCCTCGAACTGGTCGGTCGGCTTGGCGGTGATGATGTTGACCACGCCGCCGGTGGCGTTACGGCCGTACAGCGTGCCTTGCGGGCCGCGCAGCACTTCCACCCGTTCCACGTCGTAGAACTCGGCCTCGAACAGGTTGCCCGACTGCATGGGGGCGTTGTTCATGTGGACGCCGACGCCCTGGTCGGCCGACGCGCCGACGGCCTTGGCGCCGATGCCGCGGATCTGGAAGTTGAAGCTGTTGGTGAAGTTGCTCTTGGCGAAGGTGACGTTCGGGATCGCCAGCTGCAGGTTCGGGCCGCCGTCGATCTTCTGCGCTTCCAGGCTGTCCTGGCTGAAGGCCGACACCGCGATCGGCACGTCCTGAAGCGCTTCTTCCTTCTTCTGGGCGGTGACGACCAGTTCTTCGATGACGGTGGTGTTCTGTTGGGCCGGCTTGGCCGTTTGAGCGAAAGCGGGGACGGCGAGGCCGGAGATCGCGACCGCCGAAGCGCCCATGACCAAAAGGCTCCGCATACGCAGAGTTTGCGACATTGAATTCCCTCCCTGAACCCAAGCGGCGCCTTATGTGTGGAGCCTGCGAGGGTCGATGTTTCCTCGGCGCCGTACTGTTTTCACCACGCGGGCGTACGGCGAGCCCCTCGCAGCATTGGCAGATTGCATACTTGCGTTTGAAAGCTGTCAACTGGCCTGATCGTAAGTGAACAGCGATAGGTTACAGCTTTTCACTTTCCGAGAGGTGGTGTTCTCCTGCTAGGTGTAAGTTTACAACGCATTAGAAGATCGGGTTTGGCGTTGACGTAGCGGAAGCGTGGCGCGACAAGCGCCACAAGGCTTCGCTATCACGGGCCCTGGCCTTAGTTCGTTGGCGAAAGACTTCGTCTTGGTTCGTCATCGGAGTATCGCGTGAGTCGCGCCTTCTCAGGCCACGCTGTTCCGGCCCGGCCTTGCCTCGTGTAGAGGAGGGCCCATGTTCCCGATCTTTGCATCCGAGAGGCTCGCATGAGCGAAGCCGCGCTTGTTCTATTCTCCGGCGGCCAGGACAGCAGCGTCTGCCTGGCCTGGGCCCTCGCGCGCTATGAGCGTGTCGAGACGGTCGGCTTCGACTATGGCCAGCGCCATTCCATCGAGATGGAGGCTCGCCAGGACGTCCGTCGCGAGGTCGCCGCGCGTTTCCCACAGTGGGCCGATCGCTTGGGCGAGGACCACGTGCTGGACATCAAGAGCTTCGGCCAGGTGGCCCAGTCGGCCCTGACCGCCGACCGCGCCATCGAGATGACCGAGCGCGGCCTGCCCTCGACCTTCGTGCCGGGCCGCAACCTGGTGTTCCTGATCTACGCCGCCGCGCTCGCCGACCGCCGGGGCATCGACGCCCTGGTCGGCGGCATGTGCGAGACCGACTTCTCGGGCTATCCCGACTGTCGCCGCGACACGCTGGACGCCCAGCAGCTCGCGCTGAACCTCGGCATGGACCGCAACTTCCGGGTCGAGACCCCGCTGATGTGGCTGACCAAGGCCCAGACCTGGGGCCTGGCCAAGGCGCTGGGCGGCGAGGACCTGGTCAAGCTGATCGTCGAGGAAAGCCACACCTGCTACCAGGGCGAACGCGGTGAGCTGCATGCCTGGGGTCACGGCTGCGGGACCTGCCCGGCGTGCGAGCTGCGCGAAAAGGGCTATGTCGAGTGGGACGCGGCCGGGCGCGAGGCGCTTTCCCAAGAGCCGGTGGGCGCGTGACCTATTCCGTCAAAGAGATCTTCCTGACCCTGCAGGGCGAAGGCGGCCAGGCCGGCAAGGCGGCGGTGTTCTGCCGCTTCTCGGGCTGCAACCTGTGGACCGGCCGCGAGCAGGACCGCGCCAAGGCCGTCTGCACCTTCTGCGACACCGACTTCGTCGGCGCCGACGGCGAGAACGGCGGCAAGTTCGCCACGGCCGATGACCTGGCCGCGGCGGTCGAGGCCCAGTGGACCGGCGGGCCGGACGACCGCCTGGTGGTCTGCACCGGCGGCGAGCCCTTCCTTCAGCTGGACGAGGCCGCGATCGCGGCGCTGCACGCGCGCGGCTTCCAGATCGCCTGCGAGAGCAACGGCACGCTGGAGGCTCCGGCCGGGATCGACTGGATCTGCATCAGCCCCAAGGCCGACGCGCCGGTGGTCCAGACCTCGGGCCAGGAGCTGAAGCTGGTCTTTCCGCAGGACAAGGCCATGCCGGAGCGCTTCGCCGAGTTGGATTTCGAGCGTTTCTACCTGCAGCCGATGGATGGCCCGGACCGCGACAGGAACACGCAATTGGCCGTCGCCTATTGCCTTTCGCACCCACAATGGCGTTTAAGCGTCCAAACGCACAAATATCTCGGCCTGCCCTGACGGATAAGGCGCTCGACTTGGTGACAGGGTCGATGCGCTAGAGCCTCCCAGGCCTTAGTCAAAGAAGTCCCTATGAAGCCCGTCTTCGAGATCACGAAGGCTGCGTTCTTCGACGCCGCCCATTACATCGAGCAAGGTCCGACCGACCATCGCTATCGCAAGCTGCACGGCCACTCGTTCAAGGTCGAGGCCAGCGTGCGCGGGCAGATGCAGGAAGAGGGCTGGGTCGCCGACCTGGAGGCGCTGGACGTCGCCCTGAAGGCCGTCGCGGCCGAGCTGGACCATGGCCTCCTGAACGACCGCCCGGGCCTGGAAGTCCCGACCCTGGAGCGGCTGTGTCTCTATTTCGCGGAACGGCTGAAGGCCCAGTTCCCGGGCCTGTCGCGCGTGGAGCTGTCGCGCCCGACCATCGGCGAGCGCTGCGCGCTGAGTCTCTAGTTAGCGGCGGTACTCGTCACGGTCGCGGCGGTCCCTATTGCCGTCGCCGGGGATGACCGCCTTGCCGGTGGCGACGACGGCCTTGCCGGCCCCGCCGACGACCGCGCCGGTGACGCCGATGGCCGTGCCGGCCACGGTGCCGACCGCGGCGGCGGCCAGGCAGCCCGTCTGCGAGACGGCGACCATCGCGAGGATGGCGGCGATGGGGGCGGTGCGGCGAAGGGTCATGGTGAAGCTCACAAAACGCTGTTCACCATCTTCTACCCGGCGAATGGTTTAAATTCTCCGCGTCGGATGGCCGCGCCCGATCTGCGGGTCATCCACATACAGCTCGCTCTTGTCGTCCGCGCGCCGACGTTCGCCCTGATAGCGGGGATCGTCGCGGCGGCGGCGGTCGGGGCCGAAATAGTCGCCGGCCCGGACGAAGGGGCGGGGATTCTCGATCAGCAGGGTCAGGCGGTGGATGACGCCGCGCGCGGTCACCGGCTTGACCAGGAACTCGTTGACGCCGGCGTTGCGCGCCTCGTTCACCCGGCGCTCGGTCGAGTGGCCGGTGATCATCACGATCGGCACGAACGGGTTGGGGCTGTCGGTCGAGTTGCGCACCAGCTGGACGAAGTCGATGCCGTCCAGGCCGTTCATCGACAGGTCGGTAAACACCACGTCGATCGCGGTGGAACGCAGGATCGACAGGGCTTCAGACCCATCCATGGCCTCATAGACCTGCCGTACGCCGATGGCGCGCAGGATCTCGATCAGCAGCAGCCGCATATGCTGGTTGTCGTCGACCAGCAGGATCTTCAAGAGGTCGAACCGCACGCGCTGAGCCCCCTCCATCGCGTCGCGCATCGCAACCTTGGCGCGTAGTGATCGCGCGCCAGGGGATACGCTCAAGCGAGGCTTACGCCTGCAAACGTATGCACGTCAACTCGAAAGCTGAACTAATTCAGTGGTAAGACCAGTTAATGGCACGTCAACTGACCATTGTTTACGGTATCAGCGGCTCGCGCCAGGCGCGTGTACATGCCCGCCAGTCTGCCCACGGTGGCGCAGGAAGGCGTCGGCCAGGACGCACGCGGTCATCGCCTCGACCACCGGCACGCCGCGGATGCCGACGCACGGATCGTGGCGGCCCTTGGTGCGCAGGTCGACCTCCTCGCCGGCCTCGTTGAGGGTCTGGCGCGGGATCAGGATCGACGAGGTCGGCTTGAACGCCACGCGCGCCACCAGCGGCTGGCCGGTCGAGATGCCGCCCAGGACGCCGCCGGCGTGGTTGCTCAGGAACACCGGTTCACCGTCGGGACCCAGGCGCATGGCGTCGGCATTGTCCACGCCGGTCAGGGCGGCGCTGGCGAAGCCTTCGCCGATCTCCACGCCCTTGGCGGCGTTGATCGACATCAGGGCGGCGGCCAGCTCGGCGTCCAGCTTGCCATACAGCGGCGCGCCCCAGCCGGCGGGAACGCCGATGGCCTCGACCTCGACGACGGCGCCGGTCGACGAGCCGGCCTTGCGGATCGTCTCCAGGTGCTCTTCCCAGACCGGGATGATCTCAGCGTCCGGCGACCAGTAGGGGTTCTGTTCGGTCTGGGCCCAGTCCCAGTTGTCGCGATTGATGGCGTGCGGGCCGATCTGGACGAGAGCGGCGCGGATCGTCACGCCGGGGATCACCAGCCGCGCCACCGCGCCGGCCGCCACGCGGGCCGCCGTCTCGCGCGCCGAGCTGCGCCCGCCGCCGCGATAGTCGCGCACGCCGTACTTGGCGAAATAGGGATAGTCGGCATGTCCGGGACGGAAGGCCTGGGCGATCTCGCCATAGTCCTTGGAGCGTTGGTCGGTGTTCTCGATCATCAGGCTGATCGGTGTGCCGGTGGTGCGCTGGCCGTTCGTGCGCTCGTCCTCGAACACGCCCGACAGGATGCGCACGGCGTCCGGCTCCTGGCGCTGGGTCACGAACTTGCCGTTGCCCGGGCGGCGCTTGTCCAGGAACCCCTGGATCATCTCGGCCGTCAGGGCGATGCCGGGCGGCACGCCGTCCACGACGCAGCCAAGCGCCGGGCCGTGGCTTTCGCCCCAGGTGGTGACGCGGAACAGGTGACCGAAGGTGTTGTGCGACATGGGGCGGCTTCTAGCGGAAAGCTGGGCGCGTCGCAAAAGCCGCAAGATCCTCCCCCGTCAGGGGGAGGATCTGGAGTGTTCAGCCGCGAACCTTGGCCGCGTCGGCCAGAT
Source organism: Caulobacter sp. GW821-FHT11E11 (assembly GCF_058808315.1). Taxonomy (NCBI): domain Bacteria; kingdom Pseudomonadati; phylum Pseudomonadota; class Alphaproteobacteria; order Caulobacterales; family Caulobacteraceae; genus Caulobacter; species Caulobacter sp. GW821-FHT11E11. The sequence continues at coordinate 68,964 of NZ_JBXARO010000003.1, forward strand.
AGAGCTCCAGGTTCGTCCAACCGTCCTTGCCGACGACCGCCCCGTTGGCCGTCTTGGGATCGAAGCCGTGCGCCTTCTCCCAGGCGTCGGGCATGCCATCCCCGTCCGTGTCCTTGGCCGGCTTGCCTGCCGGCAGCACCGGCCAGCCGCCGACGTCGGACTGGATGTTGATGACCTTGCCGGTGCGCGTCTTCACGCCGTCGAGGATCCGTGTGTCGACCGGGTCGCGCCACACCGAGGCGCCGGCGTCGGCCAGCACGCGGGCATAGGCCTTGTCGGCGCTCTCGGGCGTCACCGGCGCGACGTCCACGGGCGAGGCCAGGCGATAGCCCGCGGGCTCGGGGATGGTGAAGGTCACCAGGCTCCACGGATCGGCCGGGACTACGCCGCCCATGCTGTTGCCGGCGAAATAGGCCCTGGCCAGCGTGTCGCTTTCCTTGAAGGCGATCGGCTTCTGCGAGCTGGGGCCGGGGATGTAGGCGTTGTCGGCGAAGTTGTAGGCCGACAGCGTCGCCTTGTCGGCGTTGTAGCCCGACTTGTCGCTGCCCCAGTTGTAGAAGACGTTCGAGCGGAAATCGAAGAACGCCCCGATCGGATCCTTGTCCGGCCCCTCGTAATTGCCGGGACGCGGCGCGCGCGCCATGTGGTTGGCCCACAGGTTGTGGTGGAAGCTGATCTTCGACCCGTTGCCGCCCCGGATCAGGCTGCCATAGCCGTGGTCGCCCTTGACGTGGATCGAGTGGGCCAGGCTCTCGGCGATGATCGACCATTGGACGGTCAGGTCATAGAAGCCTTGCCCAGGCTGGTCATAGCGGGCCGAGGCCGACAGGGTCTCGTCCACCGACCAACTGGCCGAGACGTGGTCCAGGATGATCCGGCGGCCGCCCGAGATCCAGATCGCGTCGCCCTCGACCTTGCTCTCGGCCCCCAGGCGCGAGCGGATGAAGCGGATGACGACGTCGTCGGCGCTGACGATCAGGGTCTGGTCGCGCAGGGTGATGCCGCCGCCCGGCGCGGTCTGGCCGGCCAGGGTGATCTGGCCATTGGAGATCTTCAGTGGGGTCTTCAGTTGGATCGTGCCGGCGACGTCGAAGACGACCGTGCGTGGGCCCTTGGCCTCGACGGCCGCGCGCAAGGATCCGGGGCCGGCGTCTTCCAGGTTGGTCACCCGAAGCACCGCGCCGCCACGACCACCGGTGCTGAACCGGCCCGCGCCCTCGGCGCCGGGGAAGGCCAGCACGTCAGCCGCCAGGGCCGAGCCGGCCGCGAACGTCAGGGCGAGCGCGCCGGCGGCGGCGAGAAGGTGGCGGCTGAGCATGGTCCATCCCCGAAAGCGACGGCGGCGTGCTTGGCGTCGCCGTCTGATCGGGAGCGAAAATGCAGAGTGAAACCGGCTTTGTCCACCGGTGTCATAAGCTACATGATGACGTTCAGCACCACGCGGGGCTTGCGGTCGCTCTTGTAGTTGGTGACCTCCAGCGCGCGGATGTCGCCCCGCTCCAGGGTGGTTGGGTCGAAGCCTGCCGGCGCGGCCTTGCCGTTCAGCAGCACCTGGGTCTGGGGCGCGGTCAGCCGCCCGCGCACCAGGATGTGGCCGTGATAGGTCGACATCTGGCCCTCGGGGATCTTCAGCTTGCCGTTGGCCAGTTCGGCGTTGGTCACCCGGACATAGTCCGAGCGGATGTCGATGTACTGGCCGGCGTCGTCGCTGATGACGGTGCGGCTGCGGCTGTGGGCCTCGCCCTGTTGGGCCAGGGCGATGGAGCCGGCGGCGGCCGTGGTTATCGCCAGCAGGCCGGCCAGGCCCAGCAGGGCGCGACGGGCCAGGTTGGCGGGCTTGCCAGGTTCGGTGATGGCTTTCAGGCGCATGAGGATCGGTCTCCGTCCCTTGCCGGTGAAGGCGGGATGCAGGGTGGGCGCGGCGCGGGTGCGCAGCACGTCGACCAGGGTTTCGGCATAGGTGCGGCGGATGGCCGGGCTGGCGCCCTCGAGGGCCAGGGCGTCGCACAGCTCCTCGCGGGCGGCGGCGGCCTGGGTGCGCAGGGCGGCGTAGGGCGGGGCCATCCAGAAGAGGCCGCCCAGAAGGTGCTCGAACAACAGCCGCCAATTGTCGCCACGCTTGAGGTGGCCCAACTCGTGGGCGCAGACCGGGATCAGGCGCTCGATAGGCAGGCGCGCGACCAGTTCGGCGGGCAGCAGGATGACCGGGGTCAGCAGGCCGGCCAGCAGGGGCTGGTCGATGTCGTCGCTGATCCTCACCTCGGGGCGGCCGGTGTCCATGCGGCGGGCGGCGGCGCGGACGGCCAGGGCCAGCTCCTGCGACACGGGGCGGGCCCGGTCGACGATGCGCTTGAGCTTAGCGCGGCCCATCGCCTGGCGCGCGGCTGCGACAGCCAGGCCGCCCAGCGCGCCCAGGATCAGCGCGCCGCCCAGGGTCTCGACACCGTTGACGTTGGACAGCGCCCGGGCCGAGACCTCGTTCATAGCCGCGCCGGCGGAGGCGACGGCCCTGGAGGTCATGGCGACCTGGTAGACGGGCGCGGTGGTGTCCTCGGGCAGGGCGCGGATGGCGACCATCACGGCCAGCATGGACGGCGGCAGGGCGACGGCGCGGTTCCAGGCGTGGGCGCGCGGAGCCGGATCGCCGGTCAGGCGGTCGGCGGCCTTGCCCAGCAGCCAGCCCAGGCCGCTGGCGGGCCAGGCGGCGATCAGGCCGAGCGCGGCGGAAGCGAAGAGCGGATGCATCAGCGGCGCTCCCACGGAGACTCGGCGCTGCGCACGTTGACGCTGACCGAGGCTTTGGACTGGGTCGAGGTGCGCGTGCTGACGTCGGGGTTCATGACCTTGATCCGCCGGCCCAGGTCCTGCGCCTTGTCGCTGGGCAGGATCAGCCGGATGGTCGGCTGGATCTCCGTCTGCACCGACACGGCCGGCTCGACCGCGACCCTGACCTCGACATGCGGCTGCGGGTTCGGCTGCGGATTGGGTTGCGGGTTTGGCCGGGGTTGAGGATCTGGCTGCGGGTTCGGTCGCGGGTCAGGGCGCGGATCGGGCGCGACGGCGACCGCCATCGGAGCGGCCGGCGCGGCTTCTGCTGCCGGCGCGGCTGGTGCGGCCTGAGTCGCCATCGGCGCGGCCTCGGCGGCTTCGATCGCGGGTGCGACGGCCGCCGCCGGAGCGGCTTCCTCCGCTGCGATGGCTGGCTCGGGCGGAGCCAGGCGGCGGGCTTGTTCGGCCAGGGCCAGGGAGCCCGCGCCGGTGGCCGCCGTCAGCGCGCCGCCCAGCACGATGGCCAGGCCGACCCGACCGGCCGAGGCGCTGCCGCGCGGCTGCAGGATGGCCGACAAGCGCATGCGAACCTGGTTGCGCTCACGGCCGGTGAAGGCCGATTGGGCGGCGGGCAGGGCGTTCATCCTTAGGGCCTCGACCAGCACGCGGGCATAGTCGCGGCGAGCCTCGGGCGCGGCGTCGGCCAGGGCGGTCTGGTCACAGACGGCTTCGCGGGCCGCCAGCATCCGACCGCGCAGGGCGGCCACCGGCGGGGCCAGCCAGAACAGGCCGGCCACGGCCTCCTCGGCCGGGATGCGCCAGTTGTCGCCGCGCTGCAGGTGGGCCAGTTCGTGGCCGCAGACCAGCTCCAACCGCTGGGCGTCGGTGCTCTCGACGAGCGCCTTGGGCAGCAGGATCACCGGGCGACGCGCGCCGGCCAGCAGCGGCTCGGCGATCTCGGCGCTGACCCGCACGGGCGGGGCTTTCACGCCAAGACGGGCGGCGCGCAGGCGGATGGCCTCGATCAAGGCGGTGTCCTGGCAGGGCTCAGCAGTCGCGCGGATAGCCGCCAGGCGACGACGGCCCCGGTTCCAGCGAAGGCCCCGGGCGAGCAGGCCGGCGACCGAGAGCCCGACCAGGCTCCAGGCCAGGTTGGTCGTCAGTTCGCCTTCCGACGTCCAGGCCGGCGCGGTCGCCACGACCGGCGCGGTCATAGCGATGGGGACCTCGGCGACCGGCGTCGGCGCGAAGGTCAGAGCCACGGTCGCGGCCAGGGCGCCGGCGGGCAGGGCGTAGGCCAGGCTCCAGGCGGCGGCGCGCGGGCGGGGATCCTCGGTCAGGCCTTCGACCAGGCGGCCCAGGCCCAGGCCCAGCACGCCGACCGGCCAGGCGGCGATCAGGCCCAAGGCGGTGGAGGTGAGCAGCGGATGCATCACTTGTCCTCCTTGCCCTGGGTGTTGAGCAGGGTCTCCAGTTCGGCGATCTCGGTCTCGGACAGGATCTGGCTGCCGGCGAAGGCCGAGGCCGGCAGGCGGCCGTCGATCTCGAGCAGGCCGCGCAGGCGGTTCAGCACGCCGCCGATCACGTCGACCTTGCCCGTCCGGGCCTCATAGACCGCCAGGCCGTGCACCGAGCGGCGGACCAGCAGGCCCTTGGCCACCATCCGCTCCAGTACGGTGCGGGTGGTCGAAGCGCTCCACCCCAGCTCGGGCTCGATCAGGCCCTGCGCCTCGCGGGCGCTCATTGCGCCGCCGCGCCAGAAGGCTTTCAGCACTTCCAGTTCCAGGTCGGAGGGTTCGGTCATGGCGGTGGAGCCTTCGTGATGTCGTGAGTACGCTACAAATGTAACGCATTGGCGTCAAGTGTGATGAACGACGTTCGGTAGTGACAGGCGCGGGATCATGATTTACGAACGTACATCTAGATTACAAATGTGAGTTCAATCATGGCGACCGATCAGGTCAGTATCCGGAAGTTGCCCCTGGAAGGTCGTCGGCGAAGCCTCTGGCGCTGGGCGCCGATCGCCATCGGGTTCGTGGCGTTGATCGGCGTGGGCGCCGAGGTCATGGCGCGCCACGATCGCGCCGAGCTAGCGCGCCGGGACGCGTTCTGGCGCGTCAGCGGCCCGGCCTGCGCGCCGCTCGCCCCTGAGGTTTTCCGCAGCCTGCGCCGCTACCCGCAAGCCACGCCCTATGACGAGGCGCTATACCGGCGCGTCGGCGGGACGATGAGCTGCACGCATCTGGTCGACCGGATCGACGGCGCGAAGGTCCGCTACTCCGTCTGCAAGTTCAGCGCGCCGGACTATCTGCTCGTGTCGCTGGGCGGGCGCGACCGGTTCTACGACCTCACCGGCGCGCGGTCGGCGGCGGTCACGGTCATCAACAACGAGGTGCGGTGCGCCGTCGTCCGGCCTTTCAAGATGTAATCAGCCTATTGCCAGTTCAGCCATTTCATAGCTAGCTATATAGCGTGCTATGAAATGGAGGTTCGACATGGACGTCGATCTGCTGGCGGGGTTTGGCGTGGGGTTCCTGGGCAGCCGGCTGAAACGCCTGGCCGAGCGCATGCAGGCCGACGCCGCCGAGGTGGCGCGGTCGCTGGACCTGCCGGTGCAGCCGGCCCAGATGTCGCTGCTGATGACCATTCGCCTGCACGGGCCGATCGCGGTCGGTGAGCTGGCCGAGCGCCTGCAGCTGGCCCAGCCGACCGTGACCCGGGCTCTCGGCACGCTGGGCGATTTCGTCGAGGCGCGTCCCGTGCCAGGCGACGGCCGCTCCCGGCGTCTGGCCCTGACCGAGAAGGGCGAGGCCCTGCTGGTTCGGGTCCAGACCGAGCTCCTGCCGCGCATCGAGCCGGCCGCCGCCGAGCTGGTCGCGGGCCTGAATGGCGACTTCATGCAAGGGCTGACCAAGGTCGAGGCGCGCCTCGCCGAAGCCTCGTTGCTGGCCCGTATCGAGCGCGCCGGCCCGCCGGCCATGTGGGCGCGCGACTTCTCCGATGACCTGGCCGAGGCCTTCTATCGGATCAACGCCGAGTGGATCCAGGACATGTTCGCCCTGGAGGAAAACGACATCGCCCTGCTGTCCAACCCGCGCGAGCTGATCCTCGACAAGGGCGGCGTGGTGCTGTTCGCCGAGACCCCGGACTTGGGCGTGGTCGGCACCTGCGCCCTGATGGTGTCCAAGGACGGTTGGGTCGAGCTGACCAAGATGGGCGTGCTGCAAAGCGCGCGGGGCCTCAAGGTCGGCGAATATCTGCTGGCCAAGACCCTGGAACGCGCCGCCAGCCTGGGCATGGACAAGGTCTATCTGCTGACCAACAGGAAGTGCGCGCCGGCGATCCACCTCTACGAGAAGCTGGGCTTCGTCCACGACGCCGAGATCATGCGCCTGTTCGGGGCGCGGTATGAGCGGTGCGACGTGGCGATGTCGTTGAAGGCCTAGGCCCCCAGCACCTTGCGCAGCGAGGCCTCGATCTGACCGCCGGACCAGGTGTCGCCGTAGTCTTCGCGGGCCTTTTCGGCGAGGGCCTTGAGCGGCGGCAGGTCGGCGACGCGGCGGACCAGGGCGGCGGTGTGCGGGGCGGCGTCGTCCAGGATTTCGCCGATCTTGTCGAAGCGTTCGGTCATCGTCGACCACAGGACGGCCGTGACCACGTCCGCGATCCCCGGCGCGTCGCCGCCGAGCAGGAAGCCGCTGCCGGCCTTCAGGCCATGGCGGCGGCCAGTGTCTTCCCAGAACGACATCCATTTCCGCAGGCGCGGCTCGAACTCTTCCCAGCGCTTGTCGGTCCACATCTGGCGGCCGCCATCCAGGGTGAGTTCGTCGATCACGTCATTGGCGTCGCAGACGATCTTCAGCGTCAGGGCCTTCAGCGCCGGATCGTTCGGCAGCAGGTCCAGCGTCTCGCCCAGATAGAGGACGACGGCCGGCATCTGCGCGATGGCGACGTCGGCCTTGCGGTCGACCAGCAGGGGCGGACCCATGAACGGGATCGGCATGGCCTTGACTGGCCCAGCCATCAGCTTGCCGATCGCGTCGTCGCCGGCCTCGGTCCAGGCCTTGCCGGCGAAGGCCAGGACACCGCGCACGAACTGGCCCCGGAACGGCGCGGACCAGTAGTAGAGCTCGTAGTCGGACATGGCGGGGCTCCCGGAAACGTCCGGTGACAACGCCCGCCCGGCGCGTCCGTTCTAGTCGACCTTGCTCAGCACCCTGCGGAGCGTCTCGACCATCCGGTCGATGTGGGCCTTCTCCAGGATCAGCGGCGGCGACAGGGCGATGATGTCGCCGGTGACGCGGATCAGCAGGCCTTCGTCGAAGCAGGTCTCGAACACCTCCATGGCCCGCGCGGTCGGGGCGCCGGGGCGGGGCGAAAGCTCGATGCCGGCGACGAGGCCCAGGTTGCGGATGTCGATCACGTGCTGGGCGTCGGCCAGGCTGTGCATGGCCTCCTGCCAGTAGCCCTCCAGGCCGGCGGCGCGGGCGAAGAGGTCGTCCTCCTGGTAGGTCTCCAAGGTGGCCAAGCCCGCCGCGCAGGCCAGCGGGTGGGCCGAATAGGTGTAGCCGTGGAAGAGCTCGATCGGGGCGTCGGCGCCCTCGAGCATGGCGTCGTAGATCCTGGTCGAGGCGGCCACCGCGCCGCACGGGACGGCGGCGTTGGTCAGGCCCTTGGCCATGCAGATCAGGTCGGGCGTGACGCCGAAGCGGTCGGCGGCGAACGGCGCCGACAGGCGTCCGAAGCCGGTGATGACCTCGTCGAAGATCAGCAGGATGTCGTGCTTGTCGCAGATGGCTCGCAGGCGTTCGAGATAGCCCTTGGGCGGGACCAGAACGCCGGTGGAGCCGGCCACCGGCTCGACGATGACGGCGGCGATGTTGGAGGCGTCGTGCAGGGCGACGATCTTCTCCAGGTCGTCGGCCAGGTGGGCGCCGTGCTCGGGCTGGCCCTTGGCGAACAGGTTGCCGGGCACGCCGTGAGTGTGGGGCAGGTGGTCGACGCCGGTAAGCAGGCTGCCGAAGTACTTGCGGTTGGTCGGAATGCCGCCCACCGAGATGCCGCCGAAGCCCACGCCATGATAGCCGCGCTCGCGGCCGATCAGCCGGGTCTTGGTCCCCTTGCCCCGGGCGCGATGGTACGCGAGCGCGATCTTCAGGGCGGTGTCGACCGACTCCGAGCCTGAGTTGGTGAAGAAGATCCGGTCCAGGCCCGCAGGCGTCACCTGGGCCAGGCGCGAGGCGAACTGGAAGGCCAGCGGGTGGCCCATGTTGAAGCAGGGCGCGTAGTCCATCTCGGCCGCCTGCTTCTGGATGGCTTCGCGGATCTTCGGCCGATCGTGACCGGCGTTGACGCACCAGAGGCCGGACGTGGCGTCCAGCACCTCGCGGCCCTCGGGCGTCTTGTACAGCATGCCGCTGGCCGACGAGAGCATGCGCGGGTTGCTCTTGAACCGCCGGTTCGGCGTGAACGGCATCCAGAAGGCGTCGAGGTCGTTGGCGCTGGTCATGGGGTGATCCTCAGGGGCCTTGCATTGTGATCGCAGTTGGGTGTGACTTGGCAAGTCACCTGCATCTGGTAGTGAGGAAAGTGCGCAAACCGCTCGCCGATCAGACAGCCGTCCACGACCAGGTGTATGAGGCGATCCGCCAAGCGCTGATCACCGGCCGGATCGCGCCGGGCAAGGGCGTCAGCCTGCGCAGTCTCGCCGCCGAGCTCGGTGTCAGCCCGATGCCGGTGCGCGACGCGGTCCGCCGGCTGGTGGCCGAACGGGCGCTGGCGATCAATCCGGCCAACAAGCGCCTGTCCGTGCCGTCGCTGACGGCCGACCGGCTGGAGCAGCTGTCCCTGGCCCGCCTGTGGGTCGAGCCGGAACTGGCCGCGCGGGCCGCGAAAAACGCCGACACCGGACTGATCCGGCAGCTCCAGGCCATCGACGCCGATGTCGACGAGGCCCTGCGGCTGGGCGATGTCGACCGCTACATGACCGCCAACCACGCCTTCCATTTCGCCATCTACGAGCGGGCCGGGGCCGAGGTGCTGGAGGCCATGGCCGGCGGCCTGTGGCTGCAGGTGGGTCCGTTCATGCGGGTGGTGTTCGGCCGCGTCGGGGCCAACGACCTGGCCGCCGACCGCCACGCCGAGGCGATCACGGCGCTGAAAGCGGGTGACGCGGACGGCGCCCGCCGCGCCATCGCCGCTGACCTTTCCGAAGGCATGGACAAGATGCGCACCGCCGTGGAGGCGGCCGCATGAGTCGAGTGCTTGACACTTCCGCGCCCGGCGCAAACTGTGATCACAATTAGTCTGGATTATCCCGCGTGACCCTGCCCGTCGACATTTCCGAACGTCTCTCGCGGCTGGCCGTGCCGGGCCAGGCGATCATCGACGGCGTCCAGGTCGAGGCGGCTTCGGGCGCGACCTTTCACAACGTCTCGCCGCGCGATGGTCAGGTGCTGAACCTGGTGGCGTCGTGCCAGGCCGACGATGTCGCCCGCGCCGTTGCCTCGGCCCGCGCCGCCTTCGAGGACGGCCGCTGGCGCGACCAGGGGCCGCGCGCCAAGAAGAAGGTCCTCTTCCGCCTGGCCGAGCTGATGGAGCGCGACGCCGAGGAGCTGGCCCTGCTGGAGAGCCTGGACGTCGGCAAGCCGATCAGCGACGCCCGCAACGTCGATCTCCCGCTCGCGATCGGCACCTGCCGCTGGTACGCCGAGGCGCTGGACAAGGTCTATGGCGAGGTCGGCGCCTCGCCGGCCGATCGCCTGAGCTATGCGGTCCACGAGCCGCTGGGCGTGATCGGCGCGATCGTGCCGTGGAACTTCCCGCTGCACATGGCGATGTGGAAGGTCGCGCCGGCGCTGGCCATGGGCAACTCCGTGGTGCTGAAGCCTGCCGAGCAGTCGCCATTGACGGCGCTGAAGCTGGGTGAGCTGGCGCTGGAAGCCGGGCTTCCGGCCGGCGTTCTGAACGTCATCCCCGGCCTGGGCTCCGTCGCCGGCGAGGCGCTGGCGCTGTCCAACGACGTCGACATGATCGCCTTCACCGGCTCGGGGCCGGTCGGTCGCAAGCTGATGGAATATTCGGCCCGCTCGAACCTGAAGCGGGTCAGCCTGGAGCTGGGCGGCAAGTCACCCCAGATTGTCTTCGCCGACTGTCCCGACCTGGACGCCGCCGCCCAGGCCGCCGCCTGGGGCGTGTTCTATAACCAGGGCGAGGTCTGCACCGCCGCCTCGCGCCTGCTGGTCGAGGCCTCGATCAAGGACGCCTTCCTGGAGAAGGTCGTGGCCGTGGCCAAGGGCATGGTCGTCGGCGATCCGCTGGACGCCTCGACCCAGTTCGGCGCGATGGTCAGCGAGCGGCAGATGAACACCGCGCTCGACTACATCGCCACCGCCGACAGCCAGGGCGCGCGGCGGGTGCTGGGCGGCCAGCGCGTGCGCCAGGAGACCGGTGGCTTCTATGTCGAGCCGACCATCTTCGACCGCCTGGAGCCCGACCACACCCTGGCCCGCGAGGAGGTGTTCGGCCCGGTGCTGGGGGTGATGAGCTTCAAGTCCGAGGACGAGGCCCTGCGCTTGGCCAACGACACGGTCTACGGCCTCGCCGCCGGCCTGTGGACCTCCGACATCAACCGCGCTTTGCGTGGGGCGAAGCGGCTGAGGGCGGGGCTGGTCTGGGTCAACGGCTGGGACGCCTGCGACATCACCATGCCGTTCGGGGGCTTCAAGCAGTCGGGTTTCGGCCGCGACCGCAGCCTTCATGCGTTGCACAAGTACGCCGACCTGAAGTCGGTGTCCGTGACGCTGAGGTAGCCCGCCCATGACTAGCAAGTCCCTGAATCTCGTTGAAACCGAAGCCTTCATCGACGGCCTCTGGATCGAGGGCGACGCCACCTTCGAGGTGCTGAACCCCGCCGACGGGACGGTGATCGCCAACGTCGCTGACCTGGGCGCGGGCGAGACGCGGGTGGCAATCGAGGCCGCGCACCGGGCCTTCCCGACCTGGGCCGCCAAGACCGCCAAGGAGCGCGGGGCGATCCTGCGCAAGTGGAGCGACCTGATGCTCGCCCGCGCCGATGACCTGGCCCGGTTGATGACCGCCGAGCAGGGCAAGCCGCTGGCGGAGTCGAAGGGCGAGGTGGCCTATGGCGCGGCGTTCGTCGACTGGTTCGCCGACGAGGCCAAGCGCGCCTATGGCCACACCATTCCCTCGCCGATGCCGGGCAAGCGCCTGGCCTCGATCAAGCAGCCCGTGGGCGTCTGCGCGGCCATCGCGCCGTGGAACTTCCCGATCGCCATGATCACCCGCAAGGTCGGCCCGGCCCTGGCCGCCGGCTGCACGGTGGTAGTCAAGCCGGCCGCCGAGACGCCGTTGTGCGCCCTGGCCATCGCCCGGCTGGCGGTCGAGGCGGGGGTGCCGGCGGGCGTGCTGAACGTCGTCACCGGCAAGGACAGCGGCGCCATCGGCAAGGCGCTGTGCGACGATGCCCGGGTGCGCAAGCTGTCGTTCACCGGCTCCACGCCGGTGGGCAAGATCCTCTACCAGCAGTGCGCTGGCACGATGAAGAAGCTCAGCCTGGAGCTGGGCGGCAACGCGCCCTTCATCGTCTTCGACGACGCCGATCTGGAGGCCGCCGTCGACGGGGCCATCGCCAGCAAGTACCGCAACACCGGCCAGACCTGCGTCTGCGCCAACCGCCTGATCGTCCAGGCCGGCATCCACGACGCCTTCGTCGCGCGGCTGGCCGAGAAGGTCGCGGCCTTCAAGGTCGGACCGGGCACGGGCGAGGGCGTGACGATCGGCCCGCTGATCAACGACAAGGCCATCGCCAAGGTCGAGAGCCTGGTGCGCGAGGCGGTACAGGGTGGCGCGAAAGTCGTCGTGGGCGGCGAGCGTCACGACCTGGGCGGCCTCTTCTACCAGCCCACCGTGCTCAGCGACGCGACGCCGGACATGCGCCTGTTCCAGGAGGAGATCTTCGGCCCCGTCGCGCCGATCGTGAAGTTCAACACCGAAGAGCAGGCGATCGAGCTGGCCAACGCCACGCCTTTTGGTCTCGCGGCTTATTTCTACAGCCGCGACGTTGGCCGCTGCTGGCGCGTGGCCGAGGCCATCGAAGCCGGCATGGTCGGCATCAATGAAGGCCTGATCTCGACCGAGGTCGCGCCGTTCGGCGGCGTCAAGGAATCGGGGCTGGGCCGCGAGGGCGCGTCCGAGGGCCTCGATGAATATCTGGAGACCAAGTACCTCTGCTTCGGCGGGGTCGCATGAGCCTGGCCGTCGCCGCCCGTAACGGACTGTCAGACCTGATCGCCGCCGAGCGCGCGCGGTTCACGGCCGAGCATCCGCGTTCGGCGGCGATGGCCAAGGCCGCGGCCGGCGTCTGGCGCGGCGGCGCGCCGATGCACTGGATGAACGACTGGGCGTCACCGTCGCCGATCTTCGCCGCGCAAGGCGTCGGCGCGCAGGTCACCGATGTCGACGGCAAGCTCTATGATGACTTCTGCCTGGGCGACACGCCGTCGATGTTCGGGCACGGTGACGCCTCGGTGGCGACTGCGGTCGCCGACCAGATCAAGCGCGGGGCCGGGTTCATGCTGCCGACCGCCTCGGCGGTGATCGTCGGCAAGCTGCTGGCCGAGCGTTTTGGCCTGCCGCTGTGGCAAACGGCGACCACGGCCAGCGACGCCAACCGCGCGGCGATCCGTTGGGCGCGGGCAGTGACGGGGCGGCCGGTCGTGCTGGTGTTCGACGGCTGCTATCATGGCATGGTCGACGACGCCTTCGTAGTGCTGAAGGACGGCGAAGGTGTGATGAAGCCGGGCCTGCTGGGCCAGGTTCACGACCTGACGACCACCACCCGCGTCGTGCCGTTCAACGATCTCGCCGCGCTGGAAGCGGCCCTCGCGCCCGGCGACGTCGCCGCCGTTCTGGCCGAGCCGGTGATGACCAACTGCGGGATGATCCTGCCCGAGCCCGGCTTCCATGACGCCCTGCGCCAGCTGACCCGCGACGCCGGGACTCTGCTGGTCGTCGATGAGACCCACACCATCTCGACGAGCCCCGGTGGCTACACCAAAGCCTACGCCCTGGAGCCCGACGTCTTCGTCCTGGGCAAGGCCGTCGCCGGCGGCGTGCCGGCCGCTGTCTGGGGTGTCACCGCCGAGCTCTCCGCCCGGATGGACGAAGCCCAGGCGCGGATCGGTCCAGGCCAGTCGGGCATCGGCACCACGCTCTCGGGCAATGCGCTCGCGATGGCCGCCATGCGCGCCATGTTGTCCGAGGTGATGACCGAAGCGGCCTACGCGAAGATGCTGGCCGGCGCGGAGCGTTTGGTCGCTGGCCTGAAAGCCGTGATCACCGCGCGTCGCCTGCCGTGGTCGGTGGCCCATGTCGGCGCGCGGGTTGAACTGGTCTTCGCCAACCCTCCACCGAAGAATGCCGCTGAGATGCGGAAAGTGCTGGACCACGAGGCGGTGGAAGCGCTGCACTTGTGGCTGATCAACCGGGGCGTTCTGATCGCGCCCTTCCACAACATGATGCTGGTCTCGCCCGTCACCGACGACGCGGCGATCGACCGGCTTGTCGCGGCCGTGGACGGCTTCGCGGCGGCGATGGGGGACGCATGAGCGCTGTAGCCGACATCCAGGAATGCCGGGACTTTCTCGCGGCGAACCCGCAGGTGCGGTTCGTCGACGTGTTTTTCACCAGCATGACCGGCGTGCCGCGCGGCAAGCGGCTGCGGGTGCATGAGCTGGAGGCGATCTACGAATACGGCCGCTTCCTGCCGGGCTCGATCCTGGTGGTCGACACCCTGGGCGCCGACTGCGAGGACACGGGCCTCGTCTGGGAAGACGGCGACGCCGACCGTCGCGCGCGGCCGGTGCCCGGCACCCTGACGCTGGCCCCGTGGCTCGGCCCCGACGTCGCCCAGGTGATGCTGTCGCTGTACGAGCTGGACGGCACGCCCAACGATCTGGACCCGCGCCACGTGCTGCAGCGGGTGCTGGACCGCTACGCCGCTGATGGCCTGACGCCGGTCGCCGCCTGCGAGCTGGAATACTACCTGGTCGATCTGGAACGCGGCCCGAGCGGCGAGCTGCTGCCGGCCAAGTCGATGCAGACCGGCCTGCGCCCCAGCGGCATCCAGGTCTACGGCCTGCCCGAGCTGGAGGCCCACGCCCCGTTCCTGCGCGAGCTGTGGGACACCGCCGACGTGATCGGCGTGCCGCTGGAGGGCGCGATCTCGGAGTTCGCGCCGGGCCAGGTCGAGCTGACGCTGAAGCACAAGCCGGACGCCCTGCGGGCCTGCGACGACGCCCTGCTGTACAAGCGCATGGCCAAGGGCGTCGCCTTGCGCCACGGCTGCGAGGCGACCTTCATGGCCAAGCCCTGGGCCGACCGCGCGGGCAACGGCTTCCACGTCCATGTCAGCTTCAACGACAAGGACGGAAACAACCTGTGCGCCGCCGAGGACACCGAGGGCTCGGCGATGCTGAAGCACGCTATCGGCGGCATGAAGGTGCTGCTGGGCGAGGGCATGGCCATCCTGGCGCCGAACGCCAACAGCTATCGCCGCTTCAAGGCCAACAGCTACGCGCCGGTCGCCGCGACCTGGGGCGTCAACAACCGCACTGTCAGCCTGCGCGTCCCGGCCGGTCCGGCCCCGACGCGCCATGTCGAGCACCGCGTGGCCGGCGCCGACGGCAATCCGTACCTGGTGATGGCCGTGCTGCTGGCCAGCGCCCACCACGGCCTGACCAACAAGATCGATCCGGGCCCGGCGGTGGTCGGCGACGGCTATGCGGCGGCGGCCAAGGAGAAGTCGCGGCTGCCAGCCAACTGGTTCGCGGCGGTGGACCTGTTCGAGAAGTCCAACGTGCTGCGCGACTATCTGGGCGACCGCTTCGTGGACATGTTCGTCTCGGTGAAGCGTACCGAACAGGCGCGGTTCTTCGAGGTCGTCACCGAGCTCGATTTCGATTGGTATCTGCGTAACGCCTGACAACAACTGCAACGAAACAAGAGGGAGTTTCGGATGAGCGGATACAGGAACGGCGGGGCCTCGCGGCGCTCGCTTCTGACGGCCTTCGGGGCGGCGGCCATCGGCCTCAGCTTCACGGCCTGCGGCGAGAAACCCAAGGCCACGACGGCCGGCGGCGAAGAGCCCAAGCTGAACTTCTACAACTGGGACACCTATATCGGCGAGACCACGCTGGGCGACTACAAGAAGGCCACCGGCGTCGACGTGAACATGAGCCTGTTCGCGACCAACGACGAACTGTTCGCCAAGCTCAAGGCGGGCAATCCGGGCTTCGACGTGATCGTGCCGTCGAACGAGTTCGTCACCCGCATGGGCCAGGCCGGCATGCTCGAGCCGCTGGACCACGCCAAGATCCCGAACATCAAGAACCTGGATCCGTCCTTCCTGAACCCGGACTTCGATCCGGGCCGGAAGTACTCGATGCCCTACACCTGGCTGCTGCTGGGCATTGGCTATCGTAAGAGCAAGGTCGACGGGGTTCCCGACAGCTGGAAGTGGCTGTTCGACAGCGACAAGTACAAGGGCCGCATCGCCCTGCTGTCGGAAAGCGCCGACCTGGTGCGCCTGGCGGCCAAGTATCTGGGCCACTCGGTCAACGACATCCCCGCCGACATGATCCCCAAGATCGAGCAGATGCTGATCAAGCAGAAGCCGTTCGTGAAGGCCTTCCACGACGACAACGGCCAGGATCTGCTGGTGTCGAAGGAGGTCGACCTGGTCCTCGAATATAACGGCGACATCGCCCAGGTGATGAAGGACGACCCGGACATCGACTTCGTGGTGCCCAAGGAAGGCTCGCTGATCAACAGCGACACCCTGTGCATCCCCAAGGGGGCGCCGCGTCCGAACAACGCCCATGCCTTCATCAACTACCTGCTGGACGCCAAGGTCGGGGCCGAGATCACCAAGACGATCCTCTACCCGACCCCCAACGCGGCCGCGAAGGCGCTGATGCCGGAGGAGTACCGCAACAACAAGGTCATCTTCCCGCCGGCCGACGTCATGGCCAAGTGCGAGTACGGGGCGTTCGAAGGGGCCGAAAAGGCCAGCCTGTACGAGGAAGTCATCACGCGGGTGCGGGCGGCTTAAGCGGGAAATCCTCCCCCTAGCGGGGGGAGGCGGCCGAAGACCGGAGGGGGACGAGCGGGCGATCCGGCTTCTTCCCCCTCCGTCGCCTGCGGCGACACCTCCCCCGCTAGGGGGAGGATCTGGAGAACTCCATGGAACAATCCTGGAAACAGGCGAAAGCCGTCTTCGCCGCGGCGCTGGGACCGCCGCTGGTGTGGCTGGTGCTGTTCTTCCTCGCGCCGATGGCGATCGTCTGGGCCTACAGCTTCGGCCACAACGCCGGCCTGACCGAGATCGCCATCAGCGGCACGTTCAGCAACTACGCCCGGGCGATCGAGCCGCTATACCTGAAGATCTTCCTGAAATCGGCCTGGGTGGCGGGGCTGACCACGGGCCTGTGCCTGGTCATCGGCTTCCCGGTGGCCCTGGCCATCACCTTCGCCTCCGACAAGGCCAAGACCTGGCTGCTGCTGCTGATCATGCTGCCGTTCTGGACGAACCTCCTGATCCGCACCTACGCCCTGATCGCCGTGCTGCGCACCGAGGGCTACGTCAACCAGGGCCTGGAGTGGCTGTGGAAGGGCGGCGGGACCTTCGCGGCCCTGGTCGGCCTCCAACCCCTCGGCGACTTCCAGCCTCTCGAGCTGCTGCACAACAATTTCGCGGTGATCTTGGGGCTCGTCTACGTGCACCTGCCGTTCATGGTGCTGCCGCTGTATTCGGCCCTGGATCGCCTGGACAAGTCGCTGCTGGAAGCCAGTCTCGACTTGGGCGCGGGGCATCTGCGGACCCTGTTCAAGGTGGTCGTGCCCCTGGCCCTGCCGGGCATCGCCTCGGGCGTGCTGATCACCTTCATCCCGGCCCTGGGCGCCTATCTGACGCCCGACCTGCTGGGCGGGCCCGACAGCCAGATGATCGCCAACGTCATCGAGCGCCAGTTCAAGCGCGCCAACGACTGGCCCTTCGGCGCGGCCATGTCGTTCGTGCTGATGTACCTGACCTTCATCGCCATCGCGATCCAGGCGCTGCTGGCCAAGCGCACGCCGGAGGCCAAGGCATGAGCAAGCGCTCCGCTCCGGGCCCCCTCGAATACCTGCGCCGCTGGCAGATGCAGGCCTGGCTGGCCGCCGTGGGGATCTTCCTCTACGCGCCGCTGATCGCGCTGATGGTGTTCAGCTTCAACGACAGCAAGCGCAACATCGTCTGGAAGGGCTTCACGCTCAAATATTACGACAAGCTGTTCAACGACTCCGCGCTGCTGGAGGCGTTCGGCAACAGCTTGACGATCGCGGCGGTGTCGACCGTGGTCAGCCTGTTCCTGGGCGCGGCGGCGGCGCTGGTGCTGTGGCGCTTCCGCTTCCCCGGCAAGACGGTCCTGGACGGCGCGCTGGCCCTGCCGATCGTCGTGCCCGAGATCTGCATGGGCGTGGCCATGCTGGTGTTCTTCGCCCGGGTCATGCCCTGGCCGCAGGACCTGCCGTGGCCGCTGAACCTGGGGGCGATCATCATCGCCCACGTGTCGTTCTCGTTCCCGTTCGTGGCGGTGGTCGTGCGCGCCCGCATGGCCAGCTTCAACCGCGAGATGGAGGAGGCGGCCCGCGACCTGGGGGCCGGCGAGTTCCGCACCATCCGCGACGTGATCCTGCCGCACATGGCCCCGTCGCTGGTGGCCGGCGCGCTGCTGGCCTTCACGCTGAGCCTGGACGACTTCGTCATCACCTTCTTCACCGCCGGTCCCGACACCGTGACCTTCCCGGTGAAGGTTTATTCGATGGTCCGCTTCTCGGTGACGCCTGAGGTCAATGCGGCCTCGACGGTGCTGATCGTGCTGACCGTGCTGCTGACCGCGGCGGCGCTGAAACTGCAGGGGGACCCGGCGGCCACGGCTGGCCACGGGGCGGGGGACGCTAAATGAGCAAGCCGATCATCACCTTCGAGAACGTCACCAAACGCTTCGGCAAGGTGGCCGCCGTCGACAACGTCTCGCTGACCGTGACCGAAGGCGAGTTCTTCGCCCTGCTCGGACCGTCGGGCTGTGGCAAGACCACGTTGCTGCGCATGCTGGCCGGCTTCGAGACCCCCACCGAGGGCCGCATCCTGATCGACGGCGAGGACATCTCCAACGTGCCGCCCAACAAGCGGCCGGTGAACATGGTGTTCCAGTCCTATGCCGTGTTCCCGCACATGACCGTGGCCGACAACGTCGCCTACGGCCTGGTGGTCGACAAGGTCGGCAAGGCCGAGCGCGACCGCCGCGTCGAGGAGGCCTTGGACCTCGTGCAGCTGGGCGGCTATGGCGGCCGCAAGCCCGACCAGCTGTCGGGCGGCCAGCGCCAGCGCGTTGCGCTCGCTCGGGCGCTTGTAAAACGTCCGCGCGTGCTGCTGCTGGACGAGCCGCTGTCGGCCCTGGACGCCAAGCTGCGCGAGCAGATGCGCACCGAGCTCTGCACCCTGCAGGAGAAGGTCGGCATCACCTTCATCATGGTCACCCACGACCAGGACGAGGCTCTTGCGCTTGCGACCCGCTGCGCGGTGATGAGCAAGGGCCTGCTGCAGCAGGTGGCCTCGCCCAACGACCTCTACGAGTTCCCCAACAGCCGGTTCGTGGCCGACTTCATCGGCCAGGTGAACCTGTTCGAGGGCGTGCTGGCCGTCGACGAGCCCAGCCACGCGGTGATCCGCTCGCCCGACCTGCCGGTCGACATCTTCCTGGACCACGGCGTCACCGGCGCGCGAGGCGGCACGGTGTGGGCGGCGATCCGTCCCGAGAAGATCGAGCTGCACAAGAAGGACGGCGACGTCCCGCCCAACCTCGGCGACTGCCCGCAAGGGACCAACGCCATCGCCGGCGTCATCAAGCACGAGGCCTATCTGGGCGGCTCCTCGACCTACGAGGTCGAGATCAAGGGCGGGCGCCGGATCAAGGTCCAGCGCTCGAACCTGACCCGCTGGGACCAGGAAGACTTCAAGCTGGGCGAGACCGTCTGGCTGTGCTGGCACGCCTGCTCGCCGGCGGTGTTGTTGTCCTAGCCCCTACACCGATCATCCCCGCGAAAGCGGGACCCAAGCCGAGCTGGCGGCGAGTGCTCCAGCGAAACAACAAACACCGCTTGGGTCCCCGCTTTCGCGGGGATGAGCGGAATAAGAGTGAAAGCAGGGAAAGCGTCATGACCGTCCCGATCCGCAACCACGACATCGCCGAGCTCAAGCGCCTGGACCTGGCCCACCACCTGCCAGCCCAGGCCGATCACAAGGTCATCGCCGAGCTGGGCGGCAGCCGGATCATCACCCGCGCCGACGGCGTCTACATCCACGATGGCGAGGGTCACCAGATCCTGGACGGCATGGCCGGCCTGTGGTGCGTCAATGTCGGCTACGGCCGCAAGGAGCTGGCCGACGCGGCCTACGAGCAGATGCTGGAGCTGCCGTACTACAACACGTTCTTCAAGACCGCGACGCCGCCAACCGTGACCCTGGCGGCCAAGATCGCCGAGAAGATGGGTGGCCACCTGAGCCACGTCTTCTTCAACTCGTCGGGGTCGGAGGCCAACGACACGGTCTTCCGCCTGGTCCGTCACTACTGGAAGCTCAAGGAGCAGCCGTCGCGGACGGTCTTCATCAGCCGCTGGAACGCCTATCACGGCTCGACCGTGGCCGGCGTCTCGCTGGGCGGCATGAAGCACATGCACAAGCAGGGCGACCTGCCGATCGCGGGCGTCGAGCACGTCATGCAGCCGTACCCGTTCGGCGACGGCTTCGGCGAGGACCCGGCCGCCTTCCGCGACCGCGCGGTCAAGGAGATCGAGGACAAGATCCTGGAGGTCGGTCCCGAGAACGTCGCGGCCTTCATCGGCGAGCCGGTGCAGGGCGCGGGCGGGGTGATCATCCCTCCCGACGGATATTGGCCGGCGGTGGAAGCGCTGTGCCGCAAGTACGGCATCCTGCTGGTCTGCGACGAGGTGATCTGCGGCTTCGGGCGCCTAGGCCAGTGGTTCGGCCACCAGCACTACGGCATCAAGCCGGACCTGATCGCCATGGCCAAGGGCCTGTCCTCCGGCTACCTGCCGATCTCGGCCGTGGGCGTGGCCGACCACATCGTCGCCGAGCTGCGCGAGAAGGGCGGCGACTTCATCCACGGCTTTACCTATTCGGGCCACCCGACCTGCGCGGCCGTGGCGCTGAAGAACATCGAGATCCTCGAGCGCGAGAGCCTGATCGAGCGCACCCGCGACGACACCGGGCCGTATCTGGCCAAGGCGCTGGCCAGTCTCAACGAGCACCCGCTGGTCGGCGAGACCCGCTCGCTAGGCCTGATCGGCGCCGTCGAGATCGTCCGCGAGAAAGGGACCAACCATCGCTTCCTCGACAAGGAGGGCGAGGCCGGTCCGATCGTCCGTGACCTGTGCATCAAGAACGGCCTGATGGTCCGCGCCATTCGCGACAGCATCGTCTGCTGCCCGCCGCTGATCATCACCCACGCCGAGATCGACAAACTTGTCGCCATCATCCGTCAGTCTCTGGACGAGGCCGAGCCCGTGCTCCGCGCCTTGAAATCGGAGGCCGCGGCATGAAACCGAAGCACAACAAGGCCAAGCGCGAGACGACGCTGAACCGTGGCGTCTCGTCGCTGGAAGAGGCCCAGGCCTGGTTCTCGCGCCAGAGCATCGAGGAGATCGAGTGCGTGGTGCCCGATCTGGCCGGCGTGGCGCGCGGCAAGATCATGCCGGTGCGCAAGTTCCTGGGGACGCCCTCGATGAACCTGCCGCTGGCGGTGTTCTACCAGACCATCACCGGCGACTTCCCTGAGTTCGAGGGCGCGGTCAGCGCGGTGCAGTCGGACACCGACATCTTCCTGACCCCGGACTTCGCCACGCTCGCGGCGGTGCCGTGGGCGCAGGACCCGACGGCCCAGGTGATCCACGACGCCTTCCACCCAGACGGTCGTCCCGTCGAGGAAGCCCCGCGCCAAGTGCTGCGGCGGGTGCTGGCGCTGTATGCCGAGAAGGGCTGGGTGCCGATCGTGGCTCCGGAGATCGAGTTCTACCTCGTCGACAAGAACACCGACCCGGACTACCCGCTCAAGCCGCCGATCGGCCGTTCGGGACGTCCGGAGACGGGCCGGCAGGGCTATTCGATCAGCGCCGTGAACGAGTTCGATGCGCTGTTCGAGGACATGTACGAATACTCCGAGCGCCAGGGCCTGGAGATCGACACCCTGATCCACGAAAGCGGCGTGGCGCAGATGGAGATCAACCTGCGGCACGGCAATCCGCTGGAGCTGGCCGACCAGGTGTTCATGTTCAAGCGCACCATCCGCGAGGTGGCGCTGGAGCACGAAATCTACGCCACCTTCATGGCCAAGCCGATGGCCAGCGAGCCCGGCAGCGCCATGCACATCCACCAGTCGATCGTCGACAAGGATGGCAAGAACCTGTTCTCGGACAAGAAGGGCGAGGAGACGGCGCTGTTCCACGGCTTCATCGGCGGGCAGCAGACCTATCTGCCGGCGATCATGGCCATACTGGCGCCGTACGTGAACTCGTATCGCCGGATCGCCAAGGACTCGGGCGCGCCGGTCAACACGCAATGGGGCTACGACAACCGCACCTGCGGGCTGCGGGTGCCGCCGTCCGACCCGGCCAACCGACGGCTGGAAAACCGCATTCCCTCGTCTGACGCCAATCCGTACCTGGCCATCGCCGCGTCGCTGGCGGCCGGCTATCTGGGCATGACCCAGGGCCTGACGCCCAGCGATCCGGTCGAGACCGACGCCAGCGTCGCCGGCGTGCAACTGCCGCGCAGCCTGACGGAATCGTTGAAGCTGTTCGAACAGTGCGAACCGCTGGTCGAGATCCTGGGGCCGATCTTCTGCCAGGCCTATGACCGCGTGAAACAGGCCGAATACGAGACCTTCATGCGCACGATCAGCCCGTGGGAGCGGGAGTTCCTGCTGCTGAATGTCTGAGATTTACGGCGCGGGGAACTGGTACGCGGCCACGGCCCACGACCACCCCGACCTGGCGCCGCTGGACGGCGATGTCAGCGCCGACGTCTGTGTCGTCGGGGCGGGCTTCACCGGGCTCGGCGCGGCGATGGCTTTGGCCTCCCGCGCCAAGGTCGTGGTGCTGGAAGCCGGCCACGTCGGCTACGCGGCCACAGGGCGCAACGGCGGGCAGGTTCATACCGGCCAGCGGCGTGACCAGGCTTGGCTGGAGAAGACCGTCGGCCGTGACGACGCCCTGGCGCTGTGGCGGCTGGCCGAGGACGCGCGAAGCCACTTCAAGACCCTGACCGACACCATCCCCTGCGACTGGCGGCCGGGGATGGTCCACGCCCGGCACAAGCCGAACGGCGAGGCCGAGGACGCGGCCTACATCGCACTGATGGCCGACCGCTACGGCTACGACCAGCTGGCGCTGATCAGCGAAGCCGACCTCGCCGACGAGCTGGGCACGGATGTCTATCACGGTGGCCTGGTCGATCGCGGCGGCGGGCATGTGCATCCCCTGAACCTGGCGCTGGGCATGGCGCGTCGAGCGATCGCGGCGGGGGCGACGGTCCACGAGAACACTCGCGCCGAGAGCTGGCGACGCGAGGGCGGCAAGATTGTCGTCGAGACCGCGACCGGCCGGGTGACCTGCGACCAGCTGATCCTCAGCGGCGACGGCTTGCTGAACGCCATGGCCGGCAAGGCCCGCGCGCGGGTCATGCCGATCAACAACTTCATCGCCGTCACCGCGCCGCTGGAAGACGTGGCCGAGACGATCATCCGCTCGAACGCGGCGGTGTCGGACAGCCGCTTCGTCGTGAACTACTTCCGCAAGACCGCCGACGGCCGGCTGCTGTTCGGCGGCGGCGAGAACTACCGACCGGGCTTCCCGAGCGATATCGCCGGCATGGTCCGGAAGAACCTCGCCAAGGTCTATCCGCGGCTGAAGGACATCCCGATCACCCACGCCTGGGGCGGGACCCTTGGCATCACCATGAGCCGCATGCCGTTCGTCGGCGAGGTTGCGCCGGGCGTGCGCGTGGCCTCGGGTTATTCGGGACAGGGGGTGATGCTGGCGCCCTATGTCGGCAAGCTTCTGGCCGAGGCGGCGCTAGGCGAGACCGCCGGCGTCGAGCTGATCTCCCGCCTGCCGACCCCGCCGTTCCCAGGCGGCCGGCTGCTGCGCTGGCCGCTGACGGTGGCGGGCCTCAGCTGGTACGCGCTGCGGGACCGGCTCTAGGCCAGCGCCTTCGCCGTCAGCAGCGCCATGTGCTGGCGCAACTGCGCGATGCTGCGGTCGAAGAAGCCGATGTCGCGGTGGGTGCGGGCCTGCATCACCGCGCCTTCCATCGTCGTCAGGATGAACTCCGACAGGCCACGCAAATCCGTGCCGGGGCGCAGGTCGACGTCCTTCAGGCAGCCTTCGATGGCGGTGGTCCAGTTGATGAAGTTCTGAGCCAGCAGCTCGCGCACGGGCGGGTCGGGCTCGTGGATCTCCAGGGCCAGCGAGCCGATCGGGCAGCCGTACAGACACTCGGTCTCCAGCAGCATGCCGCGATAGGCCGCCAGCAGGGCGAAGATGCGCTCGACGGGGTCCTCGACCCCGCGCCAGGCGGGGTCCAGCAGCATCTCCTGGATGCCGTCGCGGTACATCTCCAGCACCCCGACCAGCACGTCCTGCTTGCCCGGGAAGAAGTGGTAGAGGCTGCCGCTGTTGGCCTGGGATCGTGAGAGGATGTCCGACACCGAGGTCGAGCCGTAGCCCTTGGCGGCGAACAGCTCCATCGCCGTCAGCAGGATGCGTCTGCGGGTGTCGAGCGGGTTCGAAGGGGCCATGGCGGCAGTTTGCATCACGCTTGAATGGTCGATCAAGTCGTGCTTCACTTGAATGGTCATTCAAGCGACCCTGGGGAGGGGCAAGCATGATCCGATCGACAATGATCGCGGCCGCCGCGTTGCTGGCGCTCGTGGGAACCGCCAGCGCCCAGACGCGCAGCTGGAAGGATTTCCCGGGCGTCTCGAACACCTCTTATGTCGACGCCGCCGGCCAGAAGGCGCTGCAGCTGTCGATGGACATCCCCGCCCCGCCGAAAGCGGTGTTCGAGGCCTTCGCCACGACGGACGGCTTCAAGAGCTGGGCGGTGCCGATGGCCCAGGTCGACCTGCGCACCGGCGGCATGATCGAGGCCAGCTACGACCCCAAGGCCAAGCCGGGCGATGCGGGCAACATCAAGAACCAGATCGTCACCTTTATCCCCGACCAGCTGCTGGTGATCCGCAACGTCCAGGCCCCGGAGAACTTCGCCGGCAAGGGTGAGTTCCAGAAGACCGTGACGGTGATCGAGTTCACCCCGATCGCCGACGGTACGCGGGTGCGGCTGACCAACACCGGCTACGGCGACAACGCCGAGGCCAAGACCGTCTACGGCCACTTCGAGTGGGGCAATGCCTACACCCTGGCGGAGCTGAAGAAGAAGTTCGCCAAGTAGCGTCACCCGATTGACACCTTCGCCGGGGAGCCGCTCTCCTCGGCGCATGGAGTCCACGACCGCCCAGCCCGCCATGAGCCTCGCCGCAGCGCTCGATCATGCCGAACGACTGCTGGAGGTCGATCCGCGAATGGCGGTCGAGCAGGCGCGGGCGATCCTGGAGGTCGTGCCGCGCCATGCCGACACGACCCGTTTGCTGGCCGCCGGACTGCGGCTGTCGGGCGATCCGCAAGCCGCGCTGGACAACGTCGCGCCGTTGGCCGCCGCTCTGCCCAACATGCCGCTGGCCCAGCTGGAGCTGGGCCTCAGCCTCGAACAGCTAGGCCGCACCGCCGAGGCCGTCCGCGCCTTCGATCGGGCCAGCGCCCTGGAGCCGCGCCTGTCGGAAGCCTGGCGCGGCCTCTCCGAGAGCCTGGAGCTGCTGGGCGACACGGCCGGCGCCGAGCGCGCCCTGGCCCGCCAGTTGCGTGCTTCCACCCGCGACCCGGTCCTGGTCGAGGCGGCCACCGCGCTGTCCGACAACCGGCTGGGCGAAGCCGAGGGGCTGCTGCGTGAGCGGCTGAAGGCCGATCCCGGCGATGTCGCCGCCATCCGCATGCTGGCCGAGACCGGCGCCCGCTTGGGCCGCTACGCCGACGCCGAGAACCTGCTGACGCGCTGTGTGGAGCTGGCGCCGAACTTCGCCGCCGCTCGGCACAACCTGGCGACCATGCTCTATCGCCAGAACAAGAACGCCGACGCCCTGGCGCAAATCGAGACCCTGACCGCCAAGGACGCTCGCCATCCCGGCTACGCCAACCTGCACGCCGCCATCCTGGCGCGCCTGGGCGAGTACGACCGCGCCATCGCCGTCTACGACCGGGTGCTGGCCGACTATCCCAACCAACCCAAGGGCTGGATGAGCTATGGCCATGCGCTGAAGACCGTGGGCCGTCAGGCCGACTGCGTCGCGGCCTATCGCCGGGCGCTGGAGCAGGCGCCGACCCTGGGCGAGGCCTGGTGGAGCCTGGCCAACCTCAAGACCGTCAAGTTCAGCGAAGCGGATCTCGCGGCCATGACCGCCGCCCTGGAAACGCCGGACCTCTCGGACGAAGACCGCCTGCACCTGCGCTACGCCTTGGGCAAGGCGCACGAGGATGCGGAACTGTGGGACGACGCGTTCGAGCACTACGCCGCCGGCGCCGCGATCCGGCGCAAGCAGCTGGACTACGACCCGGAGGAGAATGCTTCCGACACCGCCCGCACCAAGGCGGTGTTCACGCCGGCGTTCCTCGCCGCGCGGGCGGGGCAGGGGTCGCAGGCTCCCGATCCGATCTTCGTCGTCGGCCTGCCGCGCTCGGGCTCGACCCTGGTGGAGCAGATCCTGGCCAGCCACTCGATGGTCGAGGGCACCATGGAGCTGCCCGACCTGATCGTCATGGCCCGTCGCCTGGGCGGCAAGACCGCCACCCGCGCCGAGTCGACCTATCCGGAAAGCCTGGCCGACCTTTCCGCCGACGACCTCAAGGCCCTGGGCGAGGAGTTCCTGGAGCGCACCCGTATCCAGCGGAAGACGGACAGGCCGTTCTTCATCGACAAGATGCCCAACAACTTCGCGCACGCCGGGCTGATCCACCTGATCCTGCCCAACGCCAAGATCATCGACGCCCGCCGCCATCCGCTGGGCTGCTGCTTCTCGGGCTTCAAGCAGCACTTCGCGCGGGGGCAGGCGTTCAGCTACGACCTGACCGACATCGGCCGTTACTACGCCGACTACGTCGAGCTGATGACGCATTTCGATGCGGTTCTGCCTGGCCGTGTGCACCGGGTGATCTACGAGCACATGATCGCCGATCCGGAAGCCGAAATCCGTGCGCTGCTGGCCCACTGCGGGCTACCGTTCGAAGAGGCCTGCCTGTCGCCGCACGAGAACGACCGCGCCGTCCGCACTGCCAGTTCAGAGCAGGTGCGGCGCCCGATCTTCAAGGACGCCGTCGAGCACTGGCAGAAATTCGAATCGCATCTGGACCCGCTCAAGCAGGCATTGGGCCCGGTGTTGGACGCTTATCCCAACTCGCCCGTTATTTGACCAGCTGCTCAAAACCTTGCCATTTCTGCAACACTCACAGGAATTGGCGACAGACCGAAATTTCCAACCTTGCCGAGGCCCTGAGGCAGGTCGAACCTCGTTCGATCAGCCGCCAAGGGGAGCGACTTAATGTCGTCGGGATCGGTTCGTCTAAAAAAGACAGGGGGCCTCGCCGCCGCCCTGCTCGCGTCTTCCATGCTCAGCGGCGTTGCTCACGCCCAGTCTAGTCAAACCACGACGGCTCTCGAGGAGGTCGTCGTCACCGCGCAGAAGCGGTCAGAAAATCTGCAGGACGTTCCGGTCAGCATCCAGGCGCTCGGGGGAGAGAAGCTTGAGCAGCTGCAGGTCGCCAGCTTCGTCGACTATGTGAAGTACCTGCCCAGCGTCTCGTTCACGACCAGCGGTCCCGGCTTTGGCCAGGTCTATATGCGCGGCGTGGCCAGCGGCGGGGACGGCAACCACTCGGGCTCGCTGCCCAGCGTCGGCGTCTATCTGGACGAACAGCCGGTCACCACCATCCAGGGCGCCCTGGACATCCACGTCTATGACGTCGCCCGGGTCGAGGCCCTGGCCGGCCCGCAGGGCACGCTGTACGGCGCCAGTTCGCAGGCGGGCACGCTGCGGATCATCACCAACAAACCCTCGACCGCCGGCTTCGCGGCCGGCGTCGATATCGAGGGCAACAAGGTCGATCACGGCGGGACCGGCCACACGATCGAGGGCTTCGTCAACATTCCGCTGTCGGACAAGATCGCCGTGCGCGCGGTCGGCTGGGACGTCCGCGACGCCGGCTATATCGACAACGTGGCGGGCACGCGCACCTACGATCGGGGCGACACCGACCCGACCAACGACTACACGATCAACAACAACGCCCGGGTGCGGAAGGACTACAACCGCGTCTACACCCAAGGCGGCCGCGCGGCCCTGCGGGTCGAGCTGGACGACAACTGGGTGATCACCCCCAGCGTCATGGGCCAGGTGCAGAAGGTCGGCGGCCTGTTCGCCTATGACCCGCAGGTCGGCGACCTGAAGGTCACCCACTTCTATCCGGAAAGCAGCAAGGACAAGTGGGTCCAGGCGGCCCTGACCATCGAGGGCCAGGTGGCCAACCTGGACGTCACCTATTCGGGCTCGTACCTGAAGCGCAACGACGAGACCAACCAGGACTACACCGACTACTCGTACTTCTACGACCAGGTCGGCTACGGCTTCTACTGGACCGACAACGCCGGCAACCTGGTGAACCCGTCGCAGTACATCCAGGGCCGCGACCGCTATCGCAAGGAAAGCCACGAGATCCGCATCGCTTCGCCGCAGGACCAGAAGCTGCGGTTCGTGGTCGGAGGCTTCTACCAGAAGCAGAAGCACGGCATCTTCCAGAACTACAAGATCGATGGCCTGGGCAGCGACCTGTCGGTGCCGGGCTATGTGGGCACCATCTGGCTGACCGCCCAACAGCGGATCGACCGCGACAAGGCGGTGTTCGGCCAGGCCGAGTACGACATCACCGACAAGCTGATGCTGACCGCCGGCATCCGCTTCTTCAAGGCGCACAACACCCTGGTCGGCTTCTACGGCTACGGCACGGGCTACGGCTCGACCGGCGAGCGGGCCTGTTTCAAGGCGGCGGTGGTGGCGGGCTCGCCCTGCACCAACCTGGACAAGGGCACCAAGGAAAGCGGCAACTCGCCGAAGGTGACGCTGACCTACAAGATCGACGGCGACAAGCTGGTCTACGCCACCTACTCGAAGGGCTTCCGGCCGGGCGGCATCAACCGGCGCAGCACCCTGCCGCCGTACCAGGCCGACTACCTGAAGAACTACGAGGCGGGCTGGAAGACCTCGTGGGGCGGGGCGTTCCGCTGGAACGGCGCGATCTTCATGGAGGACTGGAGCGGCTTCCAGTTCTCGATCCTGGGGGCCAACGGCCTGACCGAGATCAAGAACGCCAACCAGGCGCGCATCAAGGGCATCGAGAGCGACATCACCTGGGCGCCGGTCGACGGGTTCACGCTCAACGCCTCGGCCGCCTATACCGACGCCAAGCTGACCGCCAACTACTGCGGCGCGACGGACAGCGCGGGCACGCCGATCACGACCTGCCCGGTCGGCTCGACGGCGTTCCCTGACGGCCCACAAGCGCCGGACGGCACGCGCCTGCCGATCACGCCCAAGTTCAAGGCCAACATCACGGCCCGCTACCAATACCAAGTCGCCGACTATGACGGCTTCTGGCAGGTGGCGGTCATGGGCCAGACCTCGAACTGGACCGATCTGCGCCTCAAAGAGCGCGAGATCATCGGCAAGCAGGGCCGTTACTCGGTGGTCGACTTCTCGACCGGCCTGTCCAAGGACAGCTGGTCGATGCAGCTCTACCTCAAGAACGTCTTCGACAAGCGGGCCAGCCTGAACCGCTACGCCGAATGCGCCGAGAGCGTCTGTGGAACCCAGGCCTATATCGTCCCGAACCAGCCCCGCACCGTCGGGATCAAGGTGGGGAAAGAGTTCTAGTTCGTGGTGGGGAGTGAGAGGGGGCGGTCCGCAAAGGGCCGCCCCTTTTTCGTCACCCGCCCCAGTCTGTCGCGTTAGGGGGAAACATGGCGTCGTCGAGCGCCCGCCCGTTGGGCCTGTGGATGTGCACGGCCCTGGTCGTGGGCAACATGATCGGCTCGGGCGTCTTCATGCTGCCGGCCTCGCTGGCGCCGTACGGCTGGAACGCCGTGATCGCCTGGATGCTGACGATCGGCGGGGCGCTGTGCCTGGCCTTCGTCTTCGCCAAGCTGGCCGAGGCCTTTCCGCGCGCCGGCGGGCCGCTGGCCTATACCCAGGAAGCGTTCGGGCCGACGGCCGGCTTCATGGTCGCCTGGGCCTATTGGATCTCGATGTGGGTTGGCAACGCGGCGATCGCGGTCGGCTGCGTCAGTTATCTGTCTGTGTTCGCGCCAGCCATCGCCACGGCGCCGGGCCTGCACGCCCTGGTCACGGTCGCCCTGGTCTGGGGCCTGACGGCGGTGAACTGCTGGGGCTCCAAGTCGGCCGGGCGGCTGCAGGTGGTCGCCACCATCCTGAAGCTGTTGCCGCTGGTCGCCGTGGCGGGCCTCGCCATCGTCGTCTTCGCCAAGAAGGGCGGAGCCGCGGTGACGCCGTTCGAGCCCACGCATCTGTCGGCCGGGGCGATCACCGCCGCCGCTACGCTCACGCTCTGGGCCCTGCTGGGCCTGGAGTCGGCCACCGTGCCCGCCGACAAGGTGCAGGACCCGACCCGCACCATTCCCCGCGCGACCCTGTACGGCACCGCCTTCACCGGCCTGATCTATCTGGTCGTCTGCTCGGCGGTGGTGCTGCTGTCGCCGGCCGATCTGCTGAAGGGCTCCAACGCCCCGTTCGCGGACTTCGTCGGCTATCACGGCGGCGGCGACCTGCGGCTGGTGTTGGCCGCCTTCGCCGCGATCAGCGCCTTCGGGGCCCTGAACGGCTGGGTGCTGCTGCAGGGCGAGATGCCCTACGCCATGGCCCGTGACGGGGTGTTTCCGGCCTTTCTCGCCAAGGCCGGCAAGCGCGGCGCGCCGGTGCGGGCCCACGTGCTGTCCAGCGCCTTGCTGACCGCCTTGGTGCTGATGAACTACGCCAAGTCGATGGCTGACCTCTTTACCTTCATCGCCCTGCTGGCCACCTCGGCCAGCCTGTTCACCTATCTGTTCAGCGCGTGCGCGGCCCTGCGTCTGCAGCAGCAGAAGCGGATGACGGCCACGATGCCGCTGACCGTGCTGTCGATCCTGGCGGCGGTCTATTCGATCTGGACCCTCTACGGCGCGGGCGCCTCGGCCACCCTGTGGGGCGTCGTGCTGCTGCTGGCCGGCCTGCCCGTCCGCTTCCTGACCGCCCGTGCGGCGCGTCCTGTTCCGGAGATTTCCGCATGATCGTCGCGCTGCTGCTGGCCTCCGCACTTTCGAACGGGCAGGTCAGTTACGTCCACGCCGGCAAGCTGGTCGATCCCCAGGCCGGCAAGGTGCTGACCGACCAGCTGATCCGCATCGAGGGCGAGAAGATCACTTCGGTCACGCCTTGGAAGGCCGCGGCGCCAAATGGACCGGGGGACGGTCCCGTCACCGACTGGTCCAAGCTGACCGTCCTGCCCGGCCTGATCGACATGCACACCCACCTGGTCGACCAGGAGCAGACCGAGAACATCGCCGAGCCGCTGCTGACCACGGCCGCCTATCAGTCGTTCATCGCCGCCGACCACGCGCGCAAGACCCTGATGGCCGGCTTCACCAGCGTGCGCGACGTCGGCACCTGGCGGGCGTTCGGCGACGTGGCCCTGCGCGACGCGATCAACAACGGCCTGGTGCCCGGTCCGCGCATGTCGGTGGCTGGGGCCTACATCACCGTGCCCGGCGGGGGCGGGGAGGTCACCGGCATCGCCGCTGACGTCGGCATCCCGGCCGAGATGCGGGTGGGCGTGGTCGAGGACGCCGCCGACGCCCATCGCAAGGCCGCCAACATCCTGGCTCACAAGGCCGACTTCCTGAAGCTGATCGCCACCGGCGCGGTGCTGACTGTCGGCACCGAGCCTGGCCAGCTGGAGCTTTCCGAAGACGAGATCCGCGCCGCCGTCGAGGAGGCCGCCAAGCGCGGGACCTACGCCACCGCCCACGCCCACGGGGCCAACGGCATGAAGGTCGCCATGAAGGCCGGGGTGCGCTCGATCGAGCACGGCTCGCTGATGGACGACGAGGCCATCGCCATGATGAAGGCCAAGGGCGTGTTCCTGGTCGCCGACATCTATGACGGCGACTGGATCGACGAATACGGCAAGGCCCACGGCTGGCCCGCCGAAACGCTGCGCAAGAACTACGAGACCACGCAGGCCCAGCGCGACGGCTTCCGCAAGGCGGTGAAGGTCGGGGTGAAGATCGCCTACGGCACCGACGCCGGCGTCTATCCGCACGGGCTGAACGGCCGCCAGCTGCCCTACATGGTCAAGTACGGCATGACGCCGATGCAGGCGATCCAGTCGGCGACCACCGTGGCGGCCGAGCTGATGAACAAGACCGGCCAGGTCGGCTGCGACGCGGCCGGCTGCTACGCCGACCTGATCGCGGTGGCCGGCGATCCGCTGGCGGACGTCTCGATCCTGACCCGCGTGCCCAAGGTCATGAAGGGCGGCGCTATGGTTAAGGATGAACCGTGACCGGCGGTGAATAACTGCACAGCCTGACTTGGCCCGGACCATGCATTGTGCATCGCAGCGCAATTTTGTTGTGCGATAGCGAAACAACTGTCATGTCTGCGTGGTTAGCGTCACGTTGAGTACGTCCAAGGAGGTCTTCATGACCGAGAATCACTACTACGTCCGCCCGGTCGCCGGTGTGTGGCATGTGACCTGGAATGACTCGGCCGAACTGATTGGTTCGTATTCGTCGCAACACGAGGCCGAGGCCCTGGCCCAGCTGCTGGCCCGCCACATGCGCGCCCAAAGCCGCAAGGCCGAGGTCCACGTGTCGGAAGCCGAAGTGCGTACGCCCTCTTGGGGCCGTAATCGCGCTGCACATCAGGTTGCAGCGGCCTAAGTTTGCGTTTGAGTTTTGGGGCGCGCTGCGTACCGCGCTCCGCCCAATAGGGGGCATCCGGTCTTCCCGGCGGCAGCCGGTCGCCGAGGTGTTTGGGGTGGTGGGATCTGGCGCTGCAACGACAGCGCGCCCCGATATCTCCCTGAACCGGCATTGTCGGGAAGACCGGAGTTCTATTCTCCAAGCCAGCTTTCCAGCGCGCGCGCGATGATCCGCGCCGCCTCGTCCGGACCGAACGTCGCCGGATCAAGGCACAGCTCCAGCCACAGTCCGTCCACGGTCGCCGTCAGGGCGATGGCCGCCAGCCGCGTGTCGCGCGCGCCGGCCTGTTCCAGCAGCTTTTCCAGCCGCGCGCGGAAGCCCGCATAGGACGCCGCGTGGATGGCGGCGATGCGTGGCTTGGTCTTCACCAGCGACCAGAAGCCGATCCAGGCCGCCAGCAACTGCGGGTCCAGCACCGGAGCTGCGAAGCTGGCGGTCAGATAGGCCAAGAGGCGCGCGCGCGGCGACGGCTCCGCCGTGGCCAGCGCCGCGTCCAGCGCCGCATCGATCCGCTGGCTGACGGCCTCGTAGGCTGCGGCGATCAGCTCGTCGACGCCCTCGAAATAGTGCCGCAGCAGCCCGGGCGAGACGCCGGCCTCGGCGCAGATCGTCCGCACTGAGGTCCCGCCGACGCCCTCGCGAGCCAGCACGATCTCGGCGGCGGCGACCAGCGCTTGCCGGCGGACGTCGGGGGTCTCGCGAGTGAAGGCGGCGCGGGGCTGGCTCACCATCCTTCCGGCGGCCGCTCCAGTCGGCTCTCCGGAACCAGCGCTCGCATCTTCCGGCCGAAGCTGCGCAGAGACACCTCGCTCGTCGCCAGCGGTCCGGCCGTGAAGGTCCGCGACGCCATGCCCTGCTGCACGCGGGCCACCAGCTCGGTGTCCTCGGCATTGACCTGGCGGTTGATGCGCCAGTTCAGATAGCGCGCCGCCTTCATCTCCCGCCGCTCGTCGGGCAGGGCGTAGGCGATCTCGCGGATGATGGTCTTCTCGGCCGAGACCGGGATGAACTGCATGAAGTCCACCTGGTCGGGATAGATGTCGAAGGCGAAGTTCGGCCAGAGCTTGAAGTAGGTCCACAGGCGCTTGCGATCGTCCGGCAGGTGCGGAACGTCGGGCAGCAGGTCCTGGTACAGCCGCTCGGACGGATTGCGCGACGGCTCGTCGATCAGCTGGCCCCACATCTTGTCGACGAAGGTCTTGGCCTCGACGCCGTAGCCCTTGCCGAACAGCCGCGTCAGGCCGGGGTGGGCGATCGGGATGTGCAGGCCGTCCGAATAGTTGTCGCTGATGTTCTTCCAGTTGACCTCACGCGGCCGCAGGGTGACGCGGCCGAACGGTTGCAGCTCCTCGAAGCGGTAGTGGGCGACCTCGTCCTCATAGGGGGCCATCATCGTGGCCACCGAGGGCCCGGCGCCCTCGATCCGCACGAAGACGAAGCCGCGCCAGATCTCGGTCTCGACCTTGGCCAGGCCCTGCTCGTGCATCTGCAGGGCGGGATAGTCGTCGCGCATCGGCACGCCGATCAGCCGGCCTTCCAGGTCGTAGGTCCAGGCATGATAGGGGCAGACGATCCGCCCGCAGTGGCCGACGGGCCCGTCCAGCAGCCGCGCGCCCCGGTGGCGGCAGACGTTCGCAAACGCCCGCGCCCCGCCGTCCTTGCCGCGCACCACGACCAGGCTCTCGCCCACGAAGTCGAAGGTGTGGAAGTCGCCGGGCTTGGGGATGTCGTTCAGGTGGCAGACGATCTGCCACGACGGGCGAAAGATCTTCTCCTGCTCTTCCTTGAAGAAGCGCTCGTTGCCGTAGATCCAACCCGGCAGTCCCCAGTCAGCCTGCGGATCCTCGTTGGAGATCGCGGTCATCGCCCGACCACCGACAGCTTCACCGCCGTGACGAAATCCTTGTCGCGCAGGATCTCGCGCGCGGCGTTGCGGCCCGGATTGCCCGAGACGCCGCCACCGGGGTGCGTGCCGGCCCCGCACATGTAGAGACCCTTGATGGGCGCGCGGTGGCTGGCGTTGCCCAGGAAGGGCCGGGTGGCCCACAGCTGATCCAGCGACATGTGGCCGTGCATGATGTCGCCGCCGATCAGGCCGAACTTGCGCTCCAGGTCCAGCGGCGACAGCAGGGTGCGGCCCAGCACCGAGGCCTTGAAGCCCGGCGCCCACTGATCGACCGTATCGATGATCAGGTCGCCCGCCGCCTCGCGCACTTCGTCCCAGCTGCGGCCGTTCGGCAGCTCCGGCGCGAACTGCTGGCAGAACAGGCTGGCCACGTGCTGGCCCGGAGGCGCCAGCGAAGTGTCGATGGTCGAGGGGATCAGGATCTCGACGATCGGGGCCTTGCTGATGCCCTCGGCTTTCGCATCACGATAGGCGGCGTCCATGTAGTCGAGGCTGGGGGCGATCACGATGCCCGACTGGTGGTGCTCGGCGGTCTCGCGGCCCGGCAGGCAGGTGAAGCTGGGCAGCTCCGACAGCGCCACGTTCATCCGGAAGGTGCCCGAGCCGTTCTTGTAGCCGTCGACCGTCTTGCGGAAGTCGGCGGTCAGGGCCGAGGGCGGAACCAGCTTCTTGTAGAGCAGAGCCGGATTGACGTTGGCGCTGACGATGGGAGCCATGATCTGGCGGCCGTCGACCAGCTGCACGCCGACGGCCTTGTCGCCGTTGACATGGACGCCCTCGACCGGCGCGTTCAGCAAGATCTCGACGCCCGCCGCCTCGCAGGCTTTCGCCATCGCTTGCGTGATTGAGCCCATGCCGCCGACCGCGTGGCCCCAGGCGCCCTTCTTGCCGTTCACCTCGCCGAAGGTGTGGTGCAGCAGGACGTAGGCGGACCCCGGCGTGTCGGGGCTGGCGAAGTTGCCGACCACGGCGTCGAAGCCGAACGCCGCCTTGACCGCGTCGCTCTCGAACCAGCCGTCCAGCACGTCGCGAGCGCTCTTGGTGAATAGGTCCAGCAGGTCGCGCTTGCGTTCGCGGGAGAGGAAGGCCAGCCGCCCGCCCTGGCGCAGGGCTCGCAGCATGCCGGGCAGGCCGTCGCCCAGGTTCGGCGGCGTCTCCTGGGCGAAGTCGCGGAGCACGTCGCCGATCTCGTCCAGCATGGCGTAGTAGGCCGGCAGCACCTCGGCGTCGCGGCGGCTGTACTTGCGGAACTCCTCCTGGGTGCGCTCCAGCCCGCCGCCCAGCTTGATGAACTTGTCGTCGCTGATCGGCAGGAAGTTCGAGATCGGCCGTTCCAGGAAGGTCAGGCCGTAGCCGTGCAGGCCCATGTCGGCGATCACGCGCGGGTTCAGCAGGCTGACCGTGTAGCTGGCGACCGAGTTGCGGAAGCCGGGGTGGAACTCCTCGGTCACCGCCGCCCCGCCGACCACGCTCCGCGCCTCGCAGACCGTGACCTTCAACCCCGCCTTGGCCAGGTAGAAGGCGCAGACGAGGCCGTTATGCCCCCCGCCGATGATCACCGCGTCGCGGCTGGTGGTGTCGGCCATTGTGTCTCTCCCCAAGAGCAGGAGGAGAGGTTGCTATACGATCGTATAATAGGCAAGTGGCGACCCTCTCGCCGATCCGCATGAAGGGCGCTTCGATCAGCGGATAGGTGATCGAGGCGGCGGCGACGGTCAGCAGGATGATCATCGCCACGACGGCCGCGACCGTGACCGCATTCCCGTGCGCCGCTGTCATCGCCGCCACCAGCGGCGCGGTGGCGACGATCACCAGCGGGTGCAGCAGATAAAGACTGAAGCTGCGCCGGCCCAGGAACAGGGCGACGCGATTGACCAGTAAGGCGCTGGGCCGCTTCAGCTGCGAGAGGATCACACACGGAAAGGCCAGGGCGATCAGGTACTGCTCGACGTCCACGCTCCGGACGACCGGGTGGCTGATCCTGAACCCCGCGATCACCGCCCAGATCGACAGGCCTATGGGCAGCAGAGCCGCGCGCAGGCGATCACGCCCGTCCAGCAGGCCGGACCGGTGGATATGGAAAGCCGCCAACCCCGCCATGAAGTGGGGCAGGTGCGTGACGATGTTCATGTAGCCATAGGTTCCGTTCGGCCCGATCCAGGCCTGGAACGCCACGGCGACGACCAGGCTGACGGCGTAGAGCGCGAGGCTGGAGCCGACCCCGCGCGCGACCAGAAGAACAAGCGGCAGCAGGGCGTAGAAGATCATCTCCACGCCGATGGACCAGCCGGCCCAGACCACGCTCTCGTGGAGGCCCGGCATGAAGCCAAACAGGAACGTCAGGTTGGCGAAGACGGCGAACGGCGTGGTCGCCTGGCCCTCCCTGAACCACATCACGGCGATCCAGATCGGGACCAGGACGTAGAACAGCGGCGCGATCCGGAAGTACCGCCGCAGCGCGTAGCGGATCAGGTCGTCGAACCCTCGCAGGCGTCCATAGTAGCCAACCGCGAGCGAGAACGCCGACAGCGCGTAGAACAGCGGAACGGCCAGCCCGAACCGGTAGACGAACACCTTGGCGATCTGGGGGATGCCGATCCCGTTCAGCAGAACGGCGTGATAGACGATCACACAGAGCGCGGCGACGGCCCTGAGCGCGTCCAGCGCCGGATAGCGCGGCCGAGCGCCCTCGGCTTCAACAATACTCCCACGACTCAACCAGACAGCCTTCACATGACGCGACAGGCCTGCAGCTTAACCTAAGGGTGCAGAAATGCACCGGCTTCCTTTTCGGAGCGGGTGAAGAGAATGCCTGTCCGCCCTAGGCGTGCTCGGCCTTCCCGCGCGCCGTCAGCCAGTACATCACCGGCGTCGCCACGCGGCTCAGCAGGGTGCTGGTGATCAGGCCGCCGATGATGGCGATGGCCAGGGGCGAGTAGAGTCCCGAGCGTTCCAGGGCCAGCGGCAGCAGGCCGCCGATCGCGGTGACCGAGGTCAGCAGCACGGGCAGGAAGCGCACCTCGCCGGCCTTCTCGATGGCGTCGTGCAGGTTCATGCCCTCGTGGCGCAGCTGTTCGGTGAAGTCGACCAGCAGGATCGAGTTCTTGATCTCGATGCCGATCAGCGCGACCACGCCGATCGTCGCGGTGAACGACAGTGAGTTGCCCGTGAGCGCCAGGGCCAGCACCGCGCCGAACACCCCGAACGGAATGATGCCGGCCACGACCAGGGCGGTCTTGAACTTCTGGAACTCCAGAACGAGCACGGCCAGGATGCCGAACACAGCCACCAGCACCGCCGCGCCGAGGCCCGCGAAGCTCTCCGACGCCGCTTCGGCCTCGCCGCCCAGCGACAGGCGGTAGCCGGGGGGCAAGGGCAGGTCCTTATTCAGCCGCGCCACCGCCTCTTCCGTCACGCCCGAGGCCAGGAAGCCGGTGCGGACATACGAGCTGATCGTCACCGTCCGCTCGCGATCGAAGCGGTCGATGCGTGAGGGGCTGCTCTTGAGCTTCGGCATGGCGATGGCGTCCAGCGGGGCGGCCAGGCCGTCGGCGGTCGGGACATAGACGCCCTTCAGCGCCGCCAGCGGATTGCGCGCCGCGCCGTCGACATCGGCGGCCGGCAGCCGCACCTTGACCGCGTAGTCGTCGCCGTCGGAGTCGCGGAAGCGGCCGGCCTCCTCGCCCGACAGCGCCAGGCGGGCGATGCGGCGCGGGGCGCCCGCAGGGACACCCAGGGCGGCGGCCTTGGCCTCGTCGACGCCCAGGTCCAGGTCGGTGCGGTCCAGGCGCACGGGATTGGTGACGTCGCGCGTGCCGGGCGTGGCCTTCAGGATCGCCTCGGTCCGGGCGGCCAGGGCCTTCAGGACCTCGAGGTTCTGCCCCGTGAGGCGCACGGCCACCGGCGCGTCGATCGGCGGGCCGTTCTCGAAGGTCAGGACACTGATCCGCGCGCCGGGATAGTTGTTGAAGTCGCGCCGCAGCCGGTCCAGCACCCGCTCGCTCTTGCCCGGCTCCCAGGCCTTCAGGCTGACGAACACCTCGGCGAAGGTCGTGGCGCTCTCGCGCTGGCTGCGGTTGTAGAAGATCTGCGGATTGCCGCGGCCCAGATTGGCGGCCTGCCAGGCGATGTCGGGCTCTGTCTTCAGGCGGCTTTCGACATAACGCAGGGCGCGGTCGGTGCGGGCCAGGGACGAACCGTCGGGCGTCTCGATGCGGATCAGGAACTGCGGCGTCTCGGCCTGGGGGAACAGGCTCGACCCGATCAGCTTCACCAGCGGCAGGGTGGTCAGGCAGATGGCCAGCAGGATCGCCAGGGTCAGCCACGGCCGCGCCAGGGACCGGTGCAGCACCGGCCGGTAGAAGCGGTGGATGCCGTCATTGACCGCCCGCAGCAGGGCGTTGCCCTCGGGGTCGGAATGCTTGTCCAGCAGGCGGCTGGCCAGGAACGGGATGATGGTCATCGAGACCAGCAGCGAAGCGGCGATGGTGCACAGCACCGTCACCGGCAGCGACTTGATATAGGCGCCCGAGCCGGCCGGCAGGGCCATCAGCGGCAGGAAGGCCAGCATCAGGGTGGCCGTGCAGCCCAGCACCGCCAGGCTGATCTGGCGCGTGCCGTTGATGGCCGCCTCGACCCGGTCCTCGCCCTCGCGCACCCGGCGGGCAATGTTCTCGGTGATGACGATGCTGTCGTCGACCAGCAGGCCCAGGGCCAGCACGAAACCGGCGATGGACAGCTGGTTCAGGGTGAAGCCGAACGCCTGCAGCATGGTCAGGCCGATCAGCAGGGAAAGCGGGATCGAGACCATCACCACCACGCCGGCGCGCGGGCCTAGCGGCAGCAGAGTGATCAGCACCAGAACCAGCGCGATGCCGAAGTCGCGGAACAGGTTGCTCAGGCGGTGCTTGACGTTCTCGGCCTGGACGAAGCCGCGCTCCAGCTTCACGCCGGCGGGCAGGGTCTTTTCGTAGTCGTCCAACACCTGCTGGACGGCCTTGGTGATCTTGGCGACGTCCTGGCCGTCCTTCTGGTTCACGGTCAGGAACACGGCGCGCTTGCCGTTGAAACGGGTCAGGTGCGAGGGCTCGGCCTGGGCCCAGGCGACACTGGCCACGTCGCGGACGCGGGTGACCTGGCCGCCGAGCGAGCGGACGGGCGTGTCGGCCACGGTCGCCAGGTCGCGGAAGGCTCCGCCGGACTTGACGTTGAAGCGTCTCTCTCCGGCTTGAACCGCGCCGATCGGCGCCTCGGCGCCGGCCTGGCGCAGAGCGTCGGCCACGGCGGTGGCGGGCAGGCGCAGCGCCGCCAGGCGGGCCAGGTCCAGCGTGACCTGCACCTCGGACGGCGGCGCGCCCCAGTACTTGGCCTCGCGCACGCCCGGCACGCGGTCCAGCCGCTCGCGCAGGCGGTCGGCGGTCTTCTCCAGGCGGCGCATCGGCAGGATGTCGGAGGTCAGGGCGACCTGGACGATCGACACTTCGGTGGTGCGCACCCGCTCGATCTCCAGCCGCTGCAGGCCGGCCGGCAGGTTGCCGCGGATGGCGTTCACCTCGCGCACGACCTGGTCGAACTTGCGCTCGGTGTCGACGTCCCAGGTGAAGTGGACGCGGATCACCGCCGCGCCGTCCACGGCGGTCGACTCGACCTTGTCGATGTCGTCGAGGCCGTCGACGGCGT
Organism: Caulobacter sp. GW821-FHT11E11; assembly: GCF_058808315.1. Lineage (NCBI taxonomy): Bacteria > Pseudomonadati > Pseudomonadota > Alphaproteobacteria > Caulobacterales > Caulobacteraceae > Caulobacter > Caulobacter sp. GW821-FHT11E11. The sequence continues at coordinate 108,593 of NZ_JBXARO010000003.1, forward strand.
CCTCGACCGGGTCGACGATCAGCTGCTCCATCTCGGACGGCTCGGCGCCGGGCAGCACCGCACGGACGATGACGATCGGGGTGGGGAAGTGCGGGTCCTCGGACCGCGGCACGTTCAGGAAGGCGTTGACCCCCAGCATCACCAGCAGGCCGAAGGCGACCAGGGTGAACTGCCAGCGGCGGACGGCGAAGGTCGCGAGGTCGAACTTCACGGATCAGCGCCCCAGATGCGCGGGGTCGACGACCCGGACGGCCTCGCCGTCGGCCACAAAGCCGGCTCCAGCGGTGATCACCTGGGTCCCGCCCGGCAGGCCCGCGACCAGGGCGTCGTCGCCGTCGAAGCCGCCGAAGCTGACCGCCGTGCGCCGGGCCTTGCCGTTGTCGAAGCGGTAGACGAAGGCGCGTTGGCCGCTGGCTTCCAGCACCGCCTCGGCCGGGATGCGGGCATAGGTCGTGGCGGCGCCGGGCGCGGTGCGGACTTGCAGGCTGGCATGGGCCACCTGGCCCGAGCGCAGGGCGGCCGGCGGGGCGGACAGCTCGATCTCGACACTGATGGCGCCGGTGCGGGTGTCGGCGGCCTCGCCGACGCGGGTGACGCGGCCGGTCAGGGCCTGGCTGCCCAGGTCCTCGACGGTCACCTGGGCGGTGTCGCCGACGCGCACACGGGCGGCCTCGCGGGCGGCCAGGGGCAGGCGCAGGACCAGCGGCGAGGTCAGGTCGGCGACCCGCGCCACCACCTGGCCGGCGGCCACGACCTCGCCCGCCTGGGCCCGGCGCTCCAGCACCACGCCCGACACCGGCGAGGCCAGGCTGGCCCAGCGGCGGTCGAAGCGGGCGGCGTCATAGGCGGCCTGGGCGGCCTTCAGCACGCTGGCCCGGTCGTCGATGCGCTGCTTGGCCACGAAACCTTTCTCGAACAGGGTCTTGTCGCGCTCGACGTCGCGGCGGGCGCGTTCCAGGTCGGCGGCGGTTTGCTGCTGGCGGGCGTCGACGCCCGCCGGATCGATCGCGGCGAGGACCTGGCCGGCGCGGACGGTATCGCCGGCCTCGACCCGCACGGCGGTCAGGACGCCGGGAATGCGGAACGACAGCGCCATCTCGCGACGGCGCTCCAGCGTCCCGGCCCCGGTGACCGCGCCCGACGCGCCGGGAGCGGCTACCCGCGCGGCCTCGACCGGCGTCGGCGCAACCGGTTCATCGGTCTTGGGCTTGCCGCCACAGCCGGCCAGAACGACCGCCGCGACTAGAGTCGTCGACGCCAGAAACCCGTTCCGCCACATAAGCTGTTCCACATCGATCGATGATAAGTTATCAGTGATCGATAATGCTTGCTTGTCAAGCTTGGAGACCGGTGGTCAAGGACGTCGGATGCAGACCCGTTCCCCGCGTAAACCCAAGGGCCAGGGCGCCGAGCGCCGCGAGGAGATCCTCGACGCCGCCCAGAGCCTGTTCGCCCAGAAAGGCGTCCACGCCGTCTCGACCCGGCAGATCGCCGAGATCGCCGGCATCTCGCAGCCAGCGCTGTACGCCTACTTCGCCACCAAGGACGACATCGCCGCCGAGCTGTGTGTGCGGGCCTTCGCGATCCTGGGTCAGAAGATGGCCGCCGCGCGGGTAGACTACACCCCGACGCCTGAGAGTTTCGAACGCTGCCTGCGGGTCTATATCGACTTTGGCCTGGAGCACCCGGATGCCTACCGCGTGGCCTTCATGCTGGAGAAGAGCGTCGACGGCTCGTTCCTGGAAAAGACCGGCGGCCGCCCGATGACGGCGGGCAAGGAGGTCTTCCACGTCTTCGTCGAGATGGTCGGCGAGCTGTACGCGCGGGGCCAGATGGCCGGCGACGATGTCATGGCCGCGACCCAGGCGCTGTGGGCCGGCCTGCACGGCCTGGTCTCGCTGCTGATCGCCCGGCCGGAGTTCCCGTGGGTCGACCGCGAGCCGCTGATCGCGACCCATGTGGCCATGCTGCGGCGAGGCGCGTTGAAATAGGGCCTTCGGGTCTCTAGATGAGCGCCTCGTTTTTCCGGGAAGGATCCCCTATGGCCAAGCTCCTGCCGCTCCAATCGTTCAGTCTGCAGGAAACCGAGGACGGCTACCGCCTCCTGGTCTCGGCCATCGGCGGCGAGTCGATCTACGTCTCGATCACCGCCGATCAGATGGACGACATCATCGACAGCCTCGAGAACGCCATGGGCGGCGAGGCTGATGGCGAGATCAACGAGGATGACGTCGAGTTCTAACTCGTGAGCGCGGCCAGTTCCTTGAGGCCGCGCACTAAAGTCCCGCGCTTTCCCGCCGCGCCGAGCGAGATGCGCAGGCCTTCGCCGGCCGCGCCCGGCGCGCGGAAGGCCTCGGCGCCGACCAGAGCCAGGCCGCGTTCGCGCGCCGCCGGGTCGGCCACGGCGCCGGGCAGCCAGACATGCAGGCTCTCCGCGCCGCCCACGGCCGCCGGCAGCAGCTCGGCGGCCAAGGCTCGCCGCGCCACAGCCTCTTCCCGCACCCCCGCCAAGACCTGGCCGGCGACGCCGTCGCGGATCCAGCTTGTGACCACGGCCGCCATCAGCGGCGCGGGCATCTGGGCGATGGCGTGCAGGGCCGCGGCGAAGCCTTCCGCCTGCCCCGGCGGCGCGATGACATAGGCCAGGCGCAGGCCCGGCGAGAGGGTCTTGGCGGTGGTGGCGACGTGGAACACGCCTTCGGGCCACAGGGCCGCGAGGGCGGGCAGGGGCGAGGCTGGCAGCAGGCCGTAGGCGTCGTCCTCGATGATCGTGACGCCTGCCGCCTTGGCGATGTTCACGACCGCTTCTCGCCGCGAAAGGTTCATGGTCGCCGCCGTCGGGTTCTGGAAGGTCGGGGTGCAGCACAGCAGGCGCGGACGATGCTCGGCGATCAGCCGCGCCAGCGCCGCGGGCTCCAGGCCTTCGTCGTCCAGCGGGCAGGCGACGACCTTCAGGCCGCGCCGAGCGGCGGTGGCCAGAAGACCCGGATAGGCGAAGGCCTCGGCCAGGATCGTGTCACCGGGGACGGTCAGATGGTCCAGCAGCGCCGACAGCGCCGTCTGCGCCCCGCTGGCGACCACGACCCGCTCGGGCGCGACCTCGCCCAGCACCGTTACAAGCCAGGCCGCACCGGCCGTCCGTTGGGCCAGGGAGCCCGCGCCGGGGTGGTAGGCCATCAAGGTCGCCGGATCGGTTCGCGCCAGGATCGCGCCGGTCGTCTCGCGCAGCAGGGCCGCCAGGTTCAGCCCCGCCGGCGGGGGCGGCAGGTTCATCGACAGGTCGACCAGACCGGCCTCATCCTCAATCGTCCGTAAACGGATGAACGTGCCGCGACCGGTCGCGCCCTCGATCAAACCGCGCTCGCGGGCCAGGGCATAGGCGCGGGTGACGGTGGTGAAGTCGATTCCGACAAGACGAGCCACTTCGCGCTGGGCCAGGATCTGGTCGCCGGCCTGCAGCTCGCCCTCGGCCACCGCGTTTTCAAGCGCCTGGGCGATGCGGCGATAGGCCGGCCCGTCCAAGGCGTCGATCCGACGCAGCCAGGCGGGCGCCAGATTCGGTGATCCCTTAGTTGTGGTCACGCGACAATATCCATACATTGATCGCACAATGTATGGATCAATCCTGCGATTGTAGGAAGGGCTCTTCGATGGCCGACCAACAGTTCTACGACTCCCCCACGCCTGTGGAGGCCGGCCTGAAGTGCTGCTGCCCCCGCTGCGGCGAGGGCAAGCTCTATAGCGGCTTTCTGAAGCTGGCCCCGTCGTGCGACCGCTGCGGCCTGGACTACAGCTTCGCCGACCCGGCCGACGGCCCGGCCTTCTTCGTGATGAGCGGCGTCGGCATCGTGATCATCTCGATCTTCGCCTGGGTCGAGGTGGCCTTCCACCCGCCGATCTGGGTGCATTTCGCCACGGTGTTCCCGGCCCTGATCCTGGGCTGTCTCGGGACCCTGCGCCCAGTGAAGGGTTGGCTGGTCGCCGCCCAATACATCAACAAGGCCGAGGAGGGCCGCTTCGAGAGCCTGGGCCGCCACGACTACGACTCGCGGCGGCTCTAGCCCTTCCGATTACACGCCGAGGCTACCCGCCACCTGGCGCGTCGCCGCGTTCAGGCGGTTCCAGACGTTGATCGCCGAGATGCTGATCAGCAGGCCGGCCAGGGCCTTCTCGTCATAGTGACGGGCAGCCTCATTCCACACGTCGTCCGGCACCGGGTCGGCCTTGTCGGCCACGCGGGTCACGGCCTCGGCCAGGGCCAGGGCGGCGCGTTCAGCGTCGGTGAAATAGGGTGTGTCGCGCCAGCCGGCGACGGTGGCCAGGCGCTCGGGGCTCTCGCCCGCCTTGGCGGCGGCGCGGGCGTGCATCTCCAGGCAGACGCCGCAGCCGTTGATCTGGCTGACGCGCAGGTGCAGCAGCTCGTGCAGGGTTTCCGGCACGCCCTCGACATGGGCGGACTTGCTGAGCGCGATCAGAGCCTTCATGGCGTCGGGCAGTAGGAAGGCGGGCTGGGTCATACGGGCTTGCATCGAAGTCTCCTTGCGGTTTGTCGGCGCCGCCGGTCACATCCGGCGACATCCGTTCGTCGAAGAGGTGACGGAAGCCGACGGAGCGATGTGACCGATGCCCGAACAAAATTTTCTCGCCGATCGATTCGAAGCCGACCGCATCCGCCTGCGGGGCGTGGCCTACCGCATGCTGGGCTCGCTGCCCGAGGCCGAGGACGCCGTGCAGGAGGCCTGGCTGCGCCTGTCGCGCGCCGACACCAGCGGCGTCGACAACCTGTCGGCCTGGCTGACGACAGTGACCTCGCGCGTGTGCCTGGACATGCTGCGCGCCAAGAAGTCCCGCCGCGAGGACGCCCTGCTGGAAGGTGGCCCCGAGCCTTCGGTCAGCGGCGAGGACGCCATCGAGCGCGAGACCATCCTGGCCGACTCCGTGGGGCTGGCCTTGCTGGTCGTGCTGCAGTCGCTGAACCCGGCCGAGCGGATCGCCTTCGTCCTGCACGACCTGTTCGACATGCCGTTCGAGCAGATCGCGCCGATCGTCGAGCGCACGCCTGACGCCGCCCGCCAGCTGGCCAGCCGGGCGCGTCGCCGGGTGCGCGGCGGCGATGTGCTGGATACGGCCCAGACGGCCCAGAAGAGCGTGGTCGACGCCTTCCTGCTGGCCTCGCGCACCGGCGACATGGCCGGGCTGATGGCGGTGCTGGATCCCAATGTCGTGGTCCGCGCCGACATCTTCGCCGGCGGCGGCCAGACCCGCGAGCTGCGCGGCGCCGAGAAGGTCGCGGCCTACTACAACGGCCTGGCGGTCTCCGGTCGCACCGCCCTGGTCGATGGCGTCATCGGCGCGGTCGTGGCTCCGCTGGGCAGGCTGTACCTGGTGCTCGACATCCGGATCGAGAACGGCAAGGTCGTCGAAATCTTCGCCGCCGGCGATCCCGATCGCCTGGCCTCGGCTGAGGTCTCGGTGGTCTAGATCAGGCTAAAGGCCAGCACGCCGGCGGCGCCCAGCAGCGCGATCCAGGTCAGCAGGATGCCCAGCTGACGGGCGCGCAAGGGCCCGCCCAGCATGCCCCAGGCGTGGGCGGCGCGGCCCAGCACGACGGCGGCGGCGATGAGGGTGATCGCCATCGTCGACGCGCCGCCGGCCTCGGCCAGGCCCAGCACGATCAGGGTCAGCGGCACATATTCGACGAAGTTGGCCTGGGCGCGGACGCGGCACTCCAGGTCCTTGTCGCGGCCATGGCCCAGCGAGACCTTGGCCCTGAACCGCTGGGCCGAGATCGGGACGCTGAGCCCCACCAGGGCGACGGCGGCGAGCGCGGCCAGGGTGGACGTGATAGGTGCGACGATCATCTGGATTTCCCCCGCTTGTTGCGCGGACTATCCGGGCTTAGGTTGCATTTTGCAAGCGTGAGATCTTCGCCATGGACCGCACCTTCCGCTCCGACTGCGCCATGGCCTCGACCCTGGACATCCTGGGAGACAAGTGGTCGCTGCTGGTGATCCGCAACCTGATACTGGGCGCGCGCAGCTTCCGGCAGATCCAGTCCGCTCCCGAGGGCATCGCCACCAACATCCTGTCCGAGCGCCTCAAGCGCTTGGTTGAGGCGGGGCTGATCGTCGAGCAGCGGGCGGCAGCGGGCTCGGGCGCGCGGGGGCGCTACGCCCTCACCCCGGCGGGCGCCGACCTGTTGCCGGTGCTGCAGGCCATCGCCGTCTGGGGCCGCGACAATATCCCCAACCGCCGCCCGATCCCGGAGGGGCTCCTGACCATGACACCGGCGCAGCTCTTGGCGCGCGATCAGCCGCTGATGACCGACACGACCTCGCCGACCTCGGACCAGCCCAAGGTCGAATAGAGCGCCCGGCCGTCGGGCGTGGCGATCAGCACGCCGTGGGTAGCGCCGTGCTCCAGGGCGGCGGCGGTCAGCCGGCTCATGATCAGGCCACCCAGGCCGCGCCGGCGGTGGGCTTCCTCGGTGATGATGCGGTCGAAGGTGACGCTGTCGCCGGCCAGGCCGCAGCGACCGGTGGCGGCGGGGCTGCCGTCCGGCGCGTCGATGTCGATGTGCAGCTTGTTGTCGGTCTGCGTCAGGCGGAGCGTGTAGCCGGGCGGCGGCTCGGCGCTCGGCGGCGGCCAGACGCGTGGCCATCAGCCAGGCCGGATCGCGGACGATCCAGCCGGCCGGCACGTGGGGCAGGACCGTCTCGCGCGGCGCCAGGGCCTCGACGTAAGTGCAGGGCCGGGCGATCCCCGCGACCAGGCGGCGATAGGCCTTCGGTTCGAACGCCGAGGTCACAACGTGGCGACCCAACTGATCGGGAAAGCCGATCTCGAACCACAGCCCGGCCGGCCCCGGCACGGGATCGCCATAGCCGCGCGCCCGGCAGTAGCCGAGCGACCAGATCTCCAGGGACGACATGGCTACTTCAGCAGGGCCTGACCGCGACGGCTCAGCTCGTCCTTGATCTTGCCGGCCGCCATGCCCAGCAGGCCGGGCAGGGAGATGTCGAGGCGGGCGTGATCCTCCAGCACCTGGACGACGCCGGTGATGGTCGAGCCCATGGCCACGGCCGAGAAGTTCAGCACGTCGCCGGCCCAGCTCTGGGTGAAGCCCTTGGCGTCGCCGCCGGGGATCTGGCCGGCCAGCTGCGACAGGCCCTGCTCCAGGCGGCGCTTGGCCTCGGCCGCGCCCAGCTGGTGGGGGATGTTGATGCTGACGGTCTTGGCCATGGAATCCTCTCGAAGCTTACCCTGAAATGCGGGCGGCGGCGGTCCAGTTCAATACGTCCGATTCTGGCGCATGGCGCAGCCAAGATCGTTTTCATCAGATGAGGGACGACATGACCGACTTCGCCATGACCCAGCCGTTCACCGCGCGCCGCTTCGTTCGTCCCGGTCGTCCCGGCGGCCTGCTCGGCGCCATCCACTATGCCGGCGTGCTGCTGGTCTGGGCGGTGCTGTTCGTCGTCGACCGTCCGCTGGCCCTGAAGGTGATGGCCGAGCGCCGCGCCGACTCGCCCATCCCGCGTCACTGGGGCTGGTGATTTTGGGGGGCTGGTAGGATCTGACGAAACGCGGCATGCCTGCGGGCATGTCGATCGTCGTTTCCGCCCGCCCGGTCTCGCATCCGCTGAAGGCCCCGTTCCGCATCTCGCGCGGGGTCAAGACCGCCGCCGACGTGGTCGAGGTGACGGCCTCGGCAGAGGGCTATATCGGGCGTGGGGAGAGCGTGCCCTACGGCCGCTATGACGAGACGGTGGAGAGCGTGTTGGCGCAACTCGCGCCCGCGCTAGCTTCTGACGATGTGGAGGCCGCCTGCGCCGCGTTGCAGCCCGGCGCGGCCCGCAATGCCCTTGACCTCGCTCTTTGGGACCTCCGCGCCAAGCGCACGGGCGTCAGCGTCGCCGAGGCCACTGGCCTGACGGTCCCGACCGATTTGGTCACCGCCGTCACGGTCAGCCTCGACAGCGCCGAAGCCATGGCCGAAGCCGCCCGCGCCGTCGCCGATGCGCCGCTGATCAAGATCAAGCTCTCGGCCGAAGATCCCGCCGCTCGCCTGCGCGCCGTCGCGGCCGCTGCGTCGAACTCGCGGTTCATCGTCGACCCCAACGAGGGCTGGACCTTCGACATCCTGCGGGACCTCAAGCCCCTGCTGGCCGACCTGCCCATCGCCCTGGTCGAGCAGCCGCTGCCGGCCGACGCCGACCAAGACCTGGAAGGCTGGGACCCGCCGTTCACGGTCTGCGCCGATGAAAGCGTCCATGTCGGCGGCGATCTGGCCAAGCTGCGTGGCCGCTACCAGGCGGTGAACCTGAAGCTCGACAAGACCGGCGGCCTGACCGAGGCGGTCGCGATGCTGAAGGCCGCGCGGGGGTTGGGGTTCCAGGTGATGACGGGCTGCATGGTCGCCTCGTCGCTGGGCGTCGCGCCGGCGCTGCACCTGGGCGGGGCGAGCGACTTCGCCGACCTGGACGGGCCATGGTGGCTGGCGGTGGATCATCCCGGCGGCCTGCGGGTCGAGCGCGGCCGGATCACACCGCCCAAGCCGGGGTTCTGGGGCGATGGCGTGGAGGCCGAAGGGCTGTGGCTGTGACGGCCTAGCCGACGCCGCGGTCCCTCGCCACGGGACCCGTGGGATATTCATGGCGCTCGAGCCGGCGAACCTCGGGCGGGGTCGTCGAGACGACGTCCAGGCAATGGTTCTGCGTGACCAGGGCCCAGTGCGTCAGAGGGCCCGGATAGTCGTTCGTCGCGAAGGTCGAGGCCGCCACATAGTCGAGGAACGGCGACGCAGCGCGGGTCGACAGGCGATCGGGGACGGGCTCTTCGCCGGGCGCCAGGGTCGCGAAACGCTCGTTGCGCATGGCGTAGACGACATAGTCGGACCAGTAGAGCTCCAGCACCGGGCTCTCGCGATTGAGACGGATCTCGCGCGCCTCGATCGACATGCCGGCCAGGTCTACGGTCTCGAAGGGGCTCGGATCGTCAGCGACCACGATGACGATGCGCAGGTCATTGTCGCGCGGCTCGCTGATGTCGATCAGGAACAGGTCCAGCGGGCCCAATGGGAAGTCCATGGCGTGCTCCTTGGGCGAGCGGATCAACTCTGGCTTAGAGGCAGGGATACCTGGGTGTTTCCCACATCGACACCGCCTCCGCATGCCCCGCAACGCACCACCGGCTCCAGCCGCGCGCCGCAGCTGTGTGTCAGGATTTCCGGGCTTCCCTCACTACCTGCCAGCCACCGATCGCCCCATGCCATCAGCGCCGCGATCAGCGGGAAGAGGTCGCGGCCTTCCTGGGTCAGCCGGTATTCCCACCGCTCTGGCCGCTCCTGATACCGCACGCGCTCCAGCATACCGCGCGCCACTAGTCGTTCCAGGCGGTCGGTCAGGATGTTGCTGGCGACCTTCAGTTCGGCCTGGAAATCCTTGAACCGGCGCAGGCCGTAGAAGGCCGCGGCGACCAGGTGGGCGGTCCAGCGGTCGCCCAGCACCTCGATGCCGCGCTCCAGCATCGGATGCAGGGGCGCGCCGCCGACGTCGTCGGAACTGGCGCGGCGGGAATGGCGGGCCGGCGGGGCGGGTTCAAGCCCGGCGCCGGGGCCGGGGGAGAGGGTGATATCGCGCACCTTCACCGCCTCGCCGCAGGTCTTGCAGGCCAGGACGGGCTTCAGCGGCTGGCCGCACGGTTCGTGGACGATCTGGTGCGACGGGCAGTCGGGATCGAAGCGCCAGCGCATCTCCCAGCCCAGCAGCATCAGCGCCGAGTCGTACAGGTCGCGGCCCATCGCCGTCAGCCGGTACTCGTAGCGCGGCGGGCGGTCCTGATAGAGGCGGCGCTCCAGGATGCCGCCGGTCTCCAGGCGCTTGAGGCGGTCGGTCAGCAGCGAGCGGGCGACGCCGGTCATGGCCACGAAGCCGTCGAAGCGCTTCACCCCCATGAAGGCGGCGTACAGCACCAGCAGGGTCCAGCGGTCGCCGATCAGGTTCAGCGCGCGGGCGGCTGAACTGCGACGGACGAGAGCAGGAGCCTTTGGCGGGACCATGGGCGGCTTGGTGGGCCGCTTCGGCTGGGCGAGTCAACGTGGTTCAAACCGTTGTTCGTCTAAGTCGTGGACTCGACGATGGTCGCTTGTATAATCGAACTAACTAGAAATGAGGGAGCTGGCGCATGGTCTATGTGCTGGGTGGTTGGCAGAGCGACTTCGCCGCCAACTGGAGCCGTGAAGGACGCGAGCTGGCCGACGCCTTCGCCGAAGTCGTCGGCGAGGGGCTGGCGGTCGTCGACCTGGATCCCAAGGACATCGAGACCGGCCATGTCGGCAATTTCGCCGCCGAGCTGTTCGCGGGGCAGGGCCTGTTGGGCGGCATGTTCGGCATGGTGCATCCGGCCTTCGACGGCCTGCCGACCGCGCGGCACGAGGCGGCCTGCGCCTCGGGCAGTGTCGCCATCCTGGCTGCGACGGCCGAGATCGAGGCGGGGCGCTACGACCTGGCCTGCGTCGTCGGCATCGAGCAGATGCGCAATGTCCCCGGCCAGAAGGCGGCCGAGAACCTGGGCAGCGCCGCCTGGGCCGGCCACGAGTTCCAGGATGCGCGTTTCCTGTGGCCGCGCGCCTTCTCCGATCTGGCCGACGAGTACGACCGGCGTTACGGCCTGGACTACCGGCACCTGATGGGGATTTCGGAGATCAATTTCGCCAACGGCAAGCGCAACCCCAACGCCCAGACTCGCGGGTGGAATTTCGGACCCGAGGCTTTCACCGACGATCCGGTCGCCAATCCGGTGGTGGAGGGCCGCACGCGCAAGCAGGACTGCGGCCAGGTCACCGACGGCTCGGCCGTGGTGTTCCTGGCGTCGGAGCGGCGGGCGCGGGAATACGCCGACAAGCGCGGCATCCCTCTGGAGAGCATCCCGCGCATCAAGGGCTGGGGCCATCGTTCGGCGCCGATCAGCTATGCGCGCAAGGTCGAGGCGTCGCGTGACGCGCCTTACGTCTTCCCGCAGGTGCGCCGCGCCATCCTGGACGCCCGCGCGCGGGCCGGGATCGCGCCGGACGTCTCCGGTATCGACGCAGTCGAGACCCACGACTGCTTCACCGCCACCGAATACATGGCCATCGACCACCTGGGCCTGACCGCGCCCGGTGAAAGCTGGAAGGCTGTCGAGGCCGGCGACATCGCCATCGGTGGCAAGCTGCCGATCAATCCGTCCGGCGGGCTGATCGGGGCCGGGCACCCGGTGGGGGCCACGGGCGTTCGGATGCTGCTGGACGCCTGGAAGCAGACCTCGGGACGGGCCGAGGACTATCAGGTTGAGGGGGCCAAGACGGTGCAGACGCTGAACATCGGCGGGTCCACGACGACAACGGTGAGTTTTGTCGTGGGGACGTAGAGGTCGCTTCCTTTCGCCAGTTCAATAGCCCTGCTCGAGGTCCCTGTTCACATGCCTCCGCCGCTCACCCTGCTCCTCGTCAACGCCGCCGTTTCGGCGGTTGCGTTCCTGCTTCTGTGGATCGTCAGTCTACGGATCAAGGACGTCAGCTTCATCGACGCCTGGTGGGGACCTAGCATGGCGCTGCTGGCCTGGAGCACCTTTCTGCAAGCTCCGCCGACCCCGCACAGCCTGCTGCTGACCGGCCTCTGCACCCTGTGGGCGGCGCGGTTGGGCGGGTACCTGCTGTGGCGGTGGCGCAAGCATGGGGCCGATCGGCGCTATGTCTCGATGATCGCCCATGCCGAGCGGACGCGCGGCTGGGGCTTTGCCAAGACCGCGCTGCTGCTGGTGTTCTCGCTGCAATACGCCCTGGGTTTCCTGGTCGCCCTGCCGGTGCAACTGGGCCAGCAGCCGGGGCCGCTTGGCCCGCTGGCTTTCGCCGGGGCGGCCCTGGCCTTGGTCGGCATCCTGTTCGAGACGATCGGCGACTGGCAGCTGACCCGCTTCAAGGCCGATCCCGCCAACGCCGGCCAGGTCATGGACAAGGGCCTGTGGCGCTACACCCGCCACCCGAACTATTTCGGCGACGCCTGCGTCTGGTGGGGGCTGTACCTGATCGCCGCCGAGAGCGGCCTGGGCGCCTGGAGCCTGCCGGGGCCGGTGCTGATCACCGTGCTGCTGACGAAGTGGAGCGGCGTGCCGACGACCGAGGGCCGGATGCGGAAGAGCAAGCCGGGGTATGAGGCCTATGTGGCGCGGACCAGTGGGTTCGTGCCGTGGTTTCCGAAGAAGGCCGCCTAGTAGCCGAAGATCGTCAGGACCGTCGCATGCTCGAGGCGGGCTTCTATCCAGTCGGCGACCGATGACAGAAAGGCTTCGATGACTGCGCGGGCTTCTGGCGTGTTTGCTTCGCGCAGGAAGCTGTCCGCATCGGCCAGGGGATTGTCGTCGGCGTCATAGACAAGCGTGTGGACGACATCATCGGCGGTCAGGACGCCGTCCGCGCTCAAACGATGCGCCGTCGCCTTCAATTCCGCGGCGACGCGACGCCAGGTCACGGCGTCGAACTCACCGATCCCGTAGCGCGTATCCGGGTGATAGTTCGGCGCAATGCGGCGCAGCACCGGTTCGACCAAGTCGAACCCAGCATCGGAAAGGGTGATGCGGGACGCCGAGGCATGGCCGGATTTTGGCCCCTCGGCGATGTCGATCGTCATTCCCCCGACGGGATGATTTCCCGAGCGGATTTCGAATGCGTCGAGCAGCGTCACCCCTTCAACTTCTCGATCAGCGCCATCGCCGCCGCCGGGTTCCGCACCTTCGCGCCGGCGATGAAGTACGCGAACACGTCCCCCCGCTCGGCCCAGGTCCGGGCCTGATTGACGATCCCGTCCAGCTCCTCGGACGTCATGCCCGTCGGCTCGTCCGGCTTGCTGGACATCAGCCGCGCATAGGTGAAGTCGGCGGTCGGTTCGTCGATGCAGGGCCAGGTCGGCTCCTCGTCGTCGACGGCGTAGACGATGGCCGCGCCGTACTTGGCGGCCAGGTCGTAGAACTCCTGGCAGGCGAAGGTCGGGTTGCGAACCTCGAGCGCGTGGCGCAGCTGTACCCCGCCGCGCTCCTTTGGCAGCAATTTCAGGAATCCCTCGAAGTCAGCCGCATCGAACTTCTTCGTCCCCATGAACTGCCAGTTGATGGGCCCCAGCTTCGGACCCAGCTCTTCCAGCCCCTGGGACAGGAATTTCTCGAGCGAGTCGTTGTTCTCCGACAGCACCTTGCGATTGGTGCAGTAGCGGCTGGCCTTGACCGCGAACACGAAGTCGTCCGGCGTCTCGGCGCGCCACTTCTGCCAGCTGTTGGGCTTGAAGGTCGAATAGTAGGTGCCGTTGATCTCGATGCTGGTCAGCTTGGACGACGCATATTTCAGCTCGTCCTTCTGCTTGACGTCATCGCCGTAGAAGGGACCGCGCCAAGGCTCGAACGTCCAGCCGCCGATGCCTGCCCGGATCACGCCCTTGGCCATGCCTGTTCCCTTCCTGTTCTCGGCGCGCACCCTAGCATCGCCGGCCGGTTCGGCAAGGGCGGGACGCGAGGCTGCTGACTCCTGCGGTCAGCACTCCACCCGGTTGACCGACAGGCCCACGGCCAGGCCGCCCATCGAGGTTTCCTTGTAGATCTCGTTCATGTCCTCGCCGGTGCGCTTCATCGTGGCGATGACCTTGTCGAGGCTGACCGAGTGCTGGCCGTCGCCCAACAGCGCCAGGCGGGCGGCGTCGATGGCCTTGATGGCGCCCATGGCGTTGCGCTCGATGCAGGGGATCTGCACCAGGCCGCCGATCGGGTCGCAGGTGAGGCCCAGATTGTGCTCCATGCCGATCTCGGCGGCGTTCTCGATCTGGGCGTTGGTGCCGCCCAGGGCGGCGGCCAGACCGGCGGCGGCCATCGAGCAGGCGACGCCGACCTCGCCCTGGCAGCCGACTTCCGCCCCGCTGATCGAGGCGTTGCGTTTGTAGAGCGCGCCAATGGCGGCCGCCGTCAGCAGGAAGACGCGGATCTGTTCGGGCGTGCCCTTGTGGAAGCGCACGAAGAACCGCAGCACGGCGGGGACCAGGCCCGCCGCGCCATTGGTCGGGGCGGTGACGACACGGCCGCCGGCGGCGTTCTCCTCGTTGACCGCCATGGCCCACAGGTTGACGAAGTCCATGGCCGCCAGCGGGTCGCTCATCTGGCGCTCCATCCGGCCGAGGATGGTCTGGTGGATCTGGCGGGCGCGGCGCTTGACGGTCAGGCCGCCGGGTAGCACGCCGTCCTGGCGCATGCCGCGATCGATGCAGGCTTCCATGGCGTTGAAGATGCGGTCGAGGCCGGCGTTCATGTCGTCTTCCGACATCCGGGCCAGCTCGTTGGCGCCCATGACCCCGGCGATCGACAGGCCCGCATCGGCGGCGCGTTGCAGCAGGTCGGCGCCGCTCTCGAACGGGTGGGGGATTTCCGGACCGGTCTCGGGCGGGGCGTTGCTGCCCATCTCGCGCTCGTCGCGGACGAAGCCGCCGCCGATCGAGAAATAGGTGCGCTCGGCGAGGACCTCGCCGGCCTTGTCGAAGGCGGTGAAGGTCAGGCCGTTGGGGTGCTGCGGCAGGCGTTCGTGGCCTAGCCAGACGATGTCCTTGGCTTCGTCGAAGGCGACGGGATGGTCGCCGCCCAGGTTCAGGGACTGGGTGGCCTGACTCTCCAGCAGGGCCGCCTCGCCGGCGTCGGGATCGAGCGTGGCGGGGACGAAACCCATCAGGCCCAGGATCACGGCGCGATCGGTGGCGTGGCCTTTGCCGGTCAGGGCCAGCGAGGCGTAGAGGCGGGTTTCGACCCGCGCGACGTCGGCCAGTTTCCCCGCCTCGCGCAGGCGGCCGATGAACAGCACGGCGGCCGTCATCGGCCCCATGGTGTGGCTGCTCGACGGGCCGACGCCGAGTTTGAACAGGTCGAAGACGGAGGCGGTCATGATCGTGGGTCCGCCCTCGTCCTTCGACAGGCTCAGGATGAGGGCTACTGGTAAGCTCTGGATACGATGGTGCAGTCGAGATCCTCATCCTGAGCTTGTCGAAGGACGAGGATCTCGTGCGCTTGGTGTTACTTCCGCTGCGCCGCGGTCTTGTCGCGCAGCGCCTTGAACTCAGACCCCGCCTGCCACTGCGGCCACACGCGCGAGTTCGCCAGGTCGGCGCCGATCTCGTAGACCAGCCCCAGGTCCATGGCCTGGCCCGACAGATCCCAGCTCGCCGACCATTCGTCGGCCGGCTGGTGGTAGCGGTTCTCGGTGTAGTCGGCCTCGGCCTTCTCGCCGGCTTCCTTGCCGCCGTTGATCAGGTCGTTGCCCGAGCCGATCGAGATCGCCGGCACGCCGCGCTTGGCGAACGGGAAGTGGTCCGAGCGGTAGAAGTGGCCAGCCTGCGGGGTCGGGTCGGGCGTGAAGTAACGGCCGTGGGCCTTGGCCTTGGCGGCCAGCATGTCCTGCAGGTCGACCTTGCCGTCGCCCGAGGTGGTCACGTCCTTGGCCGGACCGGCCGCCGACAGGGCGTCGATATTGATGTCGCCCACCGTGGTGGCGGTCGGGAACAGCGGATTGGCCGAATAGTATTCCGAGCCCAGCAGGCCCTTTTCCTCGGCGGTCACGGCCAGGAACAGGATCGAGCGCTGCGGCGCGGGCCGGCTCTTGAAGGCGCGGGCCAGCTCCAGGATGCCGGCGATGCCGTCGGCGTTGTCGACGGCGCCGTTATAGATCTTGTCGCCCTTGGCGTCCGGCGCGCCCACGCCCAGGTGGTCCCAGTGGCCGCTGTAGATGATGGTCTCGTTCGGGAACTTCGTGCCGACGATGCGGCCGGCGATGTTCTTGGAGACGATCGTCTCGTGCTTGACCTTGAAGTCGGTCGAGAAGGTCACGCCCTTCAGTTCCACGGCCTTGAAGTCGCGGGTCTGGGCCTGCTTCTTCAGGGCGTCGAAGTCGAGGCCGGCCTGCTTGAAGAGGTCGACGGCCGTGTCGCGCTGGATCCAGGCCTCGACGGCCGGATGCTGCTTGGCCGGCTCCTTGCGGACGATGTCGAACATCACGTTGGTGTTGGAGTTCTTGACCGTGGCCCAGCCGTACGAGGCCGGCGCCGTCTCGTGGACGATCAGCACGCCGGCGGCGCCCAGGCGGGCGGCCTCTTCGAACTTGTAGGTCCAGCGGCCGTAATAGGTCATGGCCTTGCCGCCGAAATCACCGGAACCCGTTTCGAAGTCCGGGTCGTTGATCAGAACGACCAGGATCTTGCCCTTCACGTCCAGGCCCTTGAAGTCGTCCCAATTGCGCTCCGGCGCCTTGACGCCATAGCCGGCGAAGACGATCGGGGCGTTCTTCAGCGAGACGGCGTCGACATTGGTCATGGCCGCGCGGATGGCGATCTGGTCGCCTTGGGTCAGGGCTTGCGCCTTGCCGTCCTTGGTGAAGGACGCGGCGACCGGGCCGTCGAGCTGGAACTTGGCCAGCGGCACGTTCTGGGTCCAGGCGCGCTTGCCGTCCTTTTGCACGTCGCCGGCAGGGGTCAGGCCGATGGCCTTCATCTGCTCGACGATATAGCCGACGGCCTTGGTCTCGCCGGCCGTGCCGGGGCCGCGGCCCTCGTAGTCGTCGGACGACAGCACCTTGATGTGGGCCGACAGCTTGGCGGGGTCGATCTTGGGCGCGTCAGCGGCCTGCGCCAGCATGGGCGCGGCGATCAAGGCGGTGGCAAGCAGCAGGCGTTTCATCCGGAACCCTCTTTGGGGGAAATCTTGGCGCGGACCCTAGAGCGTGACCCGCCGGCCGTCCACCGCCCAGCGCTCCAGCGTTTCGCCGTCCCAGACGTGCAGGGCGTCATAGAGGTTGATGGTCGGGTCGCAGTGGCCCGGCTGCAGCCAGACGAGGTCGCCGACCCTCGGCGCATCGGCCGGGAAATCGCGGGTCGGATCGGCGTCAGCGGTCGCCACGGCGCGGTCGAAGCCCAGCGGATCGCGGCCGCCGGCCTTCAGCACGTCGATCATGGCGGGGTGAGCGATCATGCCGTGCTCGTCGCCCATCGGCCGCCACAGCGAGCCCGGCGCGGCGCCGGCGACCACGCGGGCCGGCGGGCCGTCCATCGACATGGCCTTGAAGCCGGCGTCGCAGGTGACGTGGCTCTTGTGGTTGCCCGAGACCACGGTCGCGGCCACGAACAGCGCCGGCTCGAACGCCCAGTCGCCGCCGCCGGGCGCGCCGCAGGCGTCGTACTCGACGTCCATCACCGCGTAGGAGCCGGCCTGCAGCTCGGTATAGACGCCAGATGCCAGGTCGTAGGCGTGGGTGCCGGTGCCACCGCCGGTGACGACACCCGGGGGCAGGCCGGCGGCGGTCAGTTCGGCGACCAGGTCTTTCAGCGTGGCGAAGGCGGCCTCGTCGGCGCTCTGGCGCAAAGCAAGGTCGTCCATGTGCTGCAGGTGGCCCAGATAGGCCTGGAGGCCGGCGAACCGCAGGCCCGGCGAGGCGTCAGCGGCGCGGGCCAGCCGCAGGGCGTCTTTGGGATAGGCGCCGGCGCGGTGGGTGCCGAGGTCGAGGTCGACCACCAGGTCCAGCTTGACGCCGGCGGCGACGGCGGCGTCCGAGAGCCGGTCGATCTGGCCCTCGTCATCGGCGACTGCGCCGATGGTCGCGCAGGTGCGGGCCAGGGCGGCCAGGCGGGCAGGGCCCCAGGGCGGGACGGGGGCGGTGACGAGGATGTCTTTGATGCCGCCGGCGACATAGGCCTCGGCCTCGCCGACCGTCTGGCAGCACAGGCCGACGGCGCCGCCTTCGACGATCAACCGGGCCAGGGTGGAGCTCTTGTGGGTCTTGCCGTGGGTGCGCAGGCGCACGCTGGCGGCGTCGCAGAGGGCCTGCATGCGGGCGAGGTTGCGGGTGAGCGCGGCGCGGTCGACGACGAGGAGAGGGGTCTGGGGGAGGTGCTGTGCGCTTGGAAAGTTCATCTGATCCCCAACCCCTAAAACCGCTCATCCCCGCGAAAGCGGGGACCCACGCTGAACGTCAGAACGCAATCTGGAAACACCGCTTGGGTCCCCGCTTTCGCGGGGATGAGCGGTAAATGGAAATGCTCAGATCTCACCCTTGAGGATGCTCGCGAACAACCCCGGATCCACATTTCCGCCCGACAGCACGATCGCCGCCGTCCGGTCCTTCAGATCAACCTTGCCCGTCAAAGCGGCAGTGAGCGCCACGCAGCCACCCGGCTCGACCACCAGCTTCAGCACCGAGAACGCGTAACGCATCGCCTCAGCGACCTCGGCGTCGGTCACCGCTACGATCCCGCTCAACGTCTTGCTATTGATCGGCCAGGTCAGCTCTCCCGGCGCCGGCGTCAGGAGGGCGTCGCAGATCGAGCGGGCGTCCTTGTCGATGGTCTCGCGCTGGCCGCTTTCCAGCGAGCGGCGGGTCTCGTCGAAGCCGGCGGGCTCGGCGCCCCAGACTTCTGTGGACGGAGAAAGGCCCTTCACCGCCGTGCTCGTGCCCGCGATCAGGCCGCCGCCGCCGACGGGCGACAGCACGCGGTCCAGCTCAACACCCTTGGCGCGGGCCTGCTCGACGATCTCCAAGCCTAGCGTCCCCTGGCCCGCGATGATGTGTGGATCGTCGTACGACGGCACGACCGTGCAGCCGCGCTCGGCGGCGATCTGGTCGGCAATGGCGACGCGGTCCTCGGTGAAGCGGTCGTAGAAGCGGATCTCGGCCCCGAAGCCCTTGGTGCCCGCGACCTTCACGGCCGGCGAGTCCGACGGCATGACGATCAGGGCCGGGATCTCCAGCAGCTTGGCCGCCAGCGCCACGCCCTGGGCGTGGTTGCCGGACGAGAAAGCCACGACGCCGCGCGCCTTCTCAGCGTCGCTCAGCTGGCTGAGCCGGTTATAGGCGCCCCGGAACTTGAAGGCCCCGGCCCGCTGCAGGGTCTCGGGCTTGAGGAACACCCGCCCGCCCAGGCGTTCGTTCAGCGCAGGGCTTTCGATCAGCGGCGTCTCGACCGCCAGGCCCTTCAGACGGACGGCGGCGGCTTGGATGTCAGCGAGGGCGATGGTCATGCCCCCAGGTTTAGGGGTTGCAGTGCTGCTTTTGAAGCGTTGCCGCCACACCAGGGCGAAACCGTTCAAGAAACGCCGCCTGAAACACTTTGCGACAATCGCCGTTCGATCCATATAGGGCGGGGCTGACTGTTCAGGACGACTCGATGAAGACCGCCATGTTCGCCGCCGCGGCCGCTGCCGCGCTGGCCGTCGCCGCGCCCGCTTGCGCCGGCGAAGCCTTTGTCGGTGTCTACAAGCACGACGTGACCTTCATCGGCAACGCCGTCGGCCTGGGGGCCGCGGGGCGCGAGGACGGTTTCGACGTCCACCTGGGCTATCGCACCAATCGCCTGGAAAACCTGACGTGGCTGGGCAAGCCGCAGGTCCACACCATGGTGTCGATCAACAGCAAGAACACCTCCAACTTCGTGGCCGCCGGCTTCGACTGGCGGATCGAGCTGGGCCAGCCCGGCGGCTTCTATTTCCGCCCGGGCATCGGCCTGGCTTATACCGACGGCAAGGCCGGCCTGCCGCCCGCCAACGCCCCGGGCCTGACCCAGGCCGAGCGCGACCGCCGCACCTATCTCTATTACCACCGCATCGATTTCGGCTCGAAGGTGCTGTTCGAGCCGGAGCTGGCCCTGGGCTACCAGGTCAGCGACAAGGTGTCGGTGGAACTGAGCTACACCCACCTGTCGAACGGCCAGATCTTCCACCAAGGGAAGAACCAGGGGCTTGACGACGCGGGGGTCCGGCTGGTTTACGCCTTCTGACTTCGCGAGGCGCTGGATTTGACCGCGCCTTCGTTGCCGCCCACAACTGAATAAACGTCTGCGGCCGAGTCCTGTCGAAGGGCCGCTGGACGTCACCGGGCAGGTGACAAGGCATATCTCTACCATGGCCAATGTGACCGTCGTCGGCGCCCAGTGGGGCGATGAAGGCAAGGGCAAGATCGTCGACTGGCTCAGCAACCGAGCCGATGTCGTCGTGCGCTTCCAGGGCGGGCACAATGCCGGCCATACGCTGGTGGTGGACGGCAAGGTCTACAAGCTGGCCCTGCTGCCGTCGGGCGTCGTGCAAGGCAAGCTGTCGGTGATCGGGAACGGCGTCGTGGTCGACCCGTGGCACCTGCTGGGCGAGATCGACAAGATCGCCGACCAGGGCGTGGCCATCACCCCCGAGCTGCTGATCCTGGCCGACAACGCCTGCCTGATCCTGCCGCTGCACCGCGACCTGGACCAGGCCCGCGAGGCCGCCTCGACCCAGAAGATCGGCACCACCGGCCGCGGCATTGGCCCGGCCTATGAAGACAAGGTCGGCCGCCGCGCCATCCGCGTCGCCGACCTGGCCGATCCGGAAGCCCTGAAGCCCAAGATCGAGCGCCTGCTCAGCCACCACGGCGCCCTGCGTCGCGGTCTGAACCTGCCGGAGGCTTCGGCGGAAGAACTGTTCGACGCCTTGATGGAACTGGCCCCGCGCATCCTGCCCTACGCCCAGCCGGCGTGGCGGGTGCTGGACCAGGCCCACAAGGCCGGCAAGCGCATCCTGTTCGAAGGCGCGCAAGGCTCGCTGCTGGATGTCGACCACGGCACCTATCCCTTCGTGACCTCGTCCAACACCGCCGCGGGCCAGGCCTCGGCCGGCTCGGGCATGGGGCCGTCGGCGACTGGCTTCGTGCTGGGCATCGTCAAGGCCTACACGACCCGCGTGGGCGAGGGCCCGTTCCCGGCCGAGCTGTTCGATGACGTGGGCAAGCACCTGTCGACCGTCGGCCGCGAGGTCGGCGTCAACACTGGCCGCGCCCGTCGCTGCGGCTGGTTCGACTCGGTGCTGGTGCGCCAGTCGGTGGCCATCAACGGCATCCACGGCGTGGCGCTGACCAAGCTGGACGTGCTGGACGGCCTGGAGACCCTGAAGATCTGCGTCGGTTACAAGATCGGCGACAAGGTCGTCGACTACCTGCCGGCCGGCCTGCGCGATCAGGCCGCCGCCACGCCGGTCTACGAAGAGATCGCCGGCTGGACCGAAAGCACCGCCGGCGCTCGCTCGTTCAAGGACCTCAACGCCAACGCCATCAAGTATGTGCGCCGCGTCGAGGAGCTGATCGGCGCCCCGGTGGCCCTGCTGTCGACCAGCCCCGAGCGGGATGACACCATCCTTATGCGCGACCCCTTCCAGGGATAGCTGGGGCCTGATGCGCGACCCCTTCCAGGGGGGACTACCCATATCGGTGCGACACACCGTCGCACGGTAAACGCTTGGTGAACTATGTTCGCTCTATCCTCCCGCACCTTAGCCGTGCGGGAGGAGCGTTTTGGCTCTCCGAGACTTCCTCGATGACGGACGCGAAGGCGCCTCGCTCATCATGAGCCGGCGCAGTCGCGTGGCGCGCCTGCTGGTCACGACCCTGGTCGGCGGACTGCTGGCTTTCCACTTCGGGCCCGTGCCGCCGCTGCTGTGGGCGGCCGTCAACGTCCTGCTCGAAGGCTGGCTGGTCTATCTGCAGTTCAGCTTCAAGCCGCGCGTGGGCAGCCGCACGCCGCTGTACATTCGCCTGGGACCGCCGGCCGCCTTCACCCTGGCCTGGTCGGTCATGGCCGGCTGGTCGGCCGTCAACGGCCCGATGTCGATGAAGTTCGCGGCCGTGATGATCCTGTTCGGCCTGGTGGTCGAAGGGCTGAAATATGCGACGATCAGCTGGACGGCGACGCTGGCCATCCTGCCCGGACCCTTCCTGGCCCTGATCGTAACGCCGCTGATGGCTCAGCGCTTCAACACCTGGGACAAGGCCGTCGCCCTGGTGACGATCGCCGGACTGGTCGTCTACGCCATCGACGCGGTGCGGGTCATGCGCCGCACCAACCAGGCGCTGGAGCGGGCGCAGGAAGAGGCGCAGGAAGCCAGCCGCGCCAAGTCGGCCTTCCTGGCGATGATGAGCCACGAGTTGCGCACGCCGATGAACGGCATCCTCGGTCTGGCCTACGCCCTGCGCGGCGCCAAGCTGGACCAGCGCCAGGCCGAATATCTGGAGATGATCGAGCAGTCGGGCCACGGCCTGATGACCATCCTCAACGACATTCTCGACCTCTCCAAGATCGAGGCCGGCAAGCTGGAGCTGGAGGTCGCGGCGTTCGACATCCGCAAGCTGGCCGCCCAGATCCGCCTGGTCTGGAGCGAGACCGCTCGGCTCAAGGGCGTGGAGCTGGTCCTGGACATCGATCCCGCCACCCCGGAATGGCTGTCGGGCGACGCCGCCCGCGTGCGCCAGGTGCTGATGAACCTCGTGTCCAACGCCCTGAAGTTCACCGAGACCGGCCGCGTGACCGTGCGCATCGCGCCGCTGGGCGACGATGTGGCCCTGTCGGTCTCCGACACCGGCGTCGGCATGAGCGACGAGCAGCAGGCCGGCCTGTTCATGCCCTTCGCGCAAGGCGACCGCACCATTGCCCGCCGCTTCGGCGGCACGGGCCTGGGCCTGGCGATCTGCCGCCAGCTGGTCGACATGATGGACGGCGAGATCGGCGTGCAGAGCGCGCCCGGCCAGGGCTCGACCTTCACCGCCCGCCTGGCCTTGCCGCAAGCCGTGGCCGCCAATGACGCCGACGACGCCATCGAGACCCTGGACCTGACCGGCGCGCGCGTGTTGGTCGTCGACGACAACGCCGTCAACCAGACCGTCGCCCGCGCCATCCTGGAAGCGGCCGGCGCCATCGTGGCCACGGCCGACGACGGTCACACGGCCCTGGTCCGCCTGCGCATCGAGGACTTCGACGTCGTGCTGATGGATGTCCACATGCCTGGGATGGACGGCAGCGAAGCCGTGCGCCGCATCCGCGCGGGCGAGGGCGGCCGGGTCGACCTGCCCGTGGTGGCCCTGACCGCCGACGCCATGGCCGGCGACGCCGAACGCCTGCTGGCCCAAGGCTTCGACGCCGCGCATCCCAAGCCGATCAACCCGGCCGGCCTGTTGATGACGGTAGCGGCGTTGCGGGGGCCGGTCCCGACGCTCCGCCTGGCGGTCGCCTAGTGCTTCGGATCGCTGTCGCATTGCTGGCGCTGGTCCTGGCCTCGCCGGTCGCGGCGGGATCCTTCGACTGGCCGGGCGGGCGCAAGGCGGCGATCATCCTGACCTATGACGACGCCCTGGTCTCGCACCTGGAGGTCGCCGCACCACAACTGGAGGTGGCGGGCCTGCGCGGGACGTTCTTCCTCAACGGCACGTTCGCGGCCAAGGACATTCCGCGCTGGCGACGGCTGGCCCAGGCTGGGCACGAGCTGGGCAACCACTCGATGTTCCACCCGTGCCCGCGCGCATCCTTCCCGATGGACGCCCAGTTCAATGCCGAGCGCTACACCGTCCCCGGCATGCTGCGCGAGATCGGGGCGATGAACACCCTGCTGACCGCGATCGACGGCCAGACGACGCGGACCTATTCCGTCCCTTGCAGCATCAGCCTGGCCGGCGGCGTCGACTATACCGACGCGCTGAAGGCTTCGGGCGCGATCGCCTATGTCCGCACCGGCGTGCCCAATGACGCGGTGGTCAGCGACCCGGCCAAGCTGGACCCCTTCCGCGTGCCCAGCCGCTCGTTCCCCGAGACCGCCACGGCCGAGGACCTGATCGCCTACGTCAAGGAGGTTCAGCGCGCGGGCGGCCTGGGCGTCTTCATGTTCCACGGCGTGGGCGGTGACTATCTGACGGTCTCCCCCGAGGCGCACCACGGTCTGCTGCGCTACCTGAAGGCCCACGAGGCCGAGATCTGGATCGCGCCGTTCGCCCAGGTCATGCGGCGGGCCGCGCCGCGCTGAGTCCCCACTTTTGGTTGCGTGCAAACGGTTGAACGCGGTTCAGTCAGCGTTTGTTAGCAGGCTTGGCCTTATACGAACCCTTCTGAACAAGGGGGTTTCGTGTCCGCACTCGCGCGCCGTCGCAAGCTGAAGCCGGTCAACAAGGCCGACCGGGTGATGCGCAGCCTGCGCGCTCTTGAGCGCACGGCGTCGACCAGCCGCGTGCTGAACCTGATCGCCATCGAGGCCGAGAGCAGCCACCGGCCCGAATACGCCCAGCACCCGATGTTCAAGAACAAGGTCCTGAACACGGCGCTGATCATCAAGCACCGCCTGCGCAACGACGACATCTACCTGTTCGACGAGGCGCGGCCGACCGCGACCAAGATCATCATCCCGTTCGACCGCCGCGACCTCGGCCTGGGCGGGCAGTCGGTGTTCGTGGGCCAGCGCGGCTGGACCGATCTGCTGATCGAGGCCTGCAACGCCTCGGGCGAGATGAGCCGCGACCTGACGACGCTGCGCAGCATGGACAACCTGCCGTCGCTGGACCCGTTCCTGCTGCGCGAGCATCTGCGCCGCCACGGCCTGAACGTGGCCAACTGCTATTTCGCCCTGTCGCCAGCCGACTACGACGCCATGCAAGGCTTCGTGACCATGGAGATCGCCAAGCTGATCGAGCTGGCCTATCGCGACGTCGGGGGGCTGGGCCGGGCCCACGCCGCGCGGCTGGTCGAGGCGCTGCTGGCGACCGATGTCGACGAGCGGCTTGAGCCCCTGCGCGACACCCTGGTCATGGAAGGCGAGAGCTTCAAGGAGGGCGTCTTCAGCTGGAAGGGCTTCCTCTATTACAAGTGGATGCTGACCAAGCTGTGGCCCCAGCTGACCGACGTCAGCAACGAGATCGGCCGCATCATGGTCACCGGCCAGCGCGACGCCGAGACCAGCCGCTACCTGGAAGAGGCCCGCAAGCGCCTGCAAGGCGGGGTGATGGTCGAGCGCAGCGCCATCCTGCGCACGCTGAAGGTCTATGACGACGCCTTCGACAGCCTGGTCGACAACGGCCGGCCGCAACAGTTCCGCGATTTCCTGCTGCGCGCGCCCGAGCTGTTTCTGAGCCTGGGCGAGCGGGTCGGGGTGATCTCGCACATCTCCAGCTTCTGGCGTTATCGCTTCCCGGAGGGCGAGGCCGTCACCGCCCACGTCGACGAGGCCATCGACATCTTCATGGATTTCGAAGCCGGCCTGTCGGTGCCGCTGCTGACCTGATCGGGTCCGACCCCCTGACAAAAAGACGCGGTCAACCCTCTTGGCGCAATAAGCGGATTTTTACATTCTGGGACTACTGATCGGGGTCTAGTTTCGAGGAGCCGCGAGTCCGTGTTCGACGGGAACGCCCGCACAATCCAGCGTGTCGCCGCCAAGGTGCAACGGGTGATGGTCGTAGACCCCAACCCGGCGACCGCGCGTCTGTTGGCTGAACACCTGCGCCCGCTGGGCGGGGTGCAGATCTTCGCCGCGCCGACGGCGGAGAAGGGCTACGCCATGGCGCGGGCCACCGACCCGCAGCTGATCTTCGTCGAGCACGCCCAGAACGGCGTCGACGGCCTGGCCTTCACCCGCAAGATTCGCCGCAGCGACCTGCTGTGCCGCGAGGCGCCGGTGATCATGTGCACGGCCGAAGCCACCGCCGAGGCCATCTTCGGCGCCCGTGACGCCGGCGTGCACGAGTTCATGCGCAAGCCCTTCAACCTGGGCGACCTGGAGCGCCGCCTCGAGGCGGTGGCCCTGAAGCCGCGCGACTGGATCGAGGCCGTGGCCTATGTCGGTCCCGACCGCCGCCGCTTCAACTCGGCCGACTACAAGGGTCCGCGCAAGCGCAAGGCCGACGCGGCCGGCACGCCCGCCGCGCGCCTGTCCCAGGCCCTGCGCATCGTCAAATCCGCAGCCACGGCCCTGGACAGCGATCCGGCCCAGGCCCGTCGCGCCTTGGCCGCCCAGGCTCTTGAGCTCAAGCGCGTGGGCGAGGCCGTCAAGGACCCCCGTCTGGTCCAGGCCGCCGAGGCCCTGGGCTCCTTCATGACCGCGGAAACGTCCGGCGCCGGCGGCCGCGCCGAGCTGGTCAAGCGCATCGACGCGCTGATGGGCTTCATGACGGGCGAAGACACGGGCCGAGCGGCTTAAAGCGCTAGCCAAAGCTCCAAGAAAAAAGGCGGCGTCCTCGCGGGCGCCGCCTTCTTCATTTCAAAACCCGAAGGTTCCTTAGAACGCCATGCGGGCGGTCAGCTGGAACACCGGGCCGGCCTTTTCGCGTTCCAGCTCGTATTCGTCGAAGTCACGATCACGCTGGCTGGCCAGGGTGGTGAACTTGTTGAACGTCTCGCGCTTGTTGGCGTCCAGTAGGTTCGAGCCGGTCAGGCGGATGACGGTGTTCTTGCCGATCCGCTTTTCGATGAAGGCTTCCAGGTCGGCGCCGTAGGTGGTCGTGACCTCTTCGCCGACGACGCGGCTGTAGGCCTCGCCCTGCTTGCGATAGGTCATGCCGAACGAGGCGGCGACGGACGGAATGTCCTGGATGAAGCCGACATTGTAGACCGACTCCGCCTGGCTGTTGAACCGGCGCTTGCCGAACTCGTCGCTGACCTCGGAGTCGAGGTACGAGTAATTCACGAACACGCCGGTGTTATCCAGGCCGATGAACGACAGCGGGGTCGAGAGGTCGAACTCGATGCCGTACACCTTGCCGTCGCCGGTGTTGCGGGCCGAGAACACCCAGGCGATGTCGCTGGGCGGATCATCGGCCGAGCCGCGGACGCCGGTGTTGTAGATCTCCAGCAGGTCCTTGATGTCGCGGTAGAAGACGTTGACGCCGAAGACGCCGTCACGACCCATGCGACGCTCGTAGCCGACGTCCAGGCCCCAGGCCTTTTCCGGATCCAGGGTCGGATCGCCGACGAAGTCGTTGGCGCCCAGTTCCTCTTCCAGCAGCACCGGCGACAGGTGCTGGAAGCTCGGACGGCGGACCGTGCGGGCTACCGCGGCATAGACCTGGTCTGCACCGGTCAGGTTGTAGCGGATCGAGGCCGAGGGCAGCAGGACCTCATACTTCTTCTTGGTCTCTTCACGCAGCACGAAGTCGTCGACGGTGACGTCGGTTGTCTCGTAGCGCAGGCCGGCTTCCCACTTGAAGCCGTTCGAGCGGCCCGACAGCATCACGTACGGGTCGAGGCGGGTCTGCTCCAGGCGGGCCTTGCCGGTGATGTCGAAGGGCTTGTAGGCGGGCGGCGTGGCGGCGGGCAGGTTGTAGCGGTTGCGCGGCACTTCGCTGACGCGGCTGTCGCGGCGCTTGCCTTCGTACTGGACGCCGAACTCCAGGTCGGTGCTCTGCGTCAGCTCGCGCTTGTGTTCCAGCTTGGCCGAGACTTCGTCGTCGGTGATGCGGGTCTTGGCGCGGTCGCCGGTGAAGCGGTCGCCGTCCGGGAACGGAGTCGAGTCGCGCAGATATTCGGTCTCGTACTCGAACTCGTACTCGTCGTTCTTGAACGCCGCGTAGCCCAGCTTCACGGTCGTCGTGCCGCCGGCCATCGGGAACTTGTACTTGCCGTTCAGCGAGTAGCTGTCCTGCTGGATGTCGACGTCGTTGTTGTTGATGGTCGACAGGTTGGCGTTGGTGTTGTTCCCGGTGTTGTACTCGATCGAGTCTTCGTCCTGGTAGCGGTCGGTGTGGACGTAGAAGCCGTTCACCGACAGCTGGCCGGGGCCGACCGGCACGTCGTAGGCGATGTTGAACGAGCTGTCCGTGCCGTTGCGCTTGTCGGTCTGAATCTCGTTGTTGTTCAGGGTCGCGCCCGGCTCGTCATAGCGCAGGCTGAGCTTTTCCTTGGGGTTGCGACGGCCTTGGACGTTGGCGCCGACCAGCAGGCGGCCCGGGCCGACCTGACCGCCCCACACGCCGCCGAAGGCGCCGCGGATGCGCTTGTCGTCAAACATCAGGGCGCCGGCGCGGACATAGCCGCCGTCCAGGGCCAGGGCGTCACGCAGGACGATGTTCAGGGCGCCGGCCACGGCGTCGCCGCTGCGGTTGGCCGAGCTGCTGCGCACGATCTCGATGTGGTCGATCAGTTCGGCCGGGATGCGGTCGACGAAGAACGACTGGTCGGCGCCGTTGCCGAACGAGCCCGACGACGAGCCCGAGCCCGGGACCTTCTCGCCGTTGATCAGGATCTGGGTGTAGGCCGGGTCGAGGCCGCGCAGGCGCACGCCGTCCGATTCCAGCACGTCCGACAGGAACGAGACGCTGGGGACGCGTTTCAGGGCGTCGCCGACGGTCAGCGGCTCGAAGCGCTGGAAGTAGTCGAGGCCGTAGTCGAGGACCGGGGCGGTCGACTCGCTGCGATTGCGGTAGGCGATCTTGGCCTGGACGACAACCGCCGAAGCCAGGGTCGGCTCGTCGGCCGTGGCGATCGGCGCGTCGTCGGCAGCGGCCGTCGCGGCCGAGGCTATGACCAGCGGCGCGAGCGCCGCCAGCGCGAAGAGCATGGTCTTCCGCATGAAATATCCCCTTTGTTGGCGCGCTCTTGTTTGAGCAGGCGCGCGTTCGCGTATGCGGGGCAGGGGATAGATTTCACGGTCCGGAGGGACCAGTGATGTTTGCTTGACGGTTTTGTTTCAGTTTTTTGAAACAGCCGCTCCGGCGCAGCTTAAGTAAAGCGGCTATTACTCGTTTCGCGGAGCGTCTATCGTCAGTCTTTTCTGATACGATATAACGATTGCTTCTCGCTCAAATGCGGCTGAAGCGTGGCCATAAGCCGTTGATCAGCGCTTTCCGGCCGGTCTTTGCAGCCAGTGGCGCAGGGCGCCGTTGACCGGGCCGGGGGCCTCCATCGGGGTCATGTGGCCGGTCTGGGGGATCACCACCAGGTGCGAGCAGCCGATCGCCTTGGCCATCTCACGGTGGCCCGGCGCGGGGGTGATCTGGTCGTTTTCCCCGACGATGATGACCAAAGGGACACGCAGGGCCCGCAGCGCCGCCTCGCCGTCTTCGCGCTCCAGGCTGTTCTGGCGCAGGAACACCTCGCGGCCCAGGCGCTGGGTCATGTCGATGATGCGGGTGGTCAGGTCGACGTCGTCCAGGCGCGAGGCGTCGATGTAGCTTTTCATGATCGCCTGGCCGATCCCTAAGAACGTCCCGCCCTTGGCGGCGGCCTTGTTCAGCGCCCGGCGCTGGGCGGCGCGCTCGGGCGTGTCGACGCGGATCGAGGTGTCCAGCAGGGCCAGGCGTTCGATACGCTCGGGCGCGATCCGGGCGATCTCCTGGGCCACGTAGCCGCCCATCGAGAACCCGGCCAGGCAGAAGGTCGGCTCGGCCTTGGCCAGCACGCTGTCGGCCATCTCGCGCAGGGTGGCGTAGGGGGCCAGATCCGGGACCCAGACGCGAGCGACATCGGCGAGGTCGCTGATCTGGTCGCGCCACAGCTCGGCGTCGTTGAGCAGGCCGGGGAGCAGGATGAGCTGGGGCAGGGGGGCGGTCATCTCGGCCTTATAGACTCAGAATGGTTCGTCCGTCGTCCGCGCGGCGGCGATGGCCAGTTCGTGGTCCGACAGCGGGAGCAGGTCGCTGGCGCGCTGGGTGAACTCCAGGCCGTGGGCGTCGACATAGGCGCGGTCGACTGCGCCGCCGGGCTTGGGATCGATGATCTTCTCGCCGTCCCAGAACACGGCGTGGCCCGTGCCGGGGAGGGTAGGCGACAGCACCCCGACGATGCCGGGCGCGGACCACAGCATGTAGATGCCGCTCAGCAGCATGAAGCCCCAGCCGTGGGCCACGCTGCGCAGGATCGAATGGCTCATCGGGCCCTGGACCGGGAATGCGGGATCGTGGGCCAGGGCGGTGGCGACCACGTCCTCGTACGAACGGCCGGTCAGCATCGCCAGGACGCAGATCATGCAGTCGTCGGGCGTGCGTTGGTAGACGGCCGGCTGACCGGTGTGGGCGCAGGTCAGGGTCATGGCGGACGTCTTAGACCATCGGGCCCGAAACGAAAAAGGGGCGCTCAGGAGAGCGCCCCTTTCCATCTCACGGGCGTGAGTGGTGTGCCTTATGCATCGACCATGTTCTTGGCGATCGCCGCCTCGCGCATGTTCTTTTGCAGCTTCTCGAACGCCCGGACTTCAATCTGGCGAACCCGTTCGCGGCTGACGCCGTACTGGGCGGCCAGTTCTTCCAGGGTGGTCGGGTCGTCCTTCAGGCGACGTTCGGTCAGGATGTGACGCTCGCGGTCGGTCAGTTCGACCATCGCTTCTTCCAGAAGCGACATCCGCAGCGACTTCTCCTCGTTCTCGGCGACGACGGTCTCTTGCGAAACTTGGTCGTCGTCGGCCAGCCAGTCCTGCCACTCGCTCTCGCCGTCCGTGCGCAGGGGCGCGTTCAGCGACGCGTCGGGGCCCGACAGGCGGCGGTTCATCGAGATGACTTCGCTGTCCAAAACGCCCAGCTTGGTGGCGATGGCGCTGACCTGGTCAGGATGCAGGTCGCCTTCCTGGAAGGCGGCGATCTGGCTCTTGGCCTTGCGCAGGTTGAAGAACAGCTTCTTCTGCGCGGCGGTCGTGCCCATCTTCACCAGCGACCACGAGCGCAGGATGTATTCCTGGATCGAGGCGCGGATCCACCACATGGCGTAGGTGGCAAGGCGGAAGCCCTTGTCGGGCTCGAACTTCTTGACGGCCTGCATCAGGCCGACATTGCCTTCCGAGATCACTTCGCCGATCGGCAGACCGTAGCCGCGATAGCCCATGGCGATCTTGGCCACGAGGCGCAGGTGCGAGGTGACCATCTTGTGGGCGGCGGCCGAGTCCTGATGCTCTTTCCAACGCTGGGCGAGCATGAACTCCTCGTCCTTGGGCAGCATCGGGAACTTGCGGATCTCGGTGAGATAACGCGACAAGCCGCCGTCCGGCGACATCACCGATAGAGAATTCACGGCCATACTTCTTATATCCCCTTGCGTGCGGATCCGCTGCTCAAGTGCGCGCGATCATCCCTCACACGAGGGACTAGATAGGTCGCAAAGCGGCGGTTTGAAGAGTGGTAACGCATTTGTAATGTCCGAGTTCACGGCTTGGGTATTGTACAAATCGGGCGACAGTTTGCTCGTTCGTTTTCGTTAGGTCACTCTTCCGCAAAACGAGGAGAGTTCCGCCGCATGATCCGTTTCGTTCTCCGCATCCTGATCGCCGCCGCCGGCTTGTGGCTGTCGGCGCGGATCATCCCCGGCGTCACCGCCGACGGCTTCACCACGCTGATCATCGCCGGCTTCCTGCTGGGGATCGTCAACGCCATCGTCCGCCCGGTGGTGACCCTGCTGACCTTCCCGCTGACCATGATCACCCTGGGCCTGTTCCTGCTGGTCGTGAACGCGGCGATGATCGGTCTCGTGGCCTGGTTCCTCGACGGCCTGGCGGTCGCCGGCCTGTGGCCTGGGATCCAGGCGGCCATCGTGACGGGCATCGTCAGCTGGGTGGGTCAGGTCCTGCTCGGCGACGCCAAGAAAGAGCGGGAATAGAAGCGACGTCGCGGCACGCTCGACGCGGGCCGCGATCGGCGTAACCTCGGTCTCCGGGAGGAAGCCGAGATGAAGATCACCGGCGTCAATCACTTGGCTCTGGTCTGCCGCGACATGGCCCAGACGGTGACGTTCTATTCCGAGGTGCTGCAGATGCCCCTCGTGAAGACCGTGACCCTGCCGGACGGCGGCCAGCACTTCTTCTTCGACTGCGGCGGCGGGTCATGCCTGGCCTTCTTCTGGTGGCCCGAAACGCCGCCGGCCGCGCCGGGCATCGCCTCGGTGAAGAGCTTCCCGGCCGACTCCAAGACCGCCGTCGGCTCGATGAACCACGTGGCCTTCACCGTCGACGAGGCCGACCTGGAAGCCTGCCTGGAGCGCCTGCAGGCGGCGGGCGTGCCGGCCTTCCCGATGGTGGTCAATCACGACGACAGCGAGATGGGCGTGGCGCGCAAACTCCACCCCGGCGTCTTCGTCCGCTCGGTCTATTTCACCGATCCCAACGGCATCATGATGGAGCTGGCCGCCTTCACCCGTGACTTCGGGCCGGAGGATGTGAAGCACGCGCCGGCCAAAGCCAAGGTGGACGCCTGATGCCGCGTCTGCGGGAGGTTCCCCGGAGCGAGGTCACCGACAAGGGGACGCTGAAGCTCTACGACCTGCTGTTCGGCGACCGCGATCCCGTCGCCGACCCCGGCACGGCCACCGGCACGCGCGGCGACTGGTGGACCGTCTTCGCCGGCAGCCCCGACGTGCTGCGCCACGCCGCCCAAGGCTTTGCCCTCTACCGCGACCCGGCCCGCAAGATCGATCCGGTGCTGCGCGAACTGGCCCAGACCCGGGCCGGCTGGACGCGGGGCAGCCAGTTCGTGTTCTCCCAGCACTGCAAGTCGCTACGCGGCCTGGGGGTCTCGGAAGAGAAGATCGCCGCCGTGCCGGCCTGGCAGGTCAGCGACGTCTTCGACGCCCAGGAGCGGGCGGTGCTGGCCTATGCCGACGGCCTGGTCCTCGACGGCGGCCGGATCGCCGACGGGGTGTTCGTGGCGCTGAAGAGCTTTCTCACCGATGAGCAGATCCTGGAGCTGACCTACATCACCTGTCTCTATGAGATGCACGCGGTGATGAGCCGGGCCCTGCGCACCGAGTTCGACGACCGCGAAGAGCCCATCGTCGAGGTCGCCGCGCCCGATGCCTTCAAGGCTCGAGACTTCATGGATACCGGGCGGTAGGTCGGGGCTTCTCTCGAAAATAGATAAGCACAGTAAATAGCGCCGCAAACACTGTGACAGCGCCATGAAATTTTGGCGAAATGAAGCGCCCCAAGCGGGGCTATTAGCGCCTCGTTAGTCAGGAAATGGTCCCTGCCACACCGTAAGTGGAGGCGTACCATGTTCACCTTGCGGGACACCGTTTCTTCGCTGGCGCCGGCGCGCCAGGATGATCTCGGCAAGTCGCTATATGAGCGGTTCCGCGAGGAGCCCGACACCCTGATCGTGCCCGTGCTGGACGCCGACGACCGGCCGATCGGCATCGTCGAGCGCAACGCCTTCTTCCTGCGCATGGCCGCCGAGTACGGCCGCGCCCTGTACGCCAACCGTCCGATCTCGACCCTGATGGACCGCGAGCCGCTGGTCGTCGACGCCGACACCGAGCTGGCCTCGTTCACGACCGACAGCCTGTCCTATCGCGCCTCGGACCTGCTGCGCGGCTTCATCGTCACCGAGGGCGGCCGTTATCTGGGCGTCGGCACGGTGCTGGGCCTGCTGCAGGCCGCCAACGAGACCAACCGCCGTGGCGTCGAGGCCCTGGCCGCCGCCAAGGCCGATGTCGAGCGCGCCCAGACCTTCATGACCGCCATCGTCGAGGCCATGCCCTCGATGGTGTTCGTCAAGCGCGCCGACGACCATCGCTACGTGCTGCTGAACCGCGCCGGCGAGAAGACGCTGGGCATGGCGCGGGCCGAGGTGATCGGCAAGACCGACGCCGACATCCACGATCCCGAACTGGCCGCCCTCTATGTCGAGCGCGACCGCGAGGTGCTGGAGTCGGGCGAAGTGCGCGTGATCGAGGAAGACCACGTGCCGCGCAAGGACGGCGGCATGGCCATCCTGCGCACCAAGAAGATCGCCCTGTGCAACGCCGACGGCGTGCCGGAGTACCTGCTGGGCGTCTCGGAGGACATCGCCGAGCGCAAGCGGGCCGAGGCCCAGATCGCGCGCCTGGCCCACTATGACCCGCTGACCGAGCTGCCCAATCGCGTGCTGTTCCAGAAGTCGCTGACCGACGCCCTGGCCCGCCGGGCGCGCAAGGGCGACCAACTGGCCGTACACTTCATCGACCTCGACCGCTTCAAGACCGTCAACGACACCCTGGGCCACCCGCTGGGCGACGCCCTGCTGCGCGAGGCCGCCGAGCGTCTGCGAGGCTGCGTGCGCGAAGGCGACACCGTGGCCCGCCTGGGCGGCGACGAGTTCGCCGTGGTCCAGACCGGCCTTAAGGACATGGACGGCGCCACCCGCCTGGCCGGCCGCATCGTCGAGGCCATGGCCGCGCCGTTCGACCTGCAGGGCCACCAAGTGGTGATCGGCGCCAGCGTCGGCGTCGCCGCCGCGCCCTCCGACGGCGAGGACGCCGACGAATTGTTGAAGAAGGCCGACATGGCCCTGTACCGCGCCAAGGCCGACGGCCGCGGCGCCTTCCACTTCTTCGAACGCGCCATGGACGAGCAACTGCAGGCCCGCCGCGCCCTGGAGCTGGACCTGCGCCGCGCCCTGACGGCCGGCGAGTTCGAACTGTTCTACCAGCCGCTCTACAATCTGGGCGTCGAGCAGGTGACGGGCTGCGAGGCTCTGCTGCGCTGGCGTCACCCCGAGCGGGGCATGGTCTCGCCGGCCGACTTCATCCCCCTGGCCGAGGAGATCGGCCTGATCGTCCAGTTGGGCGAGTGGGTGCTGCGCACGGCCTGCGCCGAGGCCGCCAAGTGGCCGGGTCACGTGCGCCTGGCGGTGAACCTGTCGCCGGCCCAGTTCCGCGACCGGGGCCTGGTGCGCACCGTCGTCTCGGCCCTGGCCGCCTCGGGCCTGGCCGCCCAGCGCCTGGAGCTGGAGATCACCGAGTCGGTGCTGCTGCAGGACAGCGTCGCCAACATGAGCATGCTGCATGACCTCAAGGCCCTGGGCGTGCGCATCTCGATGGACGACTTCGGCACGGGCTACAGCTCGCTGAGCTATCTGCGCAGTTTCCCGTTCGACAAGATCAAGATCGACCAGACCTTCGTTCGCGACATCCTGGAAGACAGCGACGCCATGGCCATCATCAAGGCCGTGCTGGACCTGGGCTCATCCATGGGCATCGTCACCACGGCCGAGGGCGTCGAGACCCTGGAACAGCTGAACGCCCTGCGCGGCCAGGGCTGCGCCGAGATCCAGGGCTACTTCATCAGCAGGCCTGCGCCGGCGTCGGAGATCGCTCGGTTGCTGGGGATTACTGAGACCTCGGCCGCCGCCGAGGCCGCTCCGGTGATCGCCTTCGCACCGAAGGAGGAGCCCGCGCCGCAGCCTCAGGAAGCCAAGCGGGCGGCCTCCTAAGCCACCCGCTTCAGCGCCGCGCCCAGGTCGTCGACCATCTCGGGCGTGGTGGCCCACGAGCACATGAAGCGCACCGTCCCATCGAGGAAGCGGTAGACGAACCAGCCCTCGCCGCGCAGGCGTTCGAGCGTCGGCTCGTCCATCTCGACGAAGATGCCGTTGGCCTCGACCGGGTGCTTGATCTCGAACGGCATCAGGCCGGCCAGCTTTTGCGCCATGGCGTTGGCGTGGGCCGCGCGGGCCGCCCACGGACCCGTGCCGCCGTCCTCGCCCAGCAGGCCCAGCCACGGCGCGGCCAGGAAGCGGCCCTTGCTGACCAGCTGGCCGGCGTGCTTGAGGCGCGCGTCCAGGCGGCGGGCGTGGTCGGGATTGAGGAACACCACGGCCTCGGTTGGGGTCGAGCCGGCCTTGGTGCCGCCCATGACCAGGATGTCGACGCCCATCCTGGCGATGCTCTTCAGGTCGAAGCCGGCGGCCACGGCGTTGGCCAGACGTGCGCCGTCCAGGTGGACGCCATAGCCCTTGGCCTTCACCGGCGCGATCAGGCTCTGCAGCTGCGCCTGCGAATAGACCGTGCCGTATTCGGTGGCGGTGGTCAGCGACAGGGCGTTGGCCGGCTGATTGTACGAGACCTCGGGGCGGGCGAGGGCGGCTTCCAGCGCCGACAGCTCGATCTTGCCCGAGGCGCCCGGCAGGCCGATCAGGCCCACGCCTTGGCCGAAAAAGCCGGGAGCGCCGGTTTCGTCGGTGCAAATGTGGGCGTGCTCGTGGGCCAGCACTGCCTCGTGCGGCTGGGCCAGCAAGGTCAGCGCGAAGGCGTTGGCCGCCGTGCCCGAGGCCGTGAACCGCACCTGCGCGTCGGCGTCCAGCAGGCTACGGATGCGGTCGCCGGCGGCCTTGCTGACATGGTCGGTCCCGTAGCCGGAGGCCGTGCCGGCATTGGCGGCGACCAAGGCCTCGATGACTTCGGGCATCGCGCCCGCCACGTTGTCGGAAGCGAAATCGTAGCGGGCCATGCGGGACTCCTTGGCGCGAACTGCGCCGGGCATGCCACGGCGAATATGGCGGCGTCCAGAGGCGCCTAAAGTGATCGGATGCACTTGACCTTAAATTGAGATCATGATCACCCTTGGTTGTATTTCGACGTGGACCGTACTTCTTCGACTTCTGGGAGAGGTGTTGCTTCGAAATATGTAAAAGTCCTTTGAAGTGTACTTGGATTCATGTTCCATAAATTGGAGGATTTAATGGTAGAAATCGTTCATATTGTTAAGCCGGAATGGGGCACTATAGCTTATTTCAAAGGATCTGAATACGACGACATGGGTATGGAGCCCTACCCGACCTTCAGGCCAGATGGATCTCTTCCTGCAATATATGATTATGTAAACAATGTCATGTTTGGCGGGCAGGCCGATATTCGTGACCGTGATCTTATGAATACCCTGAATGTGTCAGATCCGAATATCGTTGAATATACTTGGGACATATTCGAACACGATAATTACGCCGTATATCTGCAGGCGATCGTAATGAGCGATGGTTCGCGCTGGTTCGACCTGACCGGTGACGGGCGGCCTGAAACTCACGTCAAGATTGTTGGCGGCGTGCTGGCCTACGACTCCGATCTGAACGGCACGTTCGACACGGCCTTCTGACGCCGCGGGGCGGGCGACGGTTTAGCCGTGCGCTCGTCCCCACGCTCGCACATCCTGCACGAAGAGCGCGGGCTCCTCCATCGCCGCGAAGTGGCCGCCGCGCGGCTGGTCGGTCCAGCGGACGATGTTGTAGGCGCGGTCGGCCCACGACCGGGGCGGGGGCTTGTAGATGCTCTCGCCGGGGAAGTTGGCGAAGGCGGTGGGCGTCTCGCAGCGCTGGCCCTGCGCCAGGACCGGGCCGCCTTCCTCCAGCAGGGCGCGGTAGTACCAGGCGCCGGTCGTGAAGCTGCCGGTCATGACGTAGAGCATGATGTTGGTCAGCAGCTGGTCGCGGCTGAAGACCTGCTCGAACGGCTTGGCCCCGAGATCGGCCCAGTCGTGGAAGCGCTCCAGGATCCAGGCGGCCTGGCCGACCGGGTTGTTGGCGCCGAGCCAGGCCACCGACTGCGGCTTGCTGGCCTGCAGGCGGAAATAGGCGCCCCACAGATCCATCTGGGCGCCGAAGCCGGTGATCCAGGCGATCTCCTCCGGCGTGGTCGGCGGGCCGTGCGGGCGCAGGCCGATCATGTTGAGGTGGATGGCCTTCACATGCGTGGCGTGGTCCAGGCCCAGCCACGAGGTGACTAACCCGCCCCAGTCGCCGCCTTGGGCGAGATAGGTCTCGTAGCCGAGCTCGCGGGTCATCAGCGTGTCGAAGATCCGCGCCGTCGCCCGCTGGCCCAGCGGCCGCTTGGGTTTGCCTGAGAACCCAAACCCCGGCAGCGACGGGATCACTAGGTCGAAGGCGTCAGCCGCATCGCCGCCATGGCGCGACGGGAAGGCCAGGGGCTCGATGGCGTCCCAGAATTCGAAGTGCGACCCCGGCCAACCGTGGCTGATCAGCAGCGGCCGCTTACCCCGCGCCTCGCCGACCACGTGGACGAAATGGATGTCGAGGTCTTCGATGGTCGTCGTGAACTGCGGAAAACGATTGAGGTTCGCCTGGGCGGCGTCGACATCGAAGCCATCGGTCCAGTAGGCGCAGAGGGCCTTCAGGAAATCCGCGTCACACCCATAGGCCCAGCCACCGCCTTCCGGCGCCGGCGGGAACTCGTAAGCCCGCACCTGGGCCAGGACCTTGTCGATCGCCTCGCGGCTCCACTCGACCTTGAACGGCGTCGGCATGGCGGCCCTCCCTTTGTTGGGGAGAGCGTCCGCCGGGTTACGCGGCGGCGGTCAAGCGCATCCGCACCTTGGGCCACAGCATGTTCACCGCGAGGCCGGTCAGCACCAGGGCCGCGGCGATCAGCTTCCAGGCCGGCAGGCCCTCGCCCAGCAGCAAGGCCGAGGCGCTCATGCCGAACACCGGCACCAGCAGGGCCATCGGGGTCACCGTGGCGGCCGGGTGTCTCGCCAGCAGCCAGCCCCAGGCGGCGTAGCCGAACATGGTGTTGCCCACGGCCTGCCATGCGACGGCCAGCCAGGTGGTCAGGCCCGCGCCGGTCACGCCCTTGACGATGGCCGGCCAGCCTTCCAGCCACAGCGACATGATGAAGAGCGGCGGGATCGAGAACAGGCTGGCCCAGACGACATAGCCCAGCATGTTCACCGGCCCGGCCTGGCGCGCGACGATGTTGCCGCCCGACCAGCTGAGCGCGGCCAGCAGGCCCAGCGCCACGCCCAGCGGCGTGGCCGCGCCGCCGCCATGCGCGGCGATGACCACGATGCCGGCGACGGCCAGCACCAGGGCGGCGATCTGGAAGCCCTGGATCCGTTCCTTGCTGATCCACATGGCCATGCCGATGGTGAAGAACACCTGGGTCTGCAGGATCAGCGAGGCCAGACCCGGCGAGATATGGCCCTTCATGGCCACGAACAGCAGCCCGAACTGCCCCGCCCCGATCAGCAGGCCATAGGCCGCCAGGTTGCTCCACGACACCGCCGGGCGCTTGACGATAAACACCATGGGGACCAGCACCATGCAGAACCGCAAGGTCGCGAACAGCAGCGGCGGCAGGTGGTTCAGGCCGATGCGG
This sequence comes from Caulobacter sp. GW821-FHT11E11, assembly GCF_058808315.1. Classification (NCBI taxonomy): domain Bacteria; kingdom Pseudomonadati; phylum Pseudomonadota; class Alphaproteobacteria; order Caulobacterales; family Caulobacteraceae; genus Caulobacter; species Caulobacter sp. GW821-FHT11E11. The sequence continues at coordinate 147,253 of NZ_JBXARO010000003.1, forward strand.
ATGACCACGAAGTTGGTGCCCCACACCGCCACCACGGCCAGGGCCAGCAGGAAATGGCGCAAGGGCAGGGGCGTGGTGGTCATGACCGTTCCGATCTCGAAGCTGGACTGGTCCGGACGAATTGAGCCCTCAAGTCGGCGGTCGCAACGGAAACATTGTCCCCGTTACAATTACAGCGCCGCGATCCCCAGGCCCTGGACCAGGGTCTGGAACACCAGCGCCCGCAGCTTGGCCGGGTCGATCGAGGGCGCCAACTTGCCGGTGATCTGCAGCATCAGCATGCCGTGCAGCACCGACCAGAACATGTGGCCGATCAGCTCGGCGTCGCCCTCGATCAGGCGGGCCTCGATCAGCGCCTCGACATGGACAGTCATGGTGCGGCGGGCGCGGACGATGGCGGCCTGCAGGTCGGGATAGTCGCCCTCGGTCGGCTGGCTGAGGTCGAACATCAGGCGATAGGCCTGGGGCTCGGCCAGGGCGAAGGCGATATAGGCCTGGCCGGCGTCGCGCGAGCGGCTCAGGGGACTGGCGGCCGCGGCCATCGCCGCCTCCAGCCGGGCGGCGAAGCGGTCGAAGGCCGCCGCGCGCACGGCCGCCAGGATCGCGTCCTTGTCCTTGAAGTAGCGGTACGGGGTCATCGGGCTGACGCCCAGGGCCTGGGCCAGCTCGCGCATGGTCACCGCCTCGATGCCGCGCTCGGCGAACAGGCCCTCGGCGGCGACGCACAGGCGGCTACGGAACGCTTCGACGTCTTCGGACGACAGGACGCGGGGCACTTAAGAATCCCAATTGACTCGACCATTCGCTTACAACATAAATTTACACTGTAAACAATCATCATCTTGGAGAGCGGTCATGGACGGCGATGTGCGTATCAATCCGTTCCTGTCGGGCAATTTCGCGCCGGTGCGCAGCGAGGACGACTTCGAGCTGGAGGTTGTCGGGACCCTGCCGGCGGGCCTGAAAGGCACGCTGTATCGCAATGGCCCCAACCCGCAGTTCGACCCGCGCGACGCCAACTATCACTGGTTCGTCGGCGACGGCATGCTGCACGCCTTCACCGTCGAGGATGGCAAGGTCCGCTATCGCAACCGCTGGGTCCGCACCAACAAGTGGCAGCTAGAGCGCGAGGCGGGCCAGGCGCTGTGGGGCAGCTGGGGCAATCCGATGACCACCGACCCGTCGGTGCTGGGCGTCGCGTCCGAAGGGGCGATGAACACCAACATCATCCAGCACGGCGGCCACCTGCTGGCGCTGGAGGAGGCCCATGCGCCGTTCGAGATGAGCGGTCCCGATCTGGAGACCCTGGGCGCATACGACCTGGGCGGCAAGGTCACCGCCCACCCCAAGGCCTGCCCGATCATCGGCGAGCTGGTGTTCTTCGCCTATGCCGACGACCCGATGCCGCTGTCCAACAAGGTCAGCTGGGGCGTCGCCGACAAGGACGGCAAGCTGCTCAAGCGCGAGACCTTCGAGGCCCCGTACTGCTCGATGATCCACGACTGCATCGTCACCGAGCACTACATCGTCATCCCGGTACTGCCCCTGACCGGCAGCCTGCCGCGCGCCATGAGCGGCAAGCCGGTCTTCGCCTGGGAACCCGAGGTGGGCGGCCATCTGGCGGTGATCCGGCGGGACCAGGGCGTGGCCAGCCTACGCTGGATCGAGGTCCCGGCCTGCTATGCGTTCCACGTCATGAACGCTTTCGAAGACGGCGAGACGATCGTCGCGGACGTCATGCGCTACGCCTCCGCGCCGCTGTTCCCCAATGCCGACGGGACCAAGGGCGAGAACGCCGCCGCCTATCTGACGCGTTGGACGATCGACCTGGCGGCCGGCGCCCTGACCGAAGTCCAGCTGGACGACACCGCCGGCGAGTTCCCGCGCTTCGACGAACGCTTCGCCGGCATGGCCTATCGCCATGGCTGGTTCGTGGGTCAGAGCCTCAAGCCGGGCGACTTCCGCTCCAACATCGTGGCCCATGTCGACTTGGTCTCAGGGACGCGGAAGACGTGGACCGTGCCGCAGGGCGACGCGATCTCGGAAGCCGTCTTCACCCACGCCGGTCCGGATGCGGCCGAGGGCGAGGGTTGGCTGACGGCGGTGATCTATCGCCAGGCCGAGGACGTCTCGGCGTTCGTGGTGTTCGACGCCCAGGCGGTGGAGAACGGTCCGATCGCTTCGGCGAAACTCCCGCGCCGGGTGCCGTTCGGCTTCCACGGCCAGTGGGTGGCGGCCTGATCTCAAACGCACGTTTGACTTGCCGCGCGGCCTCCCGCTAACTCCGTCGAAACACAGCTGGGAGGCCCGCATGGCCTGGGATTTCGTCGTCGCCAAGAGCGACCTGCGCCGCACGGAATTTCGCGACGTCGAGCCGCCGACGCTGGACGACGGCCAGGTCCGCCTGGCCATCGAGAGCTTCGCCCTGACCGCCAACAACATCACCTATGCCGTGTTCGGCGAGATGATGAAGTACTGGGACTTCTTCCCTGGCCCGGACGGCTTCGGCCGCGTGCCGGTCTGGGGCCACGCCCGGGTCGAGGCCTCGGCGCATCCCGACATCGCGGTCGGCCAGCGGTTCTACGGCTACTGGCCGATGTCGACGCACCTGACCGTGCAGGCCAAGCCCGGCAAGAGCGGCTTCACCGACGTCGCCGCGCATCGCCAGCCGCTGCCGCCGGTCTACAACCAGTACCTGGCGGTCGGCGCGGCCGACGCGCTGGAGGCGCATCAGGCGCTGCTGCAGCCACTGTTCATCACCGCTTTCCTGATCGACGACCAGTTCGACGAGAACGGCTTCTACGGCGCGAAGAGCGTGATCCTGTCCAGCGCCTCGTCGAAGACGGCGATCGCCTTGGCGGCGTTGCTGAAGAAGCGCGGCGGCGTGACGGTGGTCGGCCTGACCTCGCCGCGTAACAAGGCGTTCGTCGAGGGGCTGGGGTTCTACGACCAGGTGGTGCTGTACGACGACCTGGCGAGCGCGCCGATCGCGGGGCCGGCGGCGTTCGTGGACTTCGCGGGCGATGCGGCGGTGTTGGCGGGCGTGCACAATCGGTTCGCTGATGAGCTGAAAGCTTCGATCCTGGTCGGCGGCACGCACTGGGAGGCGCCGCGTGGCGGTGGCGCTTTGCCGGGGCCGACGCCGGCGTTTTTCTTTGCCCCGGATCGGCGGGCGAAGCGCTTGCAGGATTGGGCGCCGGGCGAGTTCGAAGCGCGGTATGGCGCGGCCTGGGCGGACTTTGTGGCGGATGCGCCGCGGTGGCTGAAGGTTGAGGTCGGGGAAGGTCGCGACGCGATGCGCGCGGCGTACCTGGCGCAGGTGGATGGCGGCACGGCGGCGGATGTCGGGGTCGTCCTGAAGCCCTAGTGGAGGATCACTCTCCTCCCCAGAGGGGGAGGAGAGCGTATGCAACGGCTAGGCGGCGATGCTGCCTTCGTCGTCGAGGTTCACCCCAAGCCGGTCCCGCAACGCCTGCGCGCCGGCCGTGGTCAACCGCACCGCCCGCCCCTTCGCCTCCAGCGCCAACCACCCCCGCGCGGTCATCGCCTCCAGCAGCTTCACCCCCAGCGGCCCGGCCAAGTGATGCCGCCGCTCGGTCCAGTCGAGGCACTGCCGCGCCACACCCCTCGGCGACCGCAGGGTGTCGACCTCGACGCCCAGGTCCTCGAACCAAACCCGCCCCAGAGGCGTCACCTCGTAGAGCTTGTCAGCCGCCGGCCGGATCAGATCCTGGCCCACCAGGGCGTCGCAGACCTTGACCCCCAGGCGCCCGGCCAGGTGGCCATAGCAGCACCGCGCATCCCGCAACGCCCGTGCCTTGGGCGAACGCGGCGCTTCCAGCGACCGCACCGGCGTCGCCAGCACCGACAGCGCCTCGATCGCATGCGCCACCTCCGCCGAGGCCAGCCGGTAATACCGATGCCGCCCCTCGCGCTCGACGGCCAGCAGGCCGCCGTCGACCAGCTTGGAGAGGTGATTGCTGGCCGCCTGGGCAGTGACGCCGGCGGCCCAGGCCAGGGCGCTGGCGGGCTGGGCGCGGCCGTCCTGCAGGGCCTGCAGCATGGCGGCGCGGGTCGGGTCGCCGATCAGGGCGGCGGGGGTGGCGATGTTGGCGTCCATGGTCCACATCCTAGACCCATCGCCGACGGAATGGTTCATCGGCGCGTGTAGCATCGGCGTGGCGTGAGGGGGCAAATCCGGGACCATGAGCACCGCATCCTCCCGTCTTCCCTTGATCCCAAATCTTGCCTTGGTCACTGGCGCCGCCAGCTTCGGCTTCTTCGTCACCCAGCTGGACGCGACCATCGTCAATGTCGCCCTGGACGCCATCGGCACGGCGCTGCAGGCCCCGACCGCCCAGCTGCAATGGGTGGTCGACGCCTACATCCTCGCCCTGGCGGCCATGCTGCTGTCGGCCGGCGCGATCGGCGACCGGGTCGGACCGCGCCGGGCGTTCGTGGCGGGGCTCGTGCTGTTCGGCCTGACTTCGGCGGCCTGCGGCTTCGCGGCCAGCCCGCTGATGCTGATCCTGTCCCGCGCGGCGCAAGGCGCGGCCGGGGCGCTGCTGATCCCGCCGTCCCTGGCCCTGATCGCCCACGCCGCCCACGGCGATAGCGCCAAGCGCGCCTCGGCCGTCGGCTGGTGGACCGCCGCCGGCGGGGTGTCGATCGCTGCAGGCCCGGTTCTGGGCGGACTGCTGGTGGAGTCGCTCGGCTGGCGCTGGGTGTTCTTCGTCAACCTGCCGGTCTGCGCGCTGGGCGCGGTGCTGACCTTGCTGGTCACCCCGCCGACCCCGGCCAAGCCCAAGGTCCCGTTCGACATCCCCGGCCAGGCTCTGGCCGTCGCCGCCGTCTCGCTGCTGGTCGGCGGGCTGATCGAGGGCGGCCACCGCGGCTGGGACGGCGCGCCGCTGCTGGCCCTGGTCGCGGGCGTGGTCCTGGCCGCCGCCTTCGTGCTGTTCGAGCGTCGCGCGGCCCACCCGGCCATGCCGCTGAACGTCTTCCGCAAGCGTCCCGCCTGGACGGCGGTGGTCGTCGGCTCGGCGCTGAACTTCGCCTATTACGGCCTGATCTTCGTGCTGGGCCTCTACATGCTGCGCGCCTTGCACTGGGCGCCGGCCAAGGCGGGCCTGGCCTTCCTGCCCCTGACGGCGACCTTCATCGTCTCCAACCTGCTGAGCGGCGGCCTGGTGGCCCGGTTCGGCGCGCGGACGGTGACGACGGGCGGGGTGTTGCTGGCCGCCTGCGGTTACGCCCTGACGGCGCGGCTGGGCGCGGAGAGCGGCATGCTGGAGATGCTGCCCGGTTTCGCCCTGATCCCCGGCGGCATGGGCCTGGCCATCCCGGCCCTGACCAGCGGCCTCCTGGCCAGCGTCGACAAGCACGACGCCGGCGCCGCCTCGGGCGCCCTCAACGCCTGCCGCCAGGTCGGCGGCGCGGCCGGCGTGGCGATCTTCGGCGCGCTGGCGGGCGTGGACGTGGTGATGGGCCTGCACGCCTCAGGCATCGCGGCGGCGACGCTGCTGGTCGGCGCGGCGGTGGTCGCGGGATTGCCCACCAGACCATAGAAAACGCCCGCCCCGGTTTCCCGGGACGGGCGCTCTCAAACCTAGAAGCCTAGTCCCTAGCTCACTTCACCAGCGAGCCGTGGCACTGCTTGAACTTCTTGCCCGAGCCGCAGGGGCAGACGCTGTTGCGGCCGGTGCGTTCCCAGTCTTCCGGCAGCGACGAGACCGGCAGGGCTTCGCGCTGTTGCGGCGACAGGCCGTCCGGAATGGCGCCGGCGACGGCGGCGTTCTCGCCGGTCAGCGGGTCCAGGTGGACCTCGACCAGGTTGTCCGGGCTCTCCAGCGGTTCGGGATCGGCATAGGCGATCTCGACCGTCATCAGCCAGCGGGTGGTGTTGGTGCGTAGGTCGCCCAGCAGCTTCTCGAACAGCGAGAAGGCCTCGGTCTTGTACTCGTTCAGCGGATCGCGCTGGCCGTAGCCGCGCAGGCCGATGACGTTGCGCAGGTGGTCCAGGTGCATCAGGTGCTCGCGCCACTGCAGATCGATCATCTGCAGCAGGAAGTTCTTCTCGACCGAACGCATCTGGTCGGGCGTGATGATCACTTCACGCTCGGCGGCATAGGCGTCGGCCGCCTTCAGGATGCGGTCCTTGATCTCTTCGTCGGCGATGCCTTCCTCGGCCGCCCACGTCTCGATCGGCAGGTCCAGGCCCAGGATCGACTGGACGCGTTCCTTCAGGCCGTCGATGTCCCACTGCTCGGCATAGGCCTTGGGCGGCAGGTGGCGGGCGACCAGGTCGTCGATCGTGTCCTGGCGCATCTCGGCGATGATGTCCGAGAGGTCGGTCGACTCCATGAACTCCTGGCGCTGCTCGAACACGGCCTTGCGCTGGTCGTTGACGACGTCGTCGTACTTCAGGAGGTTCTTGCGGATCTCGTAGTTGCGCTGCTCGACGCGCTTCTGGGCGGTGGCGATGGCGTTGTTCAGCCACTTGTGGGTGATCGCCTCGCCTTCCTGGACGCCGAAGGTGCGCATGATCGCGTCCAGGCGCTCGCCGGCGAAGATGCGCAGCAGGTCGTCTTCGCACGACAGGAAGAACTTCGAACGACCCGGGTCGCCCTGACGGCCGGTGCGGCCGCGCAGCTGGTTGTCGATGCGGCGGCTTTCGTGGCGCTCGGTGCCCAGCACGAACAGGCCGCCGGCGGCCAGGGCCTTGTCCTTGGCCACGACGATATCGGCCTCGAGACGAGCGCGCTCGGCGACCTCGTCCTCATGGCTGATCTCCAGGCCCATGCCCTTCTGCTGCTGGCGCCAGTTGGCCAGGCGCATGTCGATATTGCCGCCCAGCTGGATGTCGGTGCCGCGGCCGGCCATGTTGGTGGCGATGGTCACCGCGCCGGGCACGCCCGCGTCGGCGACAATGCCGGCTTCCTGTTCGTGGAAGCGGGCGTTCAGCACCTGGTGCGGGATGCCCTTCTGCTTCTTGCCGTCGTTCTCGAAGGCGAAGCTGGAGAGCAGCTTGGACAGCTCTTCCGACTTCTCGATCGAGACGGTGCCGACCAGGATCGGCTGGCCGCGCACGTGGCAGTCGGCGATCTGCTTGAGGATGGCCTCGTTCTTCTCGCGCTCGGTGCGATAGACCTCATCGTCGTCGTCGATGCGCTTGATGACGCGGTTGGTCGGGATTTCGCTGACGCCCATCTTGTAGATGTCGTCGAATTCCTGAGCCTCGGTCGAAGCCGTGCCGGTCATGCCCGACAGCTTCTTGTAGAGGCGGAAGTAGTTCTGGATCGTCACCGAGGCCAGGGTCTGGTTCTCGGGCTGGACGTCGGCGCCTTCCTTGGCCTCGATGGCCTGGTGCAGGCCTTCCGACAGGCGGCGGCCGGTCATCATGCGGCCGGTGAACTCATCGATCAGGATGATTTCGCCGCCCTTGACGATGTAGTCCTTGTCGCGCGTGTACAGGATGTTGGCGCGCAGGGCCTGGTTGACGTGGTGCACCACCGAGACGTTGGCCGCGTCGTAGAGGCCCGCCGAGTCCTCGGCCAGGTGGCCGCCCGACATCAGGATCTCTTCGATCTTCTCCTGGCCGTCTTCCGTCAGGATGACCTGCTTCTGCTTCTCGTCGTGGTCGTAGGTGCCCTTGTCGAGGATCAGCTGCTTCACCAGCACGTCGATCGTCTTGTAGAACTCGCTGCGGTCCTCGGTCGGGCCCGAGATGATCAGCGGGGTGCGGGCTTCGTCGATCAGGATCGAGTCCACTTCGTCGACGATGACGAAGTTGTGGCCGCGCTGGACCATTTCCTCGACGCTGTAGACGAGGTTGTCGCGCAGGTAGTCGAAGCCGAATTCGTTGTTGGTGCCGTAGGTGATGTCGCTGCGGTACGCGCGCTGACGTTCACCCTGGCTGAGGCCGTTGACGATCACGCCATAGCTCAGGCCCAGGAAGGTGTAGATCTGGCCCATCCAGTCGGCGTCGCGGCGGGCCAGGTAGTCGTTGACGGTGATGACGTGGACGCCCTTGCCTTCCAGGGCGTTCAGGTAGGTGGGCAGGGTGGCGACCAGGGTCTTGCCTTCACCCGTGCGCATTTCCGAGATGCCCGAGAAGTGCAGCACCATGCCGCCGACCATCTGGACGTCGAAGTGGCGCATGCCCAGCACGCGCTTGCCGGCTTCGCGCACCACGGCGAAGGCTTCGTTCAGCACGTCGTCCAGCGTTTCGCCCTTTTCCAGGCGCGCCTTGAACTCGGCGGTCTTGGCCTTCAGGGCCTCGTCCGAGAGGGCCGCGTATTCGGGCTCCAGGGCGTTGATCTTGGCGACCCGCGCCGCGAAGGTCTTGACCTTGCGTTCGTTGGAAGAGCCGAAGAGCTTTTTGGCGAGACCAAGCATGCAGAGGGAATCCGGTGGGGGACGGTTTAACGAGGAGGCCGGCGCTAAGGCTGGAAGGCCTCGACTACGGTAGATGAAGTCGCGCAGGATAAGCGGATAAATCCGCTATTCCATTGCGGCCGGAGACTTAAGCACCGGCCTTCTTGGTGTCAACGCGAAGACCCCTTGGTAAGTGGGGCTTCAAACCCGTCGACGGGGCGTGTGGCGGCAGTTTTCGCCAACACGAACGCTTTGTGTGGCGAAGCCGTTTCCACTCAGCGAGAAACCACGCTAGAGCGCTTATCAAGCAAAGCCGGAGAACTTGGCCTTGAAGACCACTTTCCGCCTCGTCAGTCTGATCAGCGCCGTGACGTGCGCCCTGTTGCTGGCCTCGTGTGGCCAGAACAAGGTCGCCGAACGTCCGCCCGAGCCCGGTGACACCGCCGTGGCGCGCGTCAACGGCCAGGTGATCTGGGCGTCGGACGTCAAGCGCGAGGCCGTGGCCCAAGGCCTGATCAGCGAAGGCGAGCCGCTGGACATCTCCAGCGAGGTCTTCCGCCAGCGCCTGGACGAGGTGATCGACCAGAAGCTGCTGGCCGCCGAGGCGACCAAGCGCAAGATCGACAAGGAAGCCATCGCCCAGCGCCGCCTGGCCGCCGCCCGCGAGCGCATCCTGGGCGACATGCTGGTCGAAGGCGTCGTGGAAAAGGCCGTCACCGAGGACGCCATCCGCAAGCTCTATGCCGAGCAGCAGAAGCTTTCGAAGCGCTCGGAAGAGATCCGCGCTCGCCAGATCATCGTCGGCAGCCAGGCCGAGGCCGAGAGCGTCAAGAAGCTGCTGGCCTCCGGCGCGTCGTTCGACGCCCTGGCCATGGAGCGCTCGACCGACCAGGCCACCCGCTTCAACGGCGGCGACCTGGGCTACTTCACCCTGGACGTGATGCCCGAGCCCTATGGCGTGGCCCTGAAGGACGCCCAGAAGGGGACGCTGGTCGGTCCGTTCGCGGCCGAGGGCGGCTGGGTGCTGGTCAAGGTCGAGGACAAGCGCACCGAAGAGCCGATCACGCTGGAATCCGCGCGGCCGCAGATCGTGCGCTTCCTGACCTATGATCAGGTCCGCGACATCCTCGAGAAGCTGCGCGGCTCGGCCAAGGTCGAGATGCTGATCGGCAAGACCCAGGACGCGGCCGGCCCAGCCGGCGCCCAGGAGCCCGCCTCCGCGCCGCCGGAACCGCCGGCCGGCGCGCCGGCCTCGGCGCCGCCGCCTCCTCCTGCTCAACCCGCCAAAAAGTAAGAGCGGCTCATGACCAAGACTCCCAAAGCCTCCGGCAAGAAGACGGCCGCGAAGGCTCCTGAAGCCGCGCCGAACCCCGTGGCCGCCGCGAGCGCCGCCATCGAGCGCGCTCTGGTCGACCCGCTGACCTCGGCCCTGAAGCGCGCCGGCCTGCGCCGCGCCCAGAAGTCGGCCGGCGAGGGGACGCCCGCGCCTGCCACCCCGGCCAAGCCCGCCGCCCCCAAGCCAGTCTCAGGCGGCGCGGGCAAGCCGGGCCTGGCGATTTCGCCCCTGGCCGTGCCGTTCCCGCTGATCCCGCCGATCGCCGGCGTCGAGATCGCCACCGGCCGCGCCGGGTTCTACAAGCACGAACGCGAGGACCTGCTGCTGATGCGCTTCGCCGAGGGCACCTCGGCGGCGGGCGTGTTCACGCGTCACGGCGTCGGCTCGGCCCCCGTGGACTGGTGCAAGCGGCAGCTGGCCGCGACCGGCGGCGCGGACGTCCGCGCCCTGGTGGTCAATGCCGGCTGCGCCAACAGCTTCACCGGCCGGCCCGGCGCCGACGCGGTGCGCCGCGTGGCCACGGCCGTGGGCAAGCGCCTGGACTGCCGCCAGCGCGACGTGATGATGGCCTCGACCGGCGTCATCGGCGTCATCCTGGACGACGCCAAGATCACCGTCCGCCTGCCGGAAGTCGAAGCGCGCCTGACCGCCGACGCCTGGGCCCAGGCTGGCCGGGCGATCATGACCACCGACACCTTCCCGAAAGGCGCTTACGCGACCGCGCTGATCGACGGCGTGGAAGTGAAGATCGCCGGCATCGCCAAGGGCTCGGGCATGATTGCGCCCGACATGGCGACGATGCTGGCCTTCGTGGCCACCGACGCGGCCATCGCGCCCGCGGCGCTGCAGACCCTGGTCTCGCTCTATACCCGCACGACCTTCAACTGCGTGACGGTGGACGGCGACCGCTCCACCAACGACACCCTTCTGCTGTTCGCCACCGGCCAGTCGGGCGCGCCCAAGATCAGCCGCCCGGGCGACAAGCGCCTGGCCGACTTCCGCGAGAAGCTGGAAGGCGTGCTGCTGGACCTGGCCCTGCAGCTGGTCCGCGACGGGGAGGGGGCGACCAAGTTCGTCAAGATCACCGTCAACGGCGCCGAAAGCCCTGCTTCGGCCCGCAAGATCGCCCGCACCATCGCCGAGAGCCCGCTGGTCAAGACCGCCTTCGCCGGCGAGGACGCCAACTGGGGCCGCATCGTCATGGCCGTGGGCCGCGCCGACGAGCCGGTCGCCCGCGAGAAGATCAGCGTCAAGTTCGGCGACCTCTACGCCGCCCGCGACGGCCTGGTCTCGGCCGAATACGACGAGGCCAAGATGAGCGCCTACGTCAAGAACCAGGAGTTCGAGGTCAGCGTCGACGTCGGCGTCGGCAAGGGCTCGTCCACCGTCTGGACCTGCGACCTGACCAAGCAGTACGTGGCGATCAACGGCGATTACCGGAGCTAGCCCATGACCGATCTGACCCCCGACCAGGAAGCCGCCTTCCTGGAAGACCTCGCCACGACCTGCCGTGAAGCCGGCTACGTCGTCGACGCGATCGATCGCGGCCTGGAAGTGTCCGGGGGCGAGGACGAGGGCGCGTACTACCTGCTGCCCGACCATGGCTGGCTGCAGGTGCGGTGCCTGGTTCTGGACCCCGACGACCTGGCCGAGGCCCGCGACCTGACGGCGCTGTTCGAGACCCTGGCCCTGGCGCAGTTCCGTCTGATCGGCTGCCGCTTCGGCTATGACGCCCACAGCGGCCTGTGGCTGGTCGAGGACCTGTATCCCGGCTTCGAGACCGCGCGGGTGCCGGCCGTGCTGGAGCAGATGACCTTCATCTGGGACGCCCTTGACGATCTGTTCCTCGGCGCCCTGGAAGGCAAGGTCCCCAGCGAGGACGCCTTCGACGCCGCCTTCGAACTGGAGGCGGCGACCCCGCCGAACTAGGAGCCGCTCACGCTCGACGTGCGCTGCCCGTTTTCGGTCTAGCTCACGTTGCTAGGTAGTAACTCGTGTGGTTGTGTCCCCTCAAAGCGCCTGATCCTAAGGTTGAGGCTTTTGAGGGGGAATGACAGGGCATGCTGCCTTATTCGACTATCTTCGGTCCGAAGCTCAGCAAGAGCGATATGGCCGATGCTTCGACGCTGACCTTGGTCAAGTACAATGGCGGTGGCTACGATCAGATCGTCCAGGACACTGGAACCAGGGCCACGCCGCCCACGCTGTATCGGATCGAGCTGAGCGCGGGCGGTCTCTATAATCTGCTTTCGATCACCTACAATGACCCCAACCTGAAGATCTACGATCAGTACGGCAATGCCATGGTCGTCAATGATGATAAGGACGATCCGGGTAGCATCACGCTGAATGGCGCCGACTACAAGCTCGACCTGATCGGGAGGTTCATGGCGCCCTATTCTGGCGTCTACTATATCTCGCCCGGCTATGTTCCCGGCTCCGCCAGTCCATTCTACGGGATGGAAGTCGTCTCCGACCTCAAGAACTTGACCCTGTTCCACGCGCCGAAGATCAATTCGCTGCCGGCGACGATCGAGTGGCAGGAAGGCAAGATCTTCAGCTACACGCTGTCGTCGACGGCGTTCACCGACGAAGACGCCAATACGACGCTGACATACTACGCAGCCCTGAAGGATGGCGGCGAACTGCCGTCGTGGATGCACTTCGACAACGCCAAGGGCGTGTTGTCGGGCATCGCGCCAGCCGGCGCGGGCGACGGCGAGATCGTGATCTACGCCAAGGACAATCTGGGCCTGGTGTCGACCCCGGGCGCGATCGAGATCAAGACGCTCAGCGCGCCGGCGGTCGTCGACATCGTCGGGACGCTGACGACGGCCTACAACAACATCTTCCGCAAGGCCCCGAGCGCGGGCACCACCGGCCTGACCTATCTGATCGAGCAGGTCACCAACAAGACCATCCCGATGCAGCAGGCTATCTGGACGATGGTCTATGCGGCCGGCGAGACGACCTCGGTGGCGACGCTGTCCTACCAGTTCTTCACGAACAAGATTCCCGGCGCCGCGGGCATGGACTACCTGCTGTCGCCGAGCGGCCCCAACCCCAACAACCTCAACAGCGCCTACTACCAGAACTTCAATCTGGAAAACCGCTACATCAACTTCGCGGTGAACCTGGGCAAGTTCGGCGAGGGCAAGGAGGCGTTCGCGGCCACCTACGGGTCGCTGACGCTGTTCGAGGCCACGCGCGAGGCCTACAAGACCATCTTCGGCGGCACGCCGACGGATACCAAGGTCCACGCCCTGATCGACAGCCGCATCAGCTACTTCGCCAGCTACGGCGGCGATGGGGCCGAGGGCATCGGGACCAAGGCGGCGATGGCGGGCTGGCTGCTGGCCGAGGCCGTCAAGGCCGATGTCGGCATGTATGCCAACTCCAACGACATCTTCCTGTACGACCTTGCCGACGGGGCCAGCTTCGCTGTCAACCTGGTGGGCGTCTACGGCGTTCCCGGCTACGCATACGGCGGCTGATCACGCTTCGAACTGGAAGCCGGGCGCACTCCGAACTAGGCTTTGGGCTACGATCAGGGACGGCGGAACTCCAGGCGGAGCTTGTCGTTCCTGATCGGTGTTCACTTGGGTGGAGGGCGTTGAGATGTCTCTGAAGCAAACCGTCATGACCGGACTGCTGGTCGCGATGCTGGCCTCGGCCGCGCCCGCTCTCGCCCAGGTCAAGCCGCCGTCCACGCCGGACGAGCCCGGCGGCCGCTGGGGCGAGGCCAAGAAGAAGGCCACCGACATCGGCAGCCAGCCGGTCCGCGACGTCGGCATGTCCAAGCGCGAGATCCCGCCGATCCTCGAGAAGGCCTATGCCGATCCCTACAGCCTCAAGGGCCTGAAGACCTGCAAGGCCCTGTCCTCGGAAGTGACCGGCCTGAACGCGGTCCTGGGCGCCGACTACGTGGTGGGTAACTCCTATGAGGAGAACCGGGCCGGCAAGCTGGCCGAGGCGGGCGGCAAGACCATCATCAACAGCATCATTCCCTTCCGTGGCCTGGTCCGCGAAGTGACCGGCGCCGCGCCCAACGACCGTCGTCTGAATGCCGCCGTCGACGCCGGTCTGGCCCGGCGCGGTTTCCTGCGCGGCGTGCACCTGCGGCAGGGTTGCAAGACGCGGTTCTGAAAGGAACCGCTGCCCAAATCTTTATGAGAGTCATTTGCAATCGCAGGTGACGCTCGCTATAGCCTCCTGATCAACGGCGTCTCAAGCCGACAACGCCTGCGACCGCCGCGTCTCTCCGTGCGGCAGGCGTCCTATCAGGGGTAAGTCACATGGACTTCAAGACCACGCTGCTCGCGGGCGGCGCTCTTCTGGCATTCGCCGCGCCCGCCATGGCGCAAGAGGCCAAGACGGCCAACGCGACCGAGGTCGACCAGGTGGTCATCACCGGCTCGTACACGATCAACAACCGTATCGACACCGCGACCGGCCTGGGCCTGACCCTGCGCGAGACGCCGCAGTCGGTGACCGTGATCACCGCCCAGCGCATCCTCGACCAGAACCTGCGCACGGTCGCCGACATCGTCACCAACACGGTCGGCGTCGCCGCCAACCAGGTCGACGACGTGCGCAACACGTTCAATGCGCGTGGCTTCGAGATCAAGAACTACCAGATCGACAGCGTCCCGACCGCCTGGACCCTGGCCGGCGGCGCCGGCGAGACCATCGCCGACGTGTCGATCTATGAGCGCGTCGAGATCGTGCGCGGCGCCACCGGCCTGATGACCGGCGCGGGCGACCCGTCGGCCTCGATCAACCTGGTCCGCAAGCACGCGACCAGCAGCGAGCTGACCGGCTACGTCAACGCCAGCGTCGGCAGCTGGAACAACCGCCAGGTCCAGGCCGACGTCGCCGGCCCGCTGACCGCCAGCGGCAAGATCCGCGGCCGCGCTGTGGCCAAGTACGAGAAGACCGAGAACTTCATCGACTGGTACAAGAACGAGAAGTCGGTGCTGTACGGGGTCGTCGACGCCGATCTGGACGACGCCACCCTGCTGCGCGTCGGCGCCAGCCAGCAGAAGGGCGCGCCGAACGCGCCGGCCTGGGGCGCTCTGCCCACCTTCTATAGCGACGGCAGCGTCGCCATCTGGCCGCGCACCAAGACCGCCTCGGCCAAGTGGAGCTACTGGGACAGCACCAACCAGAACGTCTTCGCCAACCTGCAGCACCAGTTCGGCAACGGCTGGTCGCTGAGCGTCAACTACAACTGGATCCGCAACGCCCAGAGCACCGAGCTGCTCTACATGTCAGGCCTGATCGACAAGACGACCGGGACCTGGCAGTGGGCGCCCTATCCCTACAAGGACCGTGGCGAGAGCATCCAGAACAGCATCGATGTCCAGCTGAAGGGCGATTACACCCTGTTCGGCCGCGAACATGAGCTGGTGCTGGGCGCGCTGGGCAGCAAGCAGCACCTGACCACCGACACCTTCGCGGCCACCGCCGCGGCCTCGACGGCGGGCAGCTTCTTCAACTGGACGGCCATCCCGCACCCGACCTTCTCGACGACCGCGTCGCCGACGGTCGACCAGCGCATCAAGCAGAGCGGCTACTATGTCGCCACCCGCCTGAACGTCACCGACGAATTCAAGGTCATCGGCGGCGCGCGCCTGTCCAGCTGGCGCCAGAAGGGCTTCAACTACGGGACCTTCGACTTCGGCGACGACAACGTGTTCGTCCCGTACCTGGGCGCTCTGTATGACCTGACGCCGAACCATCGCCTGTACGCCAGCTACACCGAGATCTTCCAGCCGCAGAACGCCCAGGATTTCCGGGGCGACTATCTGAAGCCGATCACCGGTGAGAGCCTGGAAGGCGGTCTGAAGAGCGCCTTCTTTGACGACAAGCTGCAGACCTCGGTGGCGGTGTTCCGCATCGTCCAGGACAACCTGGCCCAGACCGACCCGGACCTGACGCACATCATCCCGGGCTCGTCTCCGCCGACCCG
The DNA here is from genome assembly GCF_058808315.1 of Caulobacter sp. GW821-FHT11E11. Lineage (NCBI taxonomy): Bacteria > Pseudomonadati > Pseudomonadota > Alphaproteobacteria > Caulobacterales > Caulobacteraceae > Caulobacter > Caulobacter sp. GW821-FHT11E11. The sequence continues at coordinate 162,936 of NZ_JBXARO010000003.1, forward strand.
CGCCTCGATCGCCGCCAAGGGCGCGACCAGCAAGGGCTTCGAGCTGGAAGTCATCGGCAAGCCGCTGGACAACTGGAACATCTCGCTGGGCTACAGCCAGTTCCAGATGCGCGACGTCAACGACGTGAAGGTCAACACCGCCTTCCCGCGCAAGCTGTTCAAGCTGTTCACGACCTACCAGCTGCCGGGCGCGCTCAGCGGCCTGACGGTGGGCGGCGGCGTCAACTGGCAGAGCGAGGCCTATTCGGCCTCGACCAACCCGGTCACCAACGCGCCGTTCAGCTTCGCGCAGAAGTCCTACGCCCTGGTCAGCCTGATGGCCCGCTACGAGATCAACGCGCAGCTGTCGGTCCAGGCCAATATCGAGAACCTGACGGACAAGACCTACTACGCGCAGACCGGCTTCTACAGCCAGTACCGCTATGGCGAGCCGCGCAACTACACGGTCGCCCTGAAGTACGCGTTCTAAGATGGCTTGCGCCCGCTTCCTTCTGGAGGCGGGCGCTTCCTCTTGCCACCCACCCCGCATCGGGCTCACATCGCGCCGGTGCAGTGTTGGGGGCGGGTTTGACGGAAGCCTTGATCGTTCGCGGGTTGAACAAGACGTTCGCCAAGCCCGCGGTGTCCGACCTCGACCTGACGGTCCATGCCGGCGAGCTCTACGCCCTGCTGGGTCCCAACGGCGCGGGCAAGACCACCACCCTGCGCATGGTCGCCGGCCTGACCCAGCCCGACAGCGGCGCGGTCGAGATCTTCGGCGTCGACGCCCGCAAGGACCCCTCCGGCGCCAAGGCGTTGCTGGCGTGGGCCCCCGACGAGGCGATGATCTACGACAAGCTGACGCCGCTTGAGTACCTCGAGTTCGTCGCCGGCCTCTGGAACATCGAGCCGCGCGCCGCCAAGGCCAAGGCCGAAGAGCTGCTCGCCACCCTGGGCCTGGCCGACGAGGCCCGCCGCCGCTGCGAGGGCTTCTCGCGCGGCATGAAGCAGAAGGTCGCCCTGGCCGGCGCCCTGATCCACGATCCCAAGCTGCTGATCCTGGACGAGCCGCTGACGGGCCTGGACGCCGCCGCCGCGCGCCTGGTCAAGGACATGCTGCAGGCCCGCGTGGACGCCGGCGGCACGGTGATCCTGACCACCCACATTCTGGAAGTCGCCGAGCGCATGGCCGACCGCATCGGCATCATCGCCGGCGGCCGGCTGATGGCCGAGGGCACGCTGGACGAGCTGCGCGCCAAGGCCGGCGAGGCCAGCGGCCGCACGCTGGAAGACGTCTTCCTGCAGCTGACGACCGCCGAGGCGGCCCCTGAGAGGGTTGGGGCGTGAGCCTGCCGTTCAAGCCCGCCAGCACGCCCTGGCTGCTGGCCCACGAGTTGCGCCTGACATGGCGCGGCTTCAAGGCCGGCCGCAAGGGCGGCGTCGGGGCCTGGATCGCCTTCGCCGTGCTGGGCTGCATGATCCTGATCGGCGGGATCTTCCTGGGACTGGCCGTCCGGGACCACGAGGTCCCGATCGTCCCGCTGGCGGTGGTCATCGCCGACCTCGTGCTGGCGGTGATCCTGACCCTGATGCTGTCGACCACCCTGGCGGCCTCGGCGGACGCGCTCTACGAGCGCAACGACCTCGACCTGCTGTTCTCCTCGCCCCTGGCGCCGCGCAAGGTGCTGTTCGTCCGGGCGTTGGGCCTGGCGGTCAATGCGGGGCTCTGGTTCTTGGCTCCGGCGGTGCTGCTGCTGACGCCGGCCATCGTGCTGGGCCACTGGGCCTGGGCGAGCGTGTTCGTGGTGCTGAGCGCCGCCGCCCTGGGCGCATCCGGGATCGGCCTGCTGTTGGCCATGGCGCTGTTTGCTTTGATTGGCCCGCGCCGCACGCGCACCGTGGCCCAGGTGATGGCGGCCGTGATCGGCGCGGCCTTCTTCCTCGCGTCGCAGTACCGCAACCTGATGGGCGAGCAGCGCAGCGAAAGCCTGTTCGCCCGCATCGCCCTGGACGTCAACGAAGGCAAGGTCGTCCTGCCGCCGTTCGCCGACTGGCCCTTGCGCGCGGCGCTCGGCCAGCCGATCCCGCTGCTGGCAGTCGTCGCGCTCGGGGCGGGGATCTTCCTGTTCGCCGCCCAGGTGCTGGGCCGTCGCTTCGCCGACGCGGCCGCCGCCACCCAAGGCGCCGAGACCCGCAAGGCCGCCAAGGGGCCGACCCGCGCCTTCGCCGCCGGCGCGTTCCGAGCCACGGTCCGCAAGGAGCTGCGCCTGGTCAGCCGTGACGCGGCCCTGCTGTCGCAGGTGCTGCTGCGGGTGCTGTACATGCTGCCGCTGGCCTTCCTGCTGGCCCGCAACGCCGCGCACCTGCCGGCCTGGGCTCTGGCCGGTCCCGCCGCCGCCGTGACCTTCCTGGCGGGCCAGGTGACCGGCAGCCTGATCTGGATCACGGTCTCGGCCGAGGACACCCCCGACCTGCTGGCCATCTCGCCCACGCCGATGAGCGTGCTGCGCCGGGCCAAGCTGGCGGCGGCCCTGATCCCGGTGGCGGTGCTGCTGGCCGTCCCGATCGCCGCCCTGGCCTGGTTCGCGCCGCTGGCGGCGCTGTGGACCGCGATCGGCGCGGGCCTGACGGCCTGGAGCTCGGGCCTGATCGGCATCTGGCATCAGAAGCCCGGCAAGCGCGCCGACTTCCGCCGCCGTCGCGCGGGCTCGTTCCTGGCGGCCTTGGCCGAACTGCTGATCGCCTTCCTGGTCGGCGGCGCGACCGCCCTGGCCGTGGCCGGCTGGTACGTCTGGGCGCTGCTGCCGCTGATCGTGGCGGGAGCGGTGATGATGGCGCTGCGGCGGACGGACGAGCAGATCGGCGCGGCGTTGAGGGCGGCGAGCGCGTGATAGCCGAAAGTGGACGCCGGTTTCTGCGGCCATCACGCGCCAAGAAAGCCTAGGCCTCCAGCAGCGCCCGGATCCGGCACACCACCCCGTCCGGCTGGAAGTCGATCGCCGCCGAGCCCGACAGTTCCGCCGCCAGGCCACGTTCGATCAGGCGCGAGCCGAAGCCGCGCTCGGTCGGCGGCTTGACCGGCGGCCCGCCGCGTTCGGTCCAGGTCAGGTCCAGCCGCGCCGCGCCGGGCTCGGGCGCCAGGCCCCAGACGACCCGAATACGGCCCTCGGCCGTCGACAGCGCCCCGTACTTCATGGCGTTGGTGGCCAGCTCGTGCAGGGCCATCGACAGCGACAGGGCCGTCTTGGGCGACAGGCGGATGGACGGGCCCGACAGCTCGAAACGGGCATGGCCGCCGTGCAGGTCGGCCAGGCGCGCGGTGACGTCGTGCAGCTCGGCGCCTTCCCAGTTCTCGCGCGTCAGCAGGTCGTGGGCCTCGGCCAGGGCGACGATGCGGCTGGAGAAGGCTTCTTGCGCCTGGGGCAGGGCGCGCTCGCCGGTGAAGCTCTGAGCGGCGATGGCCTGGATGGTGGCCAGGCTGTTCTTTACGCGGTGGTTCAGCTCGTTGACCAGCAGGCGCAGATGCAGCTCGGCGCGCTTGCGGTCGGTGATGTTGACCACGGCCCCGACGAAGCGGTGGGCCTTGTCGTCGTCGCCGAAGAACACCTTGCCCTTCACGTACAGCCAGCGCTCGACATGGTCGTCGCGGCCGATGGCCCGGAACTCGATCGAATAGTCGGCGCGGACCGTCGGGTCGCGGGCCAGGCTCATGGCCTCCTGCACGCGCGCCTGGTCGCCGGGATGCACGCGAGCCAGGAAGGTCCCGGGATCGATCGCTTCGCCGGGCTTGATGCCGAACATGCCGTAGCAGCGGTCGGACCAGACCACCGTTTCCGTGTCGATGTCGAAGTCCCAGGTGCCGACGTCGGCCGCATCGATGGCCAGGCGCAGGGTCTCTTCCTGGCGCAGCAGTTGGTCGATCACCTCGCGCCGCTCGGTCACATCCGAGACCACGCCGACGAACCGCACGACCTTGTCGCCGTCCAGGAACGCCCGCCCGAAGGTCTCGACCCAGCGCAGGGCGCCGTCGTCGCCGCGATGGATGCGGTACTCCATGTTGATCGCGCCGGTCCCGCCCGGGGCGGTCGCGGCGGCCACGGCGGCGCGGACAGCCGGCAGGTCCTCGGGATGCAGCAGTCTGTCGAAGGTCTCCTGCGAGGGTTCCTCGTCCGGCGTCAGGCCGAAGATGCTGCGCGCGCGCGCGTCCCAGAACCGCTGGCCCAGCACCGGCTTGTGGTCCCAGCGGCCCATGCCGGCGGCCTGGGCGGCGAGGTCGAGGTCCAGGCGCGCGGCGGCCAGGTCGGCCTCGACGGCCTTGCGTTCGGTGATGTCGACGATGACGCCGGTGTTGCGATGCGGCTGGCCGTCGTCGTCCAGATAGGCGCAGCCGCGGGTATAGACCCAGCGGATGGAGCCGTCGGACTGCACCAGCCGGTATTCCGCGGAGAAGTCGCCGCCGGTCTGGGCGGCCTTGACGGCGATGTCGCGGACGCGGTCCCGGTCCTCCGGATGGACGGCGGGGGTGTAGCTCTGGGCCGGCAGGCCGGCCTCGGCATATTCGGGGGCGACATTGTGCAGCTCGGCGTAGCGGGCGTCGGCATAGACCTTGTTGGCCTTGATGTCCCACTCCCAGGCCCCGACCACGCCGGCGACCTCGCGAGCCATGGCGTATCGCTCCTGGGTGGCGCGCAGGGTCTGCTCGGCGGCGACGGACGTGGAGACCTCGACGGCGGTGACCAGCACGCCGCCGATCCCGTTGGCGGCGGTCGCGTCCGGCACGGGGCTGTAGCTGACGGTGAAGTAGCCGGTCTCGACGTCGCCGCCCCTGCGCACGCGCAGCGGCAACCGCTCGAAGGCGAAGCCGCCGCTGACACCGCCCAGGATGTCCTCGTGCAACGACCGGATCGAGGCCTGGAAGTCCGGCGAGGTGTTCTTGAACAGTACGCCCAGGGCCTGGGGGTGATGTTCGCGCAGGGCCGGCGCGTAGGCGTCGTTGTAGATCAGGACCAGCTCGGGCCCCCAGCGCAGGGCCATGGGAAAGTTGGTCGCCAGGATCATGTCGACGGCCATGCGCAGGGCCGGTGACCAGGCGTCGATCGGACCCAGCGGCGTAGGGGACCAGTCGAAGGCCTTGACGCGAGCAGCCATCTCGCCGCCCGCGATGCGTGTCAGTACAGGCGTGGCGGGTTGCTTGCCCTCGCCCATCGCTTTCGGTCCCCCATCCGATCGGCTGACCGGCCCGTCGTTAAGGTGACCTCATAGACGAGGCGGACACAAGCTTCGCTGTAGCGAAAGGACGCAGGAAAAGAAAAGGGGCGACTTTCGCCGCCCCTTTATACAACCCTTTGTTTTATTTCCGCTTAGTCGATGGGCGACCAGCGCTTTTCGGCCGGAGCGGCCGGGCGCTTGGGCCCGCGGAACTCGTTCCGGGGAGCGCCGGCCTTCTGGCCCTGACCTTGACCCTGGCCCTGGCGCTTCTGGCCTTGGCCATGGGCCTTCTGTCCGCCCTCGGAACGACCGCCGCCACCGCCGCCATTGCGGTTGCGGGGACGCTTGCGACGCAGCTCGGACGGCACGTCGTTGCGCGGGTCGGCCTTGCGCGGGTCGACGTACTTTTCCGGCGGGGCCAGCTTGTCGGCGACGGCCGCGGCGGCCGCGAGGTTCTTGTCGTTGCGGCGATCGAAGGTCGGGATCACCTGGCGGGTGGCCTTCTGGATGTCCTTCAGCAGGTTACGCTCGTCATCGGCGCAGAAGCTGATGGCGATGCCGTCCTTGCCCTTGCGGGCGGTGCGGCCGATCCGGTGGACATAGGCCTCCGGCACGTTGGGCAGCTCGTAGTTGATGACGTGGCTGACGTCGTTGACGTCGATGCCGCGCGCGGCGATGTCGGTCGCCACCAGGGCCCGCATCTCGCCGGCCTTGAAGGCGGCCAGGGCGCGCTCACGCTGGCCTTGAGTCTTGTCGCCGTGGATCGAGGCGGCCTCGATGCCGGCGGCGTTCAGGTACTTGGCCACCCGGTCGGCGCCGCGCTTGGTGCGGGTGAAGACGATCGAGCGCGAGAAGTTGCTGTCGGCGAACAGCTCGGCCAGCAGCGGACGCTTGCGTTGCGCCTCGATGAACAGGACGCGCTGGTCGATGCGTTCGACGGTGGTCGCCTGCGGCGCCACCGAGACCTGCACCGGATCCTTCAGCAGTTCACCGGCCAGCTTGCCGATTTCCGTCGGCATGGTGGCCGAGAAGAACAGGTTCTGGCGGTTCTTGGTCAGCTGGCTGGCGATCTTGCGGATCGGCACCACGAAGCCCAGGTCCAGCATCTGGTCGGCTTCGTCGAGCACGAAGATCTCGGTGCCCGAGACGATGGCCGACTTCTCGGCCATGTGGTCCATCAGGCGACCCGGCGTGGCGACCAGAACGTCGATGCCGCCGGCCAGGGCCTTCATCTGCGGGCCGTACTTCACGCCGCCGTAGATCGTATGGACCGACAGGCCCATGTGAACGGCGTAGGCCTTGAAGTTCTCGGCGATCTGGGTGGCCAGTTCGCGGGTCGGAGAGAGGACCAGGCAGCGGAAGCCGCGGCGCGGAGCCGGCTTACGGTCTTCGGCCAGGCGCTGCAGGATCGGCAGGGCGAAGGCGGCGGTCTTGCCGGTGCCCGTCTGGGCGATGCCCAGCAGGTCCTTGCCTTGCAGGATGACCGGAATGGCCTGGGCCTGGATCGGCGTCGGCTCCTTGTAGCCCTTCTCGGCAAGGGCCTTCAGCAGCGGCTTGGCCAGGCCAAGGTCGGAAAATTGCGTCACGTGTGTTTGTCTTAATCATGCGCCGAATGCAGCCCATGCGTCCTCGCACGGCTGGCCCCTCGGCTAGTCGGTCGGGGAGCGCCCCGCGTGCACGGGCTCTCTAATGAGAAGCTCTTCAGGGCGCTCGACAGGCTGGTCCCAAAAGGACCCTCACGCGGCTGGAGCACCGATAGCGCCGAGTAAGGCGCAGGGCTCATATCTTATGTTGCGGTGCAAAAGTCAAGGAACGCCTCGCCGCGACCCCTTGCCACCCTTGGCTCGCCGCGCCAAACCGCACTCCATGACCAAGCCGATCGTCCTCGTCGCCGCCGCCGCCCTGATCGATGTCGACGGGCGGGTGCTGATCTGCCAGCGGCCGCAAGGCAAGCAACTGGCGGGCCTGTGGGAGTTTCCGGGCGGCAAGGTCGAGCCTGGCGAGACGCCGGAACAGTGCCTGATCCGCGAGCTGCAGGAAGAGCTTGGCATCACCGTCGCCCAGGCCTGCCTCGCGCCGTTCGTTTTCGCGTCCCACAGTTACGAGTCTTTTCACCTCCTGATGCCACTCTACCTGCTGCGTCGGTGGGACGGCCAAGTGACGCGCAAGGAGCATGAGGCGCTGGCATGGGTGAAGCCCGACAAGCTGACGGACTATCCGATGCCCCCCGCGGACGAGCCGCTGGTCGCCTGGCTGCGCGATCTGCTCTGAGCCGCTTCTGGCGCGACGACAGCGGCGCGACCGCCGTCGAGATCGGCGTGATCACATGCCTGATCACCGTCATCCTGATCACCGCCCTGACGACCCTCGGGGGCAACTTCAAGGCCGCCTTCACCAAGACCGCGAACGCGATCGGCAGCTGATCGTTACGGCGTAGGCTTGTCGCCCGCCGACTCTTCCGTCGTTCCCAACGCATCCGCCAGCCGCATCTTGGCCGAGCCCGGCCGCAGCGGCTTCTGCTGGCTGTCGTGCGGCGCCCAGCCGGTGACCGAGACGATCTCGAAGGTCGCCGGGACCTTGCCGTCGGCCTCGGCGAAACGCTCGACATAAAGTTCCATCGCCCGGAACAGCACCTTGCGGCCCAGCGGCTTGCGCGAGCGGTCCAGCAGCACGCTGGTCTCGCCCATGCGACGCAGGTCGTGCAGCAGCTTGATCGGATGGCTGTAGCGGACCTTCACACGATCCACGTCGGCGACGGGCAGGGCGAACCCGGCCCGCTGCAGCAGGCCCGCCGCGTCGATCGCGTCGGCGAACGGCGAGACGCGCATGGACGCGCCGTCCGACAGCTCGGCCTCGGCGGCCAGCAGGCACTGGCGCAGCTCGGTCAGGGTGGCGCCGCCGAAGATCGCGCCGACGAACAGGCCGTCCGGACGCAGGGCGCGGCGGATCTGGATCAGCGCGCCGACCAGGTCATTGGTCCAGTGCAGCGACAGGGTCGAGGTCACCAGGTCCAGGGTGTTGTCGCCGAACGGCAGGCGTTCCTCGTCGGCGACGACGCGGAGGGTGTCGCGGCCTTGAAGCATGCGCCCGGAGAGGTCAGCCTCGATCAGGGTGTCGATGTTGGCGAGGGCGTCACTCTCGCTCAAGGCTTTGAAAAAATGGCCGTTTCTCGCGCCGAGGTCGACGGCGACCGGAAAGCGTCGCAGGATCGTCTCCAGCCGCATGACCACGTCCTGGGACGCGCGGGCTTTCAGGAAATCGGCGGACGCGAACGCGGGCGAGGCGCGGTCGAGGCGGGCGCGATGCAGGGCGCGGTCGAAGAGCAGGGGGGAGGCGGTCATTGCGGGCGGAACATGGCGATTTCAGACCGTTCTGGAAAGGTGTCGGGCGCTCGGTGCTCGATCTCTTGCTGCCGCCGTCCAGTCTGGATGGCGAGGCGGCGCTGAGCGGCGGCCTGTCAGCCTCGGCGTTTTCGAAGGTCACCTTCCTTGACGATCCGGTCTGTGACGGCTGCGGCCTGGCCATGGCCTATGCCGAGATGGCGCAGGAACGCTGCCCTAGCTGCCTGGCCAAGCCCAAGGCCTTCCAGCGCTGCCGGGCGGCCTGCATCTATGACGAACACTCGCGCGACCTGGTGCTGAAGCTGAAGCACGCCGACCAGCCCGAGTTGGCGCGGCTGTTCGCCCACTGGCTGTCGCGGGCGGCGGTCGACCTGCTGGCCAATGCCGACGCCGTGGTCCCCGTGCCCGTCCACCGCTCGCGGATGTTCAGCCGCCGCTACAACCAGGCGGCCGAGATCGCCCGGCCCCTGGCGCGAATGGCGAAGCTGGCCTATCTGCCCGACGCTCTGGTCCGCAAGCGCGATACCGCCAGCCAGGGCGGCAAGTCGGCCACGGGCCGGCGTCGCAACGTGGCCGCCGCCTTCGTCGTCCCCGAAACGAGGCGGGTCCGGATTGAAGGCCGGCGGATCGTTCTCATTGATGACGTGTTGACCACAGGCGCCACGGCCGAAGGTTGCGCGCGAGCACTTCTGGCGGCCGGGGCGGCGGATGTGACGTTATCCTTCGTCGCCCGCGTTACAGAAATGCAAGCGCGTCCTATATGAAGACGCAGGACTCAAGGTTTCTTACGCTTATGGCTCACGTCACCATCTACACCCGCCCGTTCTGCGGCTATTGCGCCCGCGCCCTCGCCCTGCTGGACGAGAAGGGCGCCGACTTCACCGAGGTCGAGGCCGGCATGGATCCCAACCTGCGTCAGGAAATGATGCAGCGCTCGGGCCGCACGACCTTCCCGCAGATCTTCGTGGGCGAGCAGCACATCGGCGGCTGCGACGACATGATGGCCCTCGAACGCGAAGGCAAGCTGGACGCTCTTCTCTCTGCATGAGCCAGTCCGCGCCTCTACGAGTCGGTCTGATCCAGACACGCACGCCCGCGACCCACGCGGCGGCGCTGGCCCATGTCGCGCCGCTGGTGCGCGAGGCGATCGCGGGCGGGGCGCAATTCGTGCTGACGCCCGAATGCACCAACGTCCTGCAGAAGGACCGCGCCAAGCTGCTGCCGACCCTGACGGCGCTGGAAGACGATCCCGTCGTCAATGGTCTGCGCGAGATCGCGACCGAGACGGGGACCTGGATCGACATCGGCTCGGCCCTGGTGCGGCGCGAGGATGGCAAGGCGGCAAACCGCCAGGCCGTGATCGATCCGACCGGCAAGATCGTGGCGACCTACGACAAGCTGCACATGTTCGACGTCGACCTGCCCACCGGCGAGACCGCGCGGGAATCGGCGACCTATACGCCGGGCGAGGCGGCGGTCGTGGTCGACACGCCCTTGGCCAAGTTCGGCCTGACCATCTGCTACGACATGCGTTTCCCCGCGCTTCATCGCGCCCTGGCCCTGGCCGGCGCGACGGTGCTGACGGCCCCGGCGGCCTTCACCCGTCCGACTGGCGAGGCGCACTGGGACGTGTTGCTGCGGGCCCGCGCCATCGAGACCGGTTCGTTCGTGATCGCGGCGGCGCAAGGCGGCTTCCACGAGGACGGCCGTGGCACCTGGGGTCGCTCGATCGTGATCGGCCCGTGGGGCGAGATCCTCGGCAAGCTTGACCACGACGAGCCCGGCGTGCTGTTGGCCGACCTCGACCTGCCCGCCGCCGACAAGGCGCGGGCGGCGATCCCGGTCCTCAAGAACGCCCGGCCTTTCGTCGGTCCCTGAAAGTCCTCATCTTAGTTTCATGATCAAGTACGCGCTCCAGTGCGACGCGGCCCACGAATTCGAGGGCTGGTTCGGCTCGTCGGCGGACTATGACGACCAGGCCCAGCGGGGCCTTGTCGAATGTCCGCTGTGCGGCTCGCACGGCGTCTCCAAGCAGATCATGGCCCCGGCCGTCGCGGGCACGAAGGCCCAGCGCGCGGCGCCGGCGGTTGATCCCAAGATGCGTGAGATGATGATGACCGCCATGGGCGAGGTCCGCCGGCACGTCGAGGACAATTTCGACTATGTCGGCGACGCCTTCGCCAAGGAGGCCCGCGCCATCCACGAAGGCAAGTCCGAAGACCGCGGCATCTATGGCGAGGCTTCGCCGACCGAGGTCAAGGCCCTGGTCGAGGACGGGGTGAAGGTCGCGGCGCTGCCGCCGGCCGCGCCAAAGAAGACGGACGTGAACTAGATCGCCGCCAGGGTCGCGCTGGAGTTCTGAACGTCCTGTTCGTCCGGCCACGACGTGCGTCGCGGCAGGCCCGGCGTCAGGAAGATGATCGGCAGCTTGAAGGCCAGCAGTTCGCCGTGGACCAGTCCGTCGACGGCGCGCTCCCACCAGTTGGCCTGGCGTCGGTGATGGTCGCGCAGCCAGCCGTCATAGGGTGCCCAATGGCTGGGTTCGTCCTGTTCGATGACGCGAAAGATCTTGGTGAGCATGCCATCCTCGCGGATCGCAGTATTCCGCAGCAGGGTCTCGACCTGGCGATGGCCGCGCTTTTCCGTCAAGGAGATGACGCGGCAGAGGCGCTCGAAGAGATCGTCGCGACCGATCAGCTCCACCGGCAGGTCATCGATCGGCGATCCGAACATGAGCTCGACGAAGCGGTCGATGTGGCCAACGGCGCGGTCCAGGTCCAGCGGCATCGCGCCACGGCGTTCGAACCACCGCCGGAACATCAGGTAGTGCTTGTGCTCGTCGGCGCGGTGGCTTTCCACCAGATCGATCAGCGCCTGATCGTTGGGCCAACTCAGGCGGATCGCGCTCAGCATGCGATCGATGGCGGTATAGCCGCGATGTTCGTTGTAGATGTAGATTGAGCAGAGCACGTCGAGAAACCGACGTCTGAACGCGTTGCCCACCTGGCCGCCTCGCAAGCGTCCGGTTGACCTGTCATTGCGGCGGCCACCCCGAACCTTGACCATAACGGTCGTGTACGGCCCTTGTTCCAGATGAGGGGCAAAGCAAAAGGGCGCCGGATTCACATCCGACGCCCCTTGGCTTTGATGAAGCGCTAACGATTACCGATAGCGGTACTCGTAGTGGCACTTCTTCTTGCCCTTGCCGATCTCGTGACCGGCGACGGCGCCGACCGCGCCGCCCAGCAGGGCGCCTTCGGTCTTGTTGCCACGGCCGGCGACGGTGTTGCCCAGCAGGGCGCCGCCGAGGCCGCCGATGATGGCGCCGTTCTTGGCCTTGGACTTCTTACAGACCAGGACGCGTTCGCGACGCTGTTGGGCGTCGGCGGCGGTGACGGCCACGCTGCTGACGGTGAAACCGACAACGGTGGCCAGGACGATGGTCTTCAGGCGGGCGCGCATGGCGGGCTCTCCGATAGTGTTCTTGGTTTAGATCCCTCGAGGCATAAACGCCCAAGCTGGCGGCCGGTTGCCAGAAAGTCGGCTACCTGCCACGAGCCAGCTTGGCTGGCTCGCTTCTTGGCAAGGCGGCCTTCTTATCCGATCACGATGAACATCGTGATCGGGAAGGCCTTCCAGCTTGGGTCTTATGGTCAGGATTAGCCGTCGACGCGGTAGCGACCGTCGGCGTCCGGGCAGACGCGGACATAACGCTGCTCGACGCGGCCGTTGTACTCGGCCGGGGCCGGGGCCAGACGGCAGCGTTCGCTGGCGGCGGCGTAGCGGCCGTCGCTGTAGCGATAGGGCTGGGTCTGCTCGTAGCTGTAGTAGTTGCCGCGCGTGTCGCACTTGGCCGAGGCGTTGCCGACGGCCGCGCCGACGCCAGCGCCGACCAGGGCGCCGAGGACGGTGCCTTCCGGACGTGCGTTGCGGGCGGCGACGTTCGAGCCCAGGGCCGCGCCGGCCAGGGCGCCGATCACGCCGCCGACGGTGGCGTTCTTCTTGGCGTCCTGGCGACAGTCGCTCGGGTAGGAGACGCTGGCGCTGGTGTCGATGCTGTAGGCGCCGGCATAGGGCGCGTTGTAGCGGCTGGCCTCGCCAGGATAACGGCGGTCATAGGCGCCCGAGCCACGACGGCGGTCATAGTCGTCGCGCGCGCTCAGATAACGCGAGCGGTCGCGTTCCCACTGGTCGCGGTCGGCGCTGGAGCCCGACGTGTAGCTGACGCCTTCGGTGCGGAAGCGGTCGGCCTCGCGCGGGTTGCGGCGGTCGTAGGCGCCTTGGCCGTTGCGGCGGTCATAGTCGTAGCGGGCGCGCTCGTAGGTGGCGCGCGACCGCTCGAACTCCGCCTGCTCGGCATAGTAGGCGGCGCTGTCGCGGTACTGGGCGACGCGATAGCGCTCGGCATAGCTGGGGTTGCGGCGGTCATAAGCGCCGCGGCCGTAACGACGGTCATAGTCGTCGCGGGTGCGCACATAGTTGGCGCGGTCGCGCTCGTACGCTTCCTGGCGGTCCTGATACTCGGCCACCTTGTCGTAGTAGTTGGCGCGCTGGTTGTCGTAGTTCTGCAGGCTGCGCTGATAAGCCGAATCCTGCGCGAAGGCCGGGGCGATCGCGCCACAGGCCACGGTGGCGGCCAGGATGGCGGCCAAGGTCTTATGAGTCATAGGGTTGTCTCCGTTCCCACTCGAACGGATCGACGGCCACCCCCGACAGGGTCGCCAATCCGGGTTCATGTCCCGGGGAGGAAAAGCCCGCCTGCCATCGAGGTTCCCGAACCTCTGCCGTTTCAACCCCTGGTGACGGTCATCATGTAGTTGATGTCGACATCGGTTGAGCGGCTCCAGCGGCCCGTCAGCGGATTGTAGGCGACGCCGAACGGCCCCTGCATCTCGACCGGCTCGCCGGCCAGGAAGGCGCGCAGCTCTTCGGGTTTGAGGAACTGCTTCCACTCGTGCGTGCCCGGCGGCACCCAGCGCAGGATGTATTCCGCGCCGATCTTGGCGAGCGCGAGCGCCTTCAGCGTGCGGTTCAGGGTGGCGACGATCATCAGCCCGCCGGGCTTGAGCAGTTTGGAGCAGGTGCGCAGGAACTCGCCCGGATCGGCGACGTGCTCGATGACCTCCATGGTCAGCACCACGTCGAACGGTCCCGCGCCCTCGGCCAGCAGCTGCTCGGCGGTGGCGGGGCGGTAGCCGATCGCCAGGCCCTGCTCGGCCGCGTGGGTCGCGGCGGTCTTGATGTTCTTTTCCGAGGCGTCGACAGCGGTGACGGTAAAGCCGAGGCGCGCCATCGGCTCGCTGAGCAGCCCGCCGCCGCAGCCGATGTCGAGCAGGGTGAGGCCCTCGAACGGCGCGCGCACCGTCCCGTCGCGCTCGAACCGCGCCAGGGCCTCTTCCCGGATGAAGGCCAGGCGGCAGGGATTGAACACGTGCAGCGGCGCGAACTTGCCCTTGGGGTCCCACCACTCGGCGGCGATGGCCGAGAACCGCGCCACGTCGGCGGGGTCGATGCTCCAGGAGGGGGGGGCGGCGCTCTGAGTCATGGCCCTTCCTCTACCACGCGGAGTTTTTCGCGCCACGATCGGAGAAAAAAGACAGCTGCGCGACATTGCCGTTGCGCCGTCCGGTCGCTAGAAGGCCCGAGCTTGCGCGAGGGGGAGCGATCCGGCCGCGCGGGCGCAAGAAATAACCAAGTGTCGAGGTATCTGGGACGTGTCACGTCTGGTGATGAAGTTCGGCGGCACGTCGGTGGCCGATCTGGAGCGCATCCGCCGTGTGGCGCGCCTGGTCGCCGCCGAGGTGGCGACCGGCAAGCAGGTAGCGGTGGTCGTCTCGGCCATGTCGGGCAAGACCAACGAACTGGTCGCCTGGACCGACGGCGCCGGTCGCGCTGCGCAAGGTCTTCCGGAATCGGACGACGAGTACGACGCCATCGTCGCCTCGGGCGAACAGGTCACGGCCGGCCTGCTGGCCATGACCCTGCGCAACATGGGTCACAAGGCCCGCTCGTTCCTGGGTTGGCAGGTGCCGATCCTCACGAACGAGGCCCACGGCAGCGCCCGCATCGAGGACATTCCGCCGGAAAACCTCGAAGCCTGTTTCGCGGACGGCGAGATCGCCGTCATCGCCGGCTTCCAGGGCGTGACGACCAACCAGCGCATCACCACCCTGGGCCGTGGCGGCTCGGACACCAGCGCCGTGGCCATCGCCGCGGCGGTGAAGGGCGCGTGCGACATCTATACGGACGTGGACGGGGTCTACACCACCGACCCGCGGATCGAGAGCAAGGCCAAGCGCCTGGCCAAGATCAGCTACGAAGAGATGCTTGAAATGGCCTCGCTGGGGGCCAAGGTGCTGCAGACCCGCTCGGTCGAGATGGCCATGGCCCATCGCGTCCCGGTGCGGGTGCTGTCGAGTTTCGTCGAACCGGGCGAAGCCCCGGGCCAAGGTACGATCGTCTGCGACGAGGAAGAAATCATGGAAAAGCGCATCGTCTCGGGCGTCGCCTACAGCCGCGACGAAGCCAAGATCACCCTGCTGGGCCTGCCCGATCACCCGGGCGTGTCCTCGCAGATCTTCGGCCGCCTCGCCGACGCCAACGTCAACGTCGACATGATCGTGCAGTCGCGCGCCCGCAGCGCCGACACCGCCAACATGGAGTTCACGGTCGGCAAGCGTGACGCCGCCCGCGCCGTCGAGATCGTCCGCGCCGCCCAGAAGGAAATCGGCTTCGAGGACGTCGCCGTCGACGAGGACGTCTCCAAGGTGTCGGTCATCGGCGTGGGCATGCGCAGCCACGCCGGCGTCGCCCAATCGATGTTCCAGGCCCTGGCCGAGAAGAACATCAACATCCAGGTCATCTCGACCTCGGAGATCAAGATCTCGGTCCTGATCGACGCGGCCTACACCGAGCTGGCCGTGCGCGCGCTGCACGCCGTCTACGGCCTGGACCAGCTGTAAGGCCTATAGGCGGAGCGCGATCGCGCTCCGCCGTTGCCGAAACGTCGTGTTCTGACGTTAAGAAGGCGCTGCAGCCTCCGAGAATCCCATGCCCGACGTCTTCAAGTTCGATCCCGACGCCAAGACCGTCACCTTCCACGGCGACGCCGGCCTGGACCTGCTCTACGACCTGCTGCTGCGCGCCAAGTTCGGCGACGGCTACGAGAAGCCGCTGCTGATCAGCCCGTGGCTGGCGGCGCTGCTGAACCAGCTAGACCAGGCCCTGCCGGACGATGGCCAGTGGTTCCCGGAAAAGCCCGGCCAGCCGATCTTCGACACCGACGACCTGCTGGCCATGGGCGACGCGGTCATCGAGGAAGGTCACACCGTCGGCTGGTGGACCATGACGGAAGCGGAAAAGCGCGCCTATCTGCGCAATGTCGTCGCCGCTCCGCACCCGCTGACCGATCTGGAGGTCGAGTTCATCGAGACCGACATCGACGCGGCCCTCGAACAGGCCCGCCGCCTGGTCGCCGACGCCGACGAGCCCCTGGCTCTGCCGGGGCACGGCTGATCCCGCTATAGTGAGGGCATGGGTCACGACCTGACCGCCCCCGCCGAACTGTCGTTCCGCCGCTACGGCGAGGACGCGCCGCCGCACGCCCATGCCTTCGACCAGATCGTGCTGCCGCGCCGGGGCGTGCTGGAGATGGAGATCGACGGCAAGGGCGGGCGCGTGGATCCCGGCCGCGCGGCGGTGGTGCCGCCCGGAACCCGCCACGCCTTCGCCGCCTCCGGCGAGAACCTGTTCGTGGTCGCCGACATCGGCGGGGCGCTGATGAAGCCGTTCGAATGCCTGCGCGAGCGGCCGTTCGCCCCGGTCACCGGCGCGGTGCGCGGCCTCTTGGAATATCTGGCCGGCGAGGCGCCCGGCGCGATCGAGACTGGTGTCGCCAGTCTGTGGACGCCGCTGCTGCTGCGCGGCCTGTCGGCGGCGCCGATAGGCGTCGACCCGCGCCTGGCCCGCGCCGCCGCCCTGATCGAGGCCCGCTTCGACCAACCTCTGACGGTTCGCGATATGGCCAACGAGGCCGGCATGAGCCAGAGCCGGTTCTTCGCGCGGTTCGCCGACGCCTATGGGACGACGCCGCACGGGGCGCTGTCGGATGCCCGCCTGCGCGCGGCCCAGCGGCTGCTGTCCGATACCAGCCTGTCGATCGCCGAGATCGCGGTGCGCACGGGGCACGGGGATCAGAGCGGGCTGACCAAGCGGATGAAGGCCAGCCTGGGCGTCACCCCTGGCGCCTGGCGGCGATCCTAAGCCTCAGTTGGCATAGGCGGCGCGGATGAGGCCGGTGCTGGCGGTCTCGTTGGCGCTGTCGGTCACCTGGCAGATCCAGCCCGACAGGCGCGGCGGGCCGCCGAATGAACCGAGCCAGCGGAACTGCGTCACGTCGCTGTTCGGGTCTGTCGCCTCGATATCGCTCGAACCCGAGGTGCGCACCCATTGATAGGTGTAGGGGCCGATGCCGCCGCTGACACTGACCGTGACGGGGTCCGACCAGTTGTCGTCATCCAGGCCGACGATCGACGGCGAGGCGCTGGCGGAAAGCGTGCGCGCTTGGGCGGCGGTAGCGACCATCAGCGCGCCGACGCCAAGGCCGGCGGCACTGAACATCAATTCACGACGAGACTTCATAGAACCCTCCTGCAATTTGCCCAGGGTTGTATTTCGTCATCGCTCTACCTGAGAGTCAACCCTTGGGAGCACTCGCCAAATCCGCGGGAGCTTTCGCCAAGCCGGCGCTAGAGCGAGCTGCTAACCCAGCCCCATGAGCACCTCCCGCAATCTCCTCCTCGGCCTGCTGTGCGGGCTGGTCGCCGGCGCGTTCTGGGGCGGGGTGTTCCTGGCGCCAAAGCTGCTGGCCGCCTTCACGCCGCTGCAGATGACGGCCGGGCGCTACATCGCCTACGGCCTGGCCTCGGCGGTGCTGCTGGTCCCGACCTGGAAGGCCGTGATGCGCAAGATGGACGGCCGCGACTGGCGCGATCTGGTCCTGCTGAGCCTGTTGGGCAACCTGATCTACTATGTCGGCCTGTCGGTGTCGGTGCAGAGTTCGGGCGTAGCCCTGGCCTCGCTGGTTATCGGCCTGCTGCCGGTGACGGTGACCCTGGTGGGCGCCAGGCCGGGGGAGGGCGTGCAACTGCGCCAGCTGGCCGCGCCACTGGCGCTGATCGTCGCCGGCGGGGTCTGCATCAATGTCTCGGTGTTCACCGACGGCCAGGGCGTCGGGATCGGCAAGCAAGTCGTCGGCTTGCTGGGCGCGCTCTTGGCCCTGGCGGTCTGGACCGTCTACGCCGTCTGGAACGCTCGCCGCCTGGCCGCGACGCCGAAGTTCACCAGCCACGAGTGGTCGCTGCTGACGGGCCTGGCCACGGGCCTGCTGTCGCTGCTGCTGGTCGTCCCGGCCTTCATGATGGCCGGTGAGGCCCACGCTTCGGCGGACTGGCGCTGGTTCTGGCTGGTCAGTTTCGCGGTGGCGATCGGGGCTTCGGTGATCGGCAACGGCCTGTGGAACTCGGCCAGCCGGCTGTTGCCGCTGAGCCTGTCCGGCCAGTTGATCGTGTTCGAGACCCTGTTCGCCCTGCTGTACGGCTTCGCGCACGATGGCCGCTGGCCGCGCGGGCTGGAGACCGCCGCGATCGTGCTGATGCTGGTCGGCGTGCTGTGGTCGGTGCGGCTGCACCGGCCGGCCAAAGAGGCCCTCGTGGCCGGCTGAAAACTTTTTCTCAACATGAAGCGAACCTGAACAGCGCGGTTCAAATCAGGTTCAGGCAGGCCCCCTTACAACAGACATCAACAGCGCCGCCCAGAATTGGTTTGGGGGCGACGCATCTGGAAAAGGAGTTTGTCATGAAGACCTTCACCAAGACTGCGATCGCCGTCGCCATCACCGGCGCCCTGGTTGCTCCCGCTTCGTCGGCTTTCGCCGCCAGCAAGACCGAACGCGCCATCCTGGGCGCGGTGATCGGCGGCGTGGCCGGCGCGGCCATCGGCGACGGCAAGACCGAAGCGGTCGCCATCGGCGCGGTCGCCGGCGCGGCCCTGGGCGCCACCACGGCCAAGAAGAAGAACAACTATGGCTACGGCTATCGTACGGCCCCGCGCTACCAGCAGAGCCGCGGCTACGACAACCGCTACTACGGCCAACGTAGCCACCAGAACAGCCGCTACGCCTATGACCGTTACGGCAACCGCTACGACGCCCGCGACTACGGCTATCGCCGCTAGTCCCCCAGTTCGCTTCGCGTATCGCCGCTAGAGTTCCGATCCCTCCCCTAGCGTGCAGACTGCGCCGCCCGGTCCAAACCGGGCGGCGCTTTTTCGTGCCCCCGCACCTAATCGACGTTCGGTTGACCTAGGCCGCTTTCGCGCGGGCGAAATCTGCTATAGCCCCCATCTAAGAGGACGGACGGTCTTTAACCCCTGGCGCTTGAAGCTGGGCTAGACCTTCTATCCGGGCACTTAGGGAGCGCACGCGAACGAGATGGCTGCATCCGGCATCGCCGTTCGAGGACCACGCAGCCTGCTGCGGCAGATTCGCGAGGCCATGGCCGGCGGCGGTCCCGCCCAGGCCAAGCTGGACATGGTGGTGCGCACCATCGCCATCTCGATGGTGGCCGAAGTCTGCTCGATCTATCTGCGCCGCGCTTCCAACGATCTCGAACTGTTCGCCACCGAGGGTCTGGCCCGAGAGGCCGTCCACGTTACGCGGCTGGGCCCGGGCGAGGGCCTGGTCGGCGAGACCATGCGCCTGGGCCGGCCGCTGAACCTGTCGGACGCCGCCAGCCACCCACAGTTCTCGTACCGCCCGGAAACCGGCGAAGATCCGTACCACGCCTTCCTGGCCGTGCCGCTGCTGCGCGGTGGTCGAGCCATCGGCGTGCTGGTCGTCCAGAACCGCACCGAGCGGGTCTATGACGAGGAAGAGGTCGAGGACCTCCAGATCATCGCCATGGTGCTGGCCGAGATGGTCAGCTCCAGCGAGCTCTTGGGCGCCGACGAGCTCAAGGACGTCGAGCTGGCGCCGCACAAGCCCGAGCGGCTGAAGGGTTCGCGCTTCGCCGAAGGCCTGGCCTACGGCGTGGCCGTGCTGCACGAGCAGCCGGTGGTGCCCGAGACCCTGCTGTCCGACGACGCCCTGGCCGAGGAAGCGCGGCTCTCCTACGCCATCGAGGCCCTGCAGACCCAGATCGACCAGATGCTGGAAGGCCAGCACGGCCTGGTCGGCGCCTCGTATGAGGTGCTGGAGACCTACCGCCTGTTCGCCCACGACCGGGGCTGGAACCGGTCGCTGAATGAAGCCGTGCGTTCGGGCCTGACCGCCGAGGCCGCCGTCGAGCGTGTCCGCTCCGAGCACCGCGCCCGCCTGGGCCAGGCCCGTGATCCTTATCTGCGCGAGCGCCTGCACGACCTGGAAGACCTGAACGACCGGCTGCTGCGCCACCTGTCGGGCGACGTGCACCACGTGCGTCAGCTGCCCGACGACGCCATCCTGATCGCCCGGAACCTGGGGCCGGCCGACCTGCTGGAATACGACCGCACCAAGCTGAAGGGCATCCTGCTCGAAGAGGGCAGCGCCGCCAGCCACGCCGGCATCGTCGCCCGCGCGCTGGACATCCCCTGCGTCGGCCGCCTGGCCGGCCTGCGCGACCGGGTCAGCGAGGGCGACCCGGTGGTCGTCGACGCCGAGACGGCCGAGGCCTGGCTGCGGCCGCGTCCGGACGTCATCAAGGCGCTGAAGGCCCGGATGGAGGTCCGCGCCCAGCGCAAGGCCGAGTTCGCCCGCCTGCGCGACACCCCGCCGATCACCAAGGACGGGGCCAAGATCACGCTGCTGATGAACGCCGGCCTGGCCGTCGATCTGGACATCCTGGCCGAGACGGGAGCGGAGGGCATCGGCCTGTTCCGCACCGAGTTCCAGTTCATGGTCGCCGAGGAACTGCCGCGCCTGGAGGCCCAGACGGCGCTGTACGAGAAGGTGCTGGACGCCGCCGACGGCATGCCGGTGACCTTCCGCACGCTTGACCTGGGCGGCGACAAGCTGCTGCCGTACATGGAGCTGGAGCGCGAGGACAATCCGGCCCTGGGCTGGCGCGCCGTGCGCATGGGCCTGGACCGTCCGGCCCTGCTGCGCATGCAGATCCGCGCCCTGATCAAGGCCGCCAACGGCCGGCCGCTGCGGGTGATGTTCCCGCTGGTGGCCAATGTCGACGAGTTCCGCGCCGCCCGCGCCTTCGTCGACCAAGAAGTGGCCTGGGCCCAGAAGCGTGGCCGCGCCGCGCCGGCCCGCCTGGACGTCGGGGCGATGATCGAGGCCCCGTCCCTGCTGTGGCATCTCGACGCACTGCTGCCGATGACCGACTTCGTTTCGGTCGGCACCAACGACCTGATGCAGTACATGTTCGCCGCCGACCGGGGTAATCCCAAGGTCTCGGACCGCTACGACCCGCTGTCGCCGGCGGCCCTGCGCGCGCTGAAGACCATCCAGCAGGCCTGCGCCGACACCGGCACGCCGGTGTCCGTGTGCGGCGAGATGGCCGGTCGTCCGCTGGAGGCCTTCGCGCTGGTGGCCCTTGGATTCGAAGGACTTTCCATGCCGCCGGCCGGTATCGGCCCGGTCAAGCAGATGGTCCTATCGTGCGATCGCGAGGCCGCTCGCCGCAATGTCGAGGCCCTGCTGAAGGGCGCCGGCGGATCCTTGCGCGGCGAGATCGAAACCTTGGCGCGCAAGCTCTACGTCGCGGTCTAGGGGCTATTTGGAAGAAAAGCTTGGCCGTTAACCAAGCGTCACCGTTTAGTCCATTGAATCCGGCTACTTAGTTTGTTATCCCAAACACTTGTTAAGACCTCCGTGCCATACGGAGTGGGGGAGTGCGTCGCGCTTCGCGCGCGGCGCGATTTTGGGGGCGTATAGTCAAGTCATGCCGCTGGATACGGGCAA
Source organism: Caulobacter sp. GW821-FHT11E11 (assembly GCF_058808315.1). Classification (NCBI taxonomy): domain Bacteria; kingdom Pseudomonadati; phylum Pseudomonadota; class Alphaproteobacteria; order Caulobacterales; family Caulobacteraceae; genus Caulobacter; species Caulobacter sp. GW821-FHT11E11. Next base: position 184,410 of record NZ_JBXARO010000003.1, read on the forward strand.
CGTGAGACGTCTGCATCTCGTCGCCGACGCCGACACGGATGATACGCCGGTCGCCGTCCATCATCCGTCGATCGATGAGGGCGCCGACGTGGGCATGGCCCTCAAGTCGGCGCGGGAGTTCCGCGGCCTCACCACCCAGGACGTGGCCGACGCGACGCGCATCCGTCAGAGCTATATCGAGGCGCTGGAAGACCTGCGCTTCGACGACCTGCCTTCGCGCCCGTTCACCATCGGCTATGTCCGCGCCTATGCCGGCCTGCTGGGTCTGGACGCCGAGGCCGCCGTGGCCCGCTTCAAGAACGACGCGCCCGAGAACGACGGCGCCGAGCTGCGCGCCCCGGTCGGCGTGCGCCGCGAGCGTGATCCGCGCTTGGCCCTGATCTTCGCCGGCGGCCTGCTGGTGGTGGGCGCCATCCTGCTGTGGAACGTCGCCCAGCGCGCCATCGCCAAGGACGAGCCGCCGGCCCAGGTGGCCCCGGCTGCCGCCTCGACCCAGGTCCAGGCTCATGCCAGCAACAACCAGGTCGCTCTGGGCGCGCCGCTGCCGGCTCCGGTCGAGAGCACCACGCCCGAGCCCTACAAGACCCCCGGCCTCGACGACGCCGCCGCCAACGGCGGTTCCGTCGACGCCGCCAAGGCCGCCGCCAAGGTCCGCGCCGAGGCCGACGCCAAGGCTGGCGTGGTGGATCCGGCCAACCAGTTCGTGGTCGGCTCGCAGTTCAAGCCCAAGGGCCAGATCCTGGGCGCGACGCCGCAGGAAGCCTCGGGCGTGCTGATCCAGGCCCGCAAGGCCGGCGCCCTGACCGTGCGCCGCGCTGATGGCTCCATCCACATGACCCGCTGGCTGTCGACCGGCGACGCCTATCGCGCGCCGGCCACGCCGGGCCTGATCCTGGACGTCGTCGAGCCGTCGCTGTTCGAGGTCTATTACCAGGGCCGCCTGACGGGTCACCTGACTTCGAACCAGACGGCCGTGGCCAAGCTGATCCCGCCGGCGCCCGCGCCGGTGGCCGCGGCTCCGGTGGCGGCGAAGCCAGCCACGCCGGTTCGGCCGCAGTAGTTTTCTCGCAAGGGCGAAGGGCGGGTCTTCTATCCGCCCTCAACACCCTCTAAATTAGCGCCATGGCCGCAGACCACACGCACGTCCGTCCCTGGCGCATGATCACGCGCCGGCAATCGCGCAAGATCCGCGTCGGCAATGTCGAGGTGGGCGGCGACGCGCCGATCACCGTCCAGTCGATGACCAACACGCTGACCAGCGACGCAGCCGCCACGCTGGAGCAGATCCGTCAGCTGGAAGAGGCCGGGGCCGATATCGTCCGCGTCAGCTGCCCCGACACCGACAGCACGGCCGCGTTCAAGACCATCGCCCGCGAGGCCAAGGTCCCGCTCGTGGCCGACATCCACTTCCACTACAAGCGCGGCATCGAGGCGGCCCAGGCCGGCGCGGCCTGCCTGCGGATCAATCCGGGCAATATCGGCAGCCCCGACCGCGTGCGCGACGTCATCCAGGCCGCCCGCGACCACGGCTGCTCGATGCGCATCGGCGTCAACGCCGGCTCGCTGGAGCGCGAACTGCTGGAGAAGTACGGCGAGCCGTGCCCCGACGCGATGGTCGAGAGCGCGCTGAACCACGCCCGCATCCTGCAGGACCACGACTTCCACGAGTTCAAGATCTCGGTGAAGGCGTCCGACCCGTTCATGACCGTGGCGGCCTATTACCAGCTGGCCGAGGCCATCGACTGTCCGCTGCACCTGGGCGTGACCGAGGCCGGGGCCCTGCGCACCGGCACGGTGAAGTCCTCGATCGGCATCGGCTCGATGCTGTGGGCCGGCATCGGCGACACCATCCGGGTGTCGCTGGCCGCCGATCCCGTCGAGGAGATCAAGGTCGGCTTCGACATCCTGAAGTCGCTGGGCCTGCGCCACCGGGGCGTCAACATCATCGCCTGCCCGTCGTGCGCGCGGCAGGGCTATGACGTCATCAAGACCGTGGAAGCGCTTGAGGCGCGGCTGGCCCACATCTCGCAGCCGATGTCGCTGTCGATCATCGGCTGCGTGGTCAACGGCCCAGGCGAGGCGCTGATGACCGACATCGGCTTCACCGGCGGCGGCGCGGGCGCGGGCATGGTCTACATGGCCGGCAAGCCCGACCACAAACAGTCCAACGACGGCATGGTCGACCACATCGTCGAGCTGGTCGAGAAGAAGGCCGCCGAACTCAAGGCCGCCGACGACGCCAAGGCCCTGGCGGCGGAGTAGCCCTAGGCGTCGTCCGCCATCACCCTCACCAGGTCGACCAGCTGGCGGCGCACGCGGCTGGTTCCGATGCGCGGGAACAGCGTGGCCAGTTGCAGCCCTTCGGACGTGTGCAGGAAGGTCTGCACCGTGCGGTCGGCCTCGCGGCCGGCGCCGTCGGGTCCGGCCGCCTCGACCGGGTCGGGCAGGCCGTCGAAGAAGAAGCCGATGTCGGTCTTCAGCAAGGTCGCGATCTGGTAGAGCTTGGACGCGCTGATCCGGTTCTCGCCGCGCTCGTACTTCTGCACCTGCTGGAAGGTCAGGCCCAGGTCGTCGGCCAGCTGGTCCTGGGCCACGCCCAGCAGCCTGCGCCGCAGCCGCACCCGCTCTCCGACATGCAGGTCGATCGGGCTGGGGCGCCGTCCTTCGGTGGCCATGTCCTTGGGCATTTTCAGTCTCTCCGTACACGCCGGAAAGAACCCGATTGCTGCGGTGCAACTAGGGCGGCTCTGTAACGGCTATGTATCAAGTCGAGCGGGAGTAGCGGACGGCTGGCGCAGAGTTGGGCCGGCAGGATCGATGACCAGCCGGAAGGTCTCAAGATCGGGTCCGGCCTTCGCGTCGACGTCGCTGAGGACGATAGTCAGCTCCAGCACGTCCTCGCGCCCCTGTGGCGTGTGGCGCGACAACCGCCGGCTCCGGGTCACGCGCAGACGGTGCTGCTCCAGGAAGTCCGACCGCAGAAACAGCGCGCTCCATTCGTTCAGGTCAGCCTCGCGCATCGCTTGCAACATCAGCGTGGCCAGGTACCGCGTCCTCTGCGCGAAGGGGCCGGTCCTGGACAGGCGCTCGGCCTGGCGTCCGATCAGCGTCCAGAACGTCGCGCCGCTGGCGCCCAGCTGGGCCAGGTCGCGCAGGCTGACCCGAAGCTCGCGGTCGGACACCAGGCGCGACACCACCGTGGCGGTGTCGGCCATCTCGGCCACCATCAGGCGGCTGAGGTCGCGCATATCGACTGGCGTCAGCGCGCCGGTCGGCGGCGGCGGGCGGAGCGCGCGCTCGTCGACGAGGAAGCGAAGGGGCCCGCGATCACCCTGCGCGTGCAGCTTGCGGCGCTTTTCATGGTTGAGCGGCTCGATTTCCCGGACGCGCCAGCCCAGCGCCTCGAGCAGCCGCCAGACGGTTCCGAAGTAGCCCCGTTCGGGATGGTAGGTCGGACGCAGGCCGGGGGCGATTAGGACGGCGGCCGCGAACCGGGTCTCCAGGGGCGAGGGAAGCTGCCAGCGCAGATGATCGAAGAACACGGACGAATAGTCTGCCGGCGCGGTGCTCGTTCTCGGCTGCCCCATGCGGCGACCGTCATCCATTTCCAGCCCATAGCGTGTCGCCCAGGCATACAGCTGGAGCCAAGGGAACGGCGAGGTAGGCGTCTTGCGCGCGCTCAAGAAGACCAAGCTGCGCGCTTTCGCGGAGAAGCGGCGGAGATTGGTCCAGTCCGACGCGAAGTAGATGATCGCGTCCCGCAGTCCGGTCGGAAGTCTGCGCGACATCCTGCCTGGACCGCGCCCGGTCAGCGGGCTGTCCTCACGCAAGGCGGGGACCAGAACGCGCGGCAGGTCGCCCTCCCGGATCCGATCGCGCTCCTCTTCGGGAAAGAACGCATGATCCACATGCGCCAGCACAATGAGATCAATCGAAAGTCCCGCCATCGAGCGCGTAAGGATATCGGCGACGTCATGTTCGGCGATGATCAGCTTCGCGCCGTCGAAATGCGCGGCCTCAATGAAGAAGGCGTCGGTCTGCTCGGCGCCGAAGAAGAACCTGACGCGGCGCAGGGCGATGGCGTCCACGGCCAGGCTCCACGGCCGATGTCCCGGGGCAAAGACCAGCGCTATCGGCTCGTCATCGTCCGGCGACGACTGCGGCGGCGCCTCGTCCAGCAGGGTCGTCTTGTCGATGCGGACCCGGGTCAGATCCAGATTGGGTAGCAGCATGCCGCGCAGGTCCTGGCCGCGCAGGTCTGCGCCGTCGAAGCGCGTGCCGATGTAGAAGGTGCGCGGATCGGCGCCGGCGATGCGCGCCAAGGCGCGTAGGTCGCCGGTGTCGGCGCATAGCACCCGCTCCAAGACGGCCAGCCAGTCGTCTTCGTCGGCCGGGCTCATTCGTCTTCCCCGACGGTGATCTCGGACAAGCACATCTGGGCGTAGGGGTCGTCCAGCGCGCCGTGCATCAGGCCCGCCTTGAGCAGGCGATCGCGGATGACCGCCTCCGCGGCCGCCAGGCGGAGGCGGTGGGTGGGCGATCGGGTCAGGGACGCCCACCGTGGCTCGTCCAGCAAGACAATCTGGCTGATTTCGAGATCCTCGCGCAGGCATCGGACCTGGACGCGGACGCTGGGCTCGATGCCGCGTGACGGATCGCGGCGCAGGTCCAGAAACTTCAGTCGAGGCGCCTTGTTGGCGTTCCACGGATGGCCGTCCAGCGGCTCGCCGGCGATGGCGGGCGTGACGATCCAGCGGTGATCACCCTCTTCCGTCAGGCTCTGGCTGATGTTCATCGCGCCACCCTGGCGGGCGATGGCCACGCTCAGGTCGCGCGCGACGGATGCGCCCAGCTCGGCCTTGGCGCCCAGATCGCCCTTCACCCCTCCGAGGCCGGCCTTCACGCCCAGCTTCGCCTGGGCGCCGGTCCTGCGTCTGACCTTGCGGGTCTCTTCGGCCCTGATCTTGACCGCCGAGCCCTCGCCGCGCGCCACGGAACCGCGATCGACCCTGGCTGGCTCGGTCTTTGGGATGATCACCACGACTTCGGCCCGTCGCAGGCTAAGGCGAAACCGCGCGCGCTCTTCCGCTCCGCCACCCACCCGCGCCGTGCCGAAGGCGACGTCGACATGCAGGCTGATCCCGGCCTGGCCATCGGTCGTCAGCCGCCAGGCCTCCAGGCTGACGATGTCGGCAAGCGCGCGCTTGCGGTTGTGGTCGGCCATGATGGTGTCTCCCGAGCGCTCACCATCGTCTCCAGGTTGCGCCGGGGCAAGTGATCGCTATCGAAGGAGAGCTTTGGGCAGCAAGGCCGCGATCCGCGCTTCGCCGGTCAAGGACTGGGGACGACCTGGCGGGCCCAGGAGGTCGTCGCCGGGGAAGCCGGGCGGCGGGCCACCGGACGGCGGACCCCTGAAACCCTCGGCCCGGGGGCGGGCGTTGCGGTCCACGACCACGTCGAAATCGACCCGGAAGCGGCCTGCGCCCTCGGCCACGGCGGCGAAGGTCGCCTCGCCGCCTTCGCGGGCGATGAAGTCGTTGCTGTTGAGCGTGTCGCGCGTGCGGCCGCGTTTGTAGTCGGCGGCCTGGACGTAGAGGAACTCGTTCAGGGCGTCGGGCAGGAAGACCTGCGAGGTCAGCAGGGTCTGCTGGCCCAGCCAGACCTTGTAGTGGATGTGGGTGGTGCGGCCCTCGTACCAGCCCGGATAGACGGTGCGGAACGTTGCCGCGCCGCCATCGTCCACCGGTTGGACGCCGCGCAGGAACCGCGCCGCCTTCAGGGCCGCTTCGGGCTCGCGGCCGGGGGCGTCGCCGAAGCCGGAATAGCGGCCCTGGGCGTCACAGTGCCAGACATCCACCCGCGCGCCCGGCAGGGGCGCGCCCAGTTCGTCGAAGACGTGGAAGCGCAGCGCGACCGCAACGCCCGGCAGGCCCTCGGCGATGTCGGCCCGCACCGGCGCGCCGGCCAGGTAGTAGGGACCCTCGGTGACGGCCGGCGTCAGCTTGGGGCCGGCATTGAGGCGCGGCGCGGCGGTCGCGCCGCTGGCGCCGGCCACGAGGCCCAGCGCCAACAGTCCGCGTCGATGAAGGTCGGCCATGGTCGTTCCCGTCGTTGTCGTCCAACAGGGAATGCCGCGTGGTCGTGGCGCCGCGAGGGCCGGGTTCGTTTCCAGCCGGTCGCAGGCGGAAAGGTTAGGCGGTCGTCGCCGCGACCTTCGGGCGACGATGCTCCGGCGGGGGAGGCGGCGGCGGGGCGGGGCAGTGCTGGGCCAGGAACTCGCCATGGCCGGGCAGGGTGGCGACCTGGGCCTTCACGATCGGGGCCGAGCGGTCCAGGGTCTGGCGGATCACCTCATAGGGCGTGGTGTCGACCAGTTGCTGGTAGCGCTTGGGCCGCACGCCCATGCCCTCCATCACCGACTGCCAGGACGGGGCGCGGAACATGTCATCGACGCCGTCGCGCAGCGTGCCGGTCTCGCGGAACAGCTCCATGCGCTCCTTCAGGCTCTGGGGCGGCTGGACCTGCTGGTACTCGCGCCAGAACGGCGTGTCGTCGCGCTGGGTGGTCTGGTAGTGCAGCACGATGAAGTCGCGGATCTCTTCGTAGTCGGCGGCCATGCGGCGGTTGTACTCGGCCTGCAGCGACGGCGCGAAGTGCCGGTCGGGGAAGAACCGCAGCAGATAGTCCATGCCGCGATAGATCAGGTGCAGGGCGGTCGACTCCAGCGGCTCGATGAAGCCGCCGGCCAGGCCGATCGCCACGCAGTTCTTGTTCCACAGTTTCGTGCGCATGCCGGTCTTGAACGGCACCAGCCAGGTGTCGGTGATCGGCTCGCCCTCGACCTGGCTCAGCAGCACGTGCCGGGCCTCGTCGTCGCTGATGTACTTGCTGCAGAACACGTAGCCATTGCCGGCCCGGTGCTGCAGCGGGATGCGCCAGCGCCAGCCGAAGTCCTGGGCCGCCGCCAGGGTATAGGGATGCGGCTCGCGGATGTTCTGGGTCTGCACCGTGATGGCGCGGTCGTTCAGCAGCACGTCGGACCAGTCCAGGAACGGGGTGTCCATCGCCTTGCCGTTCAGGATCGAGCGGAAGCCCGAGCAGTCGATGAAGAGGTCGCCGGCCGCCTCGTGGCCGTTCTGCAGGATCACCTTCTCGATCGTGCCGTCATTGCGGGTGACGACCTGGTCGACGATGCCCTCGACGCGCTTGACGCCACGCTCCTCGGAGAACTTGCGCAGGAACTTGGCCACCAGGTTGGCGTCCAGGTGCAGGGCGTAGCTGGAGCCCGACAGCATGGTCTCGCGCAGGGCGCCCGGCGGCATGAACTTCCACTGGTCGGCCATCAGCGTGGCGGGGGCGAAGTCCTGCAGGGCCGACGGGTGGCCGTTGGCCTTGGCGCGCAGCCAGCACTGGTAGAACTCGTGCGGACCGATGGGCCCGCCGATCTGGCCGAACGGGTGGTAGTAGACCTCGTCCTTCTTGCGCCAGTTTTCGAAGCGGATGGCCAGCTTGAAGGCGGCCTGGGTGGCCTGGATGAACTCGCGCTCGTCGACGCCCAGGCTGGAGATCAGCTGCAGGAACGGCGGGATGGTCGACTCGCCCACGCCGACGGTGCCGATCTGCTCGCTTTCGATCAGCTCGATCTCGCAGTCGCCTTCGCGGAAATAGTGGCTGAGCATGGCGGCCGAGATCCAGCCGGCCGAGCCGCCCCCGACGATGACGATCTTCTGGATGGCGTTCGGGTTCTTGTCGCTCATCGGATACTCCCCTGCGTACTTTTGTTGTTGTTCTAGTCGACCGCGATCAGGGCGCGGTTCCAGGCGATCAGCGGCGCGGCGGAATCCAGCCGATGCCGGGTGGCCGTGACGATGAACACCGAGTGGGTCTGGGCCTCGACGATCTCGTCGATGGCGCAGGCGGCGCTGGCCAGGCCCTGGCGGTACTCAGGCGGCGCGTCGGAGCTCAAGTCCCAGCGGTCGGCGCTGAAGCGCTCATGGGCCAGGGACGGACCGCCGAACCGAACCGCCTCGTCCTTGTCGGCCGCGCCCAGCAGGGCGATCGACAGGGCCGGGCGGCGCAGGAAGATGTCGTGGCAGCCGGCTTCCTTGCGCACGCAGAACAGGAAGCGCGGCGGGTCCACCGAGAGGCCGGTGATCGAGCTGACCAGCAGGCCCCTTGGGACGTCGCCATCCCAGCAGGAGACGATGGCGACGCCGCTGGCCAGGTGCGCCAGCACGTCCTTGAAGTCCGTCGACGGCAGAGGCGCGGGCGCGAGCGCCGTCGCGGGGCTCATGCTTTAGCCCCGGCCGGGACGAGGTCGTCATCCTCGTCGTCGTTCAGCGCGCCCAGCTCGCCGCGCGCGCGGGCCTGCTTGCCGTAGACCTGCTCGAACAGTGGCGAGGTCATCAGGGTGGTGACCAGCGCCATCACCACCAGCATCGAGAACAGCGCCGGGCCGATGATGCCCTTCTGCAGGCCGATGTTGATGATGATCAGCTCCATCAGGCCGCGGGCGTTCATCAGCGCGCCGATGCCCAGGGCCGTGGCGTTGTCCTGGCCGGTGAGGCGCGCGGCGGCCCAGCAGGCCCCGCCCTTGGCCAGGATCGAGCCGGCCAGGATGACCAGGGCGACGGCGGCGAGCGACCAGCTGTTGAGCAGGTTCATCTGGGTGTTGAGGCCCGAGAAGGTGAAGAACATCGGCACCAGCAGGGCCACGGTCAGCGGCTCCAGCGACGTCTTCAGCTCGCGGGTCAGCACGCCCCGCGGCATGGCCGCGCCCAGCAGGAAACCGCCGAACACCGAGTGCAGGCCCGCCGCGTCCATGGCCCAGGCGCTGAGCATGAACAGCATGACCACCACGCCCAGCAGCGGCGGGGTGACCTTGCCCTCGCGCTCGGCCCAGCGCCCCAGCGGCGCCAGCAGCCTGGGGCCGACGGTGAGCATGAACAGCGCGAACAGGCCGCCGCCGATCACGGCCTTCAGGGCCACGGCCGGGCCGCCGCCGAAGCTGGCCAGCACGATGGCCAGCACCGTCCAGGCGCCGGCGTCGTCGATGGCGCCCGACGACAGGGCCAGCGAGCCCAGCGGGGTCTTGGTCAGGCCACGCTCCTGGATGATCCGCGCCAGCACCGGGAAGGCGGTGATCGAGATCGCCGCGCCCATGAACAGCATGGCCTGGAAGGTCTGCACGCCCTTGCCGAACAGGTTCAGGCTCATCAGCCACGGCGTCAGGGCGATGGCGACCAGGAACGGCGCGACCATGCCCGACAGCGACACGGTCACGGCGCTCTTGGCGTTGGCCTTGAAGTGGTCGGCGCGGAAGCCCACGCCCACCAGGAACATGTAGAGGCCCACGCCCAGCTGGGCGCCGACGAAGAGGACCGACTTGGTCTCCTTGGGGAACAGGTGGTGCTGCAGCTCGGGGGCCAGCAGGCCCAGCAGCGACGGGCCCAGCACGATGCCGGCGATCATCTCGCCGATCACCTGGGGCTGGTCGAAGAACCGCTTCAGCAGCCAGCCAAAGGCGCGGCACGCGGCCACGATCACGGCCATCTGCAGGAAAAAGGCTACGCTCAATTCGGCTGGCGTCACAGCATCCCCCTGGTCTTTGCGCCGCCTTGAGGCGGTCGCGTTTCTTCCCTGAGGCCGACGCTAACAGCCTGAAAATTCAACTGGCAAGCCGATTTTGGACAACGTTGTCATTTTGAGTTTTGTAGTTACGTACCTACAATTCTTGAATTGAGTGGTAGGCATGGACCTAGGTTCGCGCGCCACGCGATGCGGACTTGTACGGACGGTTCGGCCGCGTACTGCCCGGCCGCCAATGGCTGCGTCTATCGTCGCGATAGGAACAATCAATTGTACCTATGCCGCGATGAGGCGGCTGATGCTCACATCGGGGAACGGCGCTGGGTTCCAAACCAAAGCGGAGGAAACGACGATGGATGCGAAGGTCGACGACAACGTCCAGGGCCAGTGCCCGATGGGCAAGGGCCGGGGTGGCCACGGCAACCGCGACTGGTGGCCACAGAACCTGCGTCTCGAGGGGCTGAACCAGCACTCGCCGCGCTCCAATCCGATGGGCGAGGCGTTCAACTACGCCGAGGCCTTCAAGAGCCTGGACCTGGACGCGGTGATCGCCGACCTGCACGCCCTACAGACCGACAGCCAGGATTGGTGGCCGGCCGACTTCGGACACTATGGCGGCCTGTTCATCCGCCTGGCCTGGCACAGCGCCGGCACCTATCGCACCTCGGACGGCCGTGGCGGCGCCGGTGGCGGGCAACAACGCTTCGCGCCGCTGAACAGCTGGCCGGATAACGCCAATCTGGACAAGGCGCGTCGTCTCCTCTGGCCGATCAAGCAGAAGTACGGCGCTAAGATCTCGTGGGCCGACCTCTATGTGCTGGTCGGCAACGTCGCGCTGGAGTCGATGGGCTTCAAGACCTTCGGCTTCGCCGGCGGCCGCGTCGACCAGTGGGAGCCCGAGGAGCTGTACTGGGGCCCCGAAGGCTCGTGGCTGGGCGATGAGCGCTACAGCGGCGAGCGCCAGCTGCATCCGGCCCTGGGCGCGGTGCAGATGGGCCTGATCTACGTCAATCCGGAAGGCCCGAACGCCAATCCCGACCCGCTGGCCTCGGCGCACGATATCCGCGCGACCTTTGCCCGCATGGCCATGAACGACGAGGAGACCGTCGCCCTGATCGCCGGCGGCCACACCTTCGGCAAGACCCACGGGGCGGGCGATCCCTCGTTCGTCGGTCCCGAGCCGGAAGGCGGCGAGATCGAGCACGGCGGCCTGGGCTGGCATAGCAAGCACGGCACGGGCCTGGGGGCCGACGCCATCACGTCGGGCCTGGAAGTCACCTGGACCCAGACGCCGACGCGGTGGAGCAACCACTTCTTCGACAACCTGTTCAAGTTCGAGTACGAGCTGACGAAGAGCCCTGGCGGCGCCCAGCAGTGGGAAGCCAAGGACGCGCCGGCCGACATTCCGCACGCCTTCGATCCGTCCAAGACGCAGCGCCCGCGCATGCTGACCTCGGACCTGGCCCTGCGCTTCGACCCCGAATACGAGAAGATCTCGCGCCGGTTCTATGAGAACCCCGACCAGTTCGCCGACGCCTTCGCCCGCGCCTGGTTCAAGCTGACCCACCGCGACATGGGCGACAAGGCGCGCTACCTGGGCAAGCTGGTCCCGGCAGAGACGCTGATCTGGCAGGACCCGGTGCCGGCCGTGGACCACCCGCTGGTCGACGCCTCTGACGTCCAGGCGCTGAAGGACAAGATCCTGGCCTCGGGCCTGTCGGTCTCCGAGCTGGTCTCGGCGGCCTGGGCCTCGGCCTCGACCTGGCGCAAGTCCGACAAGCGCGGCGGCGCCAACGGCGCGCGCGTGCGCCTTGCCCCGCAGAAGGACTGGGCGGTCAACGACCCGCCGGTGCTGGCCAAGGTTCTGTCGACGCTGGAAGGCATCCAGAACGCGTTCAACGGCTCGGCCGCGGGCGGCAAGAAGGTCTCGCTGGCCGACCTGATCGTGCTGGGCGGCTCGGCCGCGGTCGAGAAGGCCGCCAAGGACGCCGGCAGCGCCATCGAGGTGCCGTTCTCGCCGGGCCGCACCGACGCTTCCGCTGAACAGACCGACGCGGAGTCTTTCGAGCCGCTGGAGCCGATCTCGGACGGCTTCCGCAACTATCGCAAGGAGGGGACCCAGTTCATGGCCCCCGAAGAGGCCCTGGTCGACCGCGCCCAACTGCTGGGCCTGTCGGCGCCGGAGCTGACCGTGCTGGTCGGCGGCCTGCGGGTGCTGGGCGCCAATACCGGCGGCTCCAAGGTCGGGGTGTTCACCAACCGTCCGGGCGTGCTGACGACCGACTTCTTCGTCAACCTGCTCGACATGGGCGCCGTCTGGAGCCCGACGGCGGTCAACGCCTTCGCCGGCCATGACCGCAAGAGCAGCGAGCCCCGCTGGACCGCCAGCCGCGTCGACCTGATCTTCGGCTCCCACGCCGAACTGCGGGCCCTCGCCGAGGTCTATGGCTCGTCCGACGCGCAAGGAAAGTTCGTGAAGGACTTCGTGGCCGCCTGGACCAAGGTCATGAATGCCGACCGTATCGACCTGACCTAGCCCTCGGCCCTGGCCGAAGGAAAGCTGAGGGCGGTCGCTGTGAGGCGGCCGCCCTTTTCAGTGCGCGCTGGGACGAGATCAGCGCGTCGCGGGTTTCTCGACGCCGAGCACGTCGGATGCGGTGAGCGTCGGGGCCAGAATGGCGATATCGTAGCCAAGCGCCAGGTCACGCCATTCCGGCGGCGCGGCCGCCAGCAAGGCCTTGGTCCTGAGCGTCCGGAGATCCACGAGCATCCACGATCCCGGCGCGGCGCCAGCCGCCTGTGCGAGCGTGGCATCCTTGCGCCAGTCCGGGTCCTTGTCGTCCTTCATATCGAAGGGACGCACGACGGAGGGCCGGCCGACGCCGCCATAACCCCCCTCCGAGCCCTTGGCCCCCAGCACCATGATGTGCAGCGCCGAGACGCCTTCGCCCTCGGCGCGCTCGGCCACATAGGCGCCGAGGTCGCGCTGATTGAGCGGATTGATCGACTTGTAGACATGGTAGGCGCCGAACTTCATCAGGACCCTGGCGTCAGGATTTTCGGCGAGATGGGCGGCGAAGGTGCGCTTCATCAGCCGCGCGCGGCGTCCGTTGGCGTCGCCCTGGCCAGACCGCGACGCCTGATAGATGGCGCGGGTTTCCGTCAGCAGGCCAAACAGATGGCGGACGCGCGCCCCGCCATCCCGCGCGATCGCGGCGGCGGCCTTATCAAGATCGTCTTGCGGGACCGAGAGCAGGAAGAGGTCGAAAGGCGAGCCTGATGCCAGCGCGGCGGCGGTCGCTTTCTTGTCCTGCGCGGCCAGATCGGTCAGGGCGGCGCGGGCGAGGGGCCCTGGCTTCGCGGCCAGCATTTTCTGAAGCAGATGGCCGCTGGACCCGAGGAACTCCTGGTCCAGTCCCCAGAGCTGGAACTTCGGTCCGGCGGCGGCGGCGCAATCGCCGGCCATCCGGACTTCATCGCGGCCGTTGAAGAAGGCGATGCTGTCTGGATGCGCGCGCACGAAATCGTCGACCCGGGCTTCGCGGTCTTGCGATCGCATGACGGAATCGACGGCGCGGGCCGCTTCCGGGCCGCTCTCGATGGCCATGGCGGTCATGCCCGAGGGCGCCATCAGGCGGCAGATCTGGGTCGTGAGGGCCGGGATCTCGCGGCTGTGATGGCTCTCGCCGATCAGGACGTAGCGGCTGGCGGCGATGGCCTTGGACAGGACGAGCGCGCCCGCGCCCGACAGGCCGTCCGGCTTGACGTCCAGAGGCGTGATCGCCTGGGCGAGACGCGAAGGGAAGGGCGAGGGCGTCGCCTCCTCGGCGACCGTGTTGGTCGCAAAAACGCCGAGGGTTGCCAGAAGGAGGCCCGACAGACCCCAAGAAACTCTCAGCACGCGTACCTCCCCAAGCGACTCAACTGGTCGTGGTCTATCGAGGCCTGGATGGGACAGCCAATTAAAACGCGCTCATGCCTGGACATTGGCCCGTGGCGCTTCCGCCTCAGCCCGCGATCAACGCCGCCCGCTCTTCGCTGGTCAGCGGCCGCCAGCGGCCCTCTGGCATTTCGCCCAGGGTCAGCGGACCTATCCGGACGCGGAACAGGTCCACGACCTTCAGCTCGACCAGTTCGCACATCCGGCGGATCTGGCGGTTGCGGCCTTCGCGCAGGACGATGCGCAGGCGCTGGTCGGAGATGACCTCGACCTCGGCGGGGCGCAGTTCGCGGCCGTCCAGCTCCAGGCCGAAGCGCAGGAGTTCGAGCTTCTCTTCGGTCAGCTCGCCCATCACCGCGACGCGGTATTCCTTCTCGAGGTCGGACTGCGGGCCGATCACGGCCTTGGCCACCACGCCGTCCTGCGACAGCAACAGCAGGCCGCGCGAGTCCTTGTCCAGGCGGCCGATCGGCGGCAGCAAGTCGCCCGACTGCGGGATCGGGGCGGGCACGCCGCCCCAGATGTTCTGGCGGGTCAGGAGGCGCGCGGCGGGAACCTGGCCGGGATCCGGCTGGGCCGAGACCACCCCCACCGGCTTGTGGATCATGTAGGTGAAGGTCGATTCCAGCTGCGCGGTGGCGCGGTCGGCCAGCACCAGGGTCTGGCCGGGCAGGATCTTGCGGCCGACGTCTTCCACGACCTCGCCGTCGATCGAGACCAGGCCGTGGGCGATCAGGGCCTCGGCCTCGCGGCGTGAGCACACGCCGCTCTGAGCCAGCCACTTGTTGACCCGCTGGGGCTCGTCCTCGTCGTAGGTCCGCGTGAAAGCCATCAGTTGTAGCCGTCTTCGAGGCTGGCCAGGCGGGCGGCCTGGTCCTCGGCGATCAGCGGCTTGATGACATCGTCCAGGGCGTCGCCCTCGATCACCCGCGCCAGGTTGTAGAGGGTCAGGTTGATGCGGTGATCGGTGACCCGGCCTTGCGGGAAGTTGTAGGTGCGGATGCGTTCCGAGCGGTCGCCGCTGCCGACCTGGCTCTTGCGGGCGTCCGAACGGGCGTCGTCCAGGGCCTGGCGCTGCATGTCGTACAGGCGCGCCTTCAGGTTCTTCATCGCCTTGGCGCGGTTCTGGTGCTGCGACTTCTCCGACGAGGTCACCACCACGCCGGTGGGCAAGTGGGTGATGCGGACGGCGGAGTCGGTCTTGTTGACGTGCTGGCCGCCGGCGCCCGACGAGCGGTAGGTGTCGATCCGCAGGTCGCTGTCGTTGATCTCGATCTCGACGTCCTCGGCCTCGGGCAGCACCGCGACGGTGGCGGCCGAGGTGTGGATGCGGCCCTGGGCTTCGGTGGCCGGCACGCGCTGCACGCGGTGCACGCCGCTCTCGAACTTCCAGCGGCCGAACACGCCATCGCCGGTGACCGAGGCGATGATTTCCTTGTAGCCACCCATTTCGCCTTCCGAGATGCTGTCGATCTCGACCCGCCAGCCCTGCAGGGTGGCGTAGCGCTGGTACATGCGGAACAGGTCGCCGGCGAACAGGGCGGCCTCGTCGCCGCCGGTGCCGGCCCGGACTTCGAGGATGGCCGAGGCGTTCTCGTCCTTGTCCTTGGGGGCCAGCATCAGGGCTAGCTCGTGCTCGAGGATCGGCAGCTTGTCGTCCAGCGCCTGGATCTCGTCCTTGACCATGTCGGCCATCTCGGGATCGGCGGCCATGACGTCCAGCTCGGCGCGCTCGGCGCTGAGCTTGGCCAGGCGTTCGACGGCCTCGGCGACGGGGCGCAGCTCGGCGTGCTCCTTGGAGAGCTTGACGATCTCGGTCCCGTCCGTCGCGGCGCCCATGCGGGCCTCCACTTCGCGGAAGCGGTCGAGAACCTGGTCGAGGCGGGCCTGGGGCAGTCGCAAGGGAGATGTCGCAATGTCTGAGGGAGTGGGTCGGTCTCTCTAGTTCTTTTCCCCGCCGAAGGGAATGGATCCGGGGCAATACTCAGTTCGGAGAGCAACGGCCCAGCTGTTAGCCACGGCTTAGCCATTCGCGGCGAGTGTGTCGGCTTCCCGTCGCCGGCCTGGGCCTTCCCACGACCATGAAGCGTATCGAGACCCGTCTTTCCGCCCCCTTGGCAGGCATGGCCCTGCTGACGGTCGGCATTCTGGTCGCCGTGCTGTTCATGATCGCCGCCCGCGTGGACCGCGACGCGCTGGAGCACGAGCAGGCCCTGGTCGAGCGCGGCGTGGCGGCCAAGACCAGCGACATCGAGCGCATCGTCGCGCCCCAGGTGGTCTGGGACGAGGCCGTCCAGCACCTGGACAACCGTTTCGATCCCCAGTGGGCCCGCGAGAATGTCGGCGCCTACCTGCTGGGCCAGGCTGGCTTCGACCTGATCTTCGTCGTCGACGCCGACGGCCGTCCCCTGTTCAGCGAGCAGGTCGGCCAGGTGATGTCCAGCGCCTACTACGACCGCCACGCCCCGATCTTCACGCCACTGCTCCAGCGGCTGCGCGCCAGTGAGGCCCTGCGGCCGCGCCCGACCGGACCGCGTCCCGACGGCGGCCTGATCTCGCGGGCCATGCAGGTCAGCAGCGTCGAGCGTATCGACGGCGAGCCCTATCTGGTCACCGCCAGCCTGGTGCAGTCCGACTTCGGCAAGGTCTTGCCGCGCGGCGACCGCGCGCCGGTGGTGATGACGGCCCTGAAGCTGGACGCGGCCTTCCTGGAAGGCTTCGCCAGCCGCTTCCTGCTGCCCGGCATCCACCTGCATGCGGGCGACGCCACGGCCCAGAGCGATGACGCCCATGTGGCCTTGAAGAACATGGCCGGCCAGGTGATCGCCACCCTGGACTGGGAGCCGCCGCATCCGGGCCAGCGTCTGCTGCGCAAGGCGGTGCTGCCGATCCTGATCGTGGTCGGCGGCCTGGCCGTCGCCGTGCTGGTCTTCGCCCGCCGCAGCCGCCGCATCGCCGAGGGCCTGGTGGCCAGCGAGGCGCGCGCCAAGCACATGGCCCTGCACGACGCCCTGACCGGCCTGCCCAACCGCGTGCTGTTCGAGGAGCGCCTGCGCCAGGCGATCGACAGCCTGTCGCGGCGTCGCGGCGCGGCCGCCGTGCTGGCCATCGATCTGGACCGCTTCAAGGCCGTCAACGACACCCACGGCCACGCTGCCGGGGACGAGCTGATCCAGGCCATGGCCAAGCGCCTGTCGGCCCTGTGCCGGGTCGGCGAGACCGTGGCGCGGCTGGGCGGCGACGAGTTCGGCGTCGTGGCCATCGACCTGGAGCCCAAGGGCGCGGCCGCCCTGGCCGAGCGCCTGGTGGCGGCCCTGGGCGCGCCCGTCGAGCTGTCCTGCGGCGCCGTCTTCGTCGGCGGCTCGATCGGCGTCGCCCTGATCGACCAGGCCGAGGCCCATGCCGGCGCGGTCGAGGCCGCCCGCCGCGCCGACGTCGCCATGTACCGCGCCAAGGAAGAGGGCCGCGGTCGCTACTGCTTCTTCGAGGCCGAGATGGACGCGGCGCTGAAGGCCCGCCGTGGGCTTGAAGCTGACCTGCGCCAGGCGATAAGCGACGGCGGGGTGTGGCTGGCCTACCAGCCGCAGGTCGACGCGGTCGGCCGGGTGCTGGGCGTCGAGGCCCTGGCCCGCTGGACCCACCCGACCAAGGGCCCGATCTCGCCCGCCGCCTTCGTGCCCCTGGCCGAGGACTGCGGCCTGATCGACACGCTGGGCCAGCTGGTCATGCGCCGCGCCTTCACCGACAGCCGCCGCTGGAAGGACCTGAAGGTCGCCGTCAACGTCTCGGCTTTGCAGATGAAGCAGGCCGACTTCCCCGACCAGGTCGCCCTGCTTCTGCACGAGACCGGGGCCCGCGCCGACGCCATCGAGCTGGAGATCACCGAAGGCGCGCTGCTGGGCGACGACGAGACCACCCACCGGGCGATCGAGCGCCTGCGCGACATGGGCTTCTCGCTGGCCTTGGACGACTTCGGCACCGGCTACAGTTCGCTCAGCTACCTGCGGCGCTATCCGATCGACAAGATCAAGATCGACCGCAGCTTCATCACCCCGCTGGGCCAGGACAAGGAAGCCGGCGCGGTGGTCCACGCCATCGTCCGCCTAGCCAAGGCCCTGCATCTGTCGGTGATCGCCGAGGGTGTCGAGACCAACCAGCAGCGCGAGTAGCTGAAGGAGATCGGCTGCGCCCAGGCGCAGGGTTTCCTGTTCAGCGCGCCGGTGCCGGCGGACCAGATCGACGCCTTGGTCGCTGGCGGCGGACGCGTGAAACTCACGGTGGATGCGTAACTGCTGACAGGAATTGTCATCAGTCTTTATTGAAAACGCTCATAAGCGTGTCTAACTCGTTGTGCAGCTCGGCCGGAGGGGTCGAGCTCAGCGAGGATCTCCCATGTCCGTTTCCATCCAGCACGTCGCCGTGACGTCGATCACGCGCGGCCTCAAGACGACGTCGGCCCTGCTCGACAAGGCCAAGGCGCATGCCGAGGCCGCCGGAGCCAACCCGGACGACTATGTCACCGCGCGTCTGTTCGAGGACATGCTGCCGCTCTCCGGCCAGATCCAGCGCGTCTCCGACACCGCCAAGGGCGCCATCGCCCGCCTGGCCGCCGTCGAGGCTCCGCCGATGGCCGATGACGAGACGACCCTCGCCCAGCTGCAGGACCGCGTGGCCAAGACCCTGGCCTTCATCGAAAGCGTCCCGGCCTCGGCCTTCGACGGCGCGGCCGAGCGCGAGGTCACCGTGCCGGCCGGCCCGTCGATCACCCTGGGCTTCACGGGCCTGGACTATCTGCTGGAGTTCGTGATCCCGAACTTCAACTTCCACGTCGTCACCGCCTACGACATCCTGCGCAACCAGGGCGTCCCGCTGGGCAAGCGCGACTTCCTGGGCATCGGTCCGGAACGGGTGAAGTCGGTCGCGGCCTAAGACCTAGAAGGCCGGCTTGACCTCGATTGAGGTCAGCTGGCGCGGCGCGCGCGAAGGTCTCAGGTCGCCATCGACCACCAGGCGATAGGGGCCTTCGCGTTCGTCCAGCTTGTGGCCGTTGACGGTGTCGGCGACCACCACCGGATTGGCGCGATAGACCGGGTCGGTCTCGGCCAGCGACAGCACGCTGAAGAAGCCGTCGGCGGCGCGGGCGATCACCACCTGGTTCAGGAACCGGCCCATCAACCGCTCGCCATGCACGACGCCGGCCTGGGCCAGCACGGCGTCCAGCCGCACGCCTTCGTAGGTGACGTCGGCGCCCTTGACCTTGATCGTCGCCTTGGCGCGGGGCAGGGCGGCCAGGTCCTTGGGCGTCAGGACGACGCTGTCGCGACCGGCGACGGTGACCTTCAGGTCTTGCGCCGCCGCGCCGGTGGCCAGCAGGGCGGTGACGGCGAGGGCGAGCAGCAGGCGCATGGCGGGGTCTCCTTGCGGGCGATCTGGCCCGGCGAGACCCCGCGACGCAAGGCTTTACCCCCGCGACTGCATCGCCGGCGGGGCCGGCACACTCGCCAACGCCTCCAGGCTCACCGGCTTGGCCTTGTGATCCACCACCAGCGGATACAGCGACACCACCAGCAGCACCGCCATCGTGACATTGAACGTCCGCAGCACGGCCGGCCGGTCCAGGAACGGCCGCAGACCCTGCCCGAACCCCGCCCAGGCGGCGCTGCACGGCGCGCCGACCATCATGAAGGTGCCGGCCAGCAGCGGCACGATCGTCCAGCCGCTCCCTTCGGGCGCGTAGGTTGTGACGGCGCCCAGCGCCATGGCCCAGGCCTTGGGATTGACCCATTGGAACGCCGCCGCCTGCAGGAATGTCATGGGCTTGGCCAGCGACTTGTCACTAACGGCGCTGGACGTGCCGATCTTCCAGGCCAGCCACAGCATGTAGGCCGCCCCGACCCAGCGCAGGATCTCGTGCAGCACCGGATAGGTGCGGAATACTCCGCCCAGGCCTAGCCCCATCGCCAGCACCATGAAGCCCAGTCCCGCGCTGATCCCCAGGATGTGCAGCACCGTCTTGCGGAACCCGAAGTTCGCGCCCGACGCCAGCAGCAGCATGTTGTTGGGGCCCGGCGTACCGGCCGTGGCGAAGCAGAAGAGGACGTAAGCGAGGAGCAATTCCGGAGTCATCACGACCTCCTAGGATCAGGAATGTCATGGTGATGATTTCCATTGTATCGTGAGTCAAACTGCATATTGTCATGATGACAATAAAGGAGACGGCCCGTGGTCTCGGCCTGGACACCCAGCATTCCGGACGGCAGCGCCCCGCTCTACGAGCGGCTGGTGGGGGTGCTGCGCGCCGACATCGCCTCGGGGGAGCTGGCCGCCGGCATGCGCCTGCCGCCGCAGCGTGACCTGGCCTACCGCCTGGGCGTGGGCCTGGGCACCGTGACGCGGGCCTATGTCGAGGCCGAGAAGGCCGGACTGGTCAGCGCCCATGTCGGCCGTGGCAGCTTCGTCAACGCCCCGACCGAGCACCGCCCCTATGAACGCGCCGGGCCGATCAACCTGGCCCAGAACATCGCCACCGCCGCGCCCGCCGCCTCGCGCCTGACCGAGGCCCTGGCGCGGATGCGCAAGCGCCCCGACCTGCTGGAGCACCTGGCCTACGCCCCACCGGCCGGCCACGAGGTCCAGCGCCGGGCCGGCGCGGCCTGGCTGGCGCGGACCAGCAGCTATGAGGGCGTGGACTGGCGGCGGCTGATCTGCTGCGCCGGCGCCCAGCAGGGCCTGGCCCTGGCGATCGGCTCGGTCGCGCGGGCCGGCGACACGGTGCTGTGCGAGGCCTCGACCTATAACGGCGTCAAGGCGCTGGCCGCCCACAACGGCCTGCGGCTGAAGGGCGTGGCCATGGACGGCGAGGGGCTGGACCCCGACGCCCTGGAGGCGGCGATCAAGGCGACCGGCGCGCGAGTGCTGTCGACCATTCCCACCCTGCAGAACCCGACCGGGCGGATCATGAGCGCCGGCCGCCGCCGGGCGATCGCCGCCCTGGCCCGAAAGTACGACCTGACCATCGTCGAGGACGACATCTACGGCATCTACGCCCCCGAGGCGCCGCCGCCGTTCGCGCTGCTGGCCCCCGAGCGGACCTTCCACGTCTCGGGCGTGTCAAAGATCCTGGGGCCGGGCCTGCGCGCCGGCTTTCTCGTGGCGCCCAGCGACGAGGCCTTCGACCGGGTGCTGGACGCCGTGCGGGCCCTGACCTACGCCCCGCCGGGCTTTGGCGGCCTGGTTGCTACCCAGTGGATAGAGGACGGCTCGGCCGACGCCATCGCCGTCGAGGTGCGCGAGGAGGCCGTCGTGCGCCTGAACATGGCCCGCGAGATCCTGGGCGGCGCCATCGAGACCCCGCACTCGGACAAGGCCCCGCACGTCTGGTTGCCGATGGGCGAACTGGCCGCCGAACGCATGGCCGGTCGCGCCCTGCGCGGCGGCGTCGAGGTCACCCCGCCCGACGCCCCGGTGGTCGAGCCGGGCCTCGAGAGCGGCGTGCGTCTGTGCCTGGGCGCGGCGGTCGACCGGGCGTCCCTGCGGCGGGCGCTGGAGATCGTGGCCAGTTCGCTGTCGAGCGAAGTGGCCGAGCGCTCGCGGGCGGTGATCTAGGCGGCTACCAGATCAGCGTCTTCACCCACACCGCCCCGTCCGGCGCGGTGGCGACGTTCTTGATCACCACCTGGCTGTCCTTGGCGATCCAGAAGGTCGTGGGCTTCATCTCCGGGCGGTTGTAGTCGGTGGTCACCACCCAGCAGTCGACCTTGCCGCCGGCCGAGCTGGTCAGGGCCTCGCTGCCCGTCACCTTGAACACATACGGCGCGGGCGGTCCGCCGCCCGGATGGTGGAAGACGATCTGGGCCTCGTAGCCGGCCGCCAGCGGCAGGGCCTGGAGGAACTCCATGTCGGTCTCGAAATTGAAGGTCGGCTGTGGCGAGGCGACATCGTATGCGGCCTGGGCGTTGCCTTCCAGATCCTTCAGGCCGACGATCCGGTCGGGCTTGAAGTCGAAACCCTCGACCTTGGTCTGGCCGTCCTTGGTGGTGGTCCGCACGTGGGCGTAAGGGCGGAAGGTCTTGAGCTCGAACCAGCTGTCCAGCGTCTTCACCGCGCCCGGCGTCGCGCCGTCCCAGTGCTGGACGATGTGCAGGCGCTTCACGCCAGCCTTGTCGGGCTCGATGCGGATATCGCGGGTCCAGACGTCCAGCGGCTGGATCGTCTCGCCGACCTGCTTGTAGCGCAGATAGCGGTGGGTGGCGGGCTTGAGCTTGTCGAACCGCGCCAGCGGCTGGCCGACCGGCACGGGCGTCACCGCCGCCTGGGCGGAGGCCGCGACCGAGAGGGCGAGCGCGACGCCGGCGGCCGCGCGGAGGATGAGCGACATGGAGAGCCCCTGAGTTGGATGGGGCATGTGAGGGGAGGCGAGGGCGGTCGGCTACTTAAGCTTCGGTAATGCGCGCCAGCACCGCCGCCGCGCGCTCGGCCACGGGGGCCGGTGCGATCGGAACCAGCTCGTAGCTCAGCTCTGCATAGGCCGCCTCATGCACAGCCTCAAACCGCAGCGCGTCCTCCAGACTGATGCGCCGCGCGGCCGTGGGCGTGACGAACCCCAGCCCCCGCACCAGGAACACCCGCCGCTGATAGACGCCCGCTACCCGTTCAAGCTCATCCCGCAGCAGCGGTGAGACCGGATGGCCCAGGAACCGCGCCAGGGCCAGCGCGCAGACCGGCGAGCGGTCGAAGAACACGACCTCGCCGACGGCCCGCGCCTCGCGTTGCCTCTGCAACCCGACGATCGCGTCGATGAAGCCTGGATCGGTCCAGGGCTCAGCGACGCCCTCGGCCTGGGCTAGCGAGACGATGTCCGTCGCCGCCTCCTCGACCACGGCGTGGCCGGCGCGCTCCAAGGCGCGCAGGAGCACGGTTTTGCCAGCGCCCGGGGCGCCGGTCAGGATGTAACGATGCATGGGGAGATCCTCGTCGAGGTCCCCGGAGCCTAGCGCCTCTAGAGCGCCTTTTCCATGATCACGAAGTGCAGGTCGTCGCGCTGGGGCACACCGAAGCGTTCGTCGCCATAGGGGAAGGGCTCGGTCTCGCCGGTCAGGCGGTAGCCGCGGCGTTCGTACCAGGCGATCAGGGTGTCGCGCACCGAGATCACGGTCATGGTCATGCGCCTGCCGCCGCGTTCCTTGGCATAGGCTTCGGCGGCCTCCAGCATGGTGCGGCCGATGCCGCCGGCCTGGCGCAGGGGCGAGACGGTGACCATGCCGACGTACCAGGCGTCGTCCCCATCTTCGTTTTTGGCGGGCTGCAGCCAGACGCAGGCGTGGGCCTTCTCGCCTTCGGCGTCGCGCAAGGTCAGCAGGGTGGAGCCGGGGCTCTCGGCGAGGTCGGCCCGCAGGCTGTCCTCGTCGGTGCGCTGGCCGCCCAGCAGGTAGCTCTCGCTGGTCCAGCCCTTCTCGGCCAACTCGCCACGATAGGCCGAGTTCACCAGCAGGGCGAGGTCGGCCAGTTCGTGATCCTGGTACGGCGAAAGCAGCGGCATGGAACGGTCCCCGACGGCGAAGGTCGGAAGCTAGGAACGCCGTCTGGTCGCCACAACCCGATTCCCCGGGTCAAGCCGAACAATGTTCAGCGCCCGCGCACCTTCTTCCACGCGCCGCCGGTGACGCGGCGGACCATGCCGGCCTCGCGCTTGATCATCTCCCAGGGATGGAAGGCCAGTCCCACGGTGTCGGCCATGGCCGCGCCGCGCGCGCCCATCGGGCGTTCGGGGCCGGTGGTGGAGTCGACGGCGGTCTGGTGCTCGATCTCGGCGTTCAGCTCGGCCCCGACCAGGATGGCCATGATCGAGAA
The DNA here is from genome assembly GCF_058808315.1 of Caulobacter sp. GW821-FHT11E11. NCBI lineage: Bacteria > Pseudomonadati > Pseudomonadota > Alphaproteobacteria > Caulobacterales > Caulobacteraceae > Caulobacter > Caulobacter sp. GW821-FHT11E11. Next base: position 207,787 of record NZ_JBXARO010000003.1, read on the forward strand.
CCACACCCAGACCATGAAAGCGATCACCGCCCCCAGCGTGCCGTAGGTGGCGTCGTAGTGGGCGATGTTGGCCAGGTAGAACGAAAAGCCCAGCGAGCCGAACAGCCATCCGGCCGCGGCGCCGGCGGCGCCGATCCACACCCAGCGCCAGCGGGCCTGGGCGCGGCTGGGAGCGAAACGATAGAGCACGGCGAAGGCGAAGGCCGTCATGGCCAGCACCAGCAGCCAGCGGATCGGGGCGATGATCTCGTCCAACGCCGAGAGGCGCGCGGCCTTCAAGAACAGGGGAGTCGCGATCAGCACGCCCGAGGCGACGGCCGCGTACAGCAGGGCGCAGAAGGTGAAGAGGTAGCTGAGCAGGGTGCGCGGCACCAGATGGCGCTTCTCGTCCTCGTCATAGGCGATGTTCAGCCCGTCGAAGAGCGCTCGCATGCTGGCGTTGGCGCTCCAGATCGACAGCAGCAGGGAAAAGCCGAAGGCCACGCCCAGCTTGGCCTGGCCCTGGCTGGCCAGCCGCAGCATCTGCTCGCCGACGATCTGGACCACGCTGGGCGGGAAGACGCCGCGCATCTCGCGAAGTTGCTCCTCGACCGTGCGCACGTCGGCGAACAGGCCGTACAGCGACACGAAGGCGCCGATGGCCGGAAACAGGGCCAGCAGGGTGTAGAAGGTCACGCCCCCGGCCACGGCCGGCAGGCGGTCGACGGTGATCTCGCGCCAGGTGCGCCACAGGATGTCGCGCCAGCCCAGCAGGGGGATGTGGCCCGGATGGCGGGCGGCGCGGCCGCGTTTCGGCTCGGCCTGGTCGAAGTCGTCCGGCGGCATGGCGCGGTCTTCCGACAGGCCCGGCGGCGCCGCGATGTGTTCTTCGACAGGCTTCTTGGGGAAGGCGAATGGCGCGACCGCCAGCAGCACGATCCAGGGCGTCAAATGGTACGGACGCGACTTCAACCACTTGAGGATCGGACGCGGCGAAGCGTCGGTCATGAAACGCCCTCCAGAGCAGCAAAACCCGGATGGCCGCGCTCTGTTCCGCGCAAGCCTTGCCACGGGGTGAGTCGTCCACAATCTTCCGGCCCATGGACGCCCGCATCGCCTCGATCTACCGCCACCCCGTGAAGGGCTTCACGCCCGAGCGGCTAACCACCGCCACGCTGGAGGCGGGGGCGTGCTTCCCATGCGATCGGCTCTACGCCGTCGAGGACGGGCCGAGCGGTTTCGATCCCGAGGCGCCCGGCCACATCTCGAAGATGAAGTTCACGGTGCTGGCCAAGATCCCGGCCGTCGCCAAGGCTCGGACGGCCTATGACGAGACGACCGGCGTGTTCAGCGCCCGCGCCGAGGGCCGCCCCGACTTCGCCGGCGACCTGCGCTCGGACGCCGGGCGGACGGGTCTGGAGAGCTGGCTGGCCGATCTGCTGGACGGCGAGATCAAGGGCCCGCTGAAGGTCATCGAAGGCCCGGGCGCGCACCGGTTCATGGACAGCCGCTCCGGCTACGTCTCGATCGTCAACCTGGCCAGCGTGCGGGACCTGGGGCAGCGCCTGGGCATGGACCTGGATCCGCTGCGCTTCCGCGCCAACCTCTATGTCGAAGGCTGGCCCGCCTGGGCCGAGAACGACTGGACCGGCAAGACCCTGACCGTCGGCGGCGCGACCGCTGAGGTCCTCAAACCGATCGTCCGCTGCGCGGCGACACACGTCGATCCCACGACGGCCGAGCGGGACGTGGAACTGGTGAAGGCGCTGTTCGAGAACTACGAGCACATGTTCTGCGGGATCTATGTGAACGTGACGGCGGGCGGTGCGGTGGCCGAGGGGGATGGGGTGGCGGTTGGCTGATCAGCCCAGGCGGGATTTCGCGTCCATGATTTGGTGGAGAACGCGGACGATCTCCACGCCCTTGCCCATGCGGTAGAAAATGACGTGCGATCCGATCGCGCGGCGGCGGTAGCCTTCGCCTATCGCTTCGTCAGTCCAGCCGACGTCAGGACGCTCGGCGATCATTTCGACCGTGGACTGGATGCTTCGGAGATAGGCTTCGGCGCGGACGTTGCCCCATTGACCGCGCGAGTAACTCCAGATTTCGATGAGATCGAGCCTGGCGAGAGACGAGAGGCGGTAAGCCTTTCCTCGTGGAACCCTTGCGTTTGGGACTCCCGCAGCCTTTCCTCAACGAACGCGTCGAAGTCGAAGTCTTCGATGAAGCCGCTCTCTTCACCCGCCTTTAGCGCTGCTCGCAAGGCCACGAGCTTGGCCTCGTGGCTCTCCAAAAGGCGAAGCCCCGCCCGCACGACCTCGCTGGCCGAGCCGTAGCGGCCATAGGCGACTTGCGCATCGATGAAAGCCTGGAAATGCTCACCCAGGCTCACGGAAGTATTCTTGCTGGCCATGTCGTCACGATACCAAAATCTGGTACCTCTTTCAATCTCGCCACCCCAACCTCAACACGCTAAACCCCGCCCATGACCCTGACCCTCGTCAAAGCCTGGACCGCCGCCAAGGATCGTCTGAAGGACGCCGGCATCGATCAGCCCTCCATCGACGCGCGCCTGATGCTCGAAGTGGCCGCCAACGTCTCGCGCACCGAGATCGTCACCGATCCCTATCGTGAGCTGACGGCCGAGCAGGAAGCGACCCTCGAGGACTACCTGAGCCGCCGTGCGCGCCGGGAGCCGGTCAGCCACATCATCGGCCGCAAGGGCTTCTGGAAGATCCTGCTGCAGGTGAACAAGAACGTCCTGACGCCCCGTCCCGAGACCGAGGTCATCGTCGACGAGGTGCTGAAGGCCTTCCCCGAGCAGATGGGGTTCTCGATGCTGGACCTGGGCGTGGGCTCGGGCACCATTCTTCTGGCGGTGTTGGCCGAGCGGCCGGCGGCCAAGGGCCTGGGGATCGACGCCTCCGCCGAGGCCCTGGCCGTGGCGCGCGACAACGCCGCCAGCCTGGACCTCAACACCCGCGCGGCCTTCCTGCACGGCGACTGGACGGCCGGCCTGGGCGACGCCAGCTTCGACCTGGTGGTCTCCAACCCGCCCTACATCCCGACCGCCGTCATCGACACCCTGGAGCCGGAGGTTCGCGACCACGAGCCGCGCCTGGCTTTGGACGGCGGGGCCGACGGCCTGGACGCCTATCGCCTGCTGGCGCCGGAGATCCTGCGGGTGCTGAAACCGGCCGGGATGTTCGCCGTCGAGATCGGCTTCGACCAGTCCAAGGACGTTGAGGCGCTGTTCCGCGAGGCCGGCGCCCAGCAGGTCACGACGATCAAGGACCTGTCGACGCACGACCGTGTTGTCACCGGGGTGAAAAATCCCTTGGAAACCGGGGCGTGAACCGTTAGACGAGTCATGTCCCCTTCCAGATCGCCAGGTGACGGGAAAAGCAGACGTTCTTGACGTTTGCGATGCTCCCCTGGCAGGCGCGCCCGGTTCGCCGGTCGCCGCGCCCAAAGACAGGGCGGGGGCTCTACGGAAACCAGTGTCTCTGAAACTCACCAGGGTTCGACCCGCTCAGAGACCAGCAAGGCCGGACGCGCCAGCGCAAGACTGACCTCCGGACAGGTTCAGAGAGACCATGAGAGATTTCAAAGGCATGAAGCGCCAGCGCGGCCGCAACAATCGCGGTGGCAGCGGCGGCAAGCCTCAACAGCACAACGCCAACCGCGCTTTCGACTCGAACGGGCCCGAAGGGGTCAAGGTTCGCGGCGCGGCCCAGAGCGTCTACGAAAAGTACCAGCAGCTGGCCCGCGACGCGACGTCGTCCGGCGACCGGGTGCTGGCCGAGAACTATCTGCAGCACGCCGAGCACTATTTCCGCGTCCTGCGCGCCATCCAGCCGAATCGTCCGGTGTCCGACATCGTCGGCAAGGACGTCTACTCGGCGTATGAGATCGACTTCGAGGCCGAGCCGCCCGAAGAGCCGGAAGCCGCCGAGACCCCCGCTCAGCCGGAAGGCCAGGGCGAAGGCGGCGAGAACAGTGAAGGCGGCGAGCAACGCCGTGACCGCTTCGAGAACCGCGATCGGGACCGCAACCGCGACCGTGACCGCAACTTCGACAACAACAACAACCGCGACCGTGATCGCAACCGCGACGACCGTCCGCGCGACAACCAGGGTCGCGACAACCAGGGTCAGGGCGAAGGCCGCCGCGACCGCTGGCGTGACCGCGACGACCGCGACCGCAACCGCGATGACCGTCCCCGTGATGATCGCCCCCGTGATGATCGCCCCCGTGATGATCGTCCGCGCGATGACCGCCCCAGGGACGACCGCCCGCGTGATGATCGTCCTCGCGACGATCGCCCGCGTGACGACCGTCCTCGTGAGGACCGCTTCCGCGACCGCGACGATCGTCCCCGGGATGACCGTCCCCGTGAAGACCGCCCGGCCGCCGCCGAGGGTGAAAACCAGCCGCAAGGCGGTGAGGGCGAGGGCCGCGAAGGCCGTCGTCGTGGCCGTGACCGCGATCGCAACCGCGACCGCGACTGGCAGCCGCGCGGCGACCGTGATCCGCTGGCCGTGATCGAGCCGGAAGCCTCGCCGCTGCCCACCTCCAGCGCCCCGGCCAGCGAAAGCTCGCCGGTGCTGCGGGGCCAGGACGGCGCCGTCAGCGAGGCTCCGGCCTTCCTGGGCCGCAAGTCGACCCGTGCGCCCAAGACCGTCGAAGCGCCCGTCGCGGAGGCTCCGGCTGCGGAAGCGCCGGCCGCCGATGGTGGTGAAGAGGTGAAGAAGCCCCGTCGTCGCCGCGCGCCGCGCAGCTTCGAGGCGGGCGAGGGCGCTCCGACCGGTTCTGAATCCGAAGACGCCTGATCCACTCAGGATCGGTGACAAGATCAAGGGAGCCGCGAAAGCGGCTCCCTTTTTCTTTATGCCTTAGAACCGCGCGCGAACGCCCACGGTGTAGTAACGGCCCATGATGTCCTGGCCGCCCGGAACCGGGAAGGTCAGGCCGATCGAGCCGGCCAGCGGCACGATCTCGGGCTTGGCGTTGGCCACGTTCTGGATCGTGACATAGGCGGTGGTGTTGGCGTCCTTGCCCAGCTTGTACTCGACATTGATGTCGGTCGAGTTGAACGGGCGCACGTCCGGATCGACCCACACCTGACCGGGCGAGGTGATCTTGCTGAAGCCGCCCAGCCAGCGGTCCTGGACGCCAATCGCCAGGTTGTCGCGCTCGTAGCGCAGGATGCCGGTGACGCGGGCCTGCGGGGCCGAGACGGTGGTGAACGGCGCGCTCGGGAAGGCCTGGGACACGTTGGTCGGCTGGTAGTTGCCGAACAGGCGCGTGGTCCAGGAACCGCCCAGGGCCTGGAAGCGGTAGTTGAGCTCGACGTCCCAGCCCTTGATCTCGGTGAAGGCCGTGTTGAGGCTCTGGTTATAGACCTTGGTCGGGAAGTTGGCCGGCGTGTGGTTGCTGAACGGCAGCGGACGCTCGAACAGGGTGCAATATTGCGACGTGCCGCCCGAGTCCTCGCATAGGCGCTGGATGGTGTTGTTCCCGGCCGCGATCGCGCCGATCGCGTTGTCCATGCTGATCTTGTACCAGTCGACCGAGGCGCTGAAGCCGGGGAAGAAGCTGGGCGTGAACACCGCGCCGACCGTGTAGGTGCGGGCGACTTCCGGAACCAGGTCGGGATTGCCCTTGGTCGAGATGAACACCGTGCTGCTGGTGCTGGTGTGCAGGTCGACGAAGCCGCTGACCGAGGCCTGCACCGGCTGGAACAGGTCGTTCAGGGTCGGCGCGCGGATGTCGCGCGACGTGGTCGCCCGGAACCGCAGGCTGTTGTTGACGCGATAGTCCAGGCCCGCCTTCCAGGTCTGGACGCTGCCCGAGGTGCTGTAGTCGGTGTAGCGACCGGCCAGGTTCGCATCCAGGCTGCTGATCAGCGGCAGGTCCTTCAGCAGCGGAATGGCCAGTTCGCCGGCGACTTCCCAGACGTTGTTCTTGGCCGTGACATTGGCCGAGACCGGCTGGGCCCACAGCGCCAGGGCCGGGTTGCAGATCCGCAGGCCGGTGCAGTCGACGGTGGCCGTCGGGCTGGCGTCGCTCCACACCGTGTACTTGTTCCAGCGCGCCTCGCCCGAGACGGCGAAGTTGATCGGGCCGGCCCAGTTGTGGAAGGCCGTGCCGGTGAAGCTGCCGGCCACGTCGTCCATGGTGTTGATGACGTTCTGGTGGGTGTTGGCCGTGAACCAGTTGAAGGCGTCCTGGGTGATCGCCGTCGGGCCGAAGGCGTTCAGCGGCACGCAGCCCTTGTAGGCGGCGGCCGTTGCGGCCTGGGTGGCGGCGTAGCACTGCACGACCCCGCCCACCGTCACCGCGTCGAGGGCGGCGAACTGCTTCTGGTAGTTGGAGTTGTTGCGGCTCTCGACCATCAGGTCGTTCTTGCCGTGGGTGTAGGTCAGGTCCCAGCGGTAGTCGCCGAGCGTCCCGTTCAGGCCGGTGTTGAAGTTGGTGTATTCGTTGACGTTGCGCGTGCCGGTCAGGCCCTTGGACCCGGTGCTGATGATGTAGGTGCCCATCTGGAACGTGTTGGTGGCGTCCGACAGGCCGTTGTCGCCCAGGGCCGCGCGCGTCGCCGCGTTCAGGAACGGGTTGTTCTTGTAGAAGGTGCTGGCCTGGCCGTTGCCGGGGGTCAGCTTGACCGGGAAGTGCCAGCCGCCGGAGTAGGCGTTGGCGTATGAGGCCTGGGCGTAGAAGTTGACGTTGTCGGTCAGCTCGAAGTCGAAGCGGCCGAACAGCTCGTCCTGGCGCATGGCCACCAGCGCGGTGGTGTAGCGGGCGAAGGCGCCGTCGCCGCCGACGTTCTGGTTGCCGGTGCCGGTGGTCTGGCCGGGCAGGAACGGACCCAGCACCCCGTTGCTGACGAATTGCTGGTTCAGGGCCGCGCAGCCGCCGACGCACTGGGTGATCTTGCCGCCGAACGCGCTATCGCCGCGACGGACATTCATCGAGGTGGTGAAGGGCGCCGCGACGGTGCCGCTGCCGGTCAGGGTGTAGACCCCCCGGCCATAGGCGCGGTCGAAGTTCGAGACGTCGTCGGTTTCACGGCGCTGGTACGAACCCAGGACGTGACCCCGGCCGCCCAGCACATTGGCCCCGCCGGCGATGCCGAACTTGTAGCTGTTGCCGTCCCCGTAGGTGGAGATGCCGGCGTTGGCTTCGATCTTCAGGCCGGTGAACTTCTTGTCGATGATGAAGTTGACCACGCCGGTGACGGCGTCCGAGCCATAGACCGCCGAGGCGCCGCCGGTGACGACGTCGACGCGGCTGATCAGCATCTGCGGGATCGAGTCGACGTCCACCGTGCCGTTGGCGTTCGATGGCGTCAGGCGATGGCCGTCCATCAGCACCAGCGTGCGCTGGGTGCCAAAGCCGCGCAGGGCCAGGACGTTCTGGGCCTGGTTGCCCGCGCCGTCGCCCGAGCGGGTCGGGATCGCCGAGCCCTGGAAGATCGGCAGCTTGTTCAGACCGTCCGGCAGGCTGCTGGGCGTCGTCTGCTGGATCTGTTCCGTCGAGACGACCGTGACGGGCGTCGGCGCATTGGTGGCGATCGCGGTGATCCGCGAACCGGTTACGGTGACGGCTTCGACGACCTGAGACTCGTCGGACGCCGTCGTCTTGTCTTGGGCCATGGCGTATCCGCCGCTCGCCAGTATGACTGACGAGACGCTGACCAGCAGACCCGCGCGACGCGCGAGCCCGTGTTGATATCGAGACATTGGTATTCCACCCCTTTTTGCATGAGCAAGTTTTCCCCTCCTGCTCAGCGAGGTGACCTGTGTTCAGGTATGCTTTTGTTTCTTTTGGTGTTTTTCAGGCGTCGAACGGACCTGCGCTGTCCGAGAAATGACCTTCCGTTTCCCCTGAGCGCGCCGCCGTTACGCTCGCCTCGTGTTGCGACGTGCACGAATGACTGCCGCGCGATTGGCATGACCATGTTTTTTGACTTTGTCAAACTGGCCTGACCAAAAATGTCAGATTGGACTGACGGTGTGGCCAGCCAAACGGAGGCCCTGGCGACCGGTCCGCTTCGGCGATAGGGTCGGATCCCGACGGGGCCGGAGCCGAAGAATGGCCGACGAACGATCGGCTCGCGGTCCGCGGGCGATCCTGAAATGAGCGCCCTGCTGCTCGCCCTGGCGCTGATGGCGCAGAAGCCCGACGTCTATCTGCTGACCGGCCAGTCCAACATGTCGGGCCGGGGCCTGGTCGAGGAGCTGACCGCCGAGGAGCGCCTCGCCGATCCGGCCATCCAGCTCTACGGCAACGAAGAGACCCTCCGCCCGGCCGTCGAGCCGCTGGACACCGCGATTGGCCAGGTCGACGCCATCTCGAGCGACGCCATCGCCGCGGTCGGGCCGGGGCTGTTCTTCGCCCGCGATCTGCAGGGCCTGAACGGCCGGCCGATCCTGCTGGTCCCCTGCGCCAAGGGCGGTTCGTCCATCGGCCAATGGACGCCGGGCGGCGGTCGCGACACCCTCTACGGCGCCTGCCTCGCCCGCGCCAAGGCGGTGGGCCCGGTGCGCGGGATTCTCTGGTACCAGGGCGAGACCGACGCTGGCCGGCCCGACTCCGCCACGGCTTGGCGCGAAAGCTTCGAAGCGCTGATCGAGCAGTTCCGCGAGGATCTGGGCGACAGGCGCCTGCCCCTCGTCCTGGTGCAACTGGCCGACCCGCCGTCGCCCGAGGTCAGCGCGCCCAAGACCTATCCGTCCTGGGCGGCGATCCAGGCGGTCCAGGCCGGCCCGATGCCCGCATGCGTGACCATGGTCTCGGCCCAGGGCCTGCCGCTGAAGTCCGACACCCTGCACCTGACGACCGCCGGCCAGCGGACGCTGGGCGGCAAGCTGGCGGCGGCGATGGACGGCCTGCTGCGCAAGGGGTGCCGTTAGCCGAACTCTCGCCACCGCCCGGCGTTACCCCTGACCGCAAAGCTCAGGAGCCGCCATGCGTTTGCCCGCCGCCCTCATCCTGTCCCTGCTCGCCGCCGGCTCGGCGCACGCGGCTTCCGCCGACTGGCGCGCCGACGCCAAGCGGGCCGACATCCGCCGGCTGGAGCAGTTGGACGAGGCCTGGGACTCGGCCCTGTCGCAGGCGCGCTCGGATGGCCACGGGCGTGCGCTGAAGGCCCTGGGCGCGCTGGCCGATCCCCGCGTGTCGCTGGCCCGCCCGCAGCCGACGCCGGGCGCCTATCGCTGCCGGACGATCAAGCTGGGCTCGCCGGGCAGCGGGCCGTCCTATGTGGCCTATGGCTGGTTCCGTTGCCGGGTCGCGCTGACCCCGGGCGGCGACCTGATCCTGGAGAAGACCACCGGCAGCCAGCGCCAGGCGGGGAACCTCTATCCCGAGGCCTCCAGGCGCCTGGTGTTCCTGGGCGCGGTGTCCTGGGGAACCGGCGAGGGCCAGGCCCGCTACGGCCGCGATCCCGACCGCGACCAGGTCGGGGTGCTGGAGCGGGTGGGCGCGGGCCGGTACCGCCTGGCCCTGCCGTGGCCCAAGCAGGAGTCGAAGCTGGACATCCTCGAGCTTCGCCGCTGAATTTGACACAATTTGTGCCGCGTTCTAAACCCGCCGCCATGGATGGTGACACCCCCAAGCCCCCCGGCGCCCGCGAGACCCAGAAGCTGGAGATGCGCACCCGCATCGCCGACACCCTGATCGCGCTGCTGGCCGAGGGGCGGATGGACATCAATCACGACCTGATCGCCGAGCGCACGGGCGTGGCGCGGCGGACGGTCTATCGCTACTTCCCCGACCGCGAGGCGCTGCTGGCGGCGGCGCATGAGCGGGTGCAGGCGCTGGCCGGGCCGCGGGTCGCCTATCCGACCTGCGAGGCCAACCTCACCGACGACCTGCACGACATCTATACCGGCTTCGACAGCATCGCCCCGATCGCCACTCTGGTGCGGTCCACGCCCCAAGGCCGGGTCATGCGCCTGTCGACCAATGACGAGCGTCTGGCCAGCTACAGCGCCGCCGCCGCCGACCTGGTCAAGGACCTGCCGGCGCAGGACCAGGTGCTGGCCACCGCCATGCTGCAGGTGCTGCACACCACGCCCTGGCTGGAGATGCGCGACCACTGGAAACTGACCGGCGAACAGATGGCCCGCGCCACCGGCTGGGCCATGCGCACCCTGATCGCCGACCTGCGGGCCCGCAACGGCCGGCCGCTGGACGAGGAATAGCCACGTTTCAGACCGACTTCCGCCCGCGACCTCACCGCTAGTGAAGCTACCGGGGGTTTAGAAGGGGCGGGGCGTGCGGCGATGGGGCGTTGTGCTGGGCTCGGTGGCGTTCCACGCGCTGCTGGTGCTGTTGTTCGTGCTCGACCTGGCGCGCAAACCCGTCTCTCCGCCGCAGCCGGTCATGGTCGTCTCGCTGGAGCGCGCGCCGATCCCGCCGAGGCCCAGGCCGTCGGCCCAGGCCAGGGGCGCACCTCGCGGGGTCTCGACGAAGGCCGACCTCGCGCCGGTCGCTCCGGTCACCGTGCCCGCCGGACCTGCCTCGCCATCGGCCTCGGAGGGCGTCGCGGCCGCGTCGCCGGCGCCGGGCCTGGCTGGCCTGGGCGGTTGCCGGCTGGCGACGCTGGACCGCCTGCCCGCCGAGGCGCGGGCGCGCTGCCAGGAGCAGCTGGCCCAGGCCATGGACGCGGGCAGGGCGCCGCGTCCGAATCTCGATCCGACCGGCCGCTATGTCCGTGACGCCAGGCCCTATCTGACGCGGCCGCCCAAGAATGGCTGCAAACCGGTCGGTGTCATCCAGCCGAGCCTGTTGGGCGCGGCGGAGGCCAAGTTGGGTGTCGGTTGTGCGTGGTCGTTCTAAGCTTGAGCGGTTGCGTCCGGGCGGGCCGCCGGGGATAAGGCTTATGTCGTGTCTGAAACACAGCCGAGCTTCATGGCAACCTTGCGCCGCCTGACCCTGCCGCTCCTGATGGCCGCCGCCTGCGCGGTGTCGGGCTGCGCCTACAATGCCGACCTCGGCCGCGACCAACTGCTGATCGTCAATGACGACAGCCTGGTCGGCGAGGGCGAGAAGGCCTGGGCCGACACGCTGCGGACCAGCTACATCTCCAAGGAGCCGCGCAAGAACGCCCGCGTCCAGGCCGTTGGTCAGCGGGTGATCACGGCCGCGGGCCTGGGCAACCGGCCATGGGACTACGCCGTGTTCCTGGACGAGGCCCCGAACGCCTTCGTGCTGCCCGGCGGCCACGTCGGGGTGACGGTGGGCTTGCTGGCCATCGTCGAGAACGACGACCAGCTGGCCGCCGTGATCGGTCATGAGGCCGGCCACGTCGTCGCCCGCCACGCCGCCGAGCGCGTCTCGCAGGAGCGGACCTCGAAGATCCTGCTGGGCATCGCCGGCGCGGCGGCCGGCGGCACCGATTTCGGCAAGCTGCTCAAGGACCACGGCAGCGACGCGGCCAAGTTCGGGGTGCTCTTGCCGTTCTCGCGCAAACAGGAGCTGGAGGCCGACAAGCTGGGCGTCGACTTCATGGCTCGCGCCGGCTACCGGCCGCGCGAAGCGGTCGCCCTGTGGCGCAACATGCAGGCCCAGGACGCCAAGACCGGCCAGTCCGGTGGCGGCGATCTGGGCTCGACCCACCCGTCCGACGCGGTGCGGATTACCGAACTCGAACGTTATCTCGCCGGCCGGGGCTGGTGAGCCTTGTGTGGCTAGAGGGCCACACCTAAATGCCCCACTGGGATCGGCCGTGCTCAGAAGAGGCGGCTGGTCCAGATCCGCCTAGGAAGGGGACACCTTAGACACATGAATATCGATCTCTATTCGGACCGCGCCAAGCAGGCCGTCCAGTCGGCCCAGAGCCTGGCCCTCGCGCGAGGCCATCAGCAGTTCGCGCCCGAACACATTCTCAAGGTCCTGCTCGAGGAGAAGGACGGCCTGAGCCGCGCCCTGATCCAGAGCGCCGGCGGCCGCCCCGACCAACTGGACGGCGGCGTCGAGACCCTGCTGGCCAAGACCCCGCGCGTCGACGGCGCCGGCGGCCAGCTCTACATGAAGCCCGACACGGCCCGCGTCTTCGCCGAGGCCGAGAAGGGCGCCAAGGCGGCCGGCGACGCCTTCGTCACGACCGAGCGCCTGCTGATCGCCATCGCCAAGGAAGGCGCGGACGCGGCCAAGCTGTTCAAGGAAGCCGGCGTCAGCGCCCAGGCCCTGGAGACCGCCGCCAACGCCATCCGCAAGGGCCGCACCGCCGACAGCGCCAATGCCGAGGAAGGCTATGAGGCGCTCAAGCGCTATGCTCGCGACCTGACGGCGGCCGCCCGCGACGGCAAGCTGGACCCGGTGATCGGCCGCGACGAGGAAATCCGCCGCACCATCCAGGTCCTGTCGCGCCGCACCAAGAACAATCCCGTCCTGATCGGCGAGCCCGGCGTGGGCAAGACCGCCATCGTCGAGGGCCTGGCCCTGCGCATCGTCAATGGCGACGTGCCCGAAAGCCTGAAGGACAAGAAGTTGCTGTCCCTCGACATGGGCAGCCTGATCGCCGGCGCGAAATATCGCGGCGAGTTCGAGGAGCGCCTGAAGGCGGTGCTGGCCGAGACCACGGCGGCCGAGGGTTCGATCATCCTGTTCATCGACGAGATGCACACCCTGGTCGGCGCGGGCAAGGGCGATGGGGCGATGGACGCCTCCAACCTCTTGAAGCCCGCCCTGGCGCGCGGTGAGCTGCACTGCGTCGGCGCCACCACGCTGGACGAGTACCGCAAGCACGTCGAGAAGGACGCGGCCCTGGCCCGTCGCTTCCAGCCGGTGTTCGTCGGCGAGCCCACGGTCGAGGACACCATCTCGATCCTGCGCGGCCTGAAGGAGAAGTACGAGGTCCACCACGGGGTGCGTATCTCGGACTCGGCCCTGGTCGCCGCCGCCACGCTCAGCAACCGCTACATCGCCGACCGCTTCCTGCCCGACAAGGCGATCGACCTGATGGACGAGGCCTCCAGCCGCGTGCGCATGGCGATCGACTCCAAGCCCGAGGAGCTGGACGAGATCGACCGCCGCCTGGTGCAGCTGAAGATCGAGCGCGAGGCCCTGTCCAAGGAAACCGACGCCGCCTCCAAGCACCGCCTGGAGAACCTCGAGGTCGAGGTCGACGACCTGCAGTTCCGGTCGGACGAGATGACCGCCCGCTGGAAGGCCGAGAAGGACAAGGTCGGCGGCGCCGCGCAAGCGCGTGAAGCCCTGGACCGCCTGCGCGCCGACCTCGCCACCGCCCAGCGCGCCGGCGACTTCGCCCGCGCCGGCCAGATCCAGTACGGCGAGATCCCGGCCCTGGAACGCCGCCTGGAAGAGGCCGAGGAAGGCGACACCGCCGCCCTGACGCCGGAGGTCGTCGACGCCGAGCAGATCGCCGCCGTCGTCAGCCGCTGGACCGGGGTGCCGGTCGAGAAGATGCTGGAAGGCGAGCGCGAGAAGCTGCTCAAGATGGAGGACGAACTGCGCGGTCGCGTGGTCGGCCAGGACGAGGCGCTGGCCGCCGTGTCCGACGCCGTCCGCCGCGCCAGGGCCGGCCTGCACGACCCGACCAAGCCGATCGGCAGCTTCCTGTTCCTGGGCCCGACGGGCGTGGGCAAGACCGAGCTGACCAAGAGCCTGGCCGAGTTCCTGTTCGCCGACGAACACGCCATCACCCGGATGGACATGTCCGAGTACATGGAAAAGCACTCGGTCAGCCGCCTGATCGGCGCGCCTCCCGGCTATGTCGGTTACGACGAGGGCGGGGCGCTGACCGAGGCCGTCCGTCGCCGTCCGTACCAGGTCGTGCTGTTCGACGAGATCGAGAAGGCCCACCCGGACGTCTTCAACGTGCTGCTGCAGGTGCTGGACGACGGTCGCCTGACCGATGGCCAGGGCCGCACGGTCGACTTCCGCAACACGCTGATCATCATGACCAGCAACCTCGGCGCCGAATTCCTGGCCAACCAGGAAGAGGGTGAAGACGTCGAGGCTGTCCGGCCGCTGGTGATGGGCATGGTGCGCGGCCACTTCCGCCCCGAGTTCCTGAACCGGATCGACGAGATCGTGCTGTTCAACCGCCTGGCGCGGACGCACATGAGCGACATCGTTCGTATTCAGCTGCAGCGGGTCGAGAAGCTGCTGACCGACCGTCGCATGACGCTGTCGATCGACGCCGAAGCCCTGAACTGGCTCGCCGACAAGGGCTATGACCCCGTCTACGGCGCGCGCCCCTTGAAGCGCGTGATCCAGAAGGACCTGATCGACCCGATCGCCCGCAAGCTGCTGGCCGGCGAGATCGAGGACGGCGGCGTCATCGCCGTCGGGGTTGAGAACGGCCTGCTGTCGTTCGGAAAAGCGACGCTGCAATAACCGACAAGGGCCGCTCCGAAAGGGGCGGCCCTTTTTCTTGCGGCCACATCGGGTTATTCCCTCGCATGGCCAAAACCACCAAGCTCACCGTCGAGTTCGACATCGATATCGACGGCAACCCCTATGTCTGGCGTCTGCACCGTCTGCCGCAGTGGAACTACGACCCGTCGGAGCGCCACGGCAAGGTGATCGCCGCGCGCCACAAGGAAGGCCAGCGCGAGGCGCTGATCGAGTTCCCGCCCGGCCCGAAGCCCAAGTTCAGCGCCCCGCCGCTCAAGCCCTCGCAGATCCCGGTGCGCATCATCGCCAAGGCGATCACGTCGGCCATCGAGGCCGGCTGGGAGCCGCTGTCGCGCGGCAAGCCGGTGGTCATCTATGTGGATGAGGAAGGGGCGTAGGGGACGGCTACCCGTCCCCCGAAGCGGCGAGCGCGGCCGCTCCGGCCGGGGTGATGACCCAGCCGCCGCCGGTCCTCTCGGCCAAGCCCTGATCGGTCAGGGCGCGGGCGTCGCTGATATTGATCCAGTCGACGTCCTCGCCGGATTTCTTCCGCGCCAGGTTCTTAAGGGCCGCGCGCTGGCCAGGCGTGAGCGTCACGATTGTCCGCTCGCCAGCGGGTTCGGCGCCTGGCCTGGATGGCGACCGCTGAAGCGCTCCAATTCCTGCTGCATGCGCAGGACCTGGCCGCCCAGACTAGTGACATCGTTCTGCAATTGAGCGTTCCGGCGCTTGAGATAGTCGTTCTCGCGACGCATCGCCTGGGCGTCTTCATCGGTCATGAGCGCGCCTCCCCGACATTGGAACGCGGCGTCTTGCGAATGACCGCCCGCAGCAGGGCCGCGCGATCGGGATGCAGGCCCGGCGCCAGCAACTCCTTCTGCGCGCCCTCCCGGATCTCGCCCTTGTGCCGGCCGCCGAGGAAAAAGGCTTCGGCCCGCACCTCGCGGATCGAGACCTGGCGCACGCCGAAAATCGCCAGCACGGCGCTCCACGGGCTCACGGAAACCCCACGCGCGTCGGCGTGCGGACTGGAGTGTTCGAGGGGGAGGACATGACGTCCTTTCAGGCCAACGAGTCCGCATGGCGCGGGGTAATCCGTGGCGCAGGGATGATAGCGCGATCCGAGGGGGATGGCTCCCCAATCGGCGCAATCATTTCCCCGTCGCACGGATGTCCGTGCTAAGGTTTTCTTGAGGCGCGCAGTCACGCCATTCGGACCGGTCCGCCAAGCGGACGGTCCCTAGGTCCCGAAGCCGGGACGCCTATCAAGTTCACATCGCAAAAGAGTCGACCGCGACGGATCGGGCTTGGCCCGCGCCGCGCCCATGGCCGACGTCCGCCGCCTTCAAAAGGAACACCCATGTCCAAAGGCAATCGTGAAGTCCGCAAACCCAAGACGATCAAGCCCAAGGTGATCGCCGCCGCGCCGTCGGCGGCGCTCTCGCAGACCCTGGCGCCGCGCAAGAAGTAGCGGACGGGGCGCAGCGAGAAGACCGAACGCCGCGGACCGGCGCGCTCGACGAAAGGCCACACGATGAAAACCTATCCCGGAACACGCCCCTCGGCTCCCAAGGGCCTGAACGATTCCCGGTCGACCGGGAGCCAGCCTTCCAGGCCTCGGCCGATCGACCCGGACGCCCTGCGAGGCACCAAGTCTTGATCGCGCGCCGCGAGCCGCCGACCATCGCCTATCTGGTCCTGGTCCATCGTTATCCCGAACAGTTCAAGCGGCTGTTCAAGGCGATCCACGATCCGGCCAATCACTACCTTGTCCATGTCGACAAGAACGCCAGCCCGGGTCTGGAGGACGAGCTCCGCGCGTTCCTCGCGGCCTATCCCAACGCCGCCGTTCTCGAGGGCCAACGCGCCCTGTGGGGCGGCTACAGCCTGGTCGACGCCGAGCTGCGGGGCATGGCCAAGCTGCTCGAGATGGACGCCCGGTGGGACTATTTCATCAATCTCAGCGGCCAGGACTTTCCCCTGGCGACGCAGGACCGCATTCGCGACTTTCTCGGCGCCAACCGGGGGCGCGAGTTCATCCGGGTGTTGGACCAGGCCAAGAGCCGGCCCGAAACCATGGGGCGGATTCTCCAGCACGTGGTCGAGCAGGGCGGTCGCATCATCGACAGCCTGGTGACCCGTCTCTTCCTCAAGGACGCCACGCCCTACATCGGCAACCAGTGGAAGATGGTCAGCCGGGCGTTCTGCGAGTTCGTCTGTCACGACCCGTCGGTCGAGCGCTACAAGGCCTTCTACCGCAACACCTTCATCGCCGATGAGGGCTTCTTCCAGACCGTGATGATGAACACCGCCGCGCACGGCGAGATCGTCAACGACGACAAGCGGACGATCGACTGGGTTCCCGATGGGGACATCAAGCTTCGCCCTCGCACCTTCACCAAGGCCGACGCGGACATGCTGACGTCCAGCGCGGACCTCTTCGCGCGCAAGTTCGACGCCGAGGTCGATGCAGAGATCCTCGATATTCTGGAAGCCCATCTGCGGACCCAGGTCGTCGCCAGCGAGCGCACACCGGCGGTCGCCGACCCGCTCGCGATGTTGGTGGCCTAGGGTGGGAGCGCGGGTGGCTGACCCGATCAGCCGCAATCTCGTGATGGCGCTGTGCGCGACGGCGTATGTGGGCGTCGTCGGCTTGTCCGTGGCCGATCTCCTGCGCGATCCGCCCTTGAAGACCTACGTCATCGTTCCAGACGGCGACTGGACGCAGTGCGCCGAAATTCGCGCCACCAGCGAGCGTCTGGCCCGCCAGGAGGTGCTGCGGCGTCCGGCGCCGCCGCGTGCGGCGGAAGACTGCCTTGTCCGGCCCGCCCTGGCGGCGGTGGACTCGCGCCTGGTTCTCGCGCGTGGCTTCAACGCCCTGCTCGCCGTCTCGGCGATCCTGGCGGCGCTCTGGATGGGTTTCGCGGTGACCCGGTCCTGGCGTCTGGACATGAACTCGCCCGCCTAGCCTACCGCACCCGCAACCCGTCCATCATCACCCCTAGCAACCGCCGCGCGCCAACCTCCCAGCCGGGCAGCTCATACCCCTGGCTGAGGCCCCCCATCATCCGCAGGATGTCCTCGAAGCCGATGTCGGACCGGATGGCGTTCGTGGCGTGGGCGGCGTCGGTCAGGCGTTGCAGGGCCGGCAGGATGGTCGCGCCGGAGGTGGCGTAGACGCGCGAGCCTTCGCCCGGATCGGCGCGCAGGGCGGGGGCGACGACGCGCTTGGTGGCCATGTAGTCGATCAAGAGGTCCAGCCAGGCGGCCAGGGCTTCGCCGGCCGGGCGGCCTGCCAGGAAGTCGTCGGCGGCCCGCGCCAGTTGCGCCAGTTCCCGCTCATAGACCGCCGCCACCAGGGCCTCGCGGGTGGGGAAGTGGCGGTAGAGCGTGCCGATGCCCACGCCGGCGCGGCGGGCGATGTCTTCCAGCGGCGCGTCGGCGCCCGTCTCGGCGAAGGCCGTCTTGGCCGACGTCAGCAGCAGTTCGCGGTTGCGCAGGCTGTCGGCGCGGGGTTTGCGCGCCCCTTTCACGCTTGGGAGTTCAGAATTTTCGGACATCGGTCTTGAAAAACGGAGGATGCCTCCGAATATGTATCCGGAGCCTTCCTCCACTTATCCTCCGGATCGGCTCGGACAACAAGGGACGAGAGAGTCATGAGCAATTCCTTCGGCGCCACCTCCACCACCGACGACGTCCTGGTCGGCGTCGATCTCAAGGGCAAGCGGGTGCTGGTCACCGGCGTCTCGGCCGGCCTGGGGGTCGAGACCGCCCGCGCCCTGGCCGCCCACGGCGCCGATGTCGTGGGCGCGGCCCGCGACCTCCAGAAGGCCGAGGGCGCGACCGCCGCCGTGCGCGAGGCGGCCGCCAGGAGCGGCGGTTCGCTGTCGCTGATCGAACTGGACCTGGCCAGCCTGGCGAGCGTGCGCGCCGCCGCCGACGCCCTCGTAGCTGACGGCCGGGCCTTCGACCTGGTGATCGCCAATGCCGGCGTCATGGCCACGCCCTTCGGCAAGACCGTCGACGGCTTCGAGACCCAGTTCGGCACCAACCACCTGGGCCACTTCACCTTCATCAACCGCATCGCCAGCCTGCTGAAGGCCGGGGCGCGGGTGGTGTCGCTGGCCTCGTCGGGTCACCGCTTCTCGGACGTCAATCTCGAGGATCCGAACTTCGAGACGACAGAGTACGTGCCGTTCGCCGCCTACGGCCGCTCCAAGACCGCCAACATCCTGTTCGCCGTCGAGTTCGACCGTCGCCACAAGGATCGCGGCGTGCGAGCCGTGGCGGTGCATCCGGGTGGCATCCAGACCGAGCTGGCCCGCCACCTGGATCCGGCCTTCATCCAGGGCATGATCGACAACCTGAACGCCGAGGCCGCCGCCAAGGGCGCGGACGCCTTCCAGTGGAAGACTATCCCACAGGGCGCGGCCACCAGCGTCTGGGCCGGCGTCGTGGCCCCGATCGACGAGGTCGCCGGCCGCTACTGCGAGGACTGCCACCTCGCGCCGCCGGTCGAGGACGCCTCGGAGGTCCGCTACGGCGTGCGCTCTTACGCGCTGGATCCGGCCAACGCCCAGGCCCTGTGGGCGCTGAGCGAGAAGCTGGTCGGCGAGACGTTCTAAGCCGCTGGAGGGGCGGGGAGAGGTTCCCGCCCCCTTAGCCGTAGTGGATGTCGTAGCTGCCCGCGCCCGTGCCGACCGTCAGGCCGGTGACGCCGGTCAGCCTGATCAGCCCGTCGCCGATCGGAATCACGTCGGGACCCGTCCCGCCTACAGTGTTCACCCCAATCTGGCTGTCCTGGGCATAGACATAGGTGTCGCCGCCCCAGCTGAAGACCGCGCCCGTGCTCGCCGCCACATGGGCCGAAACGGCGATCAGGGCGTCCTGCAGGGTGGCCTTGCCGTCGGCATAGGCCTGGACGTTCGCGGTGATCGCATGGATCTGGGTGTCCAGGACCAGGTGGTCGACGCCTTTCTGGAAGCCGATGATCTGGGGCGGCGGGCTCAGGGTGACGCCGTTGGAGATGTGCAGGTTAGTCAGGCCGGAGCCGGGACCCGACGCGGCGGCGGCGGTGTCGTAGCCGCCAGCGCCCAGGCTGATCGTGTCCACGCCGGCGCCCAGATAGAACTTGCTCGCGGCCAGGACCGGGTTGGAGCCGTTCGCCCCAGTGAAGTAGATGCGCAAGTTGTTGGTCCCGTCGCCCAGGCGGAAGACCTGTTCGGTGGTCGACGGGTTGACCCGGTAGGACAGACTCAGGTCGCCGGCCTGCGTGGCGTCGACATTTGTGAAGCTGCCGGCGATCTGGGCGGTCAGCGATCCCGCGCCGTCGATGACCAGGTTGGGCAGCGGCCCGCGGTAGTTGGGGCTGAGCGCGCTGTTGGTCGAGAAACCGACGATCATGCCGGCCGTGCTGTTGCTATCGACATGCAGGGCCAGGGTCCCGTTGTTGTCGAGCGGTCCGTCGCTGCGGCCGTAGAACACGATCGCGCCGCCGTCGGGCTGGTAGTAGCCGCGGCCGACGCTTTCCTGGGTCGTCGGCGCGCCCATGAAGTTCTGCAGGTGGACATCGACCCGAGCGCTCTGGTCGGTCGTGCCGTTGGCCGAGAGGATGACGCCGTTGGGCGTGTCCTTCAGCACCACTAGCTCGCGATTATAGGCGCCGATGCTGACCAGGCCGGTGTAGGCCGCATCGTTGAGGACGCTGTAGATCACCGACGCCCCCGTTACCGAAGGCATGCCGCCCGAGTGCAGGTAGACGGTCTGGAAGCCGCTGATTGTCCCTTCGTGGAAGGTCGAACCGCCGTCGATATGCAGGGTGTTGGACGCGCCGGTCGCGGTCACGGTCGAGCCCGGGACCGAGCCGCCCTTGAGCCAGACGGTGTTGTTGCCGCCGGTCACGGCGACGCTGCTGATCTGCTCGGGCACGCCCAGCGAGCCGGGCGTGAGGCCCAGACGCCCCAGCACCAGGGCGTCGCCGCCGTCGGCGGTGACACGGCCATAGACCGTGCCGTTGACGGTGATCTTGTCGTGGCCCGCGTTGGCGGCGAGGGTCTGGCCGGCCGCGAGGTCGCCGGCGAAGGTGATGGTGTTGTCGTCGGGCGTCGCGGCCGGCGGGGGTCCGTAGACCGTCACCAGCTCGCCGCGGAAGAAGGCCACGCCGTCCAGCGCAAGATCGGCCAGGAAGGCGTCGTTGGCCTTGGCGTAGGTCCCGACATCCTCCTTGGCGGCGGCCGACAGCAGCCATCCGACCATGGCGGCCTTGGTCCCGACGCCCTCCAGGCCGTCGCCGCCATAGGTGGCGAAATAGGCGTTGCGGGTGTAGGTCCCGCCCTTGCCGTCGGGCACCTGGCTGTTGAGCAGTTCGTCGATCTTGGCCGCGTCCGGCGTGACGCCGAAGATCTCGGCATAGGCCTTGGCCACCGCCTGGCCCATGGTCAGGGCGCCGTAGTTGGTGGCGAACCAGGTCGCGCCTTCGCCGGCCTTGCCCAGGTTCAGGGCGAAGTTGATGTAGCGGTTCTCGACGTTGAACGCCTGATAGTAGGCCGAATTCAGGTTGTTGGCGTTCGGGCCGCCGGCCGAGACCAGGTAGTCGAACCCATGGTGGAACGGCGTCGAGCCGGTGAAGAAGTTGTACGACAGGCTGGCCACCGAGGTCGTGTCGACCGCCAGCCTGACCACCTGCGACTGGGCCGCCGCCACGGTCAGGGTCCCCGCGTCGACCTGGGTCGACAGGTTGGCCAGCAGGGTCTGATGCGTCGCCGGAATGTGGGCGAAATCGGACCGCATGACGTTGTCGTAGTAGGTCTTCAGACCCTGCAGGGTGGTAGCCATGAACGCGCGCTCCCCATCGCTCGACCGACGAGCGTTGGCCTACCCTATATAGGGTTTGCTAAACACCCTCAAGCTGAGCCTTGATGCGACGTCGCACCTAAGGTGGATGTCGGCTACGGCGTCAGGGTCACCTTCGCCGCCGCGCCGGCCGCCTGGGGCAGGCCCGGCCGCGAGACGGGCTGACCGCCGCCGATCCACAGGTCGGCCGCGCCGGGGACGACGCTCTTCCTGCCGTCGGCGTCGACCGTGGCGAAGGCTGCCGCGTCCAGGGCGAAGGTCAGCTTGCGGGTCTCGCCCTTCTTCAGCGTGACGCGCTGGAAGTCTTTCAGGGCCCGCACGGGCGCGCCGCTCACGCCGGGACGGGTGACGTACAGCTGGGCCACCTCGTCGCCGTCGCGGCCGCCGGTGTTGGTGACGTCGACGCTGACGGTCAGCGGCTGGCCGGCCTTGACCTTGGCGGCGCTGAGCACCGGCTTGCCGTACTTGAAGCTGGTGTAGGACAGGCCGTAGCCGAACGGATACAGCGCCTCGCCCTTGAAGTAGCGATAGGTGCGGCCGGCCATGGTGTAGTCCTTGAACGGCGGCAGCTGGTCGGCCGAGCGGTAGAAGGTCACCGGCAGGCGGCCGGCCGGGCTGAAGTCGCCGGCCAGCAGGTTTGCTACGGCCCTGCCGCCTTCGCCGCCCGGATACCAGGCCTCGACGATGGCCGGCAGCTTCTGGTCGGCCCAGTTCACCGCCATGGCCGAGCCGTTGATGAGCACCATCACCGTGGGCTTGCCCGTGGCGACCAGGCCTTCGAGCAGCTTTTGCTGCGGGCCGGGCAGGTCCAGGCTGGTGCGGTCGCCGCCGGCGAAGCCCGGCGCGTGGACCGGCATCTCCTCGCCCTCGACCCGCGCCGACAGGCCGCCGACGAAGACGATCAGGTCGGCGTCCTTGGCCGCGGCGATGGCGGTGTCGGCGTTGTCGGCCGGCTGGCTCCAGGTCAGGCGCTGGCTGCCGCGATTGCTGTCCTGGCGGGCCTCGATCGTGATGGCGTACGCCTTGCCGGCGGTCAGCATCACGGTCTGGGCCTGGCTCGGATCTTGGATCGTGTCCCAGGCTTCGGCGACGGCCTTTCCGTCGATCTTGATGCGCCAGCCGCGCTCGCCCTCGATGGCGAAGCTGTGCGGCCCGCTTTGCGTGGGCGTGACGAAGCCGCTCCAGCGGATCGACGCCTTGCGCGCCGTGCGCGTCGGCCAACCCCAGCGCAGGGAGGCGTTGGCGTCGACACGCGTGGCGGTCGGCGCGCCGGCCAGTTCCAGGCCCGCGAACTCTTCCGCCTTCAGGCCTTTCGTCGCGCAGGCGGCGTCCTGGCAGAAGATCGCGTCGGGCGCGTTCTCGCTGGGCGGACCGATCAGGCCCGTGCCTTCGACGAAGGTGACCTTGGCATCGGGGAAGCGCTCACGCAGGCCGGCCAGCACGGTGATCGGCTTGGACGGCGTGCCGTTGTAGTTGCCCACCAGGGCGTCGACGCTGTCGGCATTCGGGCCGATCACGGCGATCGACTTGGGCGCGGTCTTCAGCGGCAGCAGGCCGTCGTTCTTCAGCAGCACCATGGCCTTCTGCGCGGCCTTCAGGGCCAGGGCGCGGTGGGCGGGGGTGTCGTTGTCGGCGGCGGTGATCTTGGCCCACGGACCCGAGCCGGGCGGATCGAACAGGCCCAGGCGGATGCGGCCCTCGAACAGGCGGCGGGCGGCCTGGTCGACCTCGGCCTCGGTCGCCAGGCCGGTGCGCACGGCCTCGACGATGGCCGGGGCCTCGACGCCGTTGGGGCCGCCGAAGTCGCACAGCAGGTCGGTGCCGGCCTTGACCGTCACGGCGAAGGCCTCGGCGGGCGTCTTGCGATAGGCGTGCGAGGTCGGCAGCCAGACGTCGGCGATGGCGGCGCAGTCCGAAACCACATGGCCGTCGAACTTCCATTGGCCGCGCAGCTTGTCCTTCAGCAGCATGTCGCTGGCGCAGGCCGGCTGGCCGTCGACGGCGTTGTAGGCGCACATCACCGACTGGGCCTTGGCCTTGGTGACCAGGACCTCGAAGGCCGGCAGGTAGGTGTCTTCCAGGTCGTGGCGCGAGGGATGGATGTCGTCGCGATGGCGGTCGGCCTCGGGACCGCTGTGCACGGCGAAGTGCTTGGCCATGGCCAGGGTCTTCAGGTGGTTCAGGTCGGGACCCTGCAGCCCCTCAACGAAGGCCGAGCCCAGGGTCGCGGTCAGGTGCGGATCCTCGCCCCAGGTCTCCTGGCCCCGGCCCCAGCGCGGGTCGCGGAAGATGTTGATGTTGGGCGACCAGACCGTCAGGCCGCGATACTGGGCGGTGCTGCCGTCGGGTGCGACCTTCTCAAGATATTTGGCGCGGAACTCGGTGGCGATGGTGTCGGCCACCTCATGGACGAACGGTTCGTCCCAGGTGGCGGCCATGCCGATCGCTTGCGGAAAGACGGTGGCTTCGCCGGCCCGGGCCACGCCGTGCAGGCCCTCGTTCCACCAGTTGTAGGCGGGAACGCCGAGGCGCGGGATGGCGGGCGCGGCGTGGCGCAACTGGGCGGCCTTCTCCTCCAGCGTCATGCGGCTGACGAGGTCGGCGGCGCGCTGGGCGGCGGGGAGTTTGGGGTCCTGGTAGGGGAGAGTCTGGGCCGCTACCGATGAAGCGAACGCTAGCGCGATCAGCGAGGGCGCGATGAGGTTCCGCATGGTCGTTTCTCTCCCCGTCCCGGTTTGGCCACCGGTGTCAGCGCGGGAAAGCTAGCAGAAAAGTTACCGGTAACAAGTGGTGCGCTTAGCGTCGCTTCAGCTTCCTCAGCGCGGCCTGCATCGCCATGGCCTGGGCGGCCGGCGGCTTGTCCGTATCGAGGCGATCGAGCGCCTCGTGCATGGCGGGCGGTAGTTGGCGCGGCTTGGCCTGCGGGACCATGGCGGCGACCTTGCGGACCTCGGCGGCCATCTGGCCGCATAGCCGGGCCTTGGCGCGGGCCTTGGCGATGACGGCGGGGTCGTCCGTGGTTTCGGCCAAGGCCCAGGCGGCGTCGAGGGCGGCCATCAGCTTGGCCTGGAGGTCGGCGCACCAGGTGGAGGGGGATTGGGTCTGGCTCATGGGGAAGAGCATGAGGGCGTTGAGAGGGGCGGGGATAGGAAACGGGTGTTTTTGGGTAAGTGGCTGGCGCGACATGGAAACGTCGGTGACTGAGCGGGGATAAGCACGGGAATTGCGCCCCCTCCGTCACGATGCGTATCCGCATCGCGCCACCTCCCCCGCTTCGCAGGGGAGGAGGAAGCGGCTCTTTCCTGCCCCGCTTGCGGGGGAGGTGGATCGGCGCCGACAGGCGACGAGACGGAGGGGGCGCTCCACGCCGTCACCCTGTGGATAACTTTCTACGCTCCAAACCCCGCCGCCACGGCCGCCCGCGCCACATCCGCCAGCACCGCGCTGCGCACGTCATCATCCGCGCTCCCCCGATCGTGGAAGCTCGCGATCAGCACCGGCTTCCGCCCCGGCGGCCAGGCGATGGCCACGTCATTGGTCTGGTCCTTGCCGTTGTTGCCGGTCTTGTCGCCGACCCGCCAGCCCTTGGGCAGGCCCGCCCGCAGGCGCCTGTCGCCGGTCTTGTTGGCCACGACCCAGGCGGTCAGCTGTTTCCGCGAGGCGGGAGACAGGGCGTCGCCCAGCAGCAGGGTCTTCCAGGTCTCTGCGATGGCTGCCGGCGTGGTGGTGTCGCGGGGATCGTCGGGCGCGCCGGTGTTCAGCTCCGGCTCGAGGCGGTCGCTGCGGGTGGTCTGGTCGCCGATGGCGCGCAGGAAGCGGGTGAGATCCGTCGGCGCGCCCAGCGCATTGAACAGCAGGTTGGCGGCGGCGTTGTCGCTGCGGGTGATCGTGGCGTCGCACAGGGCGCCGATCGTCATGCCGTCCTCGACATGCTTCTCGACCACCGGCGAATTGCCCATCAGCACGTCGCGGCCGTAGGTGATCCTGCGGTCCAGGCGCTCGCGGCCCTGGTCGACGCGGCGCAGGATGGCGGCCGAGAGCGGCATCTTGATCGTGCTGCACATCCGGAAACGCTCGTCGCCGCGCCAGGCGAAGCGGCGGCCCGTCTGGGTGTCCAGCACCGCCACGCCAAGGCGTCCGCCGCTGCGGCGCTCCAATTCGTTAATACGTGAAGTAAGGTCTGGCGCCGCCGTCTGGGCGGCTTGCGAAAACGCGGGCAGCAGAACGGGCGCGGCCGCCAGGGCCGTCAACAGCTGACGTCGGTGCAACATGTGGGGGTCTCCTTGCCCGCGGAACCTGCCGGGGGCTGGCCTCGCCCGCAAACGACGATACCTTGGTCGACCCATTAGCTCCGTTAGGGTCATCGTTAATGAGCCGCGCCCAGCTGCCCCTGAACGCCTTGCGCGCCTTCGAGGCCTCGGCCCGGCACCTTTCGTTCACCCGGGCCGCGATCGAGCTGTGCGTGACCCAGGCCGCCGTCAGCCACCAGGTGAAGGGGCTCGAAGCCAGGCTCGGCGCGGCCCTGTTCCGCCGCCTGCCGCGTGGTCTCGCCCTGACCGACGAGGGCCTGGCCCTGCTGCCTAGCGTGCGGGACTCGTTCGACCGGCTGGACGACGTCTTGGCCCGGTTCGAGGGCGGCCGGGTGCTGGAGGTGCTCAGCGTCGGGGTCGTGGGCACCTTCGCGGTGGGCTGGCTGCTGCCGCGACTGCCGGCCTTCCGCGAGGCCCACCCGTTCGTGGACCTGCGGCTCTTCACCAACAACAACCGCACCGACCTGGCGGGCGAGGGGCTGGACTGCGCGGTGCGGTTCGGCGACGGGGCCTGGCATGGCACCGAGGCGTCGCCGCTGTTCGAGGCGCCGATGAGCCCGCTGTGCGCGCCGGCCCTGGCCGAGCGGATCAAGGAGCCCACGGACCTCTTCGGTGAGACCCTGCTGCGCAGCTACCGCGCCGCCGACTGGCCCGACTGGTTCGCCGCCGCCGGCCTGTCGCCGCCGCCCATCCGCGGGCCGGTGTTCGACAGCTCTTGGGTGATGGTCGAGGCGGCGATGCAGGGATTGGGGGTGGCGCTGGCGCCGCCGATGATGTTTGCTCGCGATCTGCAGCAGGGGCGCCTGGTTCGGCCCTTCTCGACTCAGGTCAGCGCCGGTCGCTACTGGCTGACCTGGCTGAAGTCCAAGGCCCCGACGCCGGCCCTGCAGGCCTTTTCGGCGTGGCTTTCCAGCACGGAAAATCAATAAAGAATTTTCGGAACCAAACGCCGCACACGGCGCTTGCGCGCGGTTCTATAGGTTCGGAAACCGTCGCCATATCAATGGCATAGCTTGGCCCGGAAGCGCCGGAATCGCGCCCATCTTTGGCCAAGTTCCGCTGCCCGATTTGGTCCTGCGAGCGTTGCAGGACGTCTCGCAGCCCCATTCTACGGACGAGACCCAAACCCATGATAGCAAGCACGAAGACCATGATGATCGCCGCCGCCCTGGTGATGGGCGGCCTGTCGGTCAGCGGCTGCGCCACCAAGAAGTACGTCAACACCCAGGTTGGCGCCGTCAATGAGCGGGTCAGCACTCATGACACCCAGATCGGTGAGCTGGACAAGACCTCGAAGGAAGCCCTGGATCGCGCCATCGCCGCCGGCAAGCTGGCCGAGGGCAAGTTCCAGTACGCCCTGGTGCTGAGCGATGACTCCGTGAAGTTCCCGGTCAACGCCGCGAACCTCTCGCCGGAAGCCGAGCAACGCCTGTCGGAGTTCACCGAGAAGCTGAAGGCCGACAACAAGAACGTGTACCTGGAAATCCAGGGCCACACCGACAACTCGGGCTCCAAGGAATACAACGACGAGCTCGGTGAGAAGCGCGCCGAGACCGTGCGCAAGTTCCTCAGCGTGCACGGCGTCGCCCTGAACCGCATGGCGACCATCTCGTACGGCCAGGACGCTCCCGTCGCCGCCAACGAAACGCGTGAGGGCCGGGCCCAGAACCGCCGCGTCGTCGTGATGGTGCTCAGCTAGTTTCGCGTTCCCGGCGGTTTCCCACTGGTGGCATCAACCCAGTAGGAAACCGTCAGGGCGGACTCGTCGGCGCGGGAGTGAGCGCCGCGCCGACGAGCTTTCCGCTTTAAGCTTTGAAGCGAGCCGCTGGCTCGCTGCGCGACAGGTTCGGATAAAGCTTGGCCTTGGCGGCCAGGGCGCCGTCCCAGTCGGCCGCGTCGGGCAGGGACGGGATCGTCACCAGCTCGCCCTGGTCGAAGCCGGCAATGGCCGCGTCGACCATGTCGTCGACATCCATGATCATGTTCGGATCCATCGCATGGATGTCAGAGCCCGAACGTTCCCAGATCTCGGTGCGCGTCGCGCCGGGCAGCACGGCCTGCAGGCGCACGGCGGAGTCGGCCAGCTGCACGCGCAGGGCCTGGGTCAGGTACAGCACGAAGGCCTTGGTCGCGCCGTAGACCGGCATGCCCAGTTCCGGGGCCAGGCCGACCACCGAGGCCAGGTTGACGATCGCACCCTTGTTGCGCGGCACGAAGTTGCGGGCCGCCGCCGAGGCCAGGCGGGTGACGGTGGTCACGTTCAGCTGGATCATCTTCTCGAAGGCGTCGGGATCGGAGGCGACGAAGTCGTTCGACCCGGCGACGCCGGCATTGTTGATCAAGGCGTTGATCGTGGTGTCTGTCGCCAGGCGCTGTTCCAGTTTCAGGACGTCGGCCTTGTCGGTCAGGTCGGCCTTGATGACCTCGACCTTGACGCCGGTCTCGCCGCGCAGGCGGTCGGCGAGGGTGTTCAGGCGGGCTTCGTCGCGGGCGACCAGGATCAGGTCGTAGCCGCGCTTGGCCAGGCGGTCGGCATAGACCGCGCCGATGCCGGTCGAAGCGCCGGTGATCAGGGCCGTACCCTTGGTGTTGGTGTCGCTCATCGTGGTAGCCTCAGTCTCTCGCCGAGGCCCCATCGGTCCGGCTCCACGCTTAGCTATGAGGTAACTTGCTTTTCGCAAGTCGCTTCCCAGATTATTTGTCATGAGCAAGCCCGAGCGCCCCCCCACCCAATGCCCTGTCGGCCGCACGCTGGAGCGGGTGGGCGACCATTGGACCCTGCTGATCCTGCGCGACGCGGCCCAGGGGCTGACCCGTTTCGACCAGTTCGAGAAGAGCCTGGGCGTGGCGCCCAACATCCTGACCAAGCGCCTGGCCGGCCTCGTGGAGAACGGGATGCTGGAGAAGCGCGCCTATAGCGAGCGGCCGCCGCGCTTTGAGTATCTGCTGACGGACCTGGGCCGCGACTTCGCGCCGGTGCTGACGGCGATGCTGGCCTTCGGCAACCGCCACTTCGCCATCGAGGGTGTGGCCGGCCAGCTCGTGGACCGTGAGACGGGTGTCGCCGCCGAGCCGATCATGGTCGACCGCATCAGCGGCAAGCCGATCACCGGCGAGCACTTCGCCTACACGCCCGGTCCCGCCGCCGGGCCCGAGGTGCTGGACCGCGTGGCCTTCATGGCGGCGAAGGCGGCAAAGGCCTGAAAAAGGCTTGCGCGAGACGAGCCTGGCCGGAAACGTGCGCGCCTGATTTCGTCCGGAGCCCGCATGCGCTTGCCCCTTACCCTCGCTGCCGTCCTGATGGCCAGCGCCGCCCATGCCCAGCAGGCGCCGTCGGCTGACCAGCCGGTGCTGCGGACCATCGCCGCCGACGTCGACGCCAAGGCGCTGGAGAGCACGATCCGCGCGCTGGTGGGTTTCGGCACCCGCCACACCCTGTCGGACACCAAGTCCGACAAGCGCGGCATCGGCGCGGCCCGGCGCTGGACCAAGGCCCGCTTCGAGGCGATCTCCAAGGACTGCGGCGGCTGCCTGACGGTCGAGACACCCAGCCAGGTGTTCACCGGCAAGCGGATCCCCAACCCGACCGAGGTCATGGACGTCCTGGCCATCCAGAAGGGCACGACCGATCCCAGCCGGGTGATCGTCATCGCCGGCCATATCGACAGCCGCGTCACCGACGTCATGGACTTCACCAGCGACGCGCCGGGCGCCAATGACGACGGCTCGGGCGTGGCGGCGGTGATCGAGGCGGCGCGGGTGCTGAGCAAGCACAAGTTCCCGGCCACCCTGGTGTTCGCGGTCCTGTCGGGCGAAGAGCAGGGGCTCTACGGCGGCAAGGTGCTGGCCGAATATGCCCGCACCCAGGGCTGGAAGATCGAGGCCGACCTCAACAACGACATCGTCGGCAACAGCCGCGGCCAGAGCGGCGTGATGGACAACACCCACGTTCGCGTCTTCTCGGAGGGCACCAAGGCGGTCGAGACGCCCGAACAGGCCAATGGCCGCCGCTACAACGGCGGCGAGGTCGACAGCCCCTCGCGGAATCTCGCGCGCTACATGGACGGGCTGGCCGACAAGTACCTGACCAATTTCGACGTGGTGATGGTCTATCGCACCGACCGCTACGGCCGGGGCGGCGACCAGGTGCCGATGCTAGAGGCCGGCTATCCGGCCGTGCGGGTGACCGAGGCGGTCGAGAACTACGACCGCCAGCACCAGGACCTGCGCACCGAGAACGGCCGGCCCTATGGCGACACGGTCGAGGGCGTCGACTTCGCCTACCTGGCCCAGGTCACGCGGCTGAACACGGTGACCATGGCCAGCCTAGCCTCGGCCCCGCCGCCGCCGTCGGGCGTCAGGATCGAGGGGGCGGTCAGCCCCGACACCAAGGTCTCGTGGGCCGCCACGCCGGGCGCGGCCGGCCACAAGGTGTCATGGCGCGTGACCACCGACCCACAGTGGCGCTTCAGCCGCTGGGTTCCGGCCGGCCCAGAAACGCCTCATGGCACGACCTTGAAGGACGTGGTGATCGACGACTTCTTCTTCGGGGTGTCGGCGGTCAGCGCCGACGGCTGGGAGAGCCCGACGGTGTTCCCGGGCGCGGCAGGCAGCTTCGAGAGCCCGCCGCCCGCACCCAAGCCTTAGGCGATCAGGTCCGGGTCGTTCCGCTTCAGCCAGGCGGCCGCGTAGGAGCATAGCGGGGTGATCCGCATGCCCTCGGCGCGGGCCGTCTCGGCGACGCGGCCCATCAGCCGGCCGGCCGCGCCGGTGCCGCGCAGGGCCATGTCGGCCTCGACATGCGGGATCACCAGCCGGTGGCCCGAGCGCTGGTAGTCGGCCCACGCCAGGTGGCCGTCTTCCTCCAGCTCGTAGCGGCTGAGTTCGGGGTTGTGGCGGAAGGTGTCGGTCATGACGAGTGAACGCGTCTCAACGGGAATCTGATCCGCCCCAGATAGGGTCAGACCAGCTCCACCGCCATGGCCGTGGCCTCGCCGCCGCCGATGCAGAGCGACGCCAGGCCCTTCTTGCCGCCGCGCGCCTGCAGGGCGTTGATCAGGGTGCAGAGGATCCGCGCGCCCGAGGCGCCGATCGGGTGGCCCAGGGCGCAGGCGCCGCCGTTGACGTTCAGCTTGTCCTCGGGGATGCCGAGCTCCTGCTGGGCGATCATGGCGACGACGGCGAAGGCCTCGTTGACCTCGAACAGGTCGACGTCGGAAACCGCCCAGCCGGCCCTCTTCAGCGCCTTCCTCATGGCCGGCACGGGGGCGGTGGTGAACAGGCCCGGCTCGTGGGCGTGGGCGGCGTGGCTGACGACGCGGGCGACGATCGGCAGGCCCAGGGCTTTGGCCACGCTCTCGCGGGTCATGACCAGGGCGGCGGCGCCGTCGCTGATCGAGCTGCTGTTGGCCGCCGTGATGCCGCCGTCGCGGGCGAAGGCGGGACGCAGGGTCGGGATCTTGGCCGGATCGGCCTTCAGCGGCTGCTCGTCGGTGTCGACGACCTCGGTCCCCTTGCGGCTGGTGACGGTCACCGGGGTGATCTCGGCCTTGAAGGCGCCGCTCTGGATAGCGTGCTTGGCCTTGGCCAGACCCTTGGTCGCGTAGTCGTCCATGGCCTCGCGGCTGAACTGGTACTGGGCCGCCGTCTCCTCGGCGAAGGCGCCCATCAGCTTGCCCGGCGTGTAGGCGTCCTCCAGGCCGTCCAGGTACATGGAGTCCCACATCTGGTCGTGGCCGATGCGGGCCCCAGCGCGGTGCTTGGACATCAGGTAGGGCGCGCCGGTCATGCTCTCCATACCGCCGGCGACGACGACGTCGACCGAGCCTGCGGCGAGGGCGTCGTGAGCCATGATCGCCGCCTGCATGCCGCTGCCGCACATCTTGTTGACGGTGGTCGCCTCGACGGAAAGGGGAAGGCCCGCGCCCAGCGCCGCCTGGCGGGCCGGCGCCTGGCCAAGGCCGGCCGGCAGCACGCAGCCCATGATGATCTGCTCGACCTTGTCGCCCGCGACGCCGGCCCGCTCGATGGCCGCCTTGACCGCCGCCGCGCCCAGGTCCGTGGCCTTCACACCGCCCAGGGCACCCTGGAAACCGCCCATCGGCGTGCGGGCATAAGAGACGATGACGACGGGATCAGACGCGGACATGGATTAAGCTCCCAGAACGTAATTTTGAGGCGAGATAGGCCCTGATCGCCTCGTGATGCGCAAGCGGCTTGCGATTTTGTGATGGGAAAGGGGCGAGGAGGCGTCGGCCGAAACCAGGCCTCCTCGCCAGTCATGCAATAACCGAGAGAGTCAATTGCGATTAAAAACGTACGGCAGTTCATCTTCAAACGCAACGGTCTCTTGCTTTCCCTCGCGGAACGCCGCACCCTGCCAAAATGGGCCGCACTGCTGACTATACGAACGAACGTTGCTCGGTCGCCGCCACCCTCGAGGTCGTGGGCGATCCCTGGACTCTGCTGATCCTCCGCGACGCTTTCGCCGGGGTGAAGCGCTTCGAACAATGGCAGGAGCGGCTGGGCGTGGCCCGCAACGTCCTGGCCGCGCGTTTGAAGACCCTGGTCAGCCACGGCGTCATGGAGACCCGCCTCTATTCCGAGCGGCCGCCGCGCAACGAATACTGGCTGACCCAGAAGGGCCTGGCCCTGTCCCCGGTGCTGCTGACCATGTCCGAATGGGGCGACCGCCACGTCTATGGTCGCGACCAGTCGCCGGTGATGTTCACCCACAAAAAGTGCGGTTGCGCCTTCCATCCGGTCCTCGCCTGCGAGGAGTGCGGCGAGGTGGTCCAGCGCCGCGACCTGGAACGCGCGCCTCGGGAGGCCCAGGGCCTGACCGTCGGCGAGGCGCTTGAAGCGGTCAAGATCGCCGCGGAATGACCCGATACGGGTCGGCGGCGGGGTGCGGCCTTTTCGCCGAGTAAGGTTTCGGAAAGCACGTTGGGCGCGAAGTTTGCGCGCGCGGCAAACGTTTGCCGGCCCTGCTCGGACGGCTTTCCATGTTCCTCAACAACCTGAAGATCGCGCGCAAGCTGCTGCTGACCTTCGCGGTGCTGATCGTCGTGTCGCTGATCGGCGACGCCATGGTCTTCCTGAAGCTGGACCAGATCCACGACGCCGCCCAGAAGAACGACAAGACCTACGACCTGTCGCTGGACGTCGAGGCGGTCACCCAAGGGCTGGTCGAGCAGCAGAAC
The DNA here is from genome assembly GCF_058808315.1 of Caulobacter sp. GW821-FHT11E11. NCBI lineage: Bacteria > Pseudomonadati > Pseudomonadota > Alphaproteobacteria > Caulobacterales > Caulobacteraceae > Caulobacter > Caulobacter sp. GW821-FHT11E11. Next base: position 240,503 of record NZ_JBXARO010000003.1, read on the forward strand.
GCCGTGCGCGGCTTCGTCATGGCCAGAGACGCCTCGCACCTGGAAGCCTACGAGGCCCATGTGAAGGCCGTGGACGGCGCGGTCGACCGTTTCATCGCCGACACGTCCAGCGAGCGGCAGCGCACGCGGGCCCAGAAACTGAAGACCATGATCGCCAACTGGCGGGCTGAGTTCGCCGACAAGCCGCTGGCCCTGGCCAAGCAGGAGGGCGGCCACGATCAGGCCGTCGAGCTGATGGGGCGCAACACCCTGCGCGAGATGCAGGCGACCCTGGACGAGATCAGCGAGGCCCAGCATCTGCTGCAGGACGAGCGGCTTGAGTCGCAGTCCAAGGCCATCTTCATGGGCAAGATCTATCTGGTGGTCAGCTGCCTCTTGGCTTTGGCGCTGTCGGCCATCCTGGCCGTCGTGCTGAGCCGCCTGGTCGCCGCCCCGGTCAGCGCCATGACCTCGGCCATGCGCCGCCTGGCCTCGGGCGACAACGCCATCGCCATTCCGGGCGTGGGCCGCCGCGACGAGATCGGCGAGATGGCCGGCGCGGTCCAGGCCTTCAAGGACGCCGCGATCGAGAAGCTGCGACTGGAGGGCATGACCGCCGAGCAGCGCGCCGCCGCCGAGGCCGAACGCGCCCGCGTCGAGGCCGCCAAGGCCCAGGCCCAGAAGGAGCAGGAGCTGGTCGTCAGCTCCATCGCCCAGGGGCTGGAGAAGCTGTCGGCCGGCGACCTGGTGTTCCGCCTGAAGACCCCGTTCGCCGCCGACTACGAGAAGCTGCGCGCCGACTTCAACCAGGCGATGGAGAGCCTGCGCGAGACCATGGGCGTGCTGTCCGACGCCAGCCGGGGCATCCGCTCGGGCACGGACGAGATCAGCCAGGCCTCCAGCGAACTGTCGCAACGCACCGAGCGCCAGGCCGCCAGCCTGGAAGAGACCGCCGCCGCCCTTGATCAGATCACCGCCACCGTCCGCAGGACGGCCGATGGCGCCGACCAGGCGCGCCACATCGTCGGCCAGGCCAAGGACGACGCCGACGGTTCGCGCCGGGTGGTCGACGACGCCGTCGCCGCCATGGGCCAGATCGAAAACAGCTCGCGCGAGATCAACCAGATCATCGGGGTGATCGACGAGATCGCCTTCCAGACCAACCTGTTGGCCCTTAACGCGGGCGTCGAGGCGGCCCGCGCCGGCGAGAGCGGCAAGGGTTTCGCGGTCGTGGCCATGGAGGTGCGGGCCCTGGCCCAGCGCTCGGCCGAGGCGGCGCGGGACATCAAGCGCTTGATCAATACGTCGGGCACGGAGGTTGGGCGCGGCGTTGAGCTGGTCGCCCAGGCCGGCGAGGCGCTGACGCGGATCGGCGAGCGGGTCGGCCAGATCAGCGGCGTTGTGGCCGGCATCGCCGCCGCCGCCAAGGAGCAGTCCACCGGGCTGGTCGAGGTCAATGTCGCCGTCAACCAGATGGACCAGATGACCCAACAGAACGCCGCCATGGTCGAGGAAAGCACCGCCGCCGCCCACGGCCTGGCCCGCGAGACGAGCGAGCTGTTCCGCCTGATGAGCCGGTTCAAGGTCGAGGACGGGGTCGCGGTGCGCCCGGGCCGCGCGGCCTAGGGCGTCCAAACCCCTTGTCCCGGCGGGCGGCGACCTGGATCATGGGCGCCGTTCAACAGGGGCGAAGCGTACGTCGTGACCAGTGACACCGGCCTGAGCCCCAAGGCTCGCCTGCGCGCCTACGCCTTCGCGGTGGTCTGCACCGGGCTGGGCTGGACGGGCGCGATCATCGGGCGCAATGCGGCTTCGGTCGCGCTGAGGGCCGCCCTGATCCTGGCCGTGGTCGCCTGCGGCGTCGCGGTGCTGTTCACCAGCATCATGCTGCGCGAGATGTCTGTGCGGAACAGGGCGGAGCTGCCGCTCTACGACTGGCGCACGCTGCCGTTCTGGCTGGCGATCACGCCGATGGTTACGCTTTTCGCGTTTGGCGTCTCGGCGCTCGGCATCGGCGCAGCCGTGGCGTTGGCGCTGGTCGCGCCGGTGCAGGACGTGAACGCTCTCATCACCCAGCATTTCACGCGCGAGGCCCTGCGCGACCAGGAATTCCGACGCCCTCGGCCGACGGTGCTTCAGGAGGGCGACGGCAAACCTCCGGGCGAAGGCTAGTCCGCCACGCCGCCGCGCAGCGAATCCTCGCCGTCCAATTCCTCGATGTGCTGGCGCTGGCGGCGGACGCCGTCGGCCGGCGCATCCGCCTCCGGCGCGGGCGTCATTTCGGGCGCCACCGGCTCCTTGTCCTTGCGTTCCATCAGCGTAGCGCCCGCGTGACCAGCTGGGCCGCGCCGACGGTGAGGGCGTCCTCCACGAGGCCGCTGTTGGTCTGGCCGAAGCGGTTGATGGCTTTCATGCGCAGATGGAAGGTGACGTAAGAAGCCGCCACCGCCGCGCCGATAGCGAGCGCGCCGCCCAGCAGCATCTTCTTGCGCGGGGCCAGGGCGGCGCCGGTGAAGCCTGCGGTGATGACGCGGGCGGCGATGCCCAGCGGCACGATGCGGTCCGGGGCTGTCTTCAGCTTGTCGCCCCACAGCTCGCCGGCGGCCAGGGCCTTGGTTCCGGCCGCGACCAGGGGATGGCCGAGAAGCTGGGCGGAGGGATTGTTGGCGTCCAGATGACCGCCATGCGCGGCCTCGCTGACAGCGGCCAGCGGGGTCATGGAGCGGGAGCCGGCCGACAGGCCGATGAGCAGGGATCGGAGCATGCGGATCTTCCGTGAAGGGTTCTTGTGCTGAACCCCGGAAGACCCGGTTCGATCCGTGGCGTGTCAGGCGGTCGGCAGGTCCATGGTCCGCGTCGTGCCGGCGATGAAGCCGCCGCCCAGCACGCGCTCGGGATCGGCGGGGTCGTAGAGCACGCAGGCCTGGCCAGGCGCGACGCCTTCCTCGGCGCCGTCGAACACGACCGCGACCTGGCCGTCCTGGAACGCCAGGCGGCCGGCGACCGGTTCACGGGTCGAGCGGACGCGGGCCAGCACGGCCTGGCCTTCTTCGGCGGCGGCTTCCAGGCTGTCCTGGCCGCCCAGCCAGCTGCCTTCCTTCAGGGTGAGGGACGCGGTCAGCAGGGCTTCGCGCGGGCCGACGATGACCTGGCGCTTGTCGGCGTCGATACGGACGACGAACAGCGGGTCGCCGACGGCGATATTCAGGCCTCGGCGCTGGCCGATGGTGTAACGGGTCACGCCCTCGTGGCGGCCCAATACGCGGCCGTCCAGGTGCACGACGTCGCCCGCTTCCGCGCCTTGCGGGCGGATGCGGTCGATGACGGTCGTGTACTTGCCCTCGGGGACGAAGCAGATGTCCTGGCTGTCGGGCTTGTCGGCGATGGCCAACCCTAAGCCGAAGGCGACGGCGCGCACGGTCGGCTTGTCCATGCCGCCCAGCGGGAAGCGCAGGAAGTCCAACTGGTCGCGCGTGGTGGCGAACAGGAAGTAGCTCTGATCCTTGGCCGGATCGGCCGCGCGACGCAGCTGCGGGCGATTGCCGCCACCCGCGAAGGCGCGCTGCACATAATGCCCGGTGGCCATGGCCTCGGCGCCCAGGTCGCGGGCCACGTCCAGCAGGTCGCGGAACTTGACGGTCTGGTTGCAGCGCACGCAGGGGATCGGCGTCTCGCCGCGCAGGTAAGCGTCGGCGAAGTCCTCGATGACCTGCTCGCGGAAGCGGCTCTCGTAGTCCAGCACATAGTGGGGGATGCCGATGCGCTCGGCGGCCATGCGGGCGTCCAGGATGTCCTGGCCGGCGCAGCAGGCGCCCTTCTTGGTGATCGCCGCGCCGTGGTCGTAGAGCTGCAGGGTCACGCCCACCACGTCATAGCCGGCCTTGGCCAGCAGGGCGGCGGTGACGGTGGAATCCACGCCGCCGGACATGGCCGCGACGATCCGCGTGCCCTCCGGCAGGCCGACGGCCGCGCGCACCTGTTCGACCGCGCGCGCGATCAGGGCGTCGGCGTCGGTCGGGGCGGCGGGGATCAGCAGGTCGGCGTTCATCCGCCGCCATATAGCGGTTGATGGCCGGTTTTGCGAGGTTAGGGGAGGGCGGCTTGTCGCCGCTCCCTACTTCAGCACGTTCAGCAGCGACGAAGCCTGCAGGCTGGTGAACACCTGGGCCGAGGCCTGGACGGCAAGCTTGGCGGCTTCCAGGCGGGTGACGGCGTCGGCCATGTCGACATCGGTGATGCCGCCGACCATGGCCGTCATGGTGTCGGCCTGGTTCGACAGGTCGTTCTGGGCGGACTCGAAGCGCTTCTGGGTGACGCCGTTCTTGCCCTGGGTGTCGATCACGCCCTTCTGGGCCGCGTCGAAGACGGGCAGCAGGCCTTTGAGGAAGTTGACCTGGGCGTCGTCCAGATTGCCGGTGAACGGGCCGTTGGCGTCGACATAGGCCTGCACCTGCTTGAAGGCCTCGAAGACGTCCGCGCCGATGGCGTCGCCCAGGATGCCGGTCTTGGCGCTGGTCTGCTCGTCGACCCGGTTGGTGGCGATGTACTGGTCGTTCTGGAACAGGTCCGAGGTGATCGGAACGCTGGTCAGGTCGGCCATGCTGGTCGCCGTGGTCGTGGCCGTGTCGGTCTTGGCGCCGGAGAAGACGTAGAGACCGTTCGACTTGGTGTTCAGGCCCTGCACCACCTCGCTGAAGCTGGCGCTCAGCTGCTGCATCAGGGTGGTGGCGCTGCCGGCCGCCAGGGCGTTGGCGATGGCCTCGCGCCCGCCCTGGGTGGCGTTGGAGACGCGGCCCAGGCCGGTGTCCTGCATCTCCAGCCGGTTGCCGACCGACTTGGCCTGGTCCAGCAGGCCGTTGAGGCGGGTCTGCGTGCCGCGCATGGCGGTCAGCATCTCCGCGTTCTTGGCATAGCCTTTCAGGTCGCTGGCGACCTTCTGGCTGGAGACCTGGGCGCCCACCGCATTCTGGCTGATCTGAGCCTTCATGAGGTTGGACGTCATGATGTTGTAGTTCTGAACGGTCGAGACGCGGGTCATGGCTTACCCCAGGATTCCGGTGAGCACGTCGAACATGTCCTTGGTCGCCTGGATCAGGCGGGCCGAGGCGTTGAAGGCTTGCTGGTAGGTGGTCAGGTTGATCAGTTCTTCGTCGAGGTTCACGCCCTCTTCCGACTGGCGCTGGCTGTCGACCTCGCTGGCCACCGCGTCTGCGGCGTCCTTGCGGCTTTCGGCGGTGGCCGACTTGCGGGCGATCGAGCCGCTGAAGTCCGAGGCGTAGCGGATGACGCTCATATTGACGGCCGAGGCGTCGCCGGCGGCCGAGAAGGCGGCGGCGGTGTCGCCGGCCTTGGCCAGGGCCAGGGCGCCGCGGCCGTCGCCGACCGCGAGGGCGGGACTGCCGCCGACGATCTGGGTCAGGTCCAGCTTGGCGAACGGCACCAGCTTGGGGTCCGCGTCCATCGTCTTGCTGACATAGAACTTCTCGCCGCGGGTGCTGCGCTCGGCCGGGCCGATGCCGAACAGCTGGCTGACCGAGGGGCCGCCGATGCTGCGCTCGGTGGTGTCGGCGACGACCGACATGGTCACCGGCGTCGTGCTGTTCGAGGTGAAGTTGATCTGACCCTTGTCGGTCAGCGTGAACACGCCGTACAGGCCCGTGCCGTTGGCGCGCGAGTTCAGCGCATCCAGCATGTCCTGCATCGTGCCGCCGGGAGGCGGGGCGACGGTGATGTCGCGGATGCGGCCGCCTTCGACGTCCGTCAGGCGCAGGGTCATGGCGCCCGAGGTGAAGCCGTGCAGGTCCGTCGGGGTCAGGCCCGTCTCGTACGGCGAATAGCCGTCGGTGCGGATGATGTCGTTCAGGCCGAAATAGTGGCTGAAGCCCTTGCCGGCCTTGGTCGCCGGATTGGTGGCGTCGTCCTGGATGGCCACGCCCAGGCCGCCCGCGCCGCCGATGCTCAGCGCACCGCTCGAGAACCCGGCCGAGCCCTGGGCGCCCAGGGCGGTGTTCAGCTGGGCCATGAAGTCGGAGCTGTTGAACGTCGGACCGGCGCCGCCGTCGATGCTCATCGTGCCGGCGTCGAAGTCGATGTCGATGCGGCGCTGGATGACGCCGCTGCTGTCGGTCAGGGCGATGGTCGTCTTGCCGGTCATGCCGGTGATCGCCGCCTGGGCGTCCAGGCCGGTGTCGCGACCGTTCAGGATGGTCGGGGCTGGCACCGACGAGGCGGCGTTGGAGGCGCGGTTGATCTCCTCGGCCGCGCGCGATGTGAACTCGCCCAGCTGGTCGGACAGGTTGACCAGCTCGACGTTGCGCACGTCCAGCAGGCCCTTGATCTCGCCGCTGGTGATGTTCAGCGGGGTGGGCTGCACCGAGCCGTTGGCCAACTGCACCGTCAGGTAGCCAGTGGCGGTGGCCGAGGTCTGGTAGGTCAGCTTGGCCGCGCCGTCACCGGCCAGCGGCAGGCCCTCGGTCGAACGCACGTAGATGCCGCCCAGGGTGCGGGGCGAGATCTGGACGTTCATCATCTTGGCCAGTTCGTCGACCAGGCCGCTCTGGACGTTCTCGGCGCCGGTGGCGTCGGCCCCGGCCACCTTGGCGCGGGTGATGTCGGTGTTCAGGCCGTCGATCTGGCTCAGCAGGTCGTTGACGCGGTTGACGTCGGCCGAGATGCGGGTGTCGGCGTCCTTGCCCAGCTTGGACAGCGACGAGGTGATGCGGCTGGACTCGCTGAGGAAGTCGTCCACGCGCGTCAGGGCCTGGGTGCGCAGCAGCGACGAGGACGGATCGTCCTGGGCCGAGGAGAAGGCCGCGAAGATGTTGTCCAGCGTCTGGAAGAAGCTGGTCTCGCCGCTGGGATCGCCGAACAGCTGCTGGGCGCTGTTCATCGTGCTGGCGACGACCGAGGAGCGGCCGCTGTCCGACGCGGCGTTCAGGCTGGCCGACTGCAGGAAGCGGTCGGTCGCGCGCTTGATGGCGTCGATGCTGACGCCCACGCCCATGCCGTTGGACAGCAGGTTGGACTGGCTGACCGTCTTGCGGACGTAGCCGGTCGTGTTGACGTTGGCGATGTTGTCCGACGTGACGCGCAGACCCGTCTGCGCGGCCATCATGCCGGACGTCGCCGTGCTCATGATCGCATTCAGCGACATGCGTAGGCTCCTTCATGCTCGGCAAACCGCGCAACACACGGCGCGACCTTGCCCGGCGAAACTTGCCGAGCTGGGGTGGGGATCAAGCCCCGTTGAAATGCCAAGCCATTGAAATTCAAGGCGATATGTTCCGGTGGTCGGAAATTCGACAAGAGGCCATGCGCAATTACGGCGCCAACTGCCCCCGGAAGGCCCCCGCGACGCGCCGACGCGGCAACTCACGTCGCTCATGACCCCTCGGACTCGGCAAAAAGCGCCGCACGGGGAGCGATTTTTCTTCGTAAACAAGGGATTAAACTCAATGAAATCATGGATTTGACCATGATTTTCCGAGTTGGCCCGACCATTGCTCAGAGGGAGACCGAACAAGGCGTGTTCGTCATGGACCGCCGCCGAGCCCGAGCAACGACTGCGAATGACCGCGATCGCCGCCCCCACCGCCGCTCTTCCCGCCGCGCCGACCCCGGCCGTGAGCGCCAAGTCGTCGAATGACGGCTTCGACGCCCTGCTGGCCATCGCCGGCAACGACGACGAGGCGCCCGCGCCGCGTCCCTCGCGTACGGAAGCCAAGAGCGACGCCAAGGTCGACCAGCGCGACGACCGCCGCGAAGACCGCGACGTGAAGAAGGCCGACAAGCCGGCGCGCACCGACTCCAAGAGCGACACCCGCGCCGCCGACCGCGCTGACGATGCCCAGGACGCCAAGGCCGACGCCGCCGACGCCAAGTCGGACGCCGCCGACAAGGCCTCGGACAAGGCCGACGCCACCCAGGACGCCAAGACCGACGACACCAGCGACAAGGACACGGCCAAGACCGAGGTCTCGGACAAGGAGGCCGGCCAGGTCGACGCGACGCAAGCCGCCGCCCAGGCCGCCGCCACCCTGATCGCGGCGATGACCGTTCCCGTGCAAGCCCCGGTCCAGGCCGAGCCGACCGCCGCCGCCCAGCCGGTCGTCGACGCGACCGCCACGGCCGCCGAGCCGGTCGCCGACTTCGCCGCCGCCATCGACGCCGCCCAGACCCAGACGGTCGCCGCGCCGGTCGCCCAAACCGCTCAAGTCGTCCAGACGGTCGAGGCCGCCCCGACGACCATCGCCCAAACCGTTCAGGCTCAAGCCCAGCCGGTCCAGGCTCAACCGACCGCGACGACCGCCCACGCCGCCGTCGCGCCGGAAGGCCAGGCCGTCGACGCCGCCGCCCTGGAGGCCCTGGCCCAGCTGTCGACCGAGGAAGCGACCCCGGTCGTCGCCGAGGATGTCGCCGCGCCGAAGGCCGCCGAGGTCAAGACCACCGACACGACCAAGACCGCCGAAGCCCCGAAGGCCGCCGTCGCCCAAGCGACCGCGCCGACGCCGGCCCCGGTCGCCGCGGTCGCCGCGCAGATCGTGGACGCCAAGGTCGTCGCCGAGGCCGCTCCGGCCGTCGCCGCCGACGTCGTCGCGCCGGAAGCCGTCGCCCAGGCCGCCGACGCCGCCGCCGCCGAGACGGTCGCGCCGGAAGCCGCCAAGACCACGACCAAGACCGCCGAAGCGCCGAAGACCGCGCCGACCGCCCTGGCCGCCCAGGCTCAAGCCGCCGACGCCGTCGCCGTCGAGACCGCCCAGGCCGTGACCGCCGTCGTCGCCAGCGCCGAAACCTCGACCGAAGCCAAGAGCGCGGACGCCAACACGACGACGATCGCCGCGGTCGACGCCCCGGCCGCCGCCGCCGCCACGGTGGACACCAACGCCCTGGCGACGCCGGCCCCGCTGGCGCAAGCCTCGGTCGCCAACGCCTCGGCTCCGGCCGCTGCCGCCGCCGGCACGCGTGGCGCGCCGGAAACGGTCGCCGCCCTTTCGGCCGAGATCATCAAGAAGGCCGACGCCAAGGCGACGCGCTTCGACGTGACCCTGACCCCGGACAACCTGGGCAAGGTCGACGTGCGCATCGAGATCGCCCGCGACGGCTCGATGACCGCCTCGATGAAGTTCGACACGGTCCACGCCGCCCAGGAACTGCGCGGCAAGGCCAACGAACTGCGCCAGGCCCTGGCCGACGCCGGCTTCACCGTTTCGGACAACGGCCTGTCGTTCGACGTCTCCAGCCAGAACAACGGTCAGAACTCCAACCCCTTCCTCGCCTTCCAGGACTTCGGCGACCAGAACCAGCGCGCCTTCTCGGGCCGCGCGTTCCAGTCGGCCCTGAACGGCGAAGAAGACATCCTCATCACCCCCGAACTGCTGCCCGGTCTGAAGACGACCACCGACAGCGGTCTGGACATCCGGATCTAGGAAAGAACCGCGCCATGGCCACCGCCGTCTCTTCACAGAACACTTCGTCGGTTCTCGACAAGATCAACAACTCGCGCACGTCGCTCGCCAACAACGAGCAGACGTTCCTGAAGCTGCTGACCACGCAGCTGAAGATGCAGGACCCGCTGTCGCCCACCGACACGACCCAGATGACCCAGCAGATCACCCAGATGACGGGCGTCGAGCAGCAGCTGGTCACCAACGACCTGCTGGCCGCCCTGGTCGGCATGAACACCGGCACGGGTCTGTCGGAAGGCGTCAACATGATCGGCAAGCAGGTCACCGCCACCACCGACAACTCGACCCTGAAGGACGGCAAGGCCACCTTCAGCTGGAGCCAGCCGGGCGCCTCGGCCTCGCTGACCGTCGAAGTCAAGAACGCCGCCGGCAAGGTGGTCCGCACCCTGAAGCCGGACGACCAGAAGAGCGGCGGCCACACCCTGACCTGGGACGGCAAGGACGACGCCGGCGTCCAGCTGGATAACGGCGGCGTCTACACGATCAACGTCATCGCCAAGGGCGCCGACGGCAAGGAAATCAAGGCGACGAACGTCAAGGGCCGCACCGAGGGCGTGGTCACCGCGGTCGATAACTCGACCGGCTCGCCGCAAGTTGTCGTCGACGGCAAGGCCATCCCCGTCGACAGCGTCATCGGCATCACCGCCGTCGCCGCCAAACCCGATACCGAGGCGGACAAAGAAGCCGCCTGATCCACCTGATCCACCCATCGAACGGGCGTCAGAAAGACGCCGACGCGGTCCCCGGAAGACGGTCTTCCCTCGGACCCAAACGCAAACAGCGCTGAACCCTTCGAACCCCATTTTAGAAGTAGGAATTCAGTCATGAGCATCAACAGCGCCATGCTCGCCGGCGTTTCCGGCCTGATCGCCAACTCGTCGGCCCTGGCCGCGATCTCGGACAACATCGCGAACGTCAACACCGTCGGCTACAAGCGTTCGACCTCGAACTTCTCGACCCTGGTCACCTCGGGCTCGAAGAACCAGACCTACAGCGCCGGTGGCGTTAAGGCCCAGACGCACCAGTTCATCAGCCAGCAGGGCCTGACCCAGTCGACGACGTCGAACCTGGACCTGTCGATCTCGGGCTCGGGCTTCTTCGTCGCCACGGAAAAGCCGGAAGGCCTGACCGCCACCGACACCCGCTCGTTCACCCGCGCCGGCTCGTTCCAGCTGGACAGCCTGGGCTACCTGCGCAACGACGCGGGCCTGTACCTGCAAGGCTGGCTGGCCGATCCGGTCAGCGGCATGATCACGCCCGACCCGTCGGACCTGATGCAGCTGTCGTCGATCAACGTCGGCACCGTCGGCGGCACCGCCGAGAAGACCACCCGCGTCGGCGTCAACGCCAACCTGCGCTCGGAACAGCCGGTCGCCGCCGCCGTCTCGTACAAGGTCGGCACCGCCGGCTCGCCTTCGTTCAGCGGCGTCATGGACACCAACGGCACGCCGAAGAGCCACAACTACGACGTCGTCTACAGCTCGACGGGCGTCGCCAACCCGGTCGGCACGCCGACCGAGAACCAGTATCAGGTCGACATCAAGGAAAACGGCGTCATCGTCGCCACCGGCATCGTCGGCTACGATACGGGCACCGGCGCCCTGGCCAGCTCGACCCTGGACTACAAGGGCGCTCCGGCGGGCGGCGGCAGCCTGCTCAACGTGCGCATCAACGCCGCGGGCGACACCGTCAGCCTGGCCGACCTGAACATCATCGGCGGCACGCCGACGGAAGAAGTCGACGCCAAGGCCGGCAAGCTCTACGACCCGGCCAGCTGGTCGATGTCGGACTACGCCCAGGACAACACCAAGGGCGTGAAGCCGGACTTCGAGATCCAGATCCCGCTGTCGGACTCCAAGGGCGGCCAGCGCACCGTCACCCTGTCGCTGCTGAAGGCCCCGGGCCCGAACCAGTGGTACGCCGAACTGCGCGCCAAGCCGGGCGACCTGGCCAACAATGGCAACGGCAAGATCAGCTCGGGCATCGTCGAGTTCACCACGGACGGCAAGCTGAAGGACACGGGCGCCCTGTTCGGCAACACCACCCCGACCTCGATCTCGATCCAGGCCTCGGGCACGGTCGTCACGCCGGCCGACCCGACGGTGCCGGTCTGGGCCGATAGCCTGGGCATCGACACCCAGGACGTCCAGATCGATCTGGCCAGCGCCGCCGGCGGCCTGACCCAGTACAACAGCCAGTCGGTCGTCCAGTCGGTCAACACCAACGGTACGGCCTTCGGTAACCTGACGAACATCGAAGTGGACGAGGACGGCTACGTCTCGGCGATCTTCGACAACGGCGTCACCCGCCGGATCGCCCAGGTCGCCGTGGCCACCTTCTCGAACCCGAACGGCCTGAAGGGCGTCAACGGCAACGCTTATCGCGTCACCAATGAAAGCGGCACCTACAGCCTGAAGGCTCCGGGCTCGGGCGGCGCAGGTTCGCTGGCTCCCTCGACCTTGGAAGCTTCGACTGTCGATCTGTCGACGGAGTTTACGGGCCTGATCACCACCCAGCGTGCTTACTCGGCTTCGTCGAAAATCATCACGACCGCCGACCAGATGCTGGAAGAGCTTCTGAATATTAAGCGCTAATCATAGGGATTAACGCTCTTTAATTCTTGTGTTTCACATCGAGACACTACGGACTGCTAGAGGAGCCATTCTGTTTAGGCATCTTTTACTATTGGGATTAAGCCGCTGTTATTAGGCGGCGCCTATAGTGGCCTTCAACAGTGATGGTTGTGGGAAAGGCGTAAAGCCATGTTGCAGCAGCAGCGCACGAACAGCCGGGGTGAAAAGTACGTCATCGGTCCGACCGGGGCGCCTCTGACTCTCTCCGACTTGCCGCCGCCGGAAACCCAGCGTTGGGTGATCCGTCGTAAGGCCGAGGTCGTAGCCGCCGTCCGCGGGGGTCTGCTCTCGCTCGACGAGGCGTGTGATCGTTACAAGCTGACGAACGATGAGTTCCTCAGCTGGCAGCAGTCGATCGATCGACACGGCCTGGCGGGCCTGCGGACCACGCGGATCCAGCAGTACCGTTAAGACCCGGGAGGGGGTGCGTTAATGTGACCACCCCCTGCTGGCCTGAAAATCCCCGAAGGCCTTGCGCCAAAAGGGTTTGAAGACGTTCAGCGGCCGCTCCCGAAAGGGGGCGGCCGCGACGTTTTGGCGCCTCCGACAGGCTCGTCCACGGCCAAATATAAACGCCTCGTTTACCTTGTACTGGGTAAATCCTGCCTACCGACGGGCGGTTCTCGTTCGCTTGTCGGTCGCTCTCCTCGCGGAGGGCGGTTGGGATCAAGGGTGAGGCTTCGTGGAAAGCTTTCTGGGTTCAATCAAGCAGTTCGGTGTCGGGCGTCTCGCCGCGATGCTCGGCGTGGGCGCCGGCGTCGTCGCGGTCCTGGTGGCCCTCGTCATGTTCATGGGCAAGGAGCCCAATGAGCTGCTGTATGCGAACCTGGACCTGAAAGAGGCCTCCGAGGTCACCGCCGCCCTGGACCAGGCCGGCATCAAGTATGAAGCCAAGGGCGACGGCTCGACGATCATGGTGGCGCGCGACAAGGTCGCCAGCGCCCGCCTGATGGTCGCCGGCAAGGGCCTCGTGAGCTCCGGCTCCATCGGCTACGAAATCTTCGACGGCAACAACGCGCTGGGTCAGACCGACTTCGTCCAGCAGCTGAACCGTCAACGCGCCCTGCAGGGCGAACTGGAACGCACCATCAAGGCCATGCAGGGCGTCAACAGCGTCCGCGTCCACCTGGTGCTGCCCAAGCGCCAGCTGTTCGAGGAAGACGCCGAGCAACCGTCGTCCGCCGTCACCATCGGCGTCGGGGCTCGCGAGCCCTCGTCGGAAATGGTCCGCGCCATCCAGAACCTGGTCTCGTCGTCGGTCCCGAACATGAAGGCCGAGAAGGTCGCGGTCATCGACCAGCACGGCAAGACCCTGTCGGCGCCCAGCGACGAGAGCATGGCCGGAAAGCTGGCCCAGGATCGCAAGACCGAGGCCGAGGCGCGCATCGCCAAGACCGTCAAGGACATGATCGAGGGCGTCCTCGGCGCGGGCAAGGCGCGCGTCAACGTCACCGCCGACATCGACCTGGACCGCGTCACCACCCAGGAAGAGCGCTTCGATCCGGACGGCCAGGTCGTTCGCTCGGAAAGCTCCAACGAGTCCGGCGCCTCGGAAACCAAGAACGACGACAATTCGGGCGTCACCGCCACCTCGAACGTGCCCGGCCAGGGCGGCGCCGCCGGCTTCCAGCAGCTGGGCTCGCGTTCGAACGAGAACGGCACCGTCACCAACTACGAGATCTCCAAGTCCGTGAAGACGACGGTCCAGGAGCCCGGTACGATCAAGAAGGTCGCCGTGGCCGTGGCCATCGACGGCATCACCGCCCCGATGGGCAAGGACGGCAAGCCGGGCGCCTATACCCCGCGCACCGCCCAGGAGATCGCCCAGATCGAAGAACTGGTGAAGACCGCCGTGGGCTTCGACGCCCAGCGCGGCGACCAGGTCAAGGTCACCAACATCAAGTTCCCGCAGCCCGAGGATCAGGGCCTGGAAAAGCAAGGCCTGCTGTCGGGCTTCGACAAGAACGACATCATGCGCTTCGCCGAACTGGGCATCCTGGGCGTCGTCGCCCTGCTGATCCTGCTGTTCGCGGTCCGCCCGTTCATCAAGAACCTGTCGGAGCCCGCGCCGGGCCCGATGGCCCTGGCCGGCCCCGGCCAGCCGGTGACCCGCCTGGTCACGCTGTCGGACGGCACCCAGCAGCAGGTCGTGGTCGACCAGTCGGGTGAGCCGATCGCCATCGCCGGCCCGACGGGCGCCGCCGACATCGACTCGCGTATCGACATCGCCAAGATCGAGGGGCAGGTTAAGGCCTCGTCGATCAAGCGGGTTTCCGAGTTCGTCGAAAAGCACCCCGACGAGTCGGTCGCCATCCTCCGTAACTGGCTGCACGAGTCGACCTGATGGCCATGAAAGTCGCCGTCACCGATATCAAGAACCTCTCGGGGCCCGAAAAGGCCGCGATCGTTCTGCTCGCCCTCGGTGAAGAACACACCAAGATCTGGGAATCCCTGGACGACGAGGAGATCAAAGAGGTCTCCCAGGCCATGGCCGGCCTCGGCACGGTCTCGGCCTCGGTCGTCGAAGACCTTCTGGTCGAGTTCGTCTCGGGCATGAGCTCGACGGGCGCGATCATGGGTTCGTACGAACAGACCCAGCGCCTGCTGGCCTCGTTCATGCCCCAGGACAAGGTCGACCAACTGATGGAAGAGATCCGCGGTCCGGCGGGTCGAACCATGTGGGACAAGCTCGGCAACGTGAACGAGGCCGTGCTCGCCAACTATCTGAAGAACGAATACCCGCAGACCGTCGCGGTGGTGCTGTCCAAGGTGAAGTCCGACCACGCCGCCCGCGTGCTGGCCTGCCTGCCGGAAGACTTCGCCCTGGAATGCGTCACCCGCATGCTGCGGATGGAGCCGGTGCAGCGCGAGATCCTCGACAAGATCGAGATGACCCTGCGCACCGAATTCATGTCGAACCTGGCGCGCACGTCCAAGCGCGACAGCCACGAGATGATGGCCGAGATCTTCAACAACTTCGATCGCCAGACCGAAGCCCGCTTCATCGCCGCGCTGGAAGAGCGCAACCGCGAAGCCGCCGAGCGGATCCGCGCCCTGATGTTCGTCTTCGAAGACCTTTCGAAGCTGGACCCGGGCGGCATCCAGACCCTGCTGCGCGGCACGCCGAAGGAACAGCTGGCCCTGGCCCTGAAGGGCGCCTCGGACAAGCTGCGCGACCTGTTCTTCTCGAACATGTCGGAACGCGCCGCCAAGATCATGCGCGAGGACATGGAGAGCATGGGCCCCGTGCGTCTGAAGGACGTCGATGCGGCTCAGGTCGGCATGGTCCAGGTCGCCAAGGACCTGGCCGCCAAGGGCGAAATCATGCTGGCCGGCAGCGGCGGCGACGACGAGCTGATCTACTGAGGGAAATGGCATCATGATGGACACCCCTCGCAAGTTCGACTTCGGCACGGTCTTCGACGACCGCGGCGGCGTCGCCTACACCCCGCCCAAGGTGAAGAAGAGCTTCACCGCCGAAGAGGTCGAGGCCGCGCGCCAGCAGGGCTTCCAGGACGGCGAGCGTTCGGCCGTGGCCCGCGCCGAGCAGGAAGCCGCCCACGCCCTGCGCGATGTCGGCCAGGCCGTGCAGCAGGCCTTCGAGGGCCTGACCCACGTGGCGCACGAGCACCGCGAAGGCTCGGCCATGCTGGCCCTGGCCTGCGCCCGCAAGATCGCCGACGCGGCCCTGCATCATTTCCCCGAGGCTCCGATCGCCGCGGCGCTGGAAGCCCTGGCCCGCGAGGTCGAGGCCCAGCCGCGCATCTTCGTCCGGGTCTCGCCCGAGCTGGAAGAGCGCACCCAACAGGCGCTTGAGCACGTGGCGACCCAGATCGGCTACCAGGGCCAGATCGTCGCCCGCGCCGACGGCGGCATGGCCCCCGCGGCCTTTACTTTCGACTGGGGCGACGGCCGTGCGGCCTTCGATCCGGACGGCGCCGCCCAGCGCGTCGCCGAAGCGCTGGAGGCCGCGATCGCGGCCGAAGGCCTCCACGCCGAACCCATGTTCTCTTGAGAAGGCTGACCTAAGATGGCCGAAGACAATCTCCCGCTCGACGAATTCGGAGGCAGCATGCTGGCCTCCGAGATGCCGATCGAGCTCAGCGACAAGACCGCCTCCGACCTGGCGCCGGTCTTCGACGTGCCGGTCAACATCTCGGCCGTGCTGGGGCGCGCGCACATGTCCGTGGCGCAACTGCTGCAGTTGGGGCAGGGCTCGATCCTGGAGCTGGACCGCAAGGTCGGCGAAGCGATCGACATCTACGTCAATAACCGTCTGGTCGCCCGGGGCGAGGTCGTCGTCGTCGACGAGCGCCTGGGCGTGACCATGACGGAAATCATCAAGGACGGCGACCAGCAGGGCTAAGGCCCCGTGGTTGTAAGGAGTTAGAACATGCGGCTTCTCGTCGTCGGAAAACTGAACGGACAGCTCTCGGTCGCCGTGAAAATGGCGATGAACGCCGGGGCCAAGGTCTCGCACGTCGAAACCCCCGAGCAGGCGACCAACGCGCTGCGCGCGGGGCAGGGCGCCGACCTCCTGATGGTCGACTACTCGCTCGACATCGCCAGCCTGATCGCGGCCAACGAGGCCGAGCGCATGCGGGTGCCGGTGGTGGCCTGCGGCGTCGACGCCGATCCGATCCGGGCGGCCGCCGCCATCAAGGCCGGCGCCAAGGAATTCATCCCGCTGCCGCCGGACGCCGAGCTGATCGCCGCCGTCCTGGCCGCCGTCACCGACGACGAAAAGCCGATGGTCGTCCGCGACCCGGCCATGGAGTCGGTTCTCAAGCTGGCCGACCAGGTCGCGCCGTCGGAAGCCTCGATCCTGATCACCGGCGAAAGCGGTTCGGGTAAGGAGGTCATGGCCCGCTATGTCCACGGCAAGTCGCGCCGGGCCAAGGCGCCGTTCATCTCGGTCAACTGCGCCGCCATCCCCGAGAACCTGCTGGAAAGCGAGCTGTTCGGCCACGAGAAGGGC
This sequence comes from Caulobacter sp. GW821-FHT11E11, assembly GCF_058808315.1. NCBI lineage: Bacteria > Pseudomonadati > Pseudomonadota > Alphaproteobacteria > Caulobacterales > Caulobacteraceae > Caulobacter > Caulobacter sp. GW821-FHT11E11. Next base: position 257,557 of record NZ_JBXARO010000003.1, read on the forward strand.
GCCTTCACCGGCGCCATGGCGCGTCGCATCGGCAAGTTCGAGGAAGCCGACGGCGGCACCCTGCTGCTGGACGAAATCTCGGAAATGGACGTGCGCCTGCAGGCCAAGCTGCTGCGCGCCATCCAGGAGCGCGAGATCGACCGCGTCGGCGGCTCCAAGCCGGTCAAGGTCAACATCCGCATCCTGGCCACGTCCAACCGCGACCTGGCCCAGTCGGTGAAGGACGGCGTCTTCCGCGAAGACCTGCTCTACCGCCTGAACGTCGTGAACCTGCGCCTGCCGCCGCTGCGCGAGCGTCCGGGCGACGTGCTCAGCCTGTGCGAGTTCTTCGTCAAGAAGTACTCGGCCGCCAACGGCGTGCCGGAAAAGCCGATCTCGGCGGAGGCCAAGCGCCGCCTGCTGGCCCATCGCTGGCCGGGCAACGTCCGCGAGCTGGAAAACGCCATGCACCGCGCGGTGCTGCTGTCGACCGGTCCGGAAATCGAGGAATTCGCCATCCGCCTGCCGGATGGCCAACAGCTGGCCCCGGCCCCTTCGCCGGACGCTCAAGTCGCCCGTGGCGCCCAGATGGCCGCCGACGCCGTTTCGCGCACTTTCGTGGGATCTACCGTGGCTGAAGTCGAACAGAAGCTGATCATCGACACCCTGGAGCACTGCCTGGGCAACCGCACCCACGCGGCCAACATCCTGGGCATCTCGATCCGCACCTTGCGCAACAAGCTCAAGGAATATGGCGACGCCGGCGTCCCTGTTCCGCCGCCGCAAGGGGGCGTGGGCGCGGCCGCCTAGGTGCGACTTCATGGCTCGGCGCCGCGACCATCCGTCCGGCGCCGAACATGGCTAATTCTCGTTAAGGAGATGGCGGCGGACCGCAAATCGCTCCAAGCGCTGGTCTAGCTAGACACTTCAACGGCTCCAAGGTTTCGCATGGCTGACGCCGCCGCCCCGACCGCTCGATCCGTACCCAGCGCCAAGTCGCTGCTGGACGGCTTCCTGCGCGGCGAAATGGGCCTGGCCCTGGGCGTCGTCGGCATCATCGTGCTGCTGATCCTGCCGGTTCCGCCGATCCTGCTGGATCTGCTGCTGGCCATTTCGCTGACCGGATCCGTGCTGATCCTGATGACGGCGATCCTGATCAAGCGGCCGCTGGAATTCACCTCGTTCCCGACCGTCCTGCTGGTCGCGACCCTGTATCGCCTGGGCCTGAACGTCGCCTCGACCCGCCTGATCCTCGGCCACGGCCAGGAAGGCACCGGCGGGGCCGGCGCGGTCATCGAGGCCTTCGGTCACCTGATGATGCAGGGCAACTTCGTCATCGGCGTCATCGTCTTCATCATCCTGGTGGTGGTGAATTTCATGGTCGTCACCAAGGGTTCGGGCCGGATCGCCGAAGTCGCCGCCCGCTTCACCCTGGACGCCATGCCCGGCAAGCAGATGGCCATCGACGCCGACCTGTCGACGGGCCTGATCGACCAGGAAATGGCCAAGCTGCGCCGCAAGGAGCTGGAGCAGGAAAGCACGTTCTTCGGCGCCATGGACGGCGCCAGCAAGTTCGTGAAGGGCGACGCGATCGCCGGCCTGATCATCACCGGCATCAACATCGTCGGCGGCATCATCATCGGTGTCGTGCAGCACAAGATCCCGATCGGCGAGGCCGCGTCCTCGTACACGATCATGACTATCGGCGACGGCCTGGTCAGCCAGATCCCGGCCCTGATCATCTCGATCGCCGCCGGTATGGTCGTCTCGAAGGCCGGCGTCGAAGGCTCGGCCGACAAGGCCCTGATGACCCAGCTGGGCATGAACCCGGCGGGCCTGGGCATGGTCTCGGCCTCGGCCGGCGTCATCGCCCTGATCCCGGGCATGCCGATCATCCCGTTCGCGGTGCTGTCGCTGGGCGCGGGGGCCCTGGCCTACAAGCGCATCCAGGACGCCAAGAAACCAAAGCCCATAGATCCCGCGGCGCTCGACGCGGCCAACGCCGCGCCGGCCGAGGCCGAGGAAGAGCCGATCAGCGCCTCGCTGGCCATCGACGACGTCAAGATCGAGCTGGGCTACGGCCTGCTGACCCTGATCAACGACCTGGACGGCCGCAAGCTGACCGACCAGATCCGCGCCCTGCGCAAGACCCTGGCCGGCGAGTTCGGCTTCGTCATGCCGCCGGTGCGGATCCTGGACAACATGCGCCTGGCCAACCAGGGCTACGCCATCCGCATCAAGGAAATGGAAGCCGGCGCCGGCGAAGTGCGCCTGGGCAACCTGATGGCCATGGACCCGCGCGGCGGCCAGGTCGAGCTGCCCGGCGAACACGTCCGCGAGCCCGCCTTCGGCCTGCCGGCCACCTGGATCGCCGACGACCTGCGCGAGGAAGCCACCTTCCGCGGCTATACGGTCGTCGACCCGGCCACGGTGCTGACCACGCACCTGACCGAGATCCTCAAGGAGAACATGGCCGACCTGCTGTCCTATTCCGAGGTGCAGAAGCTCCTGAAGGAGATGCCCGAGGCCCAGCAGAAGCTTGTCGCCGACCTGATCCCGGGCACGGCCACCGCCACCACCGTCCAGCGCGTGCTGCAGTCGCTGCTGAAGGAGCGCGTCTCGATCCGCGACCTGCCGCAGATCCTGGAAGGCATCGGCGAGGCCGCCCCCCACACCGCCTCGGTCACCCAGCTGGTCGAACAGGTCCGCGCCCGTCTGGCCCGCCAACTGTGCTGGGCCAACCGCGGCGACGACGGCGCCCTGCCGATCATCACCCTGTCGGCCGACTGGGAGCAGGCCTTCGCCGAAGCCCTGATCGGCCCCGGCGACGACAAGCAACTGGCCCTGCCGCCCTCGCGCCTGCAGGACTTCATCCGCGGCGTCCGCGACAGCTTCGAACGCGCCGCCCTGGCCGGCGAGGCCCCCGTGCTGCTGACCAGCCCCGGCGTGCGCCCCTACGTCCGCTCGATCATCGAGCGCTTCCGCGGCCAGACCGTGGTCATGAGCCAGAACGAAATCCACCCGCGCGCGCGTCTGCGCACGGTGGGAATGGTCTAAAACGCCTCCGCAGTCGCAAAACCTTCATCGATATGTCGCATTAGGGAGGGGCAGGTTGCTCTTTCCCATGGTGCTGTTTTGCATCCCAAGTTTATGCCCCTCGTCGCGCTCGGCGCGGCGGGCGCCTGCCTGCTTTCGTCGCCTGTTTTCGCGCAAGACGCGCTGAGCCCCGAAGACCTCGCCGCCCTGCGCGCCGAGATCGCGGGGCTGAAGGCGCAGGTGCAGCGTCTGGAAGGCCGCCTGGACGCCGCGAGTGGGCTCCAGCGCACCGCGCCGCCAGCGGCCGCGCCCGCTGGCGCGTCCAAGCCCGCCGCGACCTCGGAGATCACCTGGAAGGGCTCGCCGGTGATCTCGGCCAGCGGCGGACGCAGCTTCAAGGCCAAGGGGCGGATCCAGGCCGATATCGGCCATGTCGACGCGCCGCGCACGCTTGCGGATCGCGGCCTGGGCACGGCCAGCGAGATGCGCCGCATCCGCCTGGGCGGCGAGGGCGGCCTGGGGGCTGGCATCGGCTACAAGCTGGAGCTGGAGCTCTCCGACAACGCCGTCGATCTCGTGGACACCTTCGTCACCTACAAGACCGGTGGCTGGCTGCTGGCCCTGGGCAACCAGAACCAGTTCCAGTCGCTGGACGAGCTGACCGGCGACACCTCCGGCGCGCTGATGGAGCGGGCGGCCTTCACCGACGCCTTCGCGTTCGAGCGGCGGCTGGGGCTTTCCGCGCAGTACGAGAAGGGGCCGTGGCTGGCGCAGGCGGGCCTGTTCGCCGACGACCTCACCGCCCTGGCCAACGCCAGCGACGGCCCGGCGGGCGGCGACGAGAACAACAGCTACGGCCTGGACGGCCGCGTGGTCTATGCGCCGAAGATCGGCAAGACCCAGTGGCACCTGGGCGGCTCGGCCCACTGGCGCGACCTGGGGCGCGTGGGCGACACCGCGACCCGCTATCGCCAGCGGCCCTATCTGCACACCAGCAACAGCCGCCTGATCGGCACGCGGGCGCTGGAGGTGCGGCAGGAGGCTCACTACGGCCTGGAGGCGGCGTTCGTGCGCGGCCGCTGGCATGGCGCGGCCGAGACCCACTGGCTGGACGCCCAGCTGAAGACGGGCCCGAACGCGCGGTTCTTCGGCGGCTATGCCGAGCTCGGCTACTACCTCACCGACGACACGCGCGGCTACAAGAGCGGCATCTTCGACCGCGCCAAGCCCAGGAAGCCACTCCGCGCCGGCGGTCTGGGGACGCTGCAGGTCAATGTCCGCTACGACTATCTGGACCTGAACGACCGCAGCATCGTCGGCGGCACGCAGAACGCCTGGCTGGCGGCGCTGATCTGGCAGCCGGTCGAGTTCCTGCGCTTCAACCTCAACGGCGGGATCCTGGCCTATACGGACGCCACGCCGCTGCCGAACGGCGACCGTGACTATACCGCCAAGGTCGCCGGGGCGCGGATGGAGCTGGACTTCTAGGCGGTCGCAGGCCTCCCGGCCGGCCGATACTTCTCGGCGTCCGAGGTGAACTCCGCGTGGCCGTAGCGGGCGAGCTGCTTCTTCAGCTTGGCCACCAGGCGGGCGTCGGCTAGATCGGCCACGCCTGGGACGTTGCGCGCCAAGCGGTAGGCCATCAGCTGACTGGTCACCAAGAGGGCGACCAAGCCGAACATCATGAAGTCGCGCGGGCCGATCTCGACACCCATGCGGCGGGCGGCGGCGACGTCGCCGTTCATGAAGTTGCGCAGGAAGAACACCTTGGAGAACCGCCGCTCGACCTTGTCGAACAGCCGGTTCTCCGGGCGCTCGTCGGGCGGCAGATAGGCGTTCAGCGTGGCGCGGACCAGCTCGCCGCAGGTGGCGTCGTCGAAGCCGGCGCGCAGGGTGCCGCTGCGGGCGTTCATGGTGTCCACGACGCCCTGCGGGGTATCGGCCAAGAGGTCCTCGGGCAGGCCCAGCAGGAAGCAGCGAAAGCGGGCCAGCTCGACCCGGGCGCGTTCCTCGGCGGTGAAGGTCTTCCGACCCTGGCCGACGATCTTGTAGCTCATCAGGAAGATCGGGATCAGGCCGGCGGGCATCTGGTCGACCTGCGGGATCGGGACGCCATAGACGCGCACGTCCCAGCGGTCCGAGCGCTTCAGGGCGTTGAAGCGCACCATCGAGTGCATCAGCCGCACCATGGCCGCCGCCCGGAAGCCGGCGCCGTGGCGCTCCAGCGAGCCGGGCAGCAGGGTGGTGGTGAAGAAGGTCGCCGTCTCGTTGACCCGCCGGGCGGCCGTGTCGCTGGACAGGGTCCCGGTCAGGGCCATCGGCAGGGCGGCGTACTTGTTCATGAAGGTGGCGATGAACGCGCCTCGGATCGCGAAGGGGCCGAGGTTGGCGGCGGCGTTGCGGTCCAGGCGCTGGCCCTCGCGGACCAAATCCATGTCCAGCCAGTCGGGCGCGGCTTCCATGTCGGCGATGAAGGCGGCCAGTTCCGGCGGGGCGTCGGGGACCGCCCCGATCCCTTCGTCACAGGCCTTGGTCAGCATCTGGATCAGCGGCCGGAAGCCGTACCGGGGCATCAGTGCCGCATAGGCGTCGGCCACCACGTCGCCCAGCATGGTGTAGGCTTTGATCAGCGCGACCTTGTCGGGATCCAGGTTGCGCAAGCGCGGCGCCACGCTGGCCTTCGGATCGTCTGTGAAGCGCTCGGGCGTGGCGTCGAAGTCGACGTCGCCGTACAGCGCGGGCAGGGCGGTCTTCTGCGAGGCGACCTTGGCCCGGACCTTTTCCAGCGCGGCGTTCATCGCAATCCTTTCGTCGCGGGAGCCGTGACGGATCCCATTCCAGGGCCTTAGGTTATGCCGCTGAGACCCCCGCGCTACTCGCCTTGCCCGCATCCTGAGAGGCCCAGCCGCAAGTGACTGAAAAGACGAGGCGAACGCCGCGCCAGCCGCGCTCCGAAGCGACGGTCGAGGCGATTCTGGAGGCGGCCTTTCAACTTCTGGAGGCCGGCGGGGTCGATGCCCTGACCACCAACCACATCGCCGAGCGGGCCGGGGTCAGCGTCGGCACGCTGTACCAGTACTTCGGCGGCAAGCAGGCGATCCTGGCGGCTTTGGCTCATCGACGCGCGGCGGCGGCCCGCGACCGCATCGCCGAGATCGTCATCGCGGGTCCTGAAATAGGTACGGTGCGCCTGATCGTCCGCACCCTGGCCACGGCCTTCGAAGGCTCGCCCGCCACCCGCCGCGCCCTGCTGGACGCCCTCACGGAGGAGGGCGGCGACGACGTGGTCATGCACAACCACCTGACCTTCTTTGACATGATCGCCGGCAAGGCCGCCCTGGGGTTCGATCTGTCGCCCGAGGCCGGCTTCGTCCTGACCCACGCAGTCGTCGGCCTCTTACGCGCCGCGACGATCGAGAGCGAACTGGCCCTGGATCCGCAGGCCCTGGAGGACGAACTGGTGCGGCTGATGGAGGCCTATATATCGGCGCTTCTGGTCACGCGGAGCGAGTAGTGCGCAGCCTCACGTCGACTCTCCGACGGAACCGCAGCGGCAAGGTGACGTTGTTTTGGCCGGGAGGGGCTCCCGACGGAGAGTAAAGACATGACCAACAAGCTCGCCCTGCTCGCCGCCGCTGCGTCGCTGACGTTCGCCGGTTCGGCCTTCGCCCAGAGCACCACCACCACCAGCCAGACGACGACCTCGCCGGCCCAGAGCGCCGCGCCGGCTACGCCTTCGGCCGCCGCGCCGAACCCGGCCGCGCCGACCTCGCCGACCACGGCCGCCCCGACTCAGTCGACGACGACCACCGCCACGCCGTCCGGCACGAGCACCACCCAGACCACGACGTCGCCCTCGGCCAGCACGGCTGACGCCGCCGCGACGCCCAGCTCGGCCACCGTGGCCAGCTTCAAGGTCGGTTCGGCCGTGAAGGACGCCGGCGGCGTCTCGGTTGGCCAGATCACCGGCACCAGCACGGGCGCCGATGGCTCGACCAACGTCATCGTCACCAACGGCGGCGTGAAGTTCGCCCTGCCGGGCAACAGCCTGAGCGCGGGCGCTGACGGCAGCGTCTCGACCACGGCCACCAAGGCCCAGATCGACGCCACCGTCGCCGGCGCCAAGCCTCAGCAATAACGGGCCGTCATCGGACCGATACAACCGCGAGCCCGCTCGGCATTGCCGAGCGGGCTCGTCACTGGTAGCGATGGCCTTCAAAGAGGCGTTAATCGCCGACTTGGGGTTCCGTATGCCTCCGGCCAATAAGACTAAGCGTTCCGGCTCCCTGATGTGGGATCTGCTGACCTTTGACCGTCTGGTCACCGGGCCAGTGATTCACTTCATCTATTGGGCTGGCCTGGGCGTCGTGGCCCTGTTCGGCTTCTCGGTCGTCGGCGCTGCCGTCGGCCTGGCGCTGAAGGAGCCTGGCGTCGGCTCGCTGCTGTTGGCCTTCCCGGTGCTGATCGCCGGTCTTCTGGTCGCCGGCGCCCTGGTGCTGCTGTGGCGCGCGTTCTGCGAATTCTATGTCGCCATCTTCCGGATCAGCGAGGACCTGCGGGCCCTGCGCCAGACCAGCGACGCCGACCACGCCGCGCACCGCGCCCGCCAGCAGGCCGCGCAGGCGCCGCGCCAGCAGGTCTAGTTCCTACTTCGCCAGAATCTTGAGGCGCTCGCGCAGGGTCTCGATGGTGTCCATCGGCATGTCGAGCGCGCAGATCATCTGTTCGGGAATCAGTTCGGCCTGATCGCGCAGGGCGCGGCCCTTGTCGGTCAGGGCGACGATGACCCGCCGCTCATCCTCGGGATCACGACGACGCTCGACCAGGCCACCGGCTTCCAGGCGCTTGAGCAGCGGGGTCAGGGTGCTGGAATCGAGATCCAGCGCATCGCCCAGGGCCCCGACCGTCTGCGGGCTCTTCTCCCACAGCACCAGCATGGCCAGGTACTGCGGATAGGTCAGGCCCATCGCGTCCAGCATCGGCCGATAGAGCCGCGTCATCCGATTGGCCGCGCCGTACAAGGCAAAGCACAGCTGGTTGTCCAGGCGCAGGGCCTCGACGGGACGATCGGAAGACGCGGGTTTTTTGCTCATCGGTTTACTGATTAAGCCGCCTTGACGCTGATGGCCACGTCAACATTGCCGCGCGTGGCGTTCGAGTAGGGGCAGACCTGGTGCGCGGTGGCCACCAGGGCCTCGGCGTCGGCCTGCGAAAGACCTTGGGTTTCGACTTCCAGCGCGACTTCCAGACGGAAACCGACCTCTTGCGTGGCGAGGCCGACCTGTCCGGTCACGGTGGAGCCGGTCAGCGCGATCTTCTGGGTGCGGGCGACGTGGGCCATGGCGCTCTGGAAGCAGGCGGCGTAGCCGGCCGCGAACAGCTGCTCGGGATTGGTCCCGGTTTCCTTGCCGCCCAGGGCCTTGGGCGCCGACAGTTGGATATCCAGCAGGCCGTCTTCGCTGCGAGCGTGGCCGTCACGGCCGCCAACGACGGTGGCGCGGGTGGTGTAGAGGGTGGTCATCGGAGTAGCTCCCTTGCTTGATTTCGATAGGGAGGATTTAATCGTGCGCGATCGATCTTCAAGTGTCGTTCGCGAAAAAATATCGTGCGCGATATAATTTGCAGAAAGGGTTAGGCCGCCCAGGCCGCCGCGAAGCGCTTCAGCAGCGAGCGGGCCGGGCTCTCGGCGCCAGCCTCGGCGGCTTCCAGCCGCAGGAAGAGATCGCCGGCCTTGTGCTGGGCGCGTGCGGGCAGGCCCTGGTTGGGCAGGCGAACCAGGCCGCGGGCAGCGGCCTTGGTCGAGATCCAGGCGGGGCGGCGGCCCAGCGGGGTGTCGGCGTCGACGCGGCCGCCCTCGGCCAGCACGCGCGGATCGACCTTGCCGGTGAGCCACAGGTCATCGCCGCGGACTAGGGCGCCGTCCTGGACCCGATAGCGGACCTCGAACATCACGCCCTCGACCCGAACCTTGTCGCCTTCGCGCAGGCCGGCCGGCAGCTTCAGCCGCAGATGGCGGCCGTCGATGGCCAGATCCTCGGCGCCGCCAGCGACGGCCGTGGCGATGTCGATGTCCAGATAGATCCGGTCGGCGATCGGCGGACCGCTGGTCACGGCCGGTGGGAAGGTCGCCGGCTGGTAAGGATGGTCCTGCAGCAGGCGGTAGGCGGCCAGCACGTCGCGGAACAGGGCCGCGTCGCCGGTCGGACGGTCGGGGTGGGCCCGCTTGGCCGCCTCGCGATAGGCGGTGCGCAGTTCGCGTTCGCCCGCGTCCGCGGCCACGCCCAGGAGGGCGCGGGCGGCGGAAAGCGTCAAGGCGGACGGACGGACGGTCATCCGCGCGACCCTGCCGCTGGGATGGTCAACGGCGAGTTAAGTTAAGACTTTAGGGGATCACCCCGAGGTGGCCCACGCGGCGCGGGCGGCCTATATCAAGGTCATGAGCGCCGACCCCACCTTGATCCCCGCCTCGCCCAGCGAGGACGACTATGTCCGCCAGGTCACCGAGGCCACGCCGCCGGCCCTGCTGAGCGAGGAGGATCCGTTCGCCCTGTTCGCCGAGTGGCTGGAGGAGGCGGGCAAGAAAGAGCCCAACGATCCCAACGCCATGACCGTCTCGACCGTCGACCCCGACGGCATGCCGGACTCGCGCATGGTGCTGCTGAAGGACGTCGATCCGCGCGGCTTCGTCTTCTACACCAACACCGCGAGCGCCAAGGGCCAGGAGCTGAACGCCCACCCCAAGGCCGCCATCCTGTTCCACTGGAAGTCGCTGCGCCGCCAGGTGCGGATCCGCGGGACCGTCGAGCCGGTCAGCGACGCCGAGGCCGACGCCTATTTCGCCAGCCGCGCCCGCCACAGCCAGCTGGGCGCCTGGGCCAGCGACCAGTCGCGGCCGCTGCCCGACCGCCTGGCCCTGGAAAAGCGCGTCGCCGAGATGGGCCTGAAGTTCGGCCTGGGGAAGGTGCCGCGTCCGCCGTACTGGTCGGGCTATCGCATCGTGCCGGTCACCCTGGAATTCTGGCGCGACCGCCCCTTCCGCCTGCACGAACGCCTGGTCTTCGACCGCGCCGGCGGCGGCTGGACCACCAAGCGACTGTTTCCGTAGACTAAAGTCTAGCGGTTGAGCGTCTGGGGCAGGGACATCCTTGAGGTGCGATTAACCGCCCGCGCCTAGGCTTTTGGCCGATGCGGCTGAATTCGATTTTCACCTTCCTGGCGACGGCGTTCGCGCTGCTGGTCTGCGCGACCGGCGCGTCGGCGGCGTGCACCGCCACGCCGACCGCGACGGGAACGGCGACCTATTCGCCCAACGCCGCCGCGCCGGTGACGCCCAGCATGGGGGCTGGCTTCGGCTGCGCGACGGGCAGTCCGCTGTGGATCTCGTTCTCCGGAAATTATGTGAAGGCCACGATCACGGCGTCGAACGGTTACAAGTTGAGTCAGTCTGGAGCGCCGGACATCAACTACGTGCTGTCGGCCGACGCGGCGGGGACGAAGCCGCTGTCGGGCTCGGCGACCTACTATGTCAACGGCACGGCGGTCGACCTGGCGGGGCTGATCGGCTTCGCGCCGAGCAGCGTGCCGGTCTATATCAAGCCGACCATCTCGGGCGCGGTGAAGTCGGGCGTCTATACCGGCGCGTTCACGGTCTCATGGGACTGGAGCCTTTGCTCGCTGGCCCTGGGCAGCAGCTGCATCGGCGTGACCGACAAGGACACCAGGTCGAGCGTCGTCACGGTCAATCTGACGATCAGTGGCGGCAAGCCGGCGACCGTCACGACGACGACGACCGTGGTCTATGACGACAAGAACGGCGTGACGAACCCCAAGTCGATCCCGGGCGCCAAGCAGCGCACCACCGTCACGGTGACCAATCCCGACACCTCGGCGCTGGTCAGCAACACGATGGAGCTGAAGATCCCGACCCCGGCCAACACCACGATCGCCTTGGACGGCGACGGCGCGGGCGGGGCCTTCGCGATCTTCACTGAGGGCAGCCCGGCCTCCGGCCTGGCGTTCAGCTACGTGGCCGCGACCAATCTGGGCGACGACGTCGAGTTTTCGTCCGACGGCGGCTCAAGCTGGCTCTTCCTGCCGACAGCGGCGACGCAGAGCCAGGTGACCCACGTGCGGCTCAAACCGCGCGGGGCGATGGCCGCGGGTTCGAACTTCAAGATCTCGCTCTCTTACGTGGTGAAGTAGGGCCTTCAGGCCGCTTCAGCCCCGATGTCGTCCAGGCGGAACGGCGTGGTCTGGTAGATGTCGTTGATCCAGTTGGCGAACAGCAGGTGGGCGTGGCTGCGCCAGCGGTTGCGCGGCGTCCGGGTCGCATCGCCGCCGGGGAAATAGTGCGCCGGCTGCGGCGTCGAGGGATCCTTGGCGCTGTCGCGGACGAATTCGTCCTTCAGGGTCTCGCCGTCATATTCCAGGTGGTTGAACATGTGCAGCGACCGGCGCTGGGCGTCCTCGATCAGGCACAGGCCGGCCTCGTCCGATTCCAGCAGAACCTTCAGGCCGGCGGCCTGGTCGACGTCCTCGCGGCGCACCTCGGTCCAGCGCGAGACGGGGATGTCGACCTCGTCGGCGAAGCCGCGCAGATAGGGCGAGGTCGGCTCGACCAGATGGTGGCCAAAGACGCCCGAGCGCTTGGCCGGCAGCACGTGCTTGCCCACGCCGTGGAAGTGCCGCAGCGCGGCCTGCGCGCCCCAGCATATGGTCAGGGTGCTGTGCACGTGGCGCTGGGTCCAATCCAGAATCCGGCGCAGCTCGTCCCAGTAGGCGACGTCCTCGAACTCCAGGGTCTCGACGGGCGCACCGGTGATGATGAAGCCGTCGAAGCGCTCTTCGCGCATGTCGTCCCACGAGCGATAGAAGGCCGACATGTGCTCGGCCGGGGTATTGCGCGGCGTGTGGCTGGCCAGCTGCATCAGGGACAGCTCGACCTGCAGCGGCGTGGCGCCCAGCAGGCGCGCGAACTGGGTCTCGGTCTTGGGCTTGTCCGGCATCAGGTTCAGCAGGCCAAAGCGCAGCGGGCGGATGTCCTGACGGGCCGCGTCGGTCTCGCGCATCATGACCACGCCCTCGGCCTCGAGGGTGGCGCGGGCAGGCAGTGAATCCGGAATCTTGATCGGCAAGGCTTCGCCCCTGAACTTCGACAACATCGACGCGGGACGGAAGCTGGGGTTGGACCCGTTGGATTGCCGTCTCGGCCACATCCTCCCGGAGGAGCGCCACCTTGCCCGGGAAGGCAGGTTGGCGTTGGGCGCGGCCCAACTCTTGATGCGGGTTCAGAACTAGCGGATGCGGCGCGCCGCGACAAGCCGGGCGAGGGGCCTTGCGACTATCGGACGCCGTAGCGGGCCAGGAAGGTCTCGACCGCGTCCTCGGCGATGGCCTTGATCGGGCGGCGGGACTGGACCTCGTCGCCGGCCGACAGGCCCAGCACCAGGGTCACGTGGTCCAGCATGCCCATCAGCTGGCCGGCGGCCCACGAGGCCTTCTGGACCTTCAGCTCGCCGGTCTTCACCAGATCGTTGATCACCGCGATGGCCGCGCCGCCCAGCTCGTCACGGGCGCTTTGCAGGAAGTACTCGGCGACGTCCTCGAACCGGCGGCGCTCGGCCGTGACGATGCGGAACATGGCGCGGGTGTCGGGGCGCGAGAAGAAGTCGGCATAGGCCACGGCCAAGGCGGTCAGCCGCGTGCGGGCGTCGCCCTTGGTCCGCACGGCCTCGCGCACCGGGGCGGCGATGCCGCTGACCGTCTCCATGACGATGGCCTTGAAAAGATCCGCCTTGCTGGGGAAGTAGGCGTACAGCGTGGCCGTCGAGACGCCGGCCGCGCGGGCCACCACCTCCATGCCCGCGTCGGCGTAGCCCTGACGCAGGAAGAGATTCCTGGCCGAACCGAGGATCTCCTCGCGCTTTTGACCCGACCGCTTCAGACCCGCGCCGACAAGCATAGGAGTACTCACACTTGATGTCTTCGATACAATCTAGCCGCGAAAATGAGGTGCAAGCAAGGCTGACGTTAGAGGACTCGCGCCGAGCTTTCGGCTATGCAGCGCCGGCGCCGGATTTCGTGCGCGGACAGATGGGATTTTCGGCGTGATCAAGGACGCGGAAGCCGCGCGCGAGCAGGAAGTGGCCGCCTGGTTCGAAGGCCGGGCCGAGAGCACGATCGAGACGTCGTGCGCACGCGTGTTCCTGATCGACGACTCGGCCTTCAAGGTGAAGCGCCCGGTCGACTTCGGTTTCCTGGACTATTCGACGCTGGAGCTGCGCCGCTGGGCCCTCGAGCGCGAGCTGACCTTCAACCGCGCCGCCGCGCCCGACATCTATCGTGAGGTCCGCTGCCTGACCCGCACCGCCGATGGCGGTCTGGAGATCAACGGCGAGGGCGAGATCGTCGAATATCTGCTGGAGATGCGCCGCTTCGACCAGAACGGCGTGCTGGCCACCCAGCCCTGGGCGATCGACGACGCGCTGGAGGATTCGCTGGGCCGCACGGTGGCCCGCTTCCACGCCGGTTCGAGCCTGCGCCCGCAAGGCGGCGGCGTCTCGGCCATGGGCTACACGATCCGCTCGAACGCCAACCTGCTGCGGGGTCTGTCCGCGCGTCTGGGCAAGCAGGCCGTCGAGCGTCTGGTGCACGAGACCGACATCGCGCTGGAGCGCCTGGGTCCGCTGCTGGACGCCCGCGCCACGGAGGGCTTTGCCCGCCACTGCCACGGCGACCTGCACCTCGGAAACATCCTGATCGAGAACGGCCAGCCGATCCTGTTCGACTGCATCGAGTTCAACGACACCCTGTCGGACATCGACGTGCAGTACGACCTGGCCTTCCTGCTGATGGACCTGGATTTCCGCCGTCGCCGCGACGCCGCCGGCCGGGTGCTGAACGCCTATCTGGACGAGGCCGCCCGCACGTTCGGCGAGGGCCTGTGGACCGGCCTGGCGGCCCTGCCGCTGATGCTGAGCGTCCGCGCCGCCGTGCGCACCCACGTCTGGGCCTATACCGGCGACGACGAGGCCGCACGGGCCTATCTGAACACCGCTCTGGAGCACCTGGCGCCCAAGCCGGTCAGCCTGGTGGCGGCCGGCGGCCTGTCGGGCTCGGGCAAGTCGACCTTCTCGCGCGTCTGCGCCCCGGGTCTGGGCTCGGCGCCCGGCGCGGTGGTCTTGCGCACCGACGAGATCCGCAAGCGCCTGTGGGGCGTGCCGTCGCTGCAGCGCCTGCCGCGCGAGGCCTATACGCCGGAGATGAGCGCCAAGGTCTACGACCAGCTGTTCCATGACGCCGAGCTGTGCCTGAAGGCCGGTCGCTCGGTGGTGCTGGACGCGGTGTTCCTGAAAGCCGAGGAGCGCGCCCGCGCCGAGGCCCTGGCTGAACGTGTCGGCGTCGGCTTCCTGGGTGTGTGGCTTGAGGCGCCGCCCGAAGTGCTGCGCGAACGCGTGGCCGCCCGCGTCAACGACGCCTCGGACGCGGATGTGGCCGTGCTGGAAAACCAGCTGACCCGCGACACCGGCGAGATCACCTGGCGCAAGGTCGACACGGTCAACGCCTTCGAGGACGAAGCCCGGGCGTTGGCGGAGACGATGGGGTAGGGCCTAGGCCGCCTGCCGGCCCTCGTCCGGGGGCTCGGGGTTCACCGCGCGGATGATCGCCGTGATCAGGTCCATCGGCTTGACCGGCTTGCCCAGGTGGTCGTCGAAACCCATGCCGAGGAACCGTTCGCGGTCGCCGGCCATGGCCGAGGCGGTCAGGGCGATGACGGGCAGGGCGGGGTCGCCGGCCTTGCCCTGGCGGATGGCCTCCAGGGCGGTGATGCCGTCCATCACCGGCATGTTGATGTCCATCAGCACACAGTCGTAGTGCTGCTGGGTCATGGCCTCGAGCGCTTCCTGGCCGTTCTCGACCACGGTCAGCGCGACGCCGGCCGGCTCGAGCATGGTGCGCACGACCAGCTGGTTGACGGCGTTGTCCTCGGCCATCAGCACGTGGATCTGGCCCAGGGCCTCGTCGTCGACCTGGGGCTCGGGTTCGGGCGCGACCGGGGCCTGGGACAGCGGCGCGCGGATGCTGAGCATGAAGCAGGCTCCGGGCCCGGAGCCAGGGCGCAGCACCAGGTCGCCGCCCAGCTGGCGGGCCAGCGAGCGCGAGATGGCCAGGCCCAGACCCGCGCCGCCATAGCCGCGCGAGATGGTCTCGTCGGCCTGGGTGAAGCTGTCGAACACACGATCGGCCGCCTCGGGCGGCACGCCGGGGCCGGTGTCGCAGACCGAGAAGCGGATCATCTGCTCGTCAGGCCCCACGGCCTCGGCGCTGACCGAGACGCGGACATGGCCCTGGGCGGTGAACTTGACGGCGTTGGAAACGAGGTTGGTCAGGACCTGGCGGATGCGCAGCGGATCGGCGCAGACCCAGGCGGGAACTTCCGTGTCGTAGCGGGCGAACAGCGACAGGCCCTTGGCCTCGGCCGCGTCGCGCCAGGCGTCGACCACGTCGGAGACAATGGCGCGCGGATCGACGATCTCGGGAGCCAGCTCGACCTTGCCGGCCTCGACGCGCGACAGGTCCAGCACGTCGTTAAGCAGCTGCATCAGGCTGTCGCCCGACTTGATCATCAGCTCGACCTGCTGGCGCTGGGCCGGGTCGAGGTTGGAGCGCCCGAGGGCGTGGGCCATGCCCAGCAAGCCGTTCATCGGCGTGCGCAGCTCGTGGCTGGTGACGGCGATGAAGGTCGACTTGGCGCGGGCGGCTTCCAGGGCGCGCTCGCGCTCGTCGCGCAGGCCGCGGGTCAGCGCGTCCATGCGCCGGGCGGCGGCGCGGTTGCGCAGGGCGACATTGACGGTGATGGCGATCAACAGCACCAGCGACCAGCGCAGGGCCTGGGTCGCCGGGTCGGCGCCGGCGATGAAGAAGAATGGGAAGACGATCAGGCTGGCGATCGGCGCCAGGCCGCTGAGGATCAGCAGAGCCAGCGGCTGGTGGCGGTACTGCTGCATGAACACCAGCTGGCCGCACCAGATGGCGACCGCGGCGATCTTGAGATGGTCGGAGCCGTTCAGCCACAGCAGCGCGGCCAGCGCCGCCCAGCTGCCGTTGACCGGGATGGCGGCCAGCATGAAGGCCGCGCGATCGGTGCGGCTGCCCGGACGTCCCTTGCCGAAATTGCGGGTGGCCAGGGCGGCCAGACCCTCGGCGACGAAGAAGCTGGCCAGCCAGGCCAGGGCGGTGCGGTAGCCGAGGCCGAAACCGATGACGCCAGCAGCCAGGCAGCCCGAGACGATGCGCGAAGGGCCGAGGCGGCGGATATCCGCCGCGACCTCGTCCAGTCGTTCATCAGCCAGAGTGTCGGCCCACCAGCCCAAAACAGCGCCCCTCGAAACGACGAACGTTGTTCGCCTACGTTGCGACTATCCCCCGGCATCAACCAAGAGTCTCCTTACCACGCGTGCGACCGATCAGCGCGTGCGTCGACTAGGCGACCGATCACATTTCCTGGATTTCTCTTGTGAAGCGCCGCGCGTTGCGCAGCCGGCAAAGCGCCGATAGCCTTGCCTGAACAACGATAAGCAACCGAGAGAGAGCGGGAGTCGATGCAGGGGCTGATGCAGCATGGGGCGCTGACCCTCGACAAGATCATCGACCACGCCGCCAAGTGGCATGGCGGGCGCGAGGTGGTCACCCGCTCGGTCGAGGGCGCGATCGTCCGCACGACCTATGCGCAGATCCACGACCGGGCCAAGCGCGTCTCCAACGCCCTGCTGGCCATGGGCGTCAAGCCGGGCGACCGCGTCGGCACCCTGGCCTGGAACACCGGCCGCCACATGGAGGCCTGGTACGGCATCATGGGCATCGGCGCGGTGTGCCACACCCTGAACCCGCGCCTGTTCCCCGAGCAGATCGCCTGGATCGCCGACCACGCCGGCGACCGCGCCATCTTTGTCGATTTGACCTTCCTGCCGATCCTGCAGGCGGTGCTGCCGCGCCTGCCGCATGTGGAGCACGTGATCGTCTTCACCGACCGCGCCCATATGCCGGCCGAGTTTCCGCTGGCCGCCGAGGCCCCCCATTTCAAGGGCCTGCTCTGCTACGAGGAGCTGCTCGACCAGCAGTCGTCGACCTGCGCCTGGGGCGGCTTCGACGAAGGCACGGCCGCGGGCCTCTGCTACACCTCGGGCACGACGGGCGACCCCAAGGGGGTGCTGTATTCGCACCGCTCGAACTTCCTGCACACCTTCATCACCATGCAGCCCGACGTGATGGGCCTGTCGCAGAAGGACACCATCCTGCCGGTGGTGCCGATGTTCCACGCCAACGCCTGGGGCGTGGCGTTCTCGGCCCCGGGCACGGGCGCCAAGATGGTGATGCCCGGCGCCAAGATGGACGGCGCCTCGATCTTCGAACTGTTGGACACCGAGGGCGTGACCTTCTCGGCCGCCGTGCCCACCGTCTGGCAGATGCTGCTGCAGCACCTGGAGGCCACGGGCGCCAAGCTGCCGGTGCTGAAGAAGGTGGTGATCGGCGGGGCCGCCTGTCCCGAAAGCATCATCCGCGCCTTCCAGGAGAAGTACGACGTCGAGGTGGTCCATGCCTGGGGCATGACCGAGACCTCGCCGGTCGGGACGCTCTCCGTCATGACGGATGAGCTCTCCAAGCTGCCCTATGACGAGCAGATGCCCTATCGCCTGAAGCAGGGCCGCCCGCCGCTGGGCGTCGAGATCTGCCTGCGCGACGACGAAGGCAATCCGCTGCCGCACGACGGCAAGGCCTTCGGCCACCTGAAGATCCGCGGGCCGATCATCGCCGCCGAATATTTCCGCGGCGCCGGCGGCAAGATCCTGGACGACGAGGGCTATTTCGACACCGGCGACGTGGCCACGATCGACGACCACGGCTTCATGCAGATCACCGACCGCGCCAAGGACGTCATCAAGTCCGGCGGCGAGTGGATCAGCACGATCGAGATCGAGAACATCGCCGTCGGCCATCCGAAAGCGGCCCTGGCGGCGGTGGTCGGCGCGGCGCACCCCAAGTGGGACGAGCGGCCGGTGCTGCTGGTCAAGCTGAAGGAGGGCGAGACCGCCACCAAGCAGGAGTTCATCGACTTCCTGCACGGCAAGATCGCCAAGTGGTGGATGCCCGACGACGTCTTGTTCGTCGACGACATCCCGCTGGGCGCGACCGGCAAGATCGACAAGAAGGTGATCCGCAAGCGCCTGGCCGACGAGGGCTACAAGCTGCCGGAAACCCCGCTGCAGCCGTCGCCGGCGCCGGCTCCGACGCCGACCTTGGCGGCCGCCGATGGCGCCCAGGCCTCAGTGATCTACGCCCCCGATCCGCCCGAGGAGGTCGAGCCCGAGGTCGTGCTCGCCGTGTCCGAACCCGAGCCGGAAGCCCCGCCTCCGGAGCCGGAAGTCGTCGCGCATATCGAGCCCGAGGCGGAGACTGTCTCCGCTACCGACGCGATCATCGCCGAGGCCACGGCGATCGCCGCCGCCGAGGCCGTAGCCGAAGCCGAGCCCAAGGCGGAACCCGCGCCCGAACCCAAGGCCGAGGCCACGCTCGTGAAGGCTCCGCCGCCCGAGCCCAAGCCCGAACCGCCACTGCGCCTGCACGAGCCCGAGGCCCCCAAGCCGACGCCAGTCCTGGCCGACGCCGGCGAGGCGCTGCCGTTCGCCATGCCGATCACGCCGGGCAAGCGTGGCAAGGCCAAGAAGGCCCAGGAGAAGACGGCGTCCGACAAGAAGGCTTCCGGCAAGCCGCCGGCCTGGGCCTCGTTCTATCTGGACGTGGCCCTGCTGGCCGCCCTGGCGCCCGCCATCCTGGCCGGGGGCGGCGCCCTGGGCGTCAAGCTGGGCGTGATCCCGCTGCCGCTGGGCTACACCGCCATGACCCTGGACTGGGCTCCGCGCCTGGCCTTCGTCAGCGTCGCCACGGGTCTGCTGGGCCTGGTCATCGCCCTGATGGCCGGCTTCAAGCGCCTGGGTCGCGCGGCGATTCTGGCCCTGGTGATCACCGCCGCCACCTTCGCGGTGATGTTTGGGGCCAAGGCGCTGGTGGGCCAGTCGCCGCCGATCCACGACGTCTCGACCGACTGGAAGACGCCGCTCTCGTTCTCGGACGCGGCCATGGCCGCGCGCGGCGGCTCGGCCGAGGTGGTCGACGACGACCCGGCCCTGCCTGTGGGCTCGGCCGCCTATGCCGGTCGCCGCCTGGCCGAGATCAACGCCGAGACCTGCCCCGCCGCCCGCCCGCTGGTCAGCGAGCGCGCGCCCGGCGACGTCTATGAAGCGGTCAAGGCCGCGGTCATGGCCCAGGGCATGACCCTGGTCACCGACGATCCGGTGGACGGCCGCCTGGAGGCGACGGCTCAGAGCTTCTGGTACGGCCTGACCGACGATCTGGTCGTGCGTGTCCGTCCCGACGCCCGTGGCGCACGCCTGGATCTGCGCTCGATCGGCCGCGACGCCGGCCCCGACCAGGGTCGCAACTGCGCCCGCATCGGCGAGCTGATCACGGCGGTGAAGGGGCAGTAGCCCCAAGCTTTCCAGACGCCTCCCGAGCCCCATTTCATGGCGGGGCTTGACTCGCTATCATGTGTCAGAAATAACTGACACATGAAATGCGTTGCTCAATCATGACCCCGGGCGACGAGCTGGCGGCGATCCTGTCGGCGCTCGATAACCCGCATCGGCTGCGCATCCTGGCGTCGCTGAAGGCCGGCGGACGCAACTATGTCAGCCAGCTGGCGCGCGAGATCGGCATCAGCCGGCCGCTGCTGCATCTCCACCTGAACAAGCTCGAGGAGGCCGGCCTGGTCCGCAGCCAGCTCGAGCTCTCCACCGACGGCAAGGCCTTGAACTACTTCGAGGTCGTCGATTTCCGCGTCGAGCTGACGCCCGAGACCATCGTCTCGGCGGCCGCGACGCTGTCCGAAAAACCAGAGAAATAAGGGGCTGAATGTGAGTGCTGGAATCTTTCTGATGACCTTGGGCCTGCCGCTGGCGACGATCCTGCTGATCTTCGGCATGCGGTATGGCTCGCGAGTCCTGGCGGCCCGGGCCAGCCGGGCCGAAACCGCCGCCCAGCGTGAGGTCCTCGAGGGCCTGGCCGAGATCAAGGCCCGCCTGGCCGGGATCGAGAAGATCCTGAAGGCGGTCGAATAATGGTCGCCCTGGACTCATCGCACCGCACCGCGCCGGGCGCGGACCTGCCGGCCTGGCGGCTGAACGTCATGCGCGTCGGCTATGTGCTGCTGGCCTTCGCCCTGGGCGCGGAGATCTGGCCCGGCATCCTGTTCCGCCACGCCGGCTGGGAACTGATGGACGGCGTCGTCCAGTGCATGCTGGGGGCGCTGTCGCTGCTCTCGCTGCTGGGCTTGCGCCACCCGCTGAAGATGGCGCCGCTACTGCTGTTCGAAGTGGCCTGGAAGGTGATCTGGCTGTCGGTGGTGGCCTATCCCAAATGGTCGGCCGGCCAGATGGACGAGGGCACGGGGTCGGTCGCCTTCGCCTGCTTGTTCGTGGTCATCTTCCTGGTGGTGATCCCGTGGCGCGCGGTCGCGCGGTCACTGGTGTTCAGTCCCGGCGAGCGCTGGCGCTAGGCCAGGCGGTATTCCGCCTCCAGGCCGTCGCCGTTGGCTACGACCCGGCCCTCGCGCACCAGCTGCAGCATGTGGGCCAGCACCGAGTGGGCGGCGGCGGGGTGCAGCCTGGGATCCACGGCGGCATAGAGGCTGGGCACCATGGCCTTGATGCTGGTGAAGCCGGCTTCGAGCGCCTCGACGATCTGGGCCTCGCGGGCCCGGCGGTGGGCGACATAGGCGTCGATGAACGGCCCGACCTCGCGCACCGGCGCGCCGTGGGTGGGCCACAGGACGTCGAAGTCGCGGGCCTTCACCTTCGCCAGGCTGGCGAAATAGTCGCCCATGTCGCCGTCGGGCGGGGTGATCACCGTCGTCGACCAGCCCATGATGTGGTCGCCGGCGAAGAGAGCGTTCTCTTCTTTCAGCGCGAAACAGAGGTGGTTGGAGGTGTGGCCGGGCGTGGTGATGGCCTCCAGCGTCCAGCCGGGGCCGGACAGCACGTCGCCGTCAGCCAGGACCACGTCGGGCTGGAAGCGGTCGTCGCCGCCTTCTTCCAGGGCAGGGGCGTCGCTCTTGTAAGGACTCGGCGCGGGCAGGCCATAGACCTTGGCCCCGAAGGCTTCCGCCAGCGGGTGGGCGAGGGGAGAGTGGTCCAGGTGATGGTGGGTGACCAGCACATGGGTCACCCGCTCGCCGGCCAGCGCCGCCTTCAAGGCCTCGAAATGTTCGGGCTGGTCGGGACCGGGGTCGATCACCGCGACCTCGCCCCGGCCAACGATGTAGACGCCGGTGCCCGTATAGGTGAACGGCCCCGGATTGCGGGCGATGACCCGCCGGATCAGCGGTGAGACCTGATCGCAGCGGCCATATTCGAACTCCAACTCGCGGACGAAGGGGATCATCGGGAGAGACTCCAAAACGGCGCCAGTCTTGCGCTTTTACCCTCTAGTAACCTTCGGAGGACGGGCCATGGCGGCGGACGCGGCGATTTTTGTCTCAAAACGGCTCCAGCGCGCGGCCTTCGCCATCGTGTGTATCATGATGGCCCAGTTCGTCCTGGCCAGCTGCCAGGCCGAACCGACCCCGATGGTGGCCCGCGAGGCGGCCGCCTTCTAAGCGCTTACGAAGGCAGCACGCCCGACAGGTCGTAGCCCGCGTCGCGACCCTGGTTGACCAGGGTCTCGCGATCCTCGCCCGCCAGCGCCTGGCCGATCGACCACGTGACGATCGAGCGCGTGCCCGAGCGACAGAAGGCCAGCACCGGCCCGCCTGCGGCCTCCGTCGCCGCCCGCACCGCGTCGACCTGCTCCTGAGTCGGGCCGCCGCGCACCGGCACGTGCAGATAGTCCAGGCCCGCCGCGCGCGCCGCCGCCTCGATCGTGGCGCTGGAGGGCTGGCTGGGGTCCTCGCCGTCCGGACGGTTGTTGATCACGAGCACGAATCCCTCGGCCGCGGCGCGGGCCATGTCGGCCTCGGTCACCTGCGGACTCACGGACAGGGATTCGGTGACTCGTCGGAAATCGCTCATCGGTTCGCCGCAACTTGAGGCGCGGCGCAATTTCGCCGCCGCGACATTGTCGCGACACCCAGGCGCCTAGGCAATGGTCACCTGTGCGCGCCCGCGTGCACGCGAGGTGATCAGTCGCGGGAAGAACGTGCCGAAACCATCCCGTACATTAAAAAACTTTTACCTGAATCTCGCCGTTTCCGACGATGATTTGTTGCTTGTCAATTGTGAGCGGCACGATCGTCGCAAAAAATTCTTCGAAACGCGACGACTGAGAACATCGGTCTTTTGGGGCTAAATAGCCTCGTCAAAACAAGATGATGATCAAGTTATGCCCGAGCCTTGCAAGGCCAAGGTATCTATCTTGAGCATGGGTTTCCGGAAAAGCGGCGGTGCTGTGGCGATTTTGCGACAGGGGGGCGTGATGTGGATTACAATTCTGCAATCACAATTGACCCTCGGCCACAGCGGCCCCTAACGTCGCCGCAACCGGGGAAATGTTTCCGGGACACCAGTGATCTCGTGACGCGAACTCAGCGGATTTCCGCTCCAGGTCGGACAAAGTTTCTAGAGGGGGACTCGTCCGATTTGCCGCTCGCGTCATGCTCAGAGGGGATTTGAACAGCATGATTTCCACCAAAGGTAGCGCCCGCGCGCGTCTACTGACGACGACCCTGCTCGCGGGTCTGGCGACCGTCGCCACGCCGCTGACGATCGCGGCCGTGGCCAGCCTGGCGCCTGTCGCGGCCAGCGCTCAGGACTACAGCTCGGGCTCGCTCGTCGGCACCGTGCGTGACACGTCGGGCAACCCGGTCGCCGGCGCCGCCATCGCCGTCAAGTCGCTGGACCAGGGCTTCACCCGCTCGGTCACCACCGACGCCGCCGGCCAATTCCGCGTTCCCCTGATCCCGATCGGTGGCTACTCGGTCGCCATCAGCAAGGACGGCTTCCAGCCGACCAACGACGGCAACGTGCGCGTCGGCCTGGGCGGTTCGACCGCCTATTCGTTCACCCTGGCGGGCACGAGCGAAGAAGTCAGCGAAGTGGTGATCACCGCCACCGCCAACCCGCAGCTGGACTTCGCCGCGACGACCAAGGGTCTGACCGTCGACATCGAAACCCTGACCAAGCAAGCGCCGATCGGCCGCTCGCTGACGGCCGTCGTTCAACTGGCCCCGGGCGTCGTCACCGGTAGCTCGTCGCGCGTCACCACGGCTCCGTCGGCTGCCAACTTCGGCGGTCAACCGTCGGTCGGCGGCGGCTCGGTCGCTGAAAACGCCTTCTACGTGAACGGCCTGAACATCACGAACTTCGACACGTACATCGGCGCCGCCGAAGTGCCGTTCGACTTCTACAAGTCGATCGAAGTGAAGACCGGCGGCTACCCCGCCGAGTTCGGTCGCGCCACCGGCGGCGTCATCAACGCCGTCACGAAGTCGGGCTCGAACAGCTTCCACTTCGAAGTGCACGGCAACTACGAAGCCGACTCCTGGCGCAAGGACGCGCCGGACACCTACATCATGGCCAACCACCGTGCGAAGCGCACGGACAAGAGCGCCACGTTCGAAGTCAGCGGCCCGATCATCGAAGATCACCTGTTCTTCTACGTGCTGAACCAACAGCGCGACCTGAAGACGGCCCAGGCCCAGAAGACCACCGGTCAGTATGTCCAAGACCGTTCGAACGACCCGTTCTGGGGCGCCAAGATCGACGGTTACATCACCGACCGTCACCGCGTCGAACTGACCTACTTCGACACCCAGAAGACCATCAACCGCTCGGCCAACGCCTACACTGCGGCGACGGACACCATCGGCGCGGCTCTGCCGTCGACCGTCTACCGTCAAGGTGGCGTGAACTACGTGGCCCGCTACACGGGTACGTTCACCGACTGGTTCACCCTGTCGGCCGCCTACGGCAAGAACCGCGACTCCAACAGCGTGCTGCCGGGCAACACCGTTGACCCGCTGGTCACCAGCGACGTCGACGGTCAGGCGACCCAGACGATCTCGGCCCAGAAGCAAGCCACGATCGAAACCCGCAAGACGCTGCGCGAATTCTACCGCATCGACGGCGACCTGTACTTCGACTTCCTGGGCAAGCACCACGTCCGTGGCGGCTTCGACCATGAAAAGACGACCCTGAACCACGCCTCGATCAACACCGGTCCGGGCGCCACGGGTATCGCTTACGTCTATCACCGTCCGAAGTACGACGCGGCCAACCCGACCGCTCGTGACGCCAACGGCGTGCTGGGCGGCGTGAACTACGTCGAAGTGCAGACGAACCGCTTCGGCGGCGCGCCGGTGCACGGCGTCAACGAAGCCTGGTACGTGCAGGACGCCTGGGACATCACCCCGGACCTGAGCCTGCAGCTGGGCATCCGCAACGACAAGTTCACCCTGGACAACCTGCTGGGCGAACAGGTCCTGAACCTGAAGAACAACTGGGGCCCGCGCATTGGCGTGACCTGGGACCCGGTCGGCGAAGGCAAGGATAAGATCTCGGCCTCGTTCGGCCGCTACTACATCCCGCCGGCGTCGAACCTCAGCTATCGCGGCGCCGACCTGGGCTACAGCGCGTTCTTCTACGCGCCGGGCTATGTCAACGGCACCACGAACGGCCCGAACTTCACGACGGGCGCCAACCTGGCTCCGACCGCTCTCGGCACGCAGATCACCACCACGACCAACCCGGGCCTCCCGGCTGGTACGTTCACGGTCTGCCCGTCGTCGGTCGTCGCCGGTTCGCCGAACGTGATCGGTTGTACGGTTTCGTACGGCCTCGGCGTCGCCGAGCCGGCCTATTCGAAGGCCGCTCAAGGCATCAAGGCTTCGCAAGAAGACGAATTCACGATCGGCTACGAGCGTCAGTTCAACCAACTGTGGAAGGCCGGCGTCAACCTGACCTACCGCAAGCTGAACCGCATCTCGGAAGACACCACGCTCGACCCGTTCGTCGTGAAGTGGTGTAACGCCCACGTCGCTGGCGCGACGCTGGCCGCCTGCGAGAACATCTTCAACAACTCGTGGCAGTACATCGTCTTCAACCCGGGTGAAGACCTGACGATCAAGCTGCGTCAGCCGAACGCCCTGGTGCACGACGCCGCGACGATCGCCGCTGCTGCTGCTCTGCCGAAGGAACTGACCTTCACCGCTCAAGAGCTGGGCTTCCCGAAGCCGAAGCGTGAGTACATCGCCCTCGAGTTCACCTTCGAGCGCGCTTTCGACGGCAAGTGGGGCCTGCAAGGCTCGTACACCCTGTCGGAAAGCAAGGGTAACTACGAAGGCACCGTGCTGTCGGACAACAACCAAGCCGACGCCGGTTCGACCGTGCTGTACGACTTCGTTGGCCTGACCGACTACCAGCAAGGTCTGCTGCCGAACCACCACGCTCACCAGTTCAAGGTGTTCGGTTCGTACGCCGTGACCGACAACCTGATGTTCGGCGCCAACGCCTCGATCATCTCGCCGAAGCACCAGGGCTGCCTGGGTCGTCACCCGACCGACGGTAACTCGGCCGGTTACGGCGCTGCTTCGCGCTGGTGCAAGACCTTCAGCGACACGGGTTCCCTGCTGGCCCCGTCCGCTCCGGTTCCGCGCGGTTCGGCTCAGGAAACCGACTGGCAGACCACGCTCGATCTGTCGGTCCGCTACACCGTGCCGGAAAAGATCATGGCTCTGGGCGGCAACCTGATCCTGCGCGCCGACGTCTTCAACGTGTTCAACTCGGACGCCATCACGTCCTACGAAGAGCGCCGCGAAACGACCGGTGGCGGCTACTCGGCCAACTACCGCAAGCCGATCGCCTACCAAGAGCCGCGCTACGTGCGCGTGGGCTTCGACCTGGCCTTCTGAGGTCGAGCCTTACGGTTCTGAGAATGGCGGCGGGCTCCGAAAGGAGCCCGCCGTTTTCTTTTGGGCGGTGGGGTAAGCGAGGGGCGGTGACAGCGCCCCCTCCGTCTCGTCGCCTATCGGCGCCGATCCACCTCCCCCGCACGCGGGGCAGGAGGGCAGCTGTATCCTCCTCACCCGTAGCGAAGCGTGCGGGGGAGGTGGCGCGATGCGGATACGCATCGTGACGGAGGGGGCGCTCAGCGCCTGTCACCGACCCACGGAGCCGCCCGTAGACAGCCAAACAAAAAGGCCGCCCAGGGAGCCCCTGGGCGGCCTTCTCGTCTCTTTATGTGCCCGAGCCTACCGCACTGGCGTATCGGCCAGCACCGAGGCTCCACCGGGCGCGGCGCGCAGGCGGGCGTGGGCCATCTCGTCCAGGATCGCCTGCGAGCGCGGATCGCCCAGCACCCAGGCGGCGGCCGCCAGGGTCTTGGCCGAGGTCTCGCTGACGCCCAGGAACTTCTCGAAGGCCTCGAACGGCGACTGGGTCCCGTCCATGCGCTTGAGGCGCACGTCGTCCTTCAGCTTGGCCAGCTGCTTGGCCTTGTCGACGGCGTCGTAGAAGCCGCCCAGCTGGTCGACGAGGCCCAGCTGCTTGGCCTGCTCGCCGGTCCAGACGCGGCCCTTGGCGATCTCGCGCACGCGCTCGGGCGGCAGCTTGCGGCCCTCGGCGACGCGGCTGATGAAGCCGGCGTAGATGCGGTCCATCCAGCCGGCGAACTTGGCGCGCTGGTCGGGGGTGAAGCCGTCGGCCGAGCCGAACGCCTGCGAATAGTCGCCGCCGACGTGCAGGGGCTTGGTGTCGACGCCGAAGCGGGCCAGGGCGTCGCCCAGGGCGAACTTGCCGCCATAGACACCGATCGAGCCGGTCAGGGTCGAGGGCTGGGCCACGATCGAATTGGCCTGGCTGGAGATCCAGTAGCCGCCCGAGGCCGCATAGGTCCCCATGCTGACCACGACGGGCTTGCCGGCCGCCTTGGCGGTCTTCATGGCCGCCAGGATCTGTTCCGAGGCCGTGTCCGAGCCGCCGGGCGAGGAGACGCGGAAGACGATCGCCTTGACGTCCTTGTCGTCGGTCGCGTCCTTGAAGGCCTTGGCCACGTCGTCGGAATAGACATTGCTGTCGCCGCCGAACGGCGAGCCGCCGCCGCCCGTGCCCGTGACGATCGCGCCCTCGGCGCCGATCACGGCGATGGCCGGGCCGGTCTTGACGGCCGGCGGCTTGGAGCGGGAGGCATAGTCGTTGAAGTCGACCAGCTTGGCGCCCTTGCCGGCCTTCTCCAGGGCGAAGGCCTGGATGTCGCTGACCTGGCCGACCTTGTCGATCAGGCCCTTTCCCTGGGCTTCCTGGGCGCTGTAGGGGCCATCTTCCAGCGTCTTGATGATCTGGGCCGGATCACGCTTGCGATCGACGGCGGCGCTGGTCAGGGCGGTGCGATAGACCGAGCCCATCCACGACAGCGTCGATTCCCGGTGAGCGGGCGTGTAGTCGCTGTAGAGATAGGGGTTCACGGCGTTCTTGTATTCGTAGCGCTGCTCGTACTCGGCCTTGATGCCGTACTTGTCGAAGAAGCGCTTGAAGAACATCGACTCCGTCGAGACGCCGACCGCCTGGAAGCTCGAGTCGGGCTGCATCCAGAACTCGTTGGTCGCCGCGCCCAGCATGTAGGTCGAGGTGACCATGCCGGAGGGATACAGGCCCTGGCTGTGGGCGTAGATCGGCTTCTTGCCGACCTCGCGGAAGTGCTTGAAGGCCAGGCGCAGCTCGTCGGCCGCGGCCGGGGCGACGCCGCCCTCGGGCAGGCGCACCAGCACGCTCTCGACCTTGTCGTCCTTTTCGGCGCGACGCAGCGTCTCGATGATCGACATCACCGAACCCCCGCCGCCGCCGAAGGCCGCGAACGGGCTCTTGGGCTCCTGGTCGGTGAGGCTGGTGCGCAGGTCCAGTTGCAGGACGGTGTGAGTGGGGACCGGCGCCGGCCGGGCGGCGCCGGCGGCCATCACGATCAGCAGGAACGGCACTCCGACCACGAACAGAAGAAGGCCGACGAAAACGCCGGCGACGGTCAGAAAGAACTGCTTCATCGGAGGTCCTGCTAGCGAAACCGCCGACAAGCTAACCGGTGTTGGGGTTGCGACCAAATGAAGAGCGCGCAACGAATCTCATGAACGCGCGCGAGAAGGCTCGGCGCCGCTTTCGCGGCGCCTAAGCTTCTGTATTTTTGGCAGGTTTCCCGCCTCTGGTTGGCGGGGAGGAAGTGGTCGGAGTGGCAGGATTTGAACCTGCGACCCCTGCGTCCCGAACGCAGTGCTCTACCAGACTGAGCCACACTCCGACTTGGAGGCCGGCCTTATAGGTGGCGGTTTCGGAGGGCGCAAGCGCCTTTTTCGAGGTTCGTGTGACGGCCCGAAAAAAGTTCTGAAATGGGATGTTGCATCCATCCGAGTCGTGAGCTATCTCCACCGCCTCGCCGAGCCCTGACGGGTTTCGCCGTTCCTGCTGGGGAATGGTGTAATGGTAACACTGCGGTTTTTGGTACCGTCATTCTAGGTTCGAGTCCTAGTTCCCCAGCCACTTCCTCCTGATCTCCAAGACTAGAGCAAGCTTAGCCGGGCGGGCGCTCACACGCCCCGCACCAGCACCGCCGTCGTCTTGGCGCCAGCGTCTCGGTCGATCGAGATCTCCCGGTACAGGGGACTGTCCAGAAATCCCCGGGCCGCGGCTTCGTCCTCGAATTGCAGCATCACCAGCTTGGAGAACGGCCATTCGCCCTCCAGCACCTGGGGCGCCTCGTCGGCGGCCAGGACGCGGCCGTTGTGGCCGGCGAAGGCTTCGCCAAAGCGGGCCTGGTATTGGCGGTAGCGCGGCTCGTCGGTGAAGCTTAGCTGCGCGACGACGTAGACAGTCATGAACGGCCCCCGGGATGGCTATGTCGAAGCCTGAACGTTCCGCGCTCAGGTGAAGATAAGCAATGACCGAGTCGATGCGCGCGATCGCACCGTGGCGAGGACGTCCATGCCGCATCGGCGGCGGCCTCGATCCTCCGGGATGCGGTATTTGCGGGTTATGTGTTCGTTAAACCACAAGTCCAGTTCGCAGTTGCGAGAAACATCGCCACCCGCAAGGGTTTAGCGACCGACTCAGCGCCTGATAACAACGTTGTCGACGGTATAGTTGACGAAAATTCGCCTCGTTGAACGGGCTCAACGATAGTCAATTGTTACGGTAATTCACGAATTAAAGCGGAAATGCGGTGTGAACTACTTGTGTTTTCGAGGTGAGGGTGTATTTGCGAAAACACTAGGGGAATGGAGTTGTGATCGTGGAAGATAAGGCTACCCTGATCGAGCTAACCGCCGAAATCGTGGCCAACTATGTGGCCAATAACGTTACGCCGGTTTCCGAACTTCCGGCGTTGATCCGCGCCACGCACGACGCTTTGGCTGGTATTGGCGCGCCGCCCGCGCCGACCGTCGAAGCCGTCAGCAAGGCCTCGCCGGCCCAGATTCGCAAGAGCATCACGCCTGAAGCTCTGATCAGCTTCGAAGACGGCAAGCCGTACAAGACGCTGAAGCGCCACCTGACGACCCACGGCATGACCGTGGCCGAGTACAAGGCCAAGTGGGGCCTGCCCAACGACTATCCCACGACCGCGCCCGCCTACAGCGAAGCGCGTTCGAAGATGGCCAAGGCCCTTGGCCTGGGTCAGGGCGGTCGCAAGGGCAAGGCTCCCACGCGCGGCCGCAAGGGCTGATCGGCTCTTAAAGTCTACCGAACTACGAAAAGGGGACGCGGCGGGCGTCCCCTTTTTTGTGCCTGGAGCTCAGGGGAAAGCAGCCTAGGCCACGCCGCGCGTGTCGGGCTCGGCCGTCGCGACGGCGTCCAGGGACAGCACGCGGGCCAGGGCCTCGACCAGGCGGGGGATCTCGACAGGCTTGGGCACCAGGGCGTCCATGCCGGCCTCGGCGTACAGCGAGCGCTCGTGGGTCAGGACGCTGGCGGTGACGGCGATGATCGGGGTGCGGGGACGGCCGGTGCGCTTCTCGCCCGCGCGGATGGCCTGGCTGGCCTGGACGCCGTCCATGACCGGCATGTGCACGTCCATCAGGATCGCGTCCCAGCGCTCCTTCTCCCACATGGCCACGGCCTCGCGGCCATCGACGGCGAAATGGCCGTCGACGCCCAGGTGGTGCAGCAGGGTCAGCAGCACGGCGCGGTTGGTCTGGTTGTCGTCGACCACCAGGATCTTGGGCGCGGTGTCGTCGTCGACCTGGGGCGTGGCGATGTCCAGGGCCGAGACGGCCGAAGCGGCGGCGGCGACCTCGGGCATCGGCAGGGCGATCGTGAAGCAGGCGCCGCCTTCCGGCGAGGGCGAGAAGGCGATCTGGCCGCCCATCAGCTCGACCAGGGTCTTGCAGATCGCCAGGCCCAGGCCAGAACCGCCGGCGCGGCGGGTGCTGGAGCTGTCCAGTTGCACGAACTTGGTGAAGAGGCGCTCGCGCTGGTGTTCCGGGATGCCGTTGCCGGTGTCTATGACGCGCGCGATGAGGCTGGTGTAGTCGCCCTCGACGATCACTCGCACGCCGCCGGCGTCGGTGAACTTCACGGCGTTGGAGATCAGGTTCGACAGCACCTGGCGCAGGCGCTCGGCGTCGCCCAGCCGCCAGCCGGCCGCGCCGGGCGCGATCTCCAGGCTGAAGTCCAGGTCCTTGTCGCGGGCCAGGCCTCCGTAAAGCTGGCGCAGGGCGTCCAGATGGGCCGGCAGGTCGAACGGAGCGGGCGTGATGTCCATCTTGCCGGCCTCGATCTTGGAGATGTCGAGGATGGCGTTGATCACGGTCAGCAGCGACTGGCCCGAGGCGCTGATGGTGTCCAGGCGCTGGCGCTGGTCGGGTTCCAGCGCGCCGGCGGCCATGATCTGGGCCATGCCCAGCACGCCGTTCAGGGGCGTGCGGATCTCGTGGCTCATGGTGGCCAGGAATTCGGTCTTGGCGCGGTTGGCCGTCTCGGCGGTCAGGGCCAGGTCCTGGGCCTCGGTCTTGAGGCGACGGTTCTCGGTCAGCTCGCGCTGGAGTTCGGCGTTGAGGGCCTCGCTGGCGAGGCGCGCGCGGACCTCGCGGCCGACGACGCCGCGCATCAGGGTCGACATGCCGGCGGCGGCGAAGGCGCCGGCCACGCCGACATACAGGAACTGGGTGACCAGCTCCTGGGGCGCCTGGCGGGTCATGACGACAAGGCCGGCGATGGCGGCGGTCGCGCTGATCAGCGCCACGCGCCGACTGGGCGCCGAGGTCGCGAAGACCAGGGCCATCAGCACGAAATAAACGAGCTTCTGCGGCTCGAAGTGAATGAACTGGTAGACCAGGGTGTTGGTCAGGAACAGGCCGTTCATGCCCAGGATCACCGCTTCCAGCGGCAGGCCCATGATCTTGCCCCGGCGCAGGGCGATCCAGCTCCCCAGGGCGTAGAGGGCTGAGCCGATGGCCAGGCTCTCCAGAATCAGGAGGGCCGCGCCGGTCTCGTAGAAGGGGTGGGAAAGGCTGATCAGGGCGTAGTAGATCGCGGTCGCGATCAGGTACCCACGCGCTATGGGCACGTAGGCCTGCATCAGCGCGACCTTCGTCCGCCGCTTTTCGTCAGTCTTCGAGCCCTGCAAGACCTGTCCCCGACTTCCCTCAGCTCAGTAGACTAAGGGAAGACTGGTTAAGCCTTGTTTCGAATGACGATGTTTTACAATTGCTAGACGCCGCTCAGGCTCATGCCGGGCGCGTCGGGCGGGGTTTCGCCACCGCCGTTCAGCGAACGCTGCATCCAGACCAGGTCCACCCAGCGGCCGAACTTGTGGCCCATGCTGGGAAAAACCCCCATTTTCTCAAAGCCTAGCGCCGCGTGCAGGCCGATCGAGGCGGCGTTGCCGCTGTCGCCGATGACTGCGCACATTTGTCGCAGGCCCAAAGCCTCACAAGACGCGATCAGGGCCTCCAGCAGGGCCTTACCGACGCCCTTGCCCACCGCTTGGGGCGAGACATAGACGCTGTCCTCGACCGTGTAGCGGTAGGCCGCGCGCAGGCGGAACGGCCCAGCATAGCAGTAGCCGACCACCTCGCCGTCCAGTTCGGCGACGAGGTAGGGCAGGCCACGATCCAGGAACGCCTGGCGGCGTCGGCCCATCTCGGCCTCGTCCGGCGGGGTCTCCTCGAAGGTGCCCAGGCCGTTCAGGACGTTCCAGGCATAGACGGCGGTGACGCCAGGCAGGTCGGCGTCGGTCGACGGACGGATCAGCACGCTCACGCCTTGGTCCAGCCCTTCTCGACCGCCCAGACGGCGAAGGCATAGTCCAGGGCGATCTCCTTGAGGAAATCAAAGCGCCCCGAGGCGCCGCCGTGGCCGGCGTCCATGTTGATCTTCAGCAGCACCGGATTGCCGCTGGTCGTGGCCGGTCGCAGCTTGGCGACCCACTTCTCGGGCTCCCAATAGGTGACACGAGGATCCGACAGGCCGCCGGTGGCCAGCACGGCCGGATAGGGCTTGGCGCTGACGTTGTCGTACGGCGAATAGCTGGCGATGTAGTCGTAGGCCTCTTTGTCCTCCAGCGGATTGCCCCATTCGGGCCACTCCGGCGGGGTTAGGGGCAGGGTGGTGTCGCTCATGGTGTTGACCACGTCGACGAACGGCACGGCGGCGATGATGCCGGCGAAGAGGTCGGGCCGCATGTTGGTGATCGCGCCCATCAGCAGCCCGCCGGCCGAGCCGCCATAGGCGACCGTGTTGGCCGGCTTGCCATAGCCGGCGCCATGCAGGTGCTCGGCGCAGGCGATGAAGTCGGTGAAGGTGTTCTTCTTCTTGAACTTCTTGCCGTCCAGGAACCAGCCCCAGCCCTTTTCCGAGCCGCCGCGCGGGCAGGCCGTGGCCCAGATCCAGCCGCGGTCGACCAGCGACAGGTTCCGGATCGAGAAGCTGGGCTCCATGGCGATGCCGTAGCTGCCATAGCCGTACAGCAGCAGCGGGGCCGAGCCGTCCAGCTTGGTCCCCTTCTTCATCAGGATGAACACCGGCACGTCGGTCCCGTCGCTGGCCTTGGCATTCAGGCGGCGGGTCTCGTACTGGGCGGGATCGTGGCCCGAGGGGATCTCCTGCGTCTTGCGCAGGGTGCGCTGGCGCGAGGCCATGTCGTAGTCGAACCACTGCCGAGGCGTGGTCATCGAGTTGTAGACGAAGCGGACGTTGTCGGTATCGTACTCGTAGCCGCCCTCAAGGCTCAAGGCGTAGGCCTGCTCATCGAAGCCGATGGTGTGCGCGTCGCCATTGGCGGCGGTGACCACCACCTGGTTTAGCGCATCGACCTTCTCCAGGCGCACGAACCAGCGCTTGAAGGCCATGGTCCCGGAGATCAGGCGGCCCGGCTGGTGGGCGACCCAGTCCTTCCAGTTGGCCTTGCCGGTGGCCGTTTCAGGAGCCGTGACCAGCTTCCAGTCGACCGCGCCGTCGGCGTTGGTGCGGATCACCCAGTGATCGTTCCAGTGCTCCGGCTCGTAGCGCAGACCCACTTCGCGCGGGTGGAAGACGACGGGCGTCGCGGTCGGCGTCGCGGCCGGGATGATCAGCGCCTCGCTGGTCTCCTGGTTGCCGCACGAAATGACGACGAACTTCTCCGAGGCCGTGAGGCCCACGCCGATGAAGAAGCCCTCGTCCGGCTCGTCATAGATCAGCACGTCGTCGCTGGCCGCGCCCTTGGCCGGGCGGCGATAGATCTTGGCCGGGCGGCCGTTGTCGTCGCGGAACGTCCAGTACAGCCACTGGCTGTCGGGGGAGAAGCAGAAGTCGCCGGTGGTGCTTTCCACCGGGCTCTCCAGCACCTTGCCGGTCGCCAGGTCCTTCACGTGGATGCGGTAGACTTCCGAACCCTGCTCGTCGACGGCGAAGGCGTACAGCTTGTGGTCCGGCGAGTGGCTGGCCGCGCCGACCTGGTAGAAGGCCTTGCCCTTCGACTCGGTTTCCTCGTCGAGCAAGATCTCTTCCGAACCCCCGCCATGGGGCTTGCGGGCGTGGATCGGATGCTGCGCGCCCTTCTCGAAGCGCGTGTAATAGTCAAACGGACCGTCTTTCGCGGGCACCGAGGCGTCATCTTCCTTGATGCGCCCCTTCATCTCCGCGAACATTTTTTCTTGAAGGCCTTCCGTCGAGGCCAGCATGGCCTTGGTGTAGGCGTTCTCGGCCGTCAGGTGCTCCTTGACGTCGGCCTTGATCAGCGACGGGTCGCGCAGGACCTTCTGCCAGTTGTCGTCCTTCATCCAGGCATAGTCGTCGGTGCGGCTCCGTCCCAGCTGCTCAATGGTCTTGGGAATTTTCTTGGCGACTGGCGGCGTGGGCCGGGCGGCGTTTTCGACAGACATAGGGGACCCGAAAGCTGTTCCAGACAAGACTACGGGGGATGACATAAGCGCGCCGGCGGCGCTCGTCATCAAGCGTCGGCGATCCATGCGCAAACTCCCCCTTAACCTGACACAACGCGTAAGTGCGGCAGAACGACAACTTGCGGCGCAAGAATCCTGTGGTCAAATTCCCTCAGCAGTCGGGCGAGTAAGCGTAAGCACCAAGGGGGCGATATGGCCTGGGATCTGTCCGTCGACCTGATCAAGGCGACGGTCCAGCTTGAACAGCCGCTAGGCGACGGTTCGCGGACCGTCGGCACGGGCTTTCTGATTTCCGATCCCACCCCCGACGGCAAGCCGCGGGTCATCCTGGTGACCGCCGCCCACGTCTTCGAGAAGATGCCGTCTGTGTCGGCCAAGATCGGCTATCGCATCGAGGGCGCTGGCGGCGTCTGGCGCTTCGATCCCGAGACCCTGAAGATCCGCGACGGCGACCACCCCCTGTGGGTCAAGCACCCGACCCGTGACGTCGCGGTCATGGAGGTCGAGGCCCCGCCCGAGTTCGTCAAGGCGGCGATCCCGATCAAGTACCTGGCCCAGGACGACACCTTCAACCAGTACAATCTGGGTCCGGGCGACGAGATGATGGCGCTGGGCTTCCCGCGCGGTCTGTCGGCCAATCCGGCCGGCTTCCCGATCCTGCGGTCGGGCCGCGTCGCTTCTTATCCGCTGGCTCCGGCGACCAACTTCCCGACCTTCCTGATGGACTTCTCGGTGTTCCCCGGCAATTCGGGCGGCCCGGTGTTCATGGCCGAGGGCGCGCGCCGCCGGCCGGGCGCCAGCGAAAGCCAGGAGGTCCAGTTCGTGGCCGGCCTGCTCACGCAACAGGTCGAGCTGTCGGGCGAGCGCCTGGAGATCGGCATCGTCACCCACGCCAAGTTCATCCGCGAAGCCCTGGCCATGCTGGACAAGCTTCCCGGCGCGCCGGTGGCCCAGGCGCGGCTGGCCAAGCCCGAGCCGGCCATGCCCGGCGCGATCCCAGCGGTAGCGGTTTCCGCTATGGCGATGGGCGCGTCGCACTAGGGATTTCTCGGAACGCGATCCGCGCCTGGCCCGTTTCTTCTGCAACGCAATAACGCGAACAGCAGGAGCGAAAGCCATGAGCACCAATCGTGTCGAAGGCGCTATCGACAAGGGCGTCGGCGCCGTCAAGGAAGCCGCGGGCAAGGCCACGGGCAATGAACGTCTCGAAGCCGAAGGCGCGGTCCAGAAGGCGAAGGGCGACGTTCAGAACAAGGTCGGCCAAGCCCAGGACAAGATCGGCGACGCGATCAAGAAGTGAACACCGAGCTATGACTGAATGAAAGCGGCCGCCGGAGCGATCCGGCGGCCGTTTTGTTTGGGCGCTAAGGCTGGCTACTTCACGATCCCGTCCACTGTCTGGCGCGTCACCGCGTGGTACAGCGGCCGGGTTTTCCCGTAGATCCGCTTGGCGATCGGCTGGCCCCAGTCGCCCTGGGCCATAAGGTCCTTGAACAGCGGGGCCACGAACTTGCGGCGGCCCTGGTCGGTCAGGAAGGCTTCCAGCGACGGCAGGGCCGGCTGGTAGCGGTTGGCCACGGCCAGCTCCAGCCACACGAAGCGGATCTCGCTGTTGCCCTGGGCGTCCAGGCCGAAGGCCTTGTCCAGCGTGCTGAGGCGCTCGTCCGACAGCTTGCGCGGAAGGCTGGCGATGAAGCGGGTGCGCTCGGGCGTGCTCCAGGCCTTCCACTTGGCCGGCGCGGCGCCGCCCTTGGCGTAGTCGGCGGCCAGGGCGTCCACCGCCGGGAAGGCGGCCGACTTCACGTGCACGGCGTTGTCCGGCAGCCCGACCTCATAGACCCACTTGTCGATGCCGATGGCGGCTTCCAGCTTGGGATCGCCCTTGATCAGGTGCTCGCGCAGGTCGGCGACGAAGCCGGCCGTGGTCTGGCTCTGGAAGGCGTGGCGGGCGAAATAGGCCTTCAGATAGGCGTCCCAGCGCGGCCGGCCGACGGCCTTCTCGATGGTGCGCAGGAAGGTCGCGCCCTTCTGATAGGCGATGTCGGTCATGCCGTCGTCGGGATCACGGCCGGTCAGGTCGAGGTGCAGGCGGGTGTCGGCGCCGGTGGAGCCGCCGGCGTCCTTGATGGCGTCCTGCAGGTCGCTCCAGCCCAGATCGGCCAGCATGTCGGCGCGCGGCTTGCCGTACAGCTTTTCCATGATCCGGTTTTCGAAATAGTCGGTGAAGCCCTCGTTCAGCCAGAAGTCGGCCCAGGTGGCGTTGTTCACGAGGTTGCCCGACCACGAGTGCGCCAGTTCGTGGGCCACCAGGCTGACTAGCGAGCGGTCGCCAGCGATGATGGTCGGCGTGGCGAAGGTCAGCCGCGGATTCTCCATGCCGCCGAACGGGAACGACGGCGGCAGGACCAGGAGGTCGTAGCGGCCCCAGGCATAGGGGCCGTAGAGGCTCTCGGCGGCGGCGACCATCTTCTCGACATCGACCAGCTCGTTGGCCGTCTTCTTCATCACCGAGGGCTCGGTATAGACGCCGGTGCGCTTGCCCAGCGGCGTGAAGGTCAGGTCGCCGATCGCGATGGCGATCAGGTACGAGGCGACCGGCTTGTCCATCTTGAAGCGATAGGCGCGGCTGCCGTCAGCGAGCGGCTCGCCGTTGGGCGTCAGCATTTCGGCGCTCATCACCGCCTTGAGCCCCTTGGGCGCGACGATGCGGGCGGTCCAGGTCTGGCGGATGCCGGGGCTGTCCTGGGTGGGGATCCAGCTGCGGTTCAGGATCGCCTCGCCCTGGCTGAACAGATACGGGCTCTTCTTGCCGGCGGTCTGGGCGGGCGTCAGGAATTGCAGGGCCGCGCCGCCCGGAGCGCTGTCATACGTGATGACGATGCGCTTGGCAGCCCCCTTTTCGTTATTTGGCAGCGTGACCGTCAGCGGCGCGCCCAGGATCGGGTCGACCTTGCCCAGGGTCCAGGGCAGGGCGGCACCCTTGGCGTCGGTGACGCCGTGGATCACCAGGCCCTTGCTGTCGAGCACCACCTCTTTCGCATCCGGCGCGGCGGCGATGTCGAGGGCGGCCGTGCCGGTCATCTTCTGGCCGGCGAAGTCGGCGGTCAGGTCCAGGTCGATGTGGGTGACGCGGGCGACCAGCGGCTGGGCGTAGGAGTGGATGTCCCGCGCCTCGGTCGTCTTCAGGATGGCGGGGACGGCCGGCGTCTGGGCCAGAGCAGGCAGGGCGGCGCCGCTCAGCAGGAGTGACAATAGAACGGCGCGGCCACGGGCTTGGAAGGTCATGGATCATCCCTGTTCGAAGGGAGGTTTAATGCGCCCGTACGCGTCGTCTAGGAAGCCCTCGCGAACGCAAGAATGTCCGCGTTGAGCCGCTCGATGTGGGTGAACATCAGGCCGTGCGGCGCGCCTTCGTAGACGACCAAGCGAGCGTTCGGCGCCAGGGCGGCGTAGCGCTTGCCGCTGGTCTCGAGCGGGGTCGAGGCGTCCTTGTCGCCCTGGATCACCAGGATCGGGACCTTGAGGTTCGGGATCTCGGGCCGCAGGTCGGCGGTGGTGGCGGCGCGGTTGCACTCGACCAGGGCCTTGGTCGTCGTGCCCAGCATCAGGCCCCGGATCCAGTCCATCATCTCGGCCGAGGTGTTCGGCGTCACGAACGGCCGGGCGTTCTCCTCTAGCCATCGGGGATAGTCGCGCATCAGCACGTGGGTGCGGAAGGCCTCAAACATCGCGGGCGGCAGGCCGGTGGGGTTGTCGGGCTTCTGGGCCGGGCAGGGATCCAGCGGAGCCAGCAGCAGCACCTTGGCCACCCGCGTCCCGCCGTGGCGGCTGAAGTACCGCACCACCTCGCCGCCGGCCATCGAGTGGGCGACCAGCACCACGTCGCGCAGATCCAGCTGCTCCAGCACCGCGGCCAGATCGTCGGCCAGACTGTCATAGTCATAGCCCTTCCACGGCGCGTCCGAACGGCCGTGGCCGCGCCGGTCGTAGGCGATGCAGCGCAGGCCCTGCTCCGACAGCTCGGCGGCCTGATAGGCCCAGCACTCCGACGGCAGGCCCCAGCCGGCCAGGAACACCACCGGCCGCCCCTCGCCCCAGTCGCGGAAATAGAGCCGGGTCCCATCGCGGGCGGTGATCATGACGGGACGCTTGGTCGGGGCGGGCTTGGCGACGGCTGGAGCCGGCAGGCTGGCGACGATGGCGCCGATGCCGGTCATCACGGTGATCGCATGGCGGCGGGGCAGGCTGGTCATGGCGGGTCTCCCTCGTTGAAGCCCGCTCAGCATTTCGCCGCCTGCTCCCAGCGTCGATTACGTGGCAGGTAATGGCGGCGGCGCGCGGCGCGCCCTAGCTTCCAGGGCATGAACACCGCGACCCTCATTCCGACCATCGGCGAGCGCCTGCGCGACTGGCGTCAGAAGCGCCGGCTCAGCCAGATGGACCTGGCCCTGGACGCCGAGATCTCGACGCGCCACCTGTCGTTCCTGGAGACCGGGCGCGCCACGCCCAGCCGGGACATGGTGCTGCGCCTGGCCGAGCACCTGGAGGTCCCCTTGCGCGAACGCAACGCCCTGCTGCTGGCGGCCGGCTTCGCGCCGGTGTTTCCCGAGCGGTCCTACGATGATCCCGGCCTGGCCGCCGCGCGGGCGGCGGTCGAGGCGGTGCTGCACGCCCACATGCCGTTCCCGGCCCTGGCCATCGATCGCCGTTGGGTCATGCTCGCCAGCAACGCGGGTCTCGCGCCGTTGCTGGCGGGCGTCGCGCCCAAGCTGCTGGAAGGCCCGGTCAATGTGCTGCGGGTCAGCCTGCATCCCGAGGGCGTGGCCCCGCGCATCGCCAACCTGGCCGAATGGCGCGGCCACATCCTGTCGCGCCTGCGCCGCCAGCTGGCCGAGAGCGGCGACGCCGAGCTGGCCGACCTGATCAAGGAGCTGTCGGCCTATCCCGGCGGCGAGGCCCATCCGCGCGCCGGCGAAGGCCTGATCGCCGCGCCGTTGCGCCTGAAGACGCCGGGCGGCGAGCTGTCATTCCTGTCGGCCACCATGACCTTCGGTTCGCCGCTGGACGTGATGGTTTCCGAGCTGGCGATCGAGACCTTCCTGCCCGCCGATGCGGCGACGGCTAAAGCCCTTCAGTCGACCTCTTCGTAGGTCGCCGCGTAGTCGACCGGGAAGTTCACCGAGCGGGCGATGAAGCAGACCTTGTGGATCTCATGGTGGATGGCGTCGGCCTTGACGAGGTCCGCGCCGCGCTCGACCTTGATGTGCGGCTTCAGGGTGGCGTTGAGGAAACGGCCGGCGCCGTCGGGCGTGCTTTCTCCGACGCCGATCGGTTGGTCCTGATAGCCCTTCACCACGATCCCGGCCACCGAGGCCAGGTGCAGGTACCACAGCATGTGGCAGGCGCTCAGTGACGACAGCAGCAGGTCTTCCGGATTGTGCAGCGTCGGGTCGCCGCCCAGCAGCGGGTCGTTGGAGCAGTTGACCACCGGCTTGCCCGGCGTGGCGATGTTCCAGGTGCGGTCATAGCCGCGATAGGTGCGCGTGCCGTCGCCCCGGTCGCCGGTCCATTCGATCAGGCAGGTGTAGTCGTGCTGCTTGGCCATCGCTCAACGCTCCTGTGGAGGGACGTCCTTCAGCCGCGCGGTCATGGCGGCGATCTGGTCCCGGCTCCAGCGCGTGTACTTGCGGACGGCGCCGGCCGGATGGAAGCCCAGGCCGAGTGAAATATGCGGATGGTGGTAGGCCTGCTTGGGTCGGATCGGGCGGGGCGCGAAACCGCCGCCGCAGGTGGGGCAGACGTTTTGGAGCACATCGTCGGCGCAAGCCGCGCAGTAGGTGCACTCGTAGCTGCAGATGCGGGCGTTCAGGGCGTCCGGCGGCAGATCGACGTCGCACAGTTCGCAGTTGGGACGGAGCTCGAGCATGCAAATCCCCTGACGGTAGGCCCGCTCGCTATCGCAAGCGGCCGCCAGGGGAAATGACAGGGATCCCTCGATTTCAGCCGTAGATGACCGAGATCGTCTCGGCCACGCAGGCCGGGCGTTCCTCGCCCTCGATCTCGATGGTGCACTCGTTCTTCATCTGCAGGCCGCCCGACTTGGGCTCGGCCGACAGCAGCTTCTGGCGCATGCGCACGCGCTTGCCGACCCGGACCATGCCGGTGAAGCGGACCTTGTCGCAGCCATAGTTGATGCCGCGCGTGACGCCGGTGACGCGCAGGATGTCGGCGCCCAGCATCGGGATCAGGGAGAGGGTCAGGTAGCCGTGGGCGATCGGGCCGCCGATCTCGCGGGTGGCCCGCTCGACGTCGACATGGATCCACTGGTGGTCGCCGGTGGCCTCGGCGAACAGGTTGACGCGCTCCTGGGTGACCTCGACCCAGTCGGACACCCCGATCTCCTGGCCGACCAGGCTGGCGACGTCGGCATAGGCGACTTCCTTCATGACATTTCTCTCCCAAACAGTTGTTCGGATAGAGACCAGTCCGGGCGGCGCGGGTCAACCGGAGAAGGTCGACACCACCAGCCAGACATTGGCCGCCGAGATCACCACGAACAGGAACCAGGCTACCATCTTAGTGATCCAGCCATTGGCGAAGGCCCCCATCAGGGCCTTGTCGTCGGTGAAGCGCAGCAGCGGCCAGATGGCGAACGGCAGCTGGGCCGACAGCACCACCTGGGTCAGGATCAGCAGCTTGCCGACCGAGTGCTCGCCCAGGGTCAGCACCCCGATCAGGGCCGGGACGATGGCCAGACCCCGCGTGATCAGCCGCCGCTGCCAGCAGGGGATCTTGAGGTCCAGGAAGCCCTCCAGGATCACCTGGCCGGCGATGGTGCCGGTGAAGGTCGAGCTCTGGCCCGAGGCGAACAGGGCGATGGCGAACAGCACGCCGGCCAGCACGCCGCCGGTGACCGGGGCGAGCAGCTGGTGCGCTTCCTCGATGCCGGCGACCTCGGTCAGGCCCGTGCCGTGGAAGGCGGAGGCCGCCAGGATCAGGATGGCGGCGTTGATCAGCAGGGCCAGCATTAGCGACACCACCGTGTCGATGGTCGACAGGCGGATGGCGGCGCGCTTGCCCGGCTCGTCGGCCGGCGTCACCCGCGTCTGCACGATCGCCGAGTGCAGATAGAGGTTATGCGGCATGATCGTCGCGCCCAGGATGCCGATGGCCAGGTACAGGGCGTTGCCCTGCTGCAGGGCCGACAGCGACGGGACCAGGCCGCGCGCCACGTCGGCGCCGTTCGGCGGGGCCAGGATCAGCTGGACCAGGAAGCAGATCCCGACCGTCGAGATCAGGCCCAGGATGATCGCCTCCAGCTGCCGGAAGCCCTTGCCCTTCAGGCCCAGCACGATGACCGTATCCAGCGCCGTCAGCAGCACCCCGGCCCACAGCGGGATGCCCAGCAGCAGCTTGAAGGCCAGGGCCGAGCCCAGCACCTCGGCAATGTCGCAGGCGATGATGGCCAGCTCGGCCAGCAGCCATTGGACCTTGACCGTGCGCGGCCCGAACCGCTCGCGCGACATGCGGGCCAGATCCTTGCCGGTGACCAGGCCCAGCCGCATCGACAGGGTCTGCAGCACGATCGCCGCCAGGCTCGACAGTACGACCACGAACAGCAGCGACGTGCCGTACCGCGACCCTGCCTCGATGTCGGTCGCCCAGTTGCCGGGATCCATGTAGCCGACGCTGACCAGCAGGCCGGGGCCCGCCACCCGCAGCATCCGCTTCCAGGCCGGCAGGCCGTCCGGCACCACGACGGCGCCCCGCACCTCGGCGGGGCAGAACGGCGCGGTGGCGGTTTTCGGGAGGCGGTCGAGCAGGGCGGCGAACATAAGGTCTAGTTAGGGTGCAGCGGCCGTGCTTGTCAGCCATGGCGGCATCACTTATTCCCTCAACCGTACATTGATGTTCCGTGGCGCCCTGTCGGGTCGCGTTTCTGTCCGCCAGGGGGAAGCTTCATGCCGCTCGACGCGAACCAGGCCATCAAGGCGCTCACTCAAAACGGTCTGCGTTGGACCACGCCGACCATCACCTACAGCATCCCCACGGCCAGCAGCACCTGGCCCGGCTATGAGGGGAGCGGCGCCGAGCCCGGCCGACCGGGCTATGAGGCCTTGTCCGCGACGCAGGCGGCCAATTTCCGCGTCTTGATGAGCTACTTCAGCGCGGTGATCGCCACGCCGATCATCGAGACCGACGACGTCTCCAAGCCGGGGCAGATCCGCGTCGCCTTCACCGACTATGGCCCCTACGCCCAGTTCCCCGGCGACAGCCTGCAGCAGTCCGGCGACATCTGGCTGGGAACGGGCATGAAGTCGTTCTCGCTGAAGATCGGCAACGACATGGCCGCCGGCGAATATCCGTATTCCGCCACCCTGATGATGATCGGCTACGCGCTGGGTCTGGCGCCCAACTTCGCCGCCGCGAACGTCTCCGCGGACTATGACGCCGCACGCTACACGATGATGTCGACCCAGGTCCTCCAGGACCGGTTCATCCTGGACCTGAGCCGGACGTCACAGGGCAATCTGACAACCACCAACCACATGGTCCCGCTGGCGCTGGGCGTGCTCGACATCGCGGCGCTGCAAAGCCTTTACGGCGCCAATCCGAACACCAATGCCGGGGCGACGCGCTATGCCTGGGACGAGAAGGTCGCCAGCATAACGACCGTGTATGACGCCGGCGGCGTCGACGTCATCGACCTGTCGGGCCACCAGCGTGCGTCGACGATCGATCTGACACCCGGCGCCTTCAGCAGCATCGACATTTTTTCGGCCGAGGATCAGCGCGCCTACTGGCTGGCGAAGTTTCCGGACCAGGCCCGTGACGTGAACCTCTTCACGGACCTCCTGATCAAAGACAAGGCTCTGTTCACCTGGGAGAACA
Source organism: Caulobacter sp. GW821-FHT11E11 (assembly GCF_058808315.1). Taxonomy (NCBI): domain Bacteria; kingdom Pseudomonadati; phylum Pseudomonadota; class Alphaproteobacteria; order Caulobacterales; family Caulobacteraceae; genus Caulobacter; species Caulobacter sp. GW821-FHT11E11. The sequence goes on from NZ_JBXARO010000003.1 coordinate 300,875, forward strand.
ACCTCGCCATCGCCTATGGCACGATCATCGAGAACGTGATCGCGGGCGACGGGAACGACACCGTCAAGGGCAATGGCGCGGCCAACACGCTCGACGGCGGCGGCGGGAACGACGCGCTGTCCGGCGGCGACGGTGACGATGTCCTGATCGGCGGCGGCGGGTCCGACCTGCTCGACGGCGGCGCGGGCCTCGACACGGCGCGCTATGTCGACGCGGCCGCCTCGTTCCAGGTCAAGGTCGACGCCACGGGCTGGACGGTCAGCGACCTGCGGACCGGCCGCACCGCCGATGTCGACACCCTACGCGGCATCGAGACCCTAGCCTTCCAGGACAAGGCCCTGACGCTGGGCGTTCACCGCGTCAGCCTGGGTATCGCCAACGTCCTGCGCGCCCAACCGGGCGAGGCCGCCGCCCAGGCCTTGATCGTCGAGCTCAATCCCAAGGCCATCGGCGGGTTGCTGGACGGCGCCGCGCTGGGCGTGACCTTGGCCAAGACGGCGATCTCAACCACTTCAGTGGCGACGCTCAGCTATCAGTTCTTCACCGGCCACATCCCCCTCGAGACGGGGATGGACTATCTGGTGGCCGCCGCGGGGCCGAACGGCAACAACCTGAACAGCGCCTACTACCAGAGCTTCAATCTGGAGAACCGCTACATCAACTTCGCCGTCAATCTGGGCAAGAATGGCGAGGGCGCGGCCAGGTTCACCGCCGATTACGGCGCGCTCAGCCTGTTTGAGGCGACGAAGAAGGCCTATGCGACGATCTTCGGCTCGACGCCGACCGACGCGAAGGTGCATGCGCTGATCGACAGCCGCGTCGACTATTTCGACGCCTATGGTCACGACGGTCCGGACGGCCAGGGCACGAAGGCGGCCATGGTGGGCTGGCTGCTGGCCGAGGCCGCCAAGGCCGACGTGGGCATGCTGGCCCGCGCCAATGACGCCTTCCTGATCGATCTCGCGGACGGCGCGGCCTTTGGCGTCGATCTGGTCGGGGTCTACGGCAAGGCCGAGTACAACTATCCCAGCTAGACGATCCGGCTCTCGCCCTTGCCCCAGTAGGCATCGCGGATCAGCCGCTTGTAGAGCTTGCCCGTCGGATGCCTTGGCAGCTCGGCCATGAAGTCGATCCGCCTCGGTGACTTCACGTGGCTGAGGTTGGCGCGGGCGAAGGCCATCAGTTCGGCGGCGAGTTCATCGCGGTCCTCGGCCTGGTCCATGGGCTGGATCACCGCCACGACCTTCTCGCCCATCTCCTCGCACGGGGCGCCTACGACGGCGGCGTCGGCGACCTTGGGGTGGGTGATCAGCAGGTTCTCGATCTCCTGCGGATAGATGTTCACGCCGCCCGAGATGATCATGAAGCTCTTGCGATCGGTCAGGTACAGGTAGCCCTCTTCGTCGGCCCAGCCGACGTCGCCCAGGGTGGTCCAGCCGTGCTTGTTGTAGCTCTCGGCGGTCTTATCGGGAGCGTTGTGGTAGTTCACCGCCGGGCCGTTGGCGAAGTAGACCGCGCCCTCGGTGCGGGGCGGGACCGGGTCGCCGGCGTCGTCGCAGATGCGCAGCTCGCCCAGCACCGCCTGGCCGACGCTGCCCTTGTGGGCCAGCCAGTTATCGGAATTGATCCAGCAGAAGCCGTTGCCTTCGGTGCCGGCGTAGTACTCGTAGATCACCGGACCCCACCAGGCGATCATCTGCTCCTTGACCGGCACGGGGCAGGGGGCGGCGGCATGGACCGCCGACTTCATCGACGAGACGTCGTACTTGGCGCGGACCTCTTCGGGCAGCTTGAGCATGCGTACGAAGTGGGTCGGGACGAACTGACCGCAGTTGACCCTGTGCTTCTCGATCAGCGCGAGCGCCGCTTCGGGCTCGAACTTCTCCAGCACGATCACCGTGCCGCCCAGCTTGTGGACGGTCATGCACCAGCGCAGTGGGGCGGCGTGATAGAGCGGCGCGGGCGAGATGTAGACGCTGTCGCCGCTGAAGCCGAACAGGCCTTGGGCCATCATCTGCAAGGCGTTGGGCGCGTCGATCGGCCCGCCGTTCAGGGCCGGCTTGACCCCCTTGGGCCGGCCGGTGGTGCCCGACGAATAGAGCATGTCCGAGCCGGCGGTCTCGTCGGCGATCGGCGTGCTGGGCTGGCCGGCGCGGGCGTCCTCGAAGCCGGCATAAGGACCATGCGGGCCGCCGACGGCGAACAGGGTCAGGCCTGGGACCAGCCCCGCGACCTCGTCGATCAGCGAGCCCATGGCGGTGGAGGTGACGAAGACCTTCGCCCCGCAGTCCTTGAGGATGTACTCGACCTCGGCCGCCGTCAGCTTGGTCGAGACGCAGACGAAGTACAGGCCCGCCCGCTGCGCCGCCCAGGCGACCTCGAAGAAGCGGGCGTTGTTCTCCATCAGGATGGCGATGACGTCGCCCTGGGTCAGGCCCAACGTGCGGAACAGATGCGCCCCCTGGTTCGAGCGCGCGTCCAGCTGGGCGTAGGTCACGACCTCGCCCGAGCCGGCCATGATGTACGCCGGCTTGTCGCCTTGAGTCTGGGCGTGGAGGTAGGGGTGCATCTCGATACCTCTGCGTCTGGGGCTTAGGCGGCGACGGGCGCGCGGGCCGCTTGCCGAATCATGTCGCTGGCCTTCTCGGCGATCATGATGGTGGGGGCGTTGGTGTTGCCCGAGACCAGGCGCGGCATGACCGAGGCGTCGACGACCCGCAGGCTCTCGACCCCGCGCACGCGCAGCTCCGGATCCACCACGGCCATCGGTCCGTGACCCATCTGGCAGGTGCCGACCGGGTGATAGATCGTCGAACCGCTCATCCGCGCGTAGCCCAGAAGCTGCTCGTCGGTGGCGAACTCGCCGCCCGGATTGATCTCGCTGTCGACATAGGGCGAAAGGGCCGGGGCCTGGCCGATCTTGCGCGCCCACTTCAGGCCGGCGACGGCGACCTCCTGGTCCAGCGGATCGGCCAGGTAGTTGGCGAAGATGGTCGGATAGACGGATGGATCGGCCGACTTGATGCGGATGTGGCCACGGCTCTCGGGACGCAGCTGGCAGGGGGCGATGGTCAAGCCGGGGGCGTCCTCCAGCTCCATCTTCTGCTCGTTGACCAGCTTATCCAGGTCCATGGTGGCGGGCAGGATGTGGAACTGAATATCGGGTCCGGAGAGGTCCGGGCGCGACTTGCAGAAGGCCGCGATGTGCGCCGCCGACAGGGTCAGCAGACCCTTGCGCTGGAAGAGGTAGCGCAGCGCTTCGCCGGCCAGGCGGCCACCCTTGGATTGCTCGTTGACCGAGACGACGCCGGCCTTCAGCCGATAGCGCACGCTCATCACGTAGTGGTCCTGCAGGTTCTCGCCGACCCCGGGCAGGTCCTGGACGACATGGATCCCGTTCTTGATCAGGAGCTCGGCGGGACCCACGCCCGACAGCTGCAGCAGCTGGGGCGAGTTGATCGCGCCGCCGGCCAGGATCACCTCGCCGCGCGCCTTGGCCACGCGTTTGACGCCGTTCTGGGTGAACTCGACGCCGGTCGCGCGGCGGCCCTCGAACAGGACGCGGCCGGCCAGGGCGTTGGTCACGACCTGCAGGTTCGGACGATCCATGGCCGGGTGCAGATAAGCCACCGCCGCTGAGCAGCGCTGGCCGTTCTTGACCGTCAGCTGGTAGTAGGTCGCGCCTTCCTGGGACGAGCCGTTGACGTCGTCATTGCGCGGGATGCCGGCCTGCTCGCAGGCCTCGATCACCGCGTCCGAAACGGGGTGCTTGGTCGTCACGTCCGAGACGTTCAGCGGCCCGCCGGTGGCGTGCCAGTCGCAGCCGCCGCGCTCCTGGTGCTCGGCGCGGCGGAAGTAAGGGGCGACATCGTCCCAGCCCCAGCCCTCGCAGCCCAGTTGCCGCCAGCCGTCATAGTCGGCGTGCTGGCCGCGGATGTAGAGCAGGCCGTTGATCGAGGACGAGCCGCCCAGCACCTTGCCGCGCGGCCAGACATGGGTGCGGCCGCCCGTGCCGGGGTCGGGCTCGGTCTGATACAGCCAGTTGACCTTTGGATCCTTCAAGGTCGACGAGTAGCCGACCGGGATGTGGATCATCAGGTTCGAGGCGAATTGGCCGAGGTTCTTGGTCGGGCGATCGTCGCCGCCGGCCTCCAGCAGCACGACCTTGAACTTGCCGCCCTCGGACAGCCTCGCCGCCAGCACGCAGCCAGCCGAGCCCGCGCCCACGATGACGTAGTCGGCCTCGATGATCCCGGTCATCGTTATCTCCCTTCACCGCCCGCGTGTGTCCCGCATGATCGGTGTTCAGTTGGCAGGATGCGCGCACCTTTCGCGATCGCGCAAGTTGCCGTCGCGGCGCCGTTGGTTCGACGCGTTTCCGGGGTATCGTCGCCTCAAAGAACGGTGCTCGTTTGAGCACTCCTGGGGAGACGCGCACGATGGACCTGATCAGCCAGACGGTGGTGGACGGCATTGCCGGCCCCGGTGCGCCGCCGACCTATCCGACCCTGAGCGGCGTCGACCTCGCCGACATCTTCCGCTTCCAGAAAGGCCAACCCTGGGCCGACTTCGCGCGGATGCGCACCGAGGCCCCGGTCATGTGGCACGGCGAGCCGTTCAACGGCCCCGGCTTCTGGGCCCTGACCAAGTACGAGGACGTCCAGCGGGTCAACGGCGACCCGGCGACTTTCTCGTCGCAGCGCGGAGGCATCCTGATGTCGATGGGCCCGCCGGACAAACGCCACGCCCTGCTGTTCCGGGCGTCGATGGACACCATGATCAATCTGGACGCGCCGCATCACCTGCAGCTGCGTCGCGAGCACATGCCGTACTTCACGCCCGCCTATCTGCGCGGCCTGACCGAGCGGGTGCGGGGCGAGGTGACTCGGCTTCTCGACGAGATGGAGCCGCTGCTGGCGGGCGGGGCCGAGATCGACATGGTCGAGCACTTCAGCTCGATCCTGCCGCTGTTCACCCTGTGCGAGATCCTGGGCGTGCCGCCCGAGGACCGGCAGAAGTTCCTGGGCTGGATGCACTATTTGGAGCGCGCCCAGGACCTGGCCGTCCAGAACGCCGCCGCGCCGATCGCCCCGACCCTGGAGCTGATGCAGTTCGTCCAGGACTTCAACAACGGCGTCGAGGAGATGTTCGACTACGGCCGCAAGATGCTGCTGAAGCGTCGCGAGGATCCGAAAGAGGACCTGATGACCGCGATCGCGCGGGCCCAGGTCGACGGTGCTCTGCTGGCCGACGAGTATCTCGACGGCTCGTGGCTGCTGATCGTGTTCGCCGGCAACGACACCACCCGCAACACCCTGTCGGGGGCGATGAAGCTGCTGACCGAGTTCCCCGACCAGAAGCAGAAGCTGATCGACGATCCCTCGCTGCTCGGCGGCGCGGTGGACGAGTTCATCCGCATGGTCAGCCCGGTGATCTACATGCGCCGCACGGCCACCGCCGACGTCGAGGTCGACGGCCAGCTGATCCGCGAAGGCGAGAAGGTCGTCATGTACTACGGCGCGGCCAACCGCGATCCGGCGATGTTCCCCGACCCCGACACGCTGGACGTCACGCGCGCCAACGCCGGCAAGCACATCGCCTTCGGCTATGGCCCCCACACCTGCATCGGCAAGCGCGTGGCCCAGATCCAGCTGGAGGAAGCCTACCGCCAGATCCTGGCACGCTTCCCGGATCTGAAGTGGACAGGGAACATCGAGATCGCCCCGAACAACTTCGTGCACGCGATCAGCAAGCTGGGGGTGAAGCGGGGGTAGGGCGGTTGCGGCGTATTCATACGCATGTTTGACTGCCTGCAAATCACGAGGAACCGCCCCATGTCGCAGCCCACCTTCGAGACCATCCTGTACGACGTCGAGGACGGGATCGCGACGATCACCCTGAACCGTCCGGACCGGATGAACGCCTTCACCGCCCGGATGATGAAGGACCTGATCGAGGTGTTCGACATCACCGACGCCGATGATGCGGTCAAAGCTGTGATCATCACCGGCGCGGGTCGGGCGTTCTGCGCCGGGGCCGACCTGGGCGGCGGCGGCGGCACCTTTGACCGCAGCTCGCCCCAGGCCGTGGAGCGCGAGGAGGGCAAGGTCGGCGACGTCTATCGCGACGGCGGCGGCCGCGTGACCCTGCGGATGTACGACAGCCTGAAGCCCATCATCGGCGCGATCAACGGCGCGGCCGTCGGCGTGGGGGTGACCATGCAGCTGCCGATGGACATCCGCCTGGCCTCGACCGAGGCCAAGTTCGGCTTCGTCTTCGCGCGTCGGGGCATCAACCCCGAGGCGGCTTCGAGCTGGTTCCTGCCGCGCCTGGTGGGCCTGCAGACGGCGCTTGAGTGGTGCTACACCGGCCGCGTGTTCCCGGCGTCCGAGGCGCTGGAGAAGGGGCTGGTCCGCTCGCTGCACGCGCCCGAGGACTTGCTGCCCGCCGCCCGCGCCCTGGCCCGCGAGATCGCCGACAATACCGCGCCCGTCTCGGTGGCCCTGACCCGTCAGTTGCTTTGGCGGATGGCTGGCGCGGACCATCCGATGGAAGCCCACAAGGCCGACAGCCGGGCCATACAGTCGCGCGGCGCCTCGGGCGACGCCAAGGAGGGCGTGACCTCGTTCCTGGAGAAGCGCAGCCCCGTCTATCCGAACAAGGTCTCGACCGACGTGCCGGATATCTGGCCGGAGTGGGAAGAACCGCAGTTCCGGTGACTTTGTCGCGGCCTTCGCTCATCACCCGTTAAGCACGATCTGATCTCTTCGCCGGGATGAGCGAAGCCGCGTCCCTGTCGTCGTTCCCCGAGCCGGAGGCCCCCAAGGCCGCCCCGCGCTCGCGCTCGGCTCTGCTCAAGCGGCTGGCGGACGTGGTATGCCTGCCGACCAGCCGGATCAACGCGTTCGAGCGGTCGATGACCGCCGACCTGCTGGTCGAGATGCTGCGCGACGCCAATGTCGGCGAGCGCGAGAAGGTCGCCCGCCGCCTGGCCATGCTGGTCGAGATTCCCGGCGTGCTGGTGCGTCTGCTTCTGCGCGACGAGTTGCCGGTCGCCCGCGCCCTGCTGGTCGAGTCCGAGAAGCTGTCGGACGCCGACCTGATCGCCTGCCTGTACCAATCGACCACAGATCACCGCCGGCTGATCGCCCAGCGGCGCGGCGTCAGCGAAGTGGTCGCCGACGCCCTGATCGACATGGGCGAGCCGCCGGTCATCGAGACCTTGCTGCGCAACGAGCTGGTCAAGTTCAGCCACCAGGGCGTCGAGAACATCGTCGCCGCCACGCGCGACAACCAGTACCTGATCCCGCTGCTGCTGCGCCGGGCCGAGCTGCGTCCCAGCCACGCCTACGTCATGTTCTGGTGGGCCGACGCTGAGGCGCGCAAGACCATCCTCCAGCGCTTCGCCGTGTCGCGCGAGATCCTGCAGGACGCCGTCGGCGACGTCTTCGCCCTGGCCTCGGCCGAGGGCTGGCAGGACCCGCTGTCGCGCAAGGCCCTGCAGTTCATCGAGCGCCGCCAGCGTAACCGCGCCGCCATCGCCAAGAGCCCCTACAACAGCCTGGACGAGGCGGTCGCGGCCGGCGAGACCGGCATCACCCGCGAGATCGCCGAGGAGATCTCGTATCTCTCGGGCCTGAAGCCGATGACCGGCGCCAAGATCTTCACCGATCCGGGCGGCGAGCCCCTGGCCATCCTGTGCAAGGCCACCGGCCTGCCGCGCAACAACGTGCGCCTGCTGTGGCGTGGCCTGCGCCGCCAGGAAACCGACCGTAGCGGGGCGATCGACCACGCGCTGGAACGCGTCCTGACCGTCTACGACATGGTCGCCGTCGATCGCGCCCAGACCGTGCTGCGCTACTGGAACTGGTCGCTGACCTCGGCCCTGACTCCGGCCCTGCTGAAGGCCATCCGCGAGGGCGACGAAGCCGCCGTCGACGAATACTCGGCGCCGCAGCGAGCCGCGATGCTAGCGCTGTCTCGCGATTTCGGCCGCTAAATCCGGAATATCGTTGGTTTTTCGACCCCACTGCTTGTGGTCGCTCAGGAACTCAACCTCACTTACTTGCCCTCTGGCTGGTTGAGCCGGTTGGGCGAACACTGAATTATTACGTACGATCTCTTACAAAGCCCGTATTGCCCGCCGCAGACAATCTTTGTATGCAGCCGTCGACTGGTTAGTGAATCAGTCATGTAAAAAGATTGGCTTACGGGCGAGGCCTTATGGAAGATCAATCCGACCTGATCGAGATGACGGCGGGCATCGTCTCCGCCTATGTCGGCAACAACGTGGTCTCGACCGCTGACCTGCCGGCCCTGATCAAGCAAGTTCACGCCGCGCTGGCCAATGTCGGCGCTCCGGCCGCCGAGCCGGCGCCCGCGCCGAAGGAGCCGGCGGTTCCAGTCCGCAAGTCGATCACCCCCGACTTCCTGATCTGCCTGGAAGACGGCCGGAAGTTCAAATCGCTGAAGCGCCACCTGCGCACCAAGTACGACATGACCCCCGAGGACTACCGTTCGAAGTGGGGTCTGCCCAAGGATTACCCGATGGTGGCCCCGAACTACGCCGAGGCTCGTTCGAACCTCGCTAAGCAGATGGGCCTGGGCCAAGGCGGTCGGAAGCCGGCGCGCAAGGCGAAATAGTCGAGTCGGAACAAAAGCTTGGCCGTTAGCGGCCTCAAAAGACCCCAACGCCCGCCGTCCGCACCCGGACGGCGGGCGTTGTCTTTGGCGGTTGACTCAATATGGGAATCTTGTCGCGCGACATGTTTTTCACTTGCCGCCGATTCGTTCCTTAAGCGATAGTGAATCGAAGTGATTCCAATAGCTTGTTAAGGACTCTGAAGATGTCCGCGCAATTGAGCGCATCCGCTACGGCGGCCCGCGCTCATCAGGAGATGTTCGCCTATTGGGCGTCCCTCCGCCGGGGGGCGAGCCTCCCTGCGCGCGTCGACCTGCACCCTACGAGCATGAAGCGGCTGCTGCCGACGGTCAGCTTGATTGACGTCGTCAACGCGCCCCGCGACTACCGTCTGCGCTTGGCCGGCACCGGCCTTTACGGCGTCTATGGCCGCGAGATCACCGGCCGGATGATCGGCGACGTCTACAACAAGGACGCCTTCGACTACTGGCGCAAGGAACTGGACAAGGTCGTCGACGAGCGGCGTCCCGGCGTCGGCGTCCACAGCCTGGCCTGGCGCGGCGCTCCGCACATGTCGATCCTGTGGCTGCGCCTGCCGCTGGCCACCAACGGCAAGGACGTCGACATGATCCTCGGCTACGACGCCGTGGTCGGCGCCGCCGCCGAAGGCATTTCGGGCATCCGCGCGGCCTAGGCGTCCGCGCCAAGACGCCGTCGACCCGGCGCCGTTCCGCCATCTTGAGCGTTCATGACGCAGGTTCGCCGGCCCTGTCCGCCGGCGTCGTCATGGAGTGCTCAATGCGTTTGCCCGTCCGAACCCTCGCCGCGCTGTCCGTCGCCGGTCTGTTGCTGCCCGCGGCGTCCGCCCAGGCGTCCAGCGACCAGGCCTGGGCCGAGTTCAATCAGCGCGTCACCCGCGCCTGCGTCGCGGCGAGCGGCATTCGCAACGCGCGGCCTTCGACGATCGTCGGCTTCAATGACCGGGTCGGCCGGGTCGCCATGCTGGTCTCGGACCGCTCGCGAGGCTCGGCGCGCGCCAAGCTGTGCATCTATGACAAGCGCGCTCGCGTGGCCTATGTCGACGACGCCGAAAGCTGGTCGGCCCCGCCCGCGCCGCGCTAGCGGCTCAACCCTCTAGAAAAGCCTCGACCTCACGGCGCAGGGGCATCGACGGCGCGGCGCCGGCCTTCTGTACCGACAGAGCGGCGGCGCCGTTAGCCAGTTCGACCGCGTCGCGCAGGTCCATGCCCGACGCCAGGGCCGCGGCCAGACTGCCGCAGAAGCAGTCGCCCGCGCCGACCGTGTCGATCGCCTTGACCTTCTTGCCCTCGACCAGGAAGGCCTCGTCGCGACGCACGGCGGCGACGCCGGCCGAGCCCAGGGTGACGATGATCGTCTGGTCCGGGCGGCTCATCAGCTTGCGGGCCGAGATCGAGACGTCCTCCAGACGGATCGGCTCGCGGTCCAGCTTGGCGTAGGTCGCCAGCTCGGTCTGGTTTAGGATCAGGATGTCGGTCAGCGGGAACAGGGCCGCGCCCTGGGGCAGGGCGGGGGCGGCGTTCAGCACGCGCAGGGCGCCCTTAGCCGCGCCGGTGCGGAACAGGGTCTCGATGGCGATGGCCGGGGTCTCCAGCTGGCACAGCAGCACGCGCTGGCCCTCCAGCGGCGTCGCGCCGACCTGCTGGGGCGTGACCAGGGCGTTGGCCCCGGCGGTGACCACGATCATGTTCTCGGCGTTGTTGGCCACCCAGACGTGGGCCTGGCCCGTCGGCACGCCCGAGAGCTCCATGACGTCGGCGACCTGCACGCCATAGCCGGCGAGGCTGGCCTTCAGGCTCTTGCCGCTGTCGTCGCCGCCGACCGCGCCCATCAGGCGGGTGGCCGCGCCCATGCGGGCGGCCGCGACCGCCTGGTTGGCGCCCTTGCCGCCCAGGAACAGCTCCAGCGAGGTGCCGGCCACGGTCTCACCCGGGCGGGGCAGGTCGTCCACCCGGGCTACAGCGTCCAGGTTGATCGAGCCGAGAACAAAAACAGTCATGGTCTGGGTCTTCTAGAAATCGGGCCTAACCGCCGCCGCCGCGCTGGAAGCTCTCCACGAGGCTGCCCGCGACGAGTCGCCAGCCGTCCACTAGCACGAAGAAGATCAATTTGAACGGCAGGCTGATCGACGCGGGCGGCAGCATCATCATGCCCATGCTCATCAGCACGCTGGCCACGACCAGGTCGATGACCAGGAATGGGATGAACAGCAGGAAGCCGATCTCGAACGCGCGCTTCAGCTCCGAGATCATGAAGGCCGGCGTCACCACCTGCAGCGGCAGCTCCTGGGCGTTCTTCGTCTGGGGCGTCTTGGACAGGCGCACGAACAGGGCCAGGTCCTCGCGATCGACCTGGCGCAGCATGAACTGCTTCACCGGACCGCCGGCGGCCTCGACCGCCTCAGGCAGCTCCATCTGGTGGTCCAGCAGCGGCTTGATGCCCGCGTCGTACGAGCGCTCGAAGGTGGGTCCCATGACGATGGCGGTCAGGAACAGCGCCAGGCTGATGATCACCGGGTTGGGCGGGCTCTGCTGGATGCCGATGGCGGTGCGCAGCAGGCCCAGCACCACCACGATCCGCACGAACGAGGTGGTCATGATCACGATGGACGGGGCCAGCGACAGCACCGTCATCAGGCCGACCAGCTGGACGACCCGGTCGGTCAGGCCCGCGCCGGTGCCCAGGTTGATGTTCACCGCCGACTGGGCCAGCGCCGCGGCGGGCATGACCGCGCAGGCGATGGCGGCCAGCACCGAGATGATCGCGGCGCGGCGCAGATCCTCCGCCTTGGCGCCCGTCACCGACTTGATCAGGTCGCGGATCATCAGGCCACGGGCTCCGAAGCGGGGACGGTTTCAGGCGATTTGGGCGGCGGGACCCAGTCCAGCAGCTTGCCGTCGCCCAGCATGACCAGGCGCTCTTCACCGTCCAGGCTGACGATGACCAGGCGGCGGGTGGGATCCAGGGCCAGGGTCTCGACCACCTTGAGCCGGCGGTCCTGGCGGGCGGCGATCGCGCGGCCGATGGCGTCGGGGCCGTACTTGCGCAAGCCCCAGGCGGCCAGGCCGATCAGGCCCAGGGTGACCGCCAGCGCCGCCAGGGCGCGAATGAATTCGATGATGTCCATGATCGCCTAAAAGCGAGACAACTTGGCGCAGGCAAAACGTGCCTGCGACCCTGGTGTGCCTGAGGGTTCTTAATGCCGAATTAACCCTGTTTCTTCACCATGATCGCCATGGGTCCGGACGACATTCCCCTTTTCGGCATGCTCAAGAGCCGCCTCGGTTATCTGACCGAGCGCCAGAAGCTTATCGCCCAGAACGTGGCCAATGCCGACACGCCGGGATACCGCCCCAACGACCTGAAGGCCTTCAGCTTCCAGGCCTCGCTGATGAACCAGACCTCGGGCTCGGCCTATCGCGGCGGGCCCAGCGCCCCGACCAGCGGCGTGTCGATGATGGCCACCTCGGCCACCCACATGGCACCGACCAAGCCGACCAGCGGCTGGCGCGAAGCCGAGAAGCCGGACTCGGAAACGACCCTCGACGGCAACGCGGTCTCGCTCGAGGACCAGATGCTCAAGATGACCGACGCGCGCATGAACTACGACGCGGCGATCAGCTTCTACCAGAAGTCCATGAACATGCTGCGCCAAGCGGCGCGCAAGCCGAACGGCTAGGGGACTAAGCGATGCCCGAGATCAAATCCAACTCGCTGGCCACCATGGCCGTGGCCTCGTCGGCCCTCCGCGCCCAGCAGGGCCGCATGCGGGTCATTGCGGAAAACATCGCCAACGCCAACTCGACGGCGCGCACCGCCGGCGGCGATCCCTATCGTCGCCAGATCCCGGTGTTCAAGCCGACCCAGGTGCAGGGCGCCGAGGGCGTGCAGATGCTGCGCGTCGATCCCGACAAGAGCGACTTCAAGTCCGAGTACGACCCCGGCAACCCGGCCGCCGACGCCAAGGGCTACGTCAAGACGCCCAACGTCAACACGCTGGTCGAGGCGCTGGACATGAAGGAGGCGCAGCGCGCCTACGAAGCCAACCTCAACGTCATCGAGACCGCGCGTTCCATGGAATCGCGCACCCTCGACATCCTGAAGAAGTAGGGGCTAGGCCATGATCACCGCGCTCGCCGCCGCCAAGGCCTACGCTACGCAAGGCGCCATGGGCGTCGGCTCGATAGGCTCGCTGGGCGGGACCGACAAGGCCAAGGGCATGGACTTCGGCGACATGCTGAAGTCGGCCATGGACGGTGCGACCAAGGCCTCTAAGGTCGCCGAACACAAGATCGCCGACCAGGTGGCCGGCAAGGCCGAACTGGTCGACGTCGTCACCGCCATCAGCTCGGCGGAAGCCAGCCTGGAAACCGTGATGGCCGTCCGCGACCAGGTGATCTCGGCCTATCAAGAGATCATGCGGATGCCGATCTAAGGGATCGGCTTCTCTCTTTTCCAACATCGTCGCGAGATAAAAAATGGGCCGCGCCTCGGGGGAGGACGCGGCCCAGTTCGCTTCAGGGGAGAAAGAAAGGAAACGCTACGCTTACAAACTGGAGCGCCGGGTACGCGGGCGCCTACAAATGCAGAAAGGTCTTGGCGACCGCGAACAGGCCGCCCCAGACGATCGCGTTCAACACCGAGGCCAGCAGCACCGCGAAGCCCAGGGGCCATTGGCGGGGCGCGCGACGCCCATCCCGAGCGCTTTTGGGGCGCGGATCGAACGTACGGGCTTGCGTGGCGACGGTCATGAAGACGCTCCTTGAACCTGTCCCTCATGGTCGAGATTGACTCGGCCTGTGCGAACCTGACGACCTGTCGCGCGCCGCCTTGTCGCACCCTTCATTCGAGTCAACGCTCGGAGGCGGCGAAAGGTTGATTCCCCCCATGAGCGCCATCGTCCTCGACCAAGTCAGCAAGACGTACGGCGGCCAGACGGTGCTGCACGAGACGTCGCTCGAGATCGCCAAGGGCCGCTTCATCGCCCTGGTCGGCGGCTCGGGCGCGGGCAAGACCACGCTGCTGAAGCTGATGAACGGGCTGTCGACGCCGACCAGCGGCCGGGTGCTGCTGGATGGCGCGGATATCGCCGCCAAGCCGGGGCCGGAACTGCGGAGGGGCATCGGCTACGTCTTCCAGGAGATCGGCCTCTTCCCGCACATGACCGTGGCCCAGAACATCGGCGTGACGCCGGACTTGCTGGGCTGGCCGGCGGAGAAGATCGCCGCGCGGGTGGATGAACTGCTCGACCTCGTCGCCCTGCCGCGCGCGGTCGCTGGTCGGTCGCCGTCGCAGCTGTCGGGCGGCCAGCGTCAGCGGGTGGGTGTTGCGCGAGCGTTGGCGGCGAGGCCTTCGATCCTGCTGATGGACGAACCGTTCGGGGCGCTGGACCCTGTGACGCGCGTCGCCCTGGCCGACGACGTTCGCCGGCTGCACGATCGGCTGGGGCTGACTACGGTGATGGTCACCCACGACGTCGGCGAGGCCCTGCTGCTGGCCGACGAGGTGGTGGTGATGGCCGACGGCTGGGCGCTGGCCCACGCCCCGCCGAGGGAGCTGCTGGCGGGGCATCCCGACCCGGTGGTCGCCGACCTGATCGCCGCGCCCAGGAAGCAGGCCGAACGTCTGGCGGAGCTGGCCCGTGGCTGATCGTCTTTCCGCCGCCCTGGCGGTCCTGCCCGAGCGCCTGGGCTGGCACGTGACCCTGTCGGCGTCCGCGCTGGCCCTGGGCCTGGCCATCGCCCTGCCGCTGGGCGTCGCGGCCGCCCGCAATCCGCGCCTGAAGTGGATCGCCCTGGGCGCGGCCGGCCTCGTCCAGACCATTCCGAGCCTGGCCTTGCTTGCGCTGTTCTACCCCGTGCTGCTGCTGCTCTCCGGGCTCGCGGTGAAGGTGCTGGGGCACGGCTTCCCGGCGCTGGGTTTCCTACCGTCGCTGCTGGCCCTGACCCTATATTCGATGCTGCCGATCCTGCGGAACGCGGCGGCGGGCGTTTCTGGTATCGACCCCGCCGTGGTCGAGGCCGCGCGAGGCGTGGGCATGACCGACCGCCAGCGGCTGTGGCGCGTCGAGCTGCCCCTGGCCGCGCCGGTGATCATGGCCGGCGTGCGCACCGCCGCCGTCTGGACGATCGGGGCGGCGACGCTGTCCACACCCGTCGGTCAGACCTCGCTGGGCGACTACATCTTCTCCGGCCTGCAGACCGAGGACTGGGTCGCGGTGCTGGTCGGCTGCGCGGCCTCGGCGGGGCTGGCGTTGGTCGTGGACGGCCTGCTGGGCCTGATCGAGGGCGGCGTGGCGCGACGGAACGGCAAGCGGCTGTGGGCCGGCGGCATAGGTCTCGCGATCGGCCTGCTGGCGGCGCTGGCGCCCCTGGCCGGCGCGGCGCTGTCGCAAGGCCGATCGGCCTACGTCATCGGGGCCAAGAACTTCTCCGAGCAGTACATCCTGGCCGAGCTGATGGCCGGCAAGCTGGAGGGGCAGGGCGCGACCGTCCAGCGCCGCGTGAACCTCGGCTCGGCCGTCGCCTACCGCGCCCTCGCGAGCGGTGAGATCGACGCCTATGTCGACTATTCCGGCACCCTGTGGGCCAACGTCCTGAACCGCACGGACAACCCCGGCCGTCAGGCGGTGCTGGACGGTCTGCGCACCGACCTGAAAGCCCGCGACGGCGTAGTGGTGCTCGGTTCGCTGGGCTTCGAGAACGCCTACGCCCTGGCCATGCGCCGCGACCGCGCCGAGGCGCTGGGCGTGAAGACCTTGGCCGATCTGGCGACCAAGGCCCCGCAGCTGACCATGGGCGGCGACCTGGAGTTCTTCTCGCGGCCGGAATGGGCGGCGGTGGTCAAGGCCTACGGCCTGGAGTTCAAGTCCAAGCGCCAGTTCCAGCCGACCTTCATGTATCGGGCGCTGGAGAGCCGTGAGGCCGACGTGATCTCGGCCTTCTCAAGCGACGGCCGGATTGCGGCCGATGACCTGGTGCTGCTGGGCGATCCCAAAGGCGCGCTGCCGCCCTACGACGCGGTGATCCTGGTCTCGCCGAAGCGGGCCGGGGACCGGCGTCTGCTGGACGCCCTGACGCCGCTCTCCGGCAGCATCGACGTCAAGGCGATGCAGGCGGCCAACTACGCGGTCGACCGCGACACGGGCAAGAAGAGCCCCGCCGAGGCGGCGGGGCTGTTGGCGCGCTAGAGGATCCCTGGCAGGTCCAGGCCCTTCTCCCGCGCGCAGTCTAGGGCGATATCGTAGCCGGCGTCGGCGTGGCGCATGACGCCCGACGCCGGGTCGTTCCACAGCACCCGCGCTATGCGCTTGGCGGCGGCCTCGGTGCCGTCGCAGACGATCACCATCCCCGCATGCTGCGAGAAGCCCATGCCGACCCCGCCGCCGTGGTGCAGTGACACCCAGGTGGCGCCTGAGGCGGTGTTGAGCAGGGCGTTCAGCAGCGGCCAGTCCGACACCGCGTCCGAGCCGTCCTGCATGGCTTCCGTCTCACGGTTGGGCGAGGCGACCGAGCCTGAGTCGAGGTGGTCGCGGCCGATGACGATCGGAGCCTTCAGCTCGCCGCTGGCGACCATCTCATTGAAGGCCAGGCCCAGGCGGTGGCGGTCGCCGAGACCCACCCAGCAGATGCGCGCCGGCAGGCCCTGGAACTTGATCTTCTGGCCGGCCATGTCGAGCCAGTTGTGCAGGTGTGGATTGTCCAGGATCAACTCCTTCACCTTGGCGTCGGTTTTGGCGATGTCCTCGGGATCGCCCGACAGCGCCGCCCAGCGGAACGGCCCGATCCCCCGGCAGAACAGCGGGCGGATATAGGCCGGGACGAAGCCGGGGAAGTCGAAGGCGTTGGCCACGCCTTCCTCCAGCGCCATCTGGCGGATGTTGTTGCCGTAATCGACGGTCGGCACGCCGGCGGCCTGGAAGTCCAGCATGGCCTGGACATGGACGGCCATTGAGGCGCGGGCGGCCTTGTCGACCGAGGCAGGGTCACGCTCCTTGGCGTCGGCCCACTGGTCCAGCGTCCAGCCGGCCGGCAGGTAGCCATTGATCGGGTCGTGGGCGCTGGTCTGGTCGGTCAGCAGGTCCGGGCGGACGCCGCGCTTGTAGAGCGCCGGCAGCAGTTCAGCGGCGTTGCCCAGCAGGCCGACCGAGATCGGGGTCTTGGTCGCGTTGGCCTCTTCAATCCAGGCCAGGGCCTCGTCGACGCTGTCGGTGGACTTGTCGAGATAGCTGGTGCGCAGCCGCATCTCGATCCGCGAGGGCTGGCATTCGATGGCCAGGCACGAGGCCCCGGCCATCACCGCCGCCAGCGGCTGGGCCCCGCCCATGCCACCCAGGCCTGCGGTCAGCAGCCACTTGCCCGACAGGTCGCCGGCATAGTGCTGGCGGCCCATCTCGACGAAGGTCTCGTAGGTGCCCTGCACGATGCCCTGGGCGCCGATATAGATCCACGAGCCGGCGGTCATCTGGCCGTACATGGCCAGGCCCTTCTTATCCAACTCGTTGAAGTGCTCCCAGTTGGCCCAGCGGGGGACCAGGTTGGAGTTGGCGATCAGCACACGGGGCGCGTCGGCGTGGGTGCGGAAGACGCCGACCGGCTTGCCCGACTGCACCAGCAGGGTCTCGTCGTCCTCCAACCGGCGCAGGGTCTCGACGATCTTGTCGAAGCTCTCCCAGTCGCGCGCCGCGCGGCCGATGCCGCCGTAGACGACCAGCTCCTCCGGACGCTCGGCGACGTCGGGGTGCAGGTTGTTCATCAGCATCCGCAGCGGGGCTTCAGTCAGCCACGACTTGGCGGAAAGCTCGGTGCCGGTGGCGGGGCGGATGACGCGGGTATTGTCGCGGCGGGTCATGCTTTGCTCCGAGCAAAGGTGAGGCAGGCGTTGAGGACGTCTTCGAGCACCAGGCGCAGCGGCTCGGCGCGGTCGGCGTGGAAGGGCGTGGGCCAGGTGTCGGGCGTCGGCGGCTCGGCGGGGTCGTCCATGTAGCCGCGGCAGGCCAGCTCCATCTGGATGGCGTGGATGCCGGTGAGAGGCTGGCCGTAGTGGCGCGTGGTCCAACCGCCCTTGAAGCGGCCGTTGGTGACGCGCGAGCGGCCCGAGGCGTCGCAGGTGGCTTCGACGGCGGCGATCAGGGCGTCGGCGCAGCTTTGGCCACTGTTGGTCCCGAGATTGAACTGCGGCAGCTCGCCGTCGAACAGTCGAGGGACCAGTGAGCGGATCGAGTGGGCTTCGTACAGCACCACGGTCGGATGCAGGCCGCGCAGGCGGTCGATCTCAGCGCGCAGGGCGGCGTGGTAGGGCTCGAAGTACAGCGTCCGCCGCCGCTCGATCTCGGCCGCGTCCGGCCCGCCGTCACGATACAGCGGTTCGCCGTCGAAGGTGGTGGTGGGGCACAGCTCCGTCGTCGCCTGGCCCGGATAGAGCGAGGCGCCCGACGGGTCGCGATTGACGTCGATGACCGTCCGCGAGATCGCCGTCTGGACGATCGTCGCCCCCATGCCCTCGGCAAAGGCGTAGAGCCGGTCGACCCACCAGTCGGCGTCCTTGCGGGCCAGCCAGGGGGAGACGAGGCCGGCCTCGATGTCGGCAGGGATTTCGGTCCCGGTGTGCGGCAGGCTGACGATCAGCGGGGCGTCGCCGCGCGTGACCTGCAGCCAGTTCACGCCGTGACCCCCGGCAGGGCGCCCGCCGCCTCGATCACCGCGCCCGAACGGACCAGGGCGTTGGCGGCCTCCATGTCCGGGTGGAAGTGACGGTCGTCATCCAGGTGCGGGACCTCGGCGCGGGTCAGCTTGCGCACGGCCTCAAGGGCCTTGCTCGACCGCAGCGGGGCGTGGAAGTCACAGCCTTGCGCCGCGGCCAGCAGCTCGATGCCCAGCACCGCCATGGCGTTCTCGACCATGCCCAGCAGGCGCCGCGCGCCGTGCGCGGCCATCGAGACGTGGTCTTCCTGGTTGGCCGAGGTCGGGATGGAGTCGACACTGGCCGGATAGGCCTTCTGCTTGTTCTCCGAGATCAGGGCCGCGGCCGTGACCTGAGGGATCATGAAGCCGGAGTTCAAACCGGGCTTGGGCGTCAGGAACGCTGGCAGGCCCGACAGCGCAGGATCCACCAGCATGGCGATGCGGCGCTCGGCGATCGAGCCGATCTCGCAGACCGCCAGGGCGATCATGTCGGCGGCGAAGGCCACCGGCTCGGCGTGGAAGTTGCCGCCCGACAGCGCTTCGTCGGCCTCCGGGAAGATCAGCGGGTTGTCCGAGACGCCATTGGCCTCGGTCTCCAGCGTGGTCGCCGCCTGGCGCAGCACGTCCAGCGCCGCGCCCATCACCTGCGGCTGGCAGCGCAGGCAATAGGGGTCCTGCACGCGCTCGTCTTCCTTCAGGTGCGAGGCGCGGATTTCCGAGGTCGCCATCAGCCCGCGCAGGGCGGCGGCGGTCTCGATCTGGCCGGCGTGGCGGCGCAGGGCGTGGATGCGCGGGTCGAACGGGGTGTCCGAACCCTTGGCGGCCTCGGTGGACAGCGCGCCGGTGACCAGGGCCGACTGGAACAGCCGCTCGGCGTCGAACAGGCCGGCCAGGGCGTTGGCGGTCGAGAACTGGGTGCCGTTGAGCAGGGCGAGGCCTTCCTTCGGGCCCAGCGTCAGGGGCTCGAGGCCGGCCTTTTTCAGCGCCTTGGCGGCGGGTTTGCGCTCGCCGTCTACGAAGATCTCGCCGACCCCGATCATGGTCGCGGCCATGTGGGCGAGCGGCGCCAGGTCGCCCGAAGCGCCGACCGAGCCCTGGGCCGGGATCACCGGGGTCAGGTCCTGGCGCAGCATCTCCTCCAGCATGCGCACGGTCTCGACCCGCACGCCCGAGGCGCCCTGCGCCAGGCTGGCCAGCTTCAGGGCCATCATCAGGCGGATGACCGGGACGGGCGAGGGCTCGCCGACGCCAGCGGCGTGGGAGAGGACGATGTTGCGCTGAAGGGTCTCAAGGTCTTCGTCGCCGATGCGGACGCTGGCCAGTTTCCCGAAGCCCGTGTTGATGCCGTAGACCGGCTCGCCCTTGGCCAGGATGCGTTCGACGGCGGCGGCGCTTTCCGCGATCACCGGCCAGGCGGTCTCGGCCAGGGTCGCCGTCGCGCCGCGATAGATCGCCTTCCAGTCGGCCAGCGGCACGTCGCCGGGGTTCAGAACAAGCTTGGTCACTGGCCTCTCCACACGCGCGCATGGAGCGGGTTAAGGCCCATGCGATAGACAAGTTCGGCGGGACGCTCGACGTCCCAGATGGCGAGATCGCAGGCCTTGCCGGCCTCCAGCGTCCCGCGGTCGTGCAAGATGCCCAGCGCCCGCGCGGCCTCGCGCGTGACGCCGGCCAGGCACTCGTCGACGGTCATCCGGAAGAGCGTGGCGGCCATGTTCATGACCAGCAGCGGCGAGGTCATGGGCGAGGTGCCGGGGTTGCAGTCGGTAGCCAGGGCCATCGGCACGCCCGCTTCGCGCAAGGCCGCGATCGGCGGCGCCTTGTGCTCGCGGGTGAAGTAGTAGGCGCCGGGGAGCAGGGTCGCGACCGTGCCCGAGGCGGCCATGGCGGCGATCCCGGCCTCGTCGAGATGCTCCAGGTGATCGGCCGACAGCGCGCCATATTCGGCGGCCAGCGCGGCGCCGTTCAGGTTCGACAGCTGCTCGGCGTGCAGCTTGACGGGCAAGCCATGGGCCTTGGCGGCATCGAACACGCGGCGGATCTGGTCGGGCGAGAAACCGATGCCTTCGCAGAAGCCGTCGACCGCGTCGGCCAGGCCGCGGGCGGCGATGGCCGGGATCATCTTCTCGCAGACCAGGGCGACATAGCCGTCCTTGTCGTCGCGATATTCCGGCGGCAGGGCGTGGGCGCCGAGGAAGGTCGTGCTGACCCCGACGCGGCGGATCTCGCCCAGGGTCCGAGCAGCGCGCAGGCTCTTGATCTCGTCGTCGAGGGAGAGGCCGTAACCGGACTTGATCTCGACCGTGGTGACGCCCTCGGCGATCAGGGCGTCCAGGCGGGGCAGGGCGGCTTGGACCAGCTCGGCCTCCGAGGCCGCGCGGGTGGCCCGCATGGTCGAGACGATGCCACCACCGGCCCTCGCGATCTCCTCATACGAGGCGCCGGCCAGGCGCAGTTCGAACTCGTGCGCGCGGTCGCCGGCGAAGACCAGGTGGGTGTGGGGGTCGACCAGGCCGGGGGTGATCCAGCGGCCCTCGACGTCGATCGTCTGGTCGGCCTCGAAGGCAGGCGCGTCATCGGCCGAACCGGCGTAGACGATGCGCCCGTCGCGGGCGGCGATCACGCCATCCTCGACGATTCCAAGGCCCGGCCGCGTCGGGTCGAGGGTGGCGAGACGGCAAGTTATCCACAGGGTGTCGCAACGCATCCTGGTCGTGTCCCCTCACTTGCGGTCGGTTCTAATATGTATAGACATATTTGCGAACGATGAGGCTTGTCCAGTGACCGACGCGCAGAATCCTGAAGCTTCCACGGTGGTCTGGTGCGAGAGCGCCCTGCTGGCGGACGGCTGGGCGCGCGGCGTGAAGTTCACGATCACCGACGGCCGCATCGGGCGGATCGACACCGATACGTCGGCGGGCGACGCGGTACGCCTGGGCCCCGCCCTGCCAGGCCTAGCCAATGTCCACAGCCACGCCTTCCAGCGCGCCATGGCGGGCCTGGCCGAGACGCGCGGCGAGACCGGCGACAACTTCTGGACCTGGCGCGAGGTCATGTACCGCTTCCTGGAGCGGCTGGACCCCGACATGGCCCAGGCCATCGCCGCCATGGGCCAGGTCGAGATGCTGGAGGGCGGCTTCACGCGGGTGGGCGAGTTCCACTACCTGCACCACGCGCCCGACGGCGGCTTCTACGACAACCCTGCCGAGATGGCGGCGCGGATGGCGGCGGCGGCGGAAGAGACTGGGATCGGCCTGACCCTGCTGCCGGTGTTCTACGCGCACAGCAACTTCGGCGGCCTGCCGCCCACCGTCGGCCAGAAGCGCTTCGTCCACGACGTGAACGGCTTCGCCCGGCTGGTCGAGGCTTGCCGCGAGATCGTGGCGCCGCTACCCGACGCAGTGGTCGGGATCGCCCCGCACAGCCTGCGCGCGGTGACCGGCGAGGAGCTGACCGCCATCCTGCCACTGGCCGCCGGCGGCCCGATCCACATGCACGTGGCCGAGCAGACGAAAGAGGTCGACGACTGCCTGGCCGCCACCGGCCAGCGTCCCGTTCGCTGGCTGATGAACCACACCGAGGTCGGCAAGCAGTGGTGCCTGATCCACGCCACCCACATCAACGCCACCGAGACCGAGCGCCTGGCCAAGAGCGGCGCGACCGCCGGCCTGTGTCCGGTGACCGAGGCCAATCTGGGCGACGGCGTCTTCCCGACCCCGGACTATCTGTCGGCTGGCGGAAGCTTTGGAATCGGCACCGACTCCAACATCGTGATCGATGCGGCCCAGGAACTGCGGACCATGGAATACGCCCAGCGCCTGACCCGCCGGGCCCGCAACGTGCTGGCGGGCGGCGCCAAGCGCTCGACCGGCGGCGATCTGTGGCGCGGGGCGACGATCGGTGGGGCCCAGGCGCTCGGAGTCGGGCGCGGCGGCCTGCGTCGCGGCGCGCCGGCCGACTTCATCACCCTGGACGCCAATCATCCGAACCTGGTCGGCCGCTCGGGCGACACCCTGATCGACAGCCTGGTCTTCGCCGGCGGCGGCATCGATACCGTCTGGCGGCACGGCAAGCAGCTGGTCAGCGGCGGTCGCCACCACGCGCGCGAGGCGATCCAGGAACGCTACGTGCAGACCCTGAAGGCCCTGCTGGCGTGACCGGACCGCTGCATCAGCGCATCCGCGCCGACATCGAGGCCCGCATCCGCTCCGGTGACTGGGAGCCCGGCCACCGGGCGCCGACCGAGGCCGAGTTGATGGCCGAGTACGGTTGCGCTCGCATGACGGTGAACAAGGCCATGACCGCCCTGGTCGAGGCCGGCCTGATCGTGCGCCGCAAGCGGGCCGGCTCGTTCGTAGCCCGGCCCAAGGTCCATGCGCCGGTGCTGAACATTCCCGACATCCAGTCCGAGATCGTCGCGCGCGGCGAGGCCTACGCCTTCCGTCTGCTGTCGCGCGTGGTGCGCGATGCCGACGGCCCCGAAGAGGTCGAGCTAGCGGCCGGCGGCAAGCTGCTGGAACTGGACGGCGTCCACGACGCCGGCGGCCGGCCGTTCGCCCTGGAACGGCGCTTGGTGTCGCTGAAGGCCGCGCCGGAGATCGAAACCGCCGACTTCGCCGAGCACCCGCCCGGGGCCTGGCTGCTGGAACACGTGACCTGGACCGAGGCCGAGAGCCGTATCGGCGCCATCAACGCCGACGCCGAGGACGCCCGCCTGCTGGCCCTGGACGAGGGCGCGGCCTGCCTGGTCGTCGACCGCCGCACGTGGCGCGAAGGCCAGCACGTCACCCGCGTCCGTCAGGTGTTCCCGGGCGAAGCGTACGACCTGGTGGCGCGGTTCGGCCCCGGGGCGTGATTGGGGGCTTAAGGGCGCGGTCCCTCTGGCGCGGGGCGGCCACCTCAGCTTAGCTCCGCCTTAAACCGGAGAGCCCCCATGGACCTGCACGCGATCGCCGTCCCGACCTACGCCCAGATGCTGAAGGGCCTGTCGAACCAGCTAACTAAGGCGCAGGCCTTCGCCGCCGAGAGCGGCCTGTCGTCCGAGGACCTCCTGTCGACCCGCCTGGCGCCGGACATGTTCCCGCTGTCGACCCAGGTGCGGTTCGTCTGCACCCAGGCCAGTGACATGCTGCGGCAGCTGACCGGCTCGGACTCGTTCACCCCGGCCGAGGACGCTACCGACTTCGACGGCCTGCGCGCCCAGCTGGCAGAGGCCGTCGCGCGGGTGCAGGCGACACAAGCCTCCGCCTTCGACGGCGCGGCCGAGCGCAAGATCGAGCTGAAGATGCCCAACGGCATCGTCTTCGACATGACCGGCGAGCAGTTCCTGCGCGACTGGGCGCTGGCCCAGTTCTACTTCCATCTGACGACCGCCTACGCGATCCTGCGTCACAAGGGCGTGGCCCTGGGCAAGCCCGACTGGGTCTCGCACATGTTCGCCTACATTCGTCCGGGCACCCTTCCTGGAGGTTGAGTTCGCCCACAACCCCCTGACCTGGGGATGTCGGCGCGGGCGGCCCGAACCGTAGAACGGCGTTCGGGGACGTGGCGCGTGGTGCGACGAGGGTCCCGCAAGGGATCCCGTCATGGCCGAACCGACACTTCGCGACTTCCAGTTCCTGGTCCAGCTGATCGACAGCGGCCTGATCCAGGCCAGCTTCAAGTTTTCCGACATCCGGGGACTGCTGAAGAGTTTCAACGTCCTGACCCCCGAGGTCGACGCGGCCCTCGCCCTGGTCGAGGCCAATCCGGTGCTGATCAATATCGGCCTGGCCACCCTGAAGGAGGCCTTGCTGAAGTGGCCGCTGGACACGCCGCTCAGCGTCGCCTTCGGCTCGGGCGGCGGCGACAGCGGTGGTGGAGCGGTCGCCAATCCGATCGTGCTGACCGACGCCCAGATCAAGGACGCCTACAAGGCCCTGGCCGGCATCGCCGCCACCTCGTCCAAGGCGCTTTCGGAATATCTGACCGGCCCGAACGGCGAGAAGGTGGTCAACGCCTTCTATGCCGAGATGAAGCTGCTGGTGCAGCTACAGGCCGACGTCACGGCCGGCAAGATCACCAAGGCGGTGTTCCTGGAGAAGCTGATCGGCTTCTCGGCCGACACCTCGGCCCTGGCGTTGCAGGCGATGAATTTCTTTACCGGCAAGACCCCGACCCAGGCGGCGCTGACCGAGCTGATCGACAGCGCGACCAACACCACCGACCTGACCGACTTCGCCTATGCGATCTACAATACCGAGAACAAGTACATCGAGTTCGCGGTCAACCAGGCCATGAGCGGCACGGGGGCGGTGACCTTCAAGACCGCCTACGACACGCTGAACTTCCGCGACGCGGCGGCCAAGATCTACGACGCCATCATCGGCAATACGAAAGCCCAGACGGCGGGCGTCAACGTCAACGCCGCCATCGACTACATCGTGTCCCAGCAGAAGTACTTCGAGGCTTATGGCCACGACGCCCTGGGGGCCAAGGCGGCGGTGGCGGGCTTCCTGATGTCCAAGGGGCTGGAGGCCGGCGTCGGCGCCTATGCCGAGGCGGTAAAGGCCTTCCTGGGCAAGGCCTATGACGGCACGGCGGCCTATGGCGCCGAGCTGGTGGGCGCGGCCAAGGCGGTGGCGCTGGTGGGGCAGGCCGCCGATGCGCACGACGCCGGCATGATGGCTTAGTCGGGTCCCTAGTCGGGCCCTTAATCGGGCATCGTCTCGAACACGGTCACGCCTTGGGGCAGGACCACCCAGTCGGGCTTGTCGCGGCCGAACAGCGCCATGGCGGGCTTGAACAGGCCCGGGTCATCCAGCGACCCGGCATAGATGGTGTGGGAGCCATGCAAGCCATGCTCCCCGCCAAAAACGAGGCCCCCGCAGTTCGGGCAGGAATTGCGGGTGGCCTCGCCACCGCGGAAGGCGGGACTGCGATATTGCCGCGCCGGGCCGGTGATGGTCAGGGCCGAGGCCGGGAAGCCCATGAATGGGATGAAGCCCGAGCCCGACGCCTTGCGGCAGTCGGCGCAGCAGCACACGCCCATGAAGTCGGGCGCGCGATCGGCTTCCCAGCGTAGAGCGCCGCACAGGCATCCGCCTTTGAAGGCCGTTTGGGTCATGCCGGCAGAGTAGGGGGCGGGGCAAGCGGCGGTCAAACCTCGCTCGCGCTCAAGACTAGTAGGCGTCATGTCACAATCTGTGGCATGGATCGGTCATGGGCGCGGGCGACAGGAAATTGGGCAAGCTGATCGGTCAGGCCGTGCTGGTGGGCGTGGCGCTGTTCACGATCTCGCTGCTGGTGCGGGCTGCAGCCAATACGATCGTCGGCGGTTCCACCCGGGGACCCGCGCCGCCGCCGCCCGACGCCGGGGCCTGGGCGGTGTTTGCGAGCTGGGTCCTGCTGCCGGCGCTGATCGAGACGCCGTTCGTCACCTACCTGGTGCGGCGCACGAACCGCGAGCGGGTGTCGCTGGCGCTGTGGATCATGCTGGCGATCATCTTCGGCGCGTCCTGGCTGCTGCACGGCGCCAGCCCGGGGACGCTAGGCCAAGCCTTCGCTTTCCTGCTGATGGCCTACATGTCCTGGGACTGGTCCAGGCAAGCTGGGCGAGTCGCCTACGGCCTGGCGATCCTGTCGCACGCGGTGTGGAACGGCATCGGCATGGCGCTGCATCTGGCCAAGCATCCGCCTCACCCGCCGGGGTGACATCGCGTTGTATTTTCAGGGAGAAAGAGGTCAGTCCTGGTGGTTGGAGGCGGGATCGAACCGCCGACCTGTGGGTTATGAATCCACCGCTCTAACCATCTGAGCTACCCAACCGGGCCAGGAGGCGCGGCTTATAGGCGAGAACCGCGCGGGATATCAAGCCGGCGCCTACTCCGAGACGATGGCCGCCGTCACCGCGCCCAGGGCCTTCACCGCATCCGCCGGAGCCAGCTTCACCTGCAGGCCGCGCTGGCCGCCGTTGAGGAAGACGTAGGGCTGCGCCAAGGCGGCTTCTTCCATGACCGTCGGCAGGCGCTTCTTCTGGCCGAAGGGGCTGACGCCGCCGACCTTGTAGCCGGTGATGCGTTCGGCGTCAGGGACGGGGGCCATGGCGGCCGACTTGCCCTTCAGGGCGGCGGCCAGCTTCTTCATGCTGACCTCCTTGTCCGAGGGCAGGATGGCGCAGGCGGGTTTGCCGTCGAGCATCACCACCAGGGTCTTGAGCACGCGGCTGGGGTCCTCGCCCAGGGCCTCGGCCGCTTGGAGACCTACACGCTCGGATCCAGGGTCGTAGTCGTACGTATGCAGGTCGAACGCGACGCCGGCCTTGCTCAATGCGATCGTGGCAGGGGTGCTCTTGGACATGCTTTGGGTGATACCCAACTGCGTGAAGCGTTGGAATACGGATAGCGGATGATCGATCGAAGGATCTTGCTGCGCGGCGCTTTTGGTTTGGGCGCGGCCGGCCTGCTGCCCGATTGGGCGATGGCCAGCGAGGGCGCGCGACCGGCGGCGCTGTCGGGCGACGAGATCAAGCTGACCGTCGGCCACACGATGGCGAAGATCGACGGCAGGGCGGGTCATGCGGTGACCGTCAACGGCTCGATCCCCGGTCCGCTGATCCGGTTGAAGGAAGGCCAGAACGTCAGGCTCTCGGTCACCAATAACCTCGACGAAGATACCTCGATCCACTGGCATGGCCTGCTGGTCCCGTTCCAGATGGACGGCGTGCCGGGCGTCAGTTTTCCGGGCATCAAGCCGGGCGAGACCTTCACCTATGAGTTCCCGGTGCGGCAGGCTGGCACCTACTGGTGGCACAGCCATTCGGGCCTGCAGGAGCAGGTCGGCCATTACGGCCCGATGATCATCGACCCGGCGGGCGAGGATCCGATCGCTTACGACCGCGAGCACGTGGTGGTGCTGTCGGACTGGAGCTTCCTGCATCCGCACGACCTGTTCCGGAAGCTGAAGGTCAATGCCGGCCACTTCAACTTGCAGAAGCAGACGGTCGGCGGCCTGCTGGCGGGCCAGGACCAGTCGCTGAAGGACCGCGTCGACTGGGGCAAGATGCGGATGGACCCCACGGACATCGCCGACGTCACCGGCTCGACCTACACCTATCTGATCAATGGCCAGGGGCCGGGGGACAACTGGACGGGTCTGTTCGCGCCGGGCGAGCGGGTGCGGCTGCGCTTCATCAACGCCGCGGCGATGACCATCTTCAACGTGCGGATTCCGGGCCTGGGCCTGGAGGTCGTGGCGACCGATGGCCAGCCGGTCGTGCCGGTGGCGGTGGACGAGTTCCAGATCGCACCGGCCGAGACCTATGACGTCGTCGTGCGGCCGACGCGGGACGAGGCCTTCACGCTCGTCGCCGAAGCCTCGGACCGTTCGGGGCTGGCGCGCGGGACCCTGGCGCCGCGTCCGGGCATGACCGCCGCCGTGCCGCCGCTGAGGAAGCGGCCGCTGGCGACCATGAAGGACATGGGCATGGGGAACATGCACCATGGGATGGACATGCCGGGCATGGACATGTCGATGCGCTCGCAGAGCAACGCCCCGAATGTGCCGCTGACGCCAGGCGTCCAGACCATCTCGCCGATGCCGATGGACCGCATGGGCCAGCCGCCGCAGGGGCTGGAGGACGTAGGGCACAAGGTGCTGCGCTACGCCGATCTGGCCAATCTCGTTCCGGCAAAGGACATACGCCCGCCCGGCCGGGAGATGGAGATCCACCTGACCGGCAACATGGAGCGCTTCATGTGGGCGTTCGACGGCGAGGCGTTCGGGCCGATCAAGAAGCCGATCGCCTTCCAGCGCGATGAGCGGGTGCGGGTGGTGCTGATCAACGACACCATGATGGCCCACCCGATCCACCTGCACGGCCACTTCTTCGAGCTGGTCAACGGCCAGGCGCATCAGCCGCTGAAGCACACGGTCAATGTCGCCCCGGGCGGCAAGGTGGCCTTCGACCTGACGGCGGACGAGCCCGGCGACTGGGCCTTCCACTGCCACCTGCTGCTGCACATGCATGCTGGGATGTTCAATGTCGTGACGGTGCGGCCGCTATGATGGTCCAGCACGCGCATCACGCGCCTCCGCCGGCGGCGATCGAACAGCCCGCGCCGGTCGCGCCGACCGACCATGCCGCCGAGCGCTTCTACACGCCCCAGGCCATGGCGGCGGCTCGCGCCCAGCTGATGAAGGAGCACGGGGGCGGCAGTTTCTGGACCGTCCGCGCCGACCAACTGGAATACCGCTCACGCAAGGGCGGCGACGCCCAGGCGTTCGAGGGTGAGGCCTGGTCGGGCAACGATGCCTCCAAGTGGGTCGTGAAGGCGCGCGGCGAACGCGTCGACGGCGAGGGTTGGGAGAGCGGTGAGGCCGAGTTGCTGAAGGCCTGGCCGGTTGGGCCCTACTTCGACCTGCAGGCCGGCGTGCGCTACGACTTGGCGCCGAAGGGGCGGTCCTATGCCACTGTCGGCTTCGAGGGCCTGGCGCCCTACTGGTTCGAGCTCCAGGGCGCGGCCTATCTGTCCGACCAGGGCGATGTCTCGGCCCGGGCCGAGGCGTCGTACGACCTGCGCCTGACCCAGAGGCTGATCCTGCAGCCGCGCGTCGAGGCCGACGTGGCCGAGGCCGGCGCCGCCAAGCTCGAGGGTGGCCTGCGCCTGCGCTACGAGATCACCCGCGAATTCGCGCCCTATGTCGGGATCGTCCGGGAGCGGACCTTCGGCCCAATGACGCCGCTGGGCGAGCGGGCGGGCAGCACGGCGATCGTGGTCGGCGTCCGCGCCTGGCGTTGACGCCCTATCGATACGGATAGCTTGCCGGGAGCGCGGCTGAGGCCCAACATCCGTTTGACCCGCCGCTAGAGTGGGCGAACGAGGGAGCCAGGCCTGATGTCGACCGCGATCGATTTCGACCGCATGCATACTCTGGGCGACGTCGCCCGCTATCATGCGGAGGTGCGGCCCGGCGACGTGGCGTTCGTCTTTGAAGGGCGCGAGACGAGCTTCGCTCAGTTCGACCGCCATGCGAACCAGGTGGCCCACGCCCTGATCGCGGCGGGCCTGGGGACGGGCGACCGCGTCGCCTATGTCGGCAAGAACAGCGACCACTATTTCCAGCTGCTGCTGGGCGCCGCCAAGGCCGGGGTGGTGACCACACCGATCGGCTGGCGGCTGGCCGCGCCCGAGATCGCCTATATCGTCGGCGACAGCGAGGCCAGGATCGTCTTCGTCGGTCCCGAACTGATCGCTCATGTCGAGGCGGTGGCGGCCGAGCTGACTCATCGCCCGGTGGTCATCGCCATGGAGGCCGAGGGCGCGGGCGAGCACCCGACCTTCGAGGCTTGGCGCGACAAGCAGCCCGACAGCGATCCGCACAAGCCGATCGAGACCTCCGATATCGCCATCCAGCTCTACACCTCGGGCACCACGGGACGGCCCAAGGGCGCGATGCTGACCCACGACAACCTGCTGGGCATGCGCCGCGAGGCTTCCAAGAACCCGATGGAATGGAATCAGTGGGGGCCAGAGGACGTCAGCCTGGTCGCCATGCCGGTGGCCCATATTGGCGGCACGGGCTGGGGCCTGGTGGGCCTGATGAACGGCGCCAAGGGCGTGGTGGCGCGCGAGTTCGATCCCTTCAAGGTGCTGGACTTCATCGAGAAGGACCGCGTCTCCAAGATGTTCATGGTGCCGGCGGCGCTGCAGATCGTGGTGCGCCAGCCCCGGGCGCGCGAGATCGACTATTCGCGGCTGAGCCACATCCTCTATGGCGCCGCGCCCATCCCGCTGGACCTGCTGCGCGAGTGCATGGAGGTGTTCGGCTGCGGCTTCGTCCAACAGTACGGCATGACCGAGACGACCGGCACGGTGGTCTATCTGCCGCCCGAGGACCACGACCCGGCCGGCAACAAGCGCATGCGCGCGGCGGGGCTGCCGATGCCGGGCGTCGAGATCAAGGTCATGGACGACGCTGGGAATAGCGTGGCGACGGGCGCCGTGGGCGAGATCGCCATCCGCTCGGGCTCGAACATGGCCGGCTACTGGAAGCTGGACGAGGCCACCCGCAAGACCGTCGACGTCGACGGCTGGCTGCGCACCGGCGACGCCGGCTACCTGGACGAGGACGGCTATCTGTTCATCCACGACCGGGTGAAGGACATGATCATCTCGGGCGGCGAGAACATCTATCCCGCCGAGGTGGAGAGCGCGGTGTACGGCCACCCGCACGTAGCCGAGGTGGCGGTGATCGGCGTGCCTGACGAGAAGTGGGGCGAGGCGGTCAAGGCGGTGGTGGCGGCCAAGCCCGGGGTGACGCCGGATGCGGAGGATATCATCGCCTTCGCGCGGAGCCGGATCGCGGGGTTCAAGGCGCCGAAGAGCGTGGATTTCGTCGAGGCGTTGCCGCGGAATGCGTCGGGGAAGATCCTGCGGCGGGAGCTGCGGGCGCCCTACTGGGAAGGCAGGGAGCGGCAGGTGAACTAGGTCGGCAGCCCCCACCTGATCACGCTCCGCGTGGTCGTCCGCCCCCAAAGGCGGGCGGAAGGTGATCCTTCTTCCCCCTCCGGGGGAGGAGGGCCGAAGGCCCGGAGGGGGCAAGTGCTATTCGACAAACGCCTCCACGCTCTCCCGCGTCCCCACCAGAAACGCATCCGCCACCAGCGCCAGCGGCCGCACATCCACCTCGGACTCGCCCCGCGCGATCAACCCCGCGAACCGATCATAAAGCCCCGGATACTCACGGTTCTCCCCGACCTCGACCGCCACGCCGTCGATCTCCAGTTCCGCTCCGCCCAGCGACAGCTTCAGCACCCCATCATCGGTCCAAGCCGTGATGTCCCAGGTCTGCGGCCCGGTCTGCAGGAAGTCCAAGTCAGCGACGATCTGCGCCCCGCCCAGCGTGGTCATTTCCACATGCCCGGCGATTGGCGACTGGACATTCTCAGGCACCTGCAGCCGCGCATCCGTGACGAACACCTCGGCCGGCATGATCTCGGTCAGGATCGACAGGGCGTTGATGGCGGGGTCGAAGACGCCCATGCCGCCGGCCTGCCAGATCCAGGTCTGGCCGGGGTGCCAGCGGCGGACGTCCTCGCGCCATTCGATGGCGAGCTTGCGGACCTTGCGCGACGCCAGCCAGGCCTTGGCTCGTGGCACGCCGGCGGCGAAGCGCGAGTGCCAGCTGGTGAACAGCACCACGCCGTGCTCGCGGGCGACGGCGGCCAGTTCGGCGACCTCGCTGACCGTGGCGCCGGGCGGTTTTTCCAGGAACACGTGCTTACCGGCGCGCAGGGCCGACAGCGCCGTCTCGCGGCGCGCCTGGGGCGGGGTGCACAGGGCGACGGCGTCCAGCTCTGGACCGTCTTTCAGCATCGCGTCGATGTCGTGGAAGACCGGGATCCCGCCGAGGTTCGGCTTGCTGCGGCTGGCGGCGGCGACCAGGTCGAAGCGCGGATCCGCGTTGATGGCGGGGATGTGCTGGTCATGGGCGATCTTGCCCACGCCGACGAGGCCGATCCGGATCACGCGTGCTTCCTCCATCGGCGTTCACCGCCGTGTGGCGCTATTATATTATAAATGATGCGACGCAAGGCGGCAGGCAAAAAAAGAGCGTCACCCGGGAAGGCGACGCTCTTGAAGAGGGAAGAGACGTAAATGGGCCCGGCGGGACAGGGGTAGGCTAGATCCCGCCCAACCCCCTTACTTCGCCGCCGGAGATACCGGCAGGCTCCGGGCCGCCAGGGTGACCTGGGCGGTGGAGGAGAGGGCCCGGGACGAGGATCCCAGGGCGATGTCGTACTGGCCGGCCGCGATCGACCAGCCATGGGTCTTGTCGTCCCAGGTCGCCAGCAGGCGCGGGTCGACCGTGACGGTCACGCGCTGCGTCGCGCCGGGGGCGAGGGCGACCTTCTTGAAGCCGGCCAGGCGCTTGGGCGCTTCCCAGCCGCCCGCTTTCGGAGCCACGTAGACTTGGGGGACGTCCTTGCCGGCGCGGGCGCCGACGTTCTTGACGTCGAAGCTGACCGTGACCTTGTCGCCGGCAGCCGTGGCCGTCAGGTTCGAATAGGCGAACTTGGTGTAGGACAGGCCGTAGCCGAACGGGAACAGCGGCTCGATCTTCTTGAGGTCGTACCACTTGTAGCCGACGGCGGCGCCTTCGATGTCGTAGTCGGTGTCGAACAGTTCGCCCTCGGCCTTGCCGACGCCGTCCAGCTTGGGACGCGGCAGGTCGGCCACGCTCTTGGGGAAGCTGACGGGCAGGCGGCCGGTGGCGTCGATCTCGCCGGTCAGGACGCGGGCGATGGCTTCGCCGCCGGCCGTGCCCGGGAACCAGGCCTCGACCACGGCGCCCACCTTGTCCAGCCACGGCATGACCACCGGACCGCCGGTCAGCAGCACCACGACGGTCTTCTTGTTGGCCGAGGCCACCGCGTCGATCGTGGCGTCCTGCTTCTTGGGCAGGTTCAGGTCCTGGACGTCCCAGGACTCGGTGGTCCACTGGTCGGCGAAGACCAGGGCCAGTTCGCTTTCGGCGGCCAACTTGGCGGCGCGGGCGGGATCCGTGCCGTCATCGTAAACGACCTTGGCGTTGGGATAACGGGCCTGCAGCGCCTTCAGCGGCGAGGACGGATAGTAGATCACCGGGCCCGGCCAGGTGGCGGGCTCCAGGCCCTTCACCGCGCGGCCGCCGGCCGGATAGACCTGCGACGAGCCGCCGCCCGACAGCACGCCGACATCGGCATGGCCGCCAATCACGGCGATGGTCTTGGCGGTCTTGGCCAGGGGCAGCAGGTCGCCGTCGTTCTTGAGCAGGACGATGCCTTCCTCGGCGTCGGCCTGGGTGATCTTGGCGTGGGCGGCCAGGGTGGCGGCCGGCAGGTCGTGGCCCTTGGGCTGGGTCACCGGATGGTCGACCGCGCCGCTGGCGAACAGGGCGCGCAGCACGCGGCGGGCCATGTCGTCGATGCGGGCCTGGCTGACCTTGCCGCTGGCCAGATCGGCCCTCAGCGGCGCGCCGAAGAAGGGCTCCTTGTCAAAGGCTTCGCCGGCCGATTCCTGGTCGAGGCCGGCGTTGGCGGCCTTGGCTGACGAGTGGTCGGCGCCCCAGTCCGACATGACGTAGCCCTTGTAACCCCAGTCCTTCTTGAGGACGGTGTTCAGCAGCCAGTCGTTCTCGCAGGCCCAGTCGCTGTTGACGCGGTTGTAGGCGCACATCACCGAGTGCGGGTCCGACTGCTCGATGGCGAACTGGAAGGCCAGCAGGTCGGAGGTGCGGGCCGCGGCGTCGCTGATGTTGCTGCTGACCACGAAGCGGCCGGTCTCCTGGCCGTTCAGGGCGTAGTGCTTGATTGTGGAGATGATGTGGTTGGACTGGATGCCCTTGATCTGGGCGGCGACCATGACGCCGGCCAGTAGGGGGTCTTCACCGCCATATTCGAAGTTCCGGCCGTTGCGCGGCTCGCGCATCAGGTTCACGCCGCCGGCCAGCTGGACGTTGAAGCCCGAGTCGCGGGCCTCCTTGCCGATCATCGCGCCGCCCTTGAAGGCCAGCTCGGGGTTCCAGGTGGCGGTGGTGGCCATGCCCGAGGGCAGGGCGGTGCGGGCGCGCAGGTCCTGGTGGCTGCCTTGGGTAGCGACGCCGACGCCGGCGTCGGTCTGCCATTGGCCGGGGATGCCGAGGCGGGGAACGCCCGCCACGTAGCCGGCCGAGGCCTCCAGCGAGTCCTTGTGGCGCGTGTACTTCGGCTTCATGTCCGAACCGAAGTAGCCGAAGATGACCGTGAACTTCTCGTCGTTGGTCATCGCCTTGAGCACGAGATCGGTGCGGGCGTCGGCGGAAAGCTTGGGGTTCAGCCACGGATGGGCCGGAGCCGCTGCGGGCTTCTTGGCCGCGTCGGCCAGGGCCGGGGCGACGGTCAGCGCTGACGCTGAGGCGCCGATCAGCAGGGCGAGCGAAAGGCCCCGCCAGGTCGCCAGCGAAGTCGTCTGGGTCATGTTTCCTCCGTGGTCGTCTCGCCCCGCGCGGCGCTGCGGCCACGTCGGGGAGGGGATTAAGGTCGTCTCCGAGGCGGCGGACCGTCTCGGGCGGGACCGGTGGACTCGCGCACCACCAGCGAGTGCTGCGCGAGGAAGGGGGTGTTGGTCTTGCCGGCGCCCTCATTGGCGCTCCAGGCGGCGAAGGTCTGCATCGCGCGCAGGGCCATCTGGTCGAAGGGCTGGCGAATGGTGGTTAGGGTCGGCCAGATCACGCCGGCGATGGGGGCGTCGTCGAAGCCGACCACTGACAGGTCGTCGGGGATCCGCAGGCCTCGGCGCTGGGCCTCCATGCAGGTGGCGGCGGCCATGTCGTCATTGGCGGCGAAGATCGCGGTCGGCGGGTTTTCGATGTCCAGCAGGGCCTTGGCCGCGTCGATGCCGGTCTTGAAGGTGAACTCGCCCTGGACGATCAGCTCGGGCGACGGACGGGGCAGGCCACGGGCGGCATAGGCCTCGAAGAAGCCGTTGCGGCGGTGGGTGCTGGCGGCGTGATCCGGATGGCCGGCGATGTGGCCGATGCGGGTGTGGCCCAGCGAGAACAGGTGCTCGACGACCTCGCGTGCGGCAGCGCGGTCGTCCATGCCGATGGCCGGGAACTGAGGGTCGGGCGTGGTGGGCGTGATCAGCACGCAGCGCACGTCCAGCTCGCGCATCAGCTCCTTCATGGGGCCGAAGTCGCACTCGGGCGGCAGCAGGATCATCTCGCGGATGCCGCTGTCCCGGACAAAGGCGCGGACACGGTCGGCCCAGCCGGGGATTGGGCCTTCGCTAAGGTCGACCGACAGGTGGCGGCCGGTCTCGACGCAGGCCAGTAGCAGGGCGTGGTGGACGCGGGTGTGGTAGCCGCCCGATGGGTCGCCCATCAGCACGCCGACTGAGCCGGAGCCCTGCGAGCGCAGGCTGCGGGCCACGGCGCTGGGCTGATACTCGAGATCCTGCATGGCCGTGCGGACGCGATCGCGCGTTTTGGCGCTGACGCTGTCGTGATCGTTGAGAACGCGGGAGACGGTCTTGGGCGAAACGCCCGCCCGCTCGGCCACGTCGTTGATCGTCGTCATTGGACCCCGTACCCGCTCTACCGCCAAGCTTCCCCGGCGCACCCCATCAGCCAATGGCGGCGCCCGCAAGGCGGTGAGCAACCGAAGGCATAGTCCATCTTGTCTTGCCTGTCATGGCTTCAGGACAAAAACGGGTCAAAAAAAGTCGGTTATCGGGACAATTTCAGGACATTTCGTATGGCCAACACCCGTATTTCAGGGGTTGTGGCATATCGGCCGACGCCATGCGGGATGCATTGTGACAGCGCTGCAAATGCTTCGATGTGTTGCGCATAAAATCCAATTAAAACAACAGAAATACGATCAAAAGTGTGGCCCGTGGCGCGGGAGTTGCGTTCTAATGCTAGGCCAAGGGTTGTGCGACGAGGGCCTGAAAACCCTTGCAGGGCTGGAATGACAACGTTGACATTCTTGTTGACTTGCTCGGGACATTTGATGAATGTGACATCGTTCGATGAAGGCGCGGGGCCGGAATCGAGTGTCCGGGCGCCGGGGCCGCCGAGGGATTTGGACAATCGCCAGACTCATCAGGGTCCAGGCGGTCGACAGGTCCGCAAAGCCTCAAACGTTTCTCGAAAGCCGCCGTCAGAGCGGCGGCGCGAGGGGCGGGCGGACGGCCAATAAAAACGACTTAATTGGGGAGCGAGAATTGTCACAGGAAGCAAGGACAGCCGTGCTCAAGCGCGGCCTGACGTTGGCGCTGGTCGCCGGCGCATCACAGCTGGCCCTGGCCACCGGGGCATTCGCCCAGGACGCCGCCGCCAGCGACTCGACGGTCGAAGAGATCGTCGTCACCGGCGTTCGCGGGTCTCAGATCAAGTCGGTCGACGTCAAGCGCCGCGAGGCCTCGATCGTCGACGCCATCTCGTCGGAAGACATCGGTAAGCTGCCGGACGTCACCATCGCCGACTCGCTGCAGCGCATCTCGGGCATCCAGATCCAGCGCGACGCCGGTGAAGGCAAGACCGTCAACATCCGCGGCCTGCGCCAGGTCATCACCCTGCTGAACGGCGAACAGTACCTCAGCGCCGGCAACATGGGCTCGGCCCAGCCGGACCTGCTGGACGTGCCGTCGCAGCTGATGAACCAGGTGCTGGTCTACAAGTCGACCAACCCGAACAACGCCCTGTCGGGCATCTCGGGCACGATCGACCTGCGCACTCGCCGTCCGTTCCAGTTCAAGGAAGGCCTGACCTTCACGGGCGCGGCCGAAGCCCAGCGCGGCGAACGCACCAAGAAGGACGACTACCTGCTGAACGGCGTCGTCAACTGGCGCAACGAGCGGGTCGGCCTGATGGTCGGCGCGGCGGCCAGCAAGGCCAACCTCGGCAACAACTATTCGGGCACTGTCGGCCTGTCGGGCAACAACGACTGGGGCGGCGGCTTCGCCCAGAGCTACATCTCGCCCCACGGCTACGAGAGCTTCAACCGCGTGGTCGAGCGTAAGCGCCTCGGCATCAACGCCGCGTTCGAGGCCGACCTGGGCGAGGGCTTCACCCTGATCGCCGAGGGCTTCTACGCCAAGCTCGACGAGTACAACCGCGCCGTCGGCATCAACATCTCCAACCGCTGGGACGGCGGCGCCTTCGGCACCTGGAACAAGCCGACCGTGTCCAGCCCGGTGGGCATCGGCAACTGGGTGGCCGTCGACGAGTACGACATCAACGCGTGGTGGGTGAACAGCTTCACCGTCAACCGCACGACCAAGTCCAAGACCAAGAACTTCAACCTGGGCCTGGACTACGACAACGGCGGTCCGTTCACCTTCGAAGCCCGCGCCATCCGCGCCGACGGCGATCGTCTCAGCATGAACGGCCAGGCCCAGGGCGACCTGAGCAACTGGCGCTATGCCGACGGCCGCTTCAACCTGTTCCGCGACGCCGCCGACCGCACCCGCGGCACGTTCTATCCGAAGGCGATCTGCGACAAGTTCGCCGCTTCGCGTCGTACGAACGCCATCACCGGCAGCGCCGGTGGCTGCTATCTGGATCCGAACCCGCAGGGTTACGGCGCCAACCCGCAGTTGCACTACAACATCAGCGGCGATCACCCGGTGTGGAGCGGCTTCGACCGTCCGCTGGCCGGCGGCCTGGGCGCGGGTAAGTCCCTCAAGGACTACATGGCGAACAAGGACAGCTACGCCATCGGCGCCTTCTCGTCGGAAGGCAACAACGAAGTCAATTCGGACATGAACGTGTTCCGCGCTGACGGCCACTACAAGTTCGACGAGCCGCTGCTGGGCTTCATCACCAAGGTCGATGCGGGCGTTCGCCAGAGCAAGCGCACGGTCGAGGTCGAGCAGTTCCACCTGTTCTCGGGCTTCTACGGCGGTACGCCGGGCGCGGTGCAGGCCAACGGCCAGCCCGTTCCGGCCGGCGGCTGCGAGGCCCAGTGGAAGGCCATCGACGTCGTCATGAACCAGAACCAGTGCCAGGCGGGCGAGTTCGTGCCCGATCCGGTCACCGGCGCTCCGGTCTTCCAAGGTTACACGGTCAATGCGCCGACCGGCCTGTCGACCTACAACAACGTGGTCTGGGTCGACGACCTGGGCGGCATCACCAGCGGCATCCCCGGCTTCTGGGCCATCGATCCGCACGACTTCGACGACGCGGAAGCCTTCCACAAGAAGGTGTTCGGCGGCGCCATCCGCGTGCAGGTCCCCGGCCAGACCTACGACGTCCGCCTGAACGAGCAGAGCGCCTACGGCGTGATGAACTTCGCGGCGGGCGGCCTGTCGGGTAACTTCGGCCTGCGCGTCATCGAGACCGAACTGACCGTCAAGCAGAACCTGACCGGCGACACCCGCAACTACGGCGACACCAACGCCGACGCGGGCGACCAGGTGACCCGTCGCAAGTACACCGACTGGCTGCCCTCGCTGAACGCCAGCTACGACTTCAATGACAAGCTGAAGTTCCGCTTCGCCTACTCCAAGACGATGCAGCCCCTCGACCTGGGCAACTACGGTGGTGGTCTGAAGATCAACACCGCCGACTGCGGCGCGGCCCTGCCGAACGTCCGCTGCGTCACCAGCGCGGAATCGTCGGGCAACCCGATGCTGAACCCGTGGCGGTCGACGAACTTCGACGGCGCCATCGAGTACTATGTCGGCCGCGCCTCGATGTTCAACATCTCGGCCTTCAAGCTGAAGATCGACAGCTTCGTCACCAACGGCGTCACCACCGGCCGCTTCCCCGACCAGGACGGCGTCATCCGCCGCACGGTCAACGTCACCCTGCCGATCCAAGGCGACGGTGGCTCGGTGAAGGGTGTCGAAGTGGGCGCCAAGCTGGCGGTCAGCGACTTCATCGACAACGCCGGCTTCTTCTCGAACTTCGGCGTGGACACCAACTACACCTACTCGCCGAGCAACGAGTCGCGCACCGGTCTGGACGGCGAGGAGCTGCCCTTCCAGGACAACTCCAAGCACCAGTTCAACCTGGTCGGCTGGTACCAGGACGACAAGCTGCAGGCGCGCGTCGCCTACAACTATCGCACCGACCGTCTGGCCGAGGTGATGAGCAACAACATCCCGATCTACCAAGACAGCACGGGCTATGTGGACGTGAACGTCAGCTACAACGTTCGCGACAACATCACCGTCTACTTCAACGGGTCAAACGTCACCGGCGAGATCGAGGATTACTACGCTCGCTTCGCCAAGGGTAAGACCCAGTACATCCGCCAGAACGAGTTCGAGCCCCGCTACACGCTGGGTGTCCGCGCTCGCTGGTAACAGCCAACCCTCTCACCTCCTGCAGCCGCCGTGGACATCCACGGCGGCTTTCTTTTTTTGAGAGCTCCATTTGGGGGGCTTGGGCCTGTCCGGCTCACGCGCGAGCCGATAGCCTGGAGCCCAACCGGACGCAGAGCCGGCAGTCGGGAGTAGGGCGATGCAGGACAATCGAATCCGCAGGCTGGTGATCGTCGGCGGCGGCACCGCGGGCTGGATGGCGGCGGCGGCGCTGAAGCGGCACTTCCAGGGCGGCCCTATCGAGATCACCCTGGTCGAAAGCTCCGAGATCGGCACGATCGGCGTGGGCGAGGCGACCATCCCCACCATCCGCGGCTTCTACCAGCAGCTGGGACTGACCGACATCGAGGTGATGCGGGCCACCGGCGCGACCTGCAAGCTGGGCATCCGCTTCAACGACTGGGTCCGCGAGGGCCAGTCGTTCATCCACCCGTTCGGCCTGTTTGGTCAGGACCTGCGGGGGATCTCGTTCCATCATTATTGGCGCAAGCTCGCTCAGGCCGGCGAGCCGACCGACATCGCCGACTACTCGCTGGGCGCCTCGCTGGCGGCGGCGGGCAAGTTCATGGCCCCGTCGCGCAACCCGCCCTCGACCCTGTCGATCTTCGACTGGGCCCTGCATTTCGACGCGGCCCTGTTCGCCCAGCTGATGCGCCGGGTGGCCGAGGACAACGGCGTGCGCCGCATCGACGCCAAGGTCACCAAGGTCAACCTGCACCCCGAGACGGGCTTCGTGACGTCGCTGGATCTCCACACCGGCGACACGCTGGAAGGCGACCTCTTCATCGACTGCTCGGGCTTCCGGGGTCTGTTGATCGACGAGGCCCTGCAGACCGGCTACGAGCACTGGAACGACGTGCTGCTGTGCGACCGCGCCTATGCGGTGCAGAGCGAGGGCGTGGGCGATCCCATGCCCTATACCGACGTCACCGCCCAGAGCGCCGGCTGGCGCTGGCGCATCCCGCTGCAGCACCGCTACGGCAATGGCTATGTCTATTCCTCGCGCCACATCAGCGACGAGGACGCGTTGGCCGAGCTGAAGGCGGCGATCCCCGATCCGTTGCTGCACGAGCCCCGGCAGATCCGCTTCAACCCCGGCCGCCGCAAGCAGGTCTGGAACAAGAACGTCATCGCCCTGGGCTTGGCGTCGGGCTTCCTGGAGCCGCTGGAAAGCACCTCGATCGCCCTGATCGAGACCGGTATCGAGAAGATCAAGATGCTGTTCCCGGACCGCGACTTCGCGCCCGCTTTGGCCGACGAGTTCAACGACTGGTCCAGGCGCGAGATGGAGCGCGTGCGCGACTTCATCATCCTGCACTACTGGGCCAACAAGCGGGGCGACACCGCCTTCTGGCGCGACTGCAACGCCGTGGCCTTGCCCGAGACGCTGAAGCACAAGGTCGACCTGTTCACCCAGCGCGGCCACTTCATCCGCTACCGCTGGGAGATGTTCCAGCCGGCCAGTTGGATGGCGATCTATGCGGGCTTCGAGTTGCTGCCCGACATGGTCGATCCGGCCCTGGACGGCATAGATCCGGCGACCCTCAGCGCCCCGCTGGCCGAGATGCGCAAGGCCATCCGCGAGGTGGTCGACGCCGCCCCGCCGCACGGCGCCTTCCTTGATCAGTACTGCCGACCCGCGCCCATGGCGGCGCAGTAGGACTTCGCGATGACCAATACCAACCCCAACGCCATCAAGAAGATCGTCATCGTCGGCGGCGGCTCGGCCGGCTGGATCTCGGCGGCGATGCTCAGCCACTATTTCAAGGATGGAGGCTGCGCGGTCGAGCTGATCGAGTCCGAGGAGATCGGCACGATCGGCGTGGGCGAGTCGACCATCCCGCCGTTCCTGCAGCTGATCGCCAGCCTGGGCGTGGACGAGCGCGAGTTCATCCAGGCCACGCAAGGCAGCTTCAAGCTGGGCATCCGCTTCGAGGACTGGAAGCAGAAGGACGAGGTCTACTACCACCCGTTCGGCGCCATCGGCGGCCCGATCGGCCCGCACGAGTTCTACCAGTGCTGGCTGCGGGCTAAGGCCAATGGCCACCCATCCAACCTGCAGGACTTCGCGCCCGGCACGGTGATGGCCGACCAGTGGAAGTTCATGCTGCCGTTCAAGGCCCAGCGCAGCCTGATCGCCGGGGCCAGCTACGCCCTGCACATCGACGCGCGGCTGGTGGCCAAGTTCCTGCGCGACTATGCCGAGGCGCGCGGCGTCAAGCGCACCGAGGGTATCGTCACCGACGTGGTCACCCGCCCCGACGGCGGCGTCGCCAAGGTCATCATGAAGAACGGCCACGAGGTCGAGGGCGATCTCTTCATCGACTGCTCGGGCTTCCGCGCCCTGCTGATCGGCAAGACCCTGGACGTGCCGTTCGTCGACTGGGGCGACGTGCTGCTGTGCGACCGCGCCGTGGTGGTGCAGACGGAGAACGTCGGCCCGCCGCACCCCTTCACCCTGTCCAAGGCTGAGGACGCCGGCTGGCGTTGGCGCATCCCGCTGCAGCACCGCGCGGGCAACGGCTATGTGTTCAGCTCAAAGCACCTCAGCGACGACGAAGCCCGCGACACCCTGGTCAGGAACCTACAAGGGCCGGCGCTGATGAACCCCATGTTCATCCCGTTCAAGACCGGCATGCGTCAGCGTCCGTGGGAGAAGAACGTGGTCGCCGTGGGCCTGGCGGGCGGTTTCATCGAGCCGCTGGAGTCGACGGCCCTGCACCTGATCTATCGCGGCATGGACTACCTGCTGCGGTTCTTCCCCGACCGTGATTGCGACCCGGCCCTGGCGGCCGAGTACAACCGCCGCATGACGGGGGACTACGAGGAGATCCGCGACTTCATCGTGCTGCACTACTGCACCAGCCAGCGCGAGGACACGCCGTTCTGGCGGGATGTGCGCGACGCGCCGGTGCCCGAGACCCTCAAGGCCCGCATCGAACTCTTCAAGGCCCACGGCGTGCTGCGCGAGGGCGTCGACGAGATGTTCCGCAACCCGTCCTGGCAGTCGGTCATGGAGGGCATGGGCGTGCGCCCGCGCCGCTACCAGCAGTTGGTCGACACCGTGCCTTATGAGGTCATCCAGCAGACCCTGGACCAGTCCAAGCCGATGCTGGCCGTCCAGGTCGCGGGCCTGCCCAGCCACGGCGAGTTCCTGGCCCAGAACTGCCCGGCCCCGACGCCTGAACCGGTGGCCGCGCCGTTCAAGACGGTGGCCTAGAGCCGCTTCACCGAAATGATCTTCACGGCCGGGTTCAGGATTTGGCCCTTCATCGACGGCACGTTGGTCGGGCCGTCGGTGCGGCCGGCCAGGATCTTCTTCACGACGTCCATGCCCGAGACGACATAGCCGAACACCGCATAACCCTGGGCCGCGTCGGACTTGCCCGGCTTGGCGTCCAGATAGGGCTGCGGGCTGGCGCAGATGAAGAAGTCGGCGGTGGCCGAGCCCGGGGCGTCGCGGCCCATCGAGATGGCGCCGGCCTTGTGCTTGAGGCCGGTCTTCAGCGTGCTCTCGTGGGCGATCGGCGGGGCGCGGCGGGAATAGGGCTTGGGCTGGCCCTGGATCGAGCCCGCGCCCGGCGCGCCCTTGGCCCGGTTGGCGCGGAAGAACTGCCCGCCATCGAAGCGATGCCGGTCGGCATAGGCCAGGAAATTGGCGGCCGTGATCGGAGCCTTCTTGTCCTCCAGCTCGACGACGATCGTGCCCTTGTCTGTCTCGATGGCCACGCGCGGCTTGCCCGCGGCGAAGGCCGAGGTCGAGGCCAGCAGGGCGAGGGCGGCGCCGATGAGGGCGCGGCGGACGATCTGGGTCATGGAGTATTCCAGAAGTTTTGGCCGGGGTGTTCGGCGCGGACCCTAGCCGATGGCCGGCGCCCGCGTGAAGAGCCGGCGCGGATGCAGCAAGCCCGGCAGCATCGGCAGCAGCTTCATTCCGAGGTTCCAGCAGCGCCAGGCCACGACGCCGGCGATGATCGCAAGGGCCCAGGCGAAGGCCAGGGAGGCGTCGGTCACGCGGGTCCACACGCCCATCACCTTGAAGTGCAGCAGGTAGATGAACAGCGACGCCCCGGCGATCATGTAGACCGGCTTGGACAGCAGGCGCGGCCACGGGACCTTGGGCACGAACAGCACCAGCGCCGCGATCGGGGCCAGCACGGCTGCGTCGCCGATCGTGTAGAACGGCGAGCTGGCGATGGCGTAGACCGCCGCGGCGATCGTGAAGGCGATGCGCCCTTTGCCCTTCAGCAGGCCCGCCAGCGCGGCCAGGGCGAAGGTCGCCATGTGGGTGGTCGGGGCGTGCTTGAACACCGACATCATGTCCAGTGGCGCGCGGCCGAAGTCGGGCACGAAGAAGAACGGCAGAACGAAGCGGCCCAGCAGGCCCACGGTCAGCACCGTGATCGCCGAGGCGAGGGCCGGCTTCTTCACCTTCAGCACCCGGTCCAGCAGCCAGAACAGCGCGCCGTACAGCAGGATGACGTGG
Organism: Caulobacter sp. GW821-FHT11E11; assembly: GCF_058808315.1. Taxonomy (NCBI): domain Bacteria; kingdom Pseudomonadati; phylum Pseudomonadota; class Alphaproteobacteria; order Caulobacterales; family Caulobacteraceae; genus Caulobacter; species Caulobacter sp. GW821-FHT11E11. Next base: position 344,555 of record NZ_JBXARO010000003.1, read on the forward strand.
AAGATGCAGTGCACGTACCACATCACCGGATCGTGGCCGCCATAGGCGTTGGGGCCCTCGGCGGGCAGGCCGCGATAGTCGAGGAAGTCGGTGTAGAGCAGTAGGCTCGACAGCCGCACCGGGTCGTGGGTGACCAGCTTCAGGGCGGTGTTGGCCAACTCGTAGGCGAACAGCGGCAGCAGCAGGCCCTTCAGCAGCCGGCCCAGGGGCTTGAGGGACTTCTGGTGGTCCATCTCGTTCAGCTGCAGCGTCCCGAAGATGTAGCCCGATACGAACAGCAGGGCGCTGGTGGCGCTGCCGCCGGTGAAGATCAGCTGGAAGTGGCTGGCGACCACGCCGCAGATGGCGACGGCGCGCAGCAGGATGGCGCTCTCGATCCAACCGAAGAGACCGGCCTTGGCCGCCTCGCCGCCGCTGGTCGCGGCCAGCTCAGCGAGCGTCATGGTGGTCCAGCTGTCGGGGACCTGGCCCAGGGCCTCTTCCAGCGACAGATAGGCGGTGACGTAAGACAGGCTGTCGCCGCCCAGGGACGCGAAGCTGTCGTCGACCCCGACCTCGCGGGCGAACAGGTCGCTCCAGTCGGCGACCAGGGTCTTCTCCAGTGGCGTCGCGGCGGCGCGGGTCGGCGCGGCGGCCGGGCGGGCCTGAGCCTGGGCGATCAGCGCCTGGCGATCGACCTTGCCGTTGGGCAGCAGGGGCAAGGCGGGCAGGACCAGGATGGTGCCCGGGACCATGTAGTCGGGCAGGCCGGCGGCCAGGCGGGCGCGCAGGGCCTCGGGATTGAGCGACAGCTCGCCGTTCAGGGGCTGGACGAACAGGGCGAGGCGGGCGGCGTCGGCGCCGATGTTCAGGGTCACAGCCTGGGCGACATAGGGGGCGCGGAGGGCGGCGGCGGTGACCTCGGCCATCTCGACGCGGTAGCCGCGGATCTTGACCTGGTCGTCGCGGCGGCCCCGGATCATCACCGCGCCGTCGGCGCGACGCTCGCCCAGGTCGCCGGTGTCGTAGGTCTGTAGGCTGGGCGGCGCGGGCGGCGGCAGGCGGCCCTCGAGCACCGGCCCCAGGGTCAGGAACGACGAGCGGATGACGATGGCGCCGTCCTCTTGCGCTTCGACCTCGAAGCCGTCGGTGCTGCGTCCGATCGGCAGGCGCTCTTCGCCGTCGTCGTGACGTGGCACGCGGTAGAAGGCGGCGGCCTGGGGTGTCTCGGTCGCGCCATAGAAATTGACGCTCTCGACCTCGGGCGCGATCGCGCTCACCGCGTCGACCAAGCTGCGGCGCAGGACGTCGCCGCCCCAGAAGATGTAGCGCAGGTCGGGCAGGGCGGGGGCCTTGCCGGCGGTCAGCAGCTGGCCCAGCGGCGGGGTCATGTGGGCGGCGGTCGGACGCACGGCCGCGAACCAGGCAGCCAGGCCACCGGGCGCGGTCAGCGTCGCCTGATCCGGAATGTGCAAGGACGCGCCCAGGCTCAGCGGCGTGAACACGTCGCGCAGCACCGGATCATGCGACAGCCCCGACAGCAGGGTGAAGCGGTCCGGCGCGCCCAGGTCGAAGGTGCGCGCCTGCCAGCCGACGAAATTGACCAGCGGCCGGTGCGAGACCGCCACGCACTTGGGTTCGCCCGTGCTGCCGGAGGTGAAGAGCAGATAGGCCGGGGCATCGGGATCGACCGTCGGCAGCGCGGCGTCCGTGGCCTCGGCGGTCAGAGACACCGGCAGGCGCGGCAGGTCTGAAAGATCCTCCGGCGCGGGGCCGGCCTCCAGCAGCAGGCCCGGGCGGCAGATGTCGAGCATCTTGCGCAGGCGGGGCAGGGGATAGGCCAGGTCCAGCACCACGAACGGCGCGCCAGCGCGGGCGCAGGCCAGCATGGCCACGACCAGGCGCGGACCGCGCGTGGCCAGGATGCCGGTCAGCACGCCCGGCGTCAGCTGCGCCGCCAGGGCGCGCGACAGGGTCTCCAGTTCGCCATAGGTGACCTCGCCCTTGGCGTAGGACAGGGCGACGAAATCCGGCGTGGCGCGGGCCTGGGCCGCGAACCGGCTGTGGATCAGGGAAGCGGGCATCGGACCGGCGCGGGGCGCTTTGTTGCGGAAGGTTGCGGGATGTTGCCGTCCTGACCTTAAGAACCCGTTCCGCTCGCCAAACCAGTGTTCTTCAAAACGTGGTAGCGCTACCGGAAATCCTCGGTCTATGAATCCCGTTCTGTGAGTTAGGGTTTCGCGACCGCGGGGAGACACGCGCGGCGCATCGAGGGAAGGGACAAGCGTAATGGGGGCTGACAGCCAAGCCGCGCCCAAGAAGGGGCGCGACGCGCTGGTGATCGGGGCGTCTTCGCTCGGTACCGTGTTCGAGTGGTACGACTTCTATCTCTACGGCTCGCTGGCCGCGATCATCACCAATCACTTCTTCTCGGGCGTCAACGAGACGACAGGCTTCATCCTGGCGCTGCTGGCCTTCGCCGCGGGCTTCGCGATCCGGCCGCTGGGCGCGGTGATCTTCGGGCGCCTGGGCGACATCTGGGGCCGCAAGAACACCTTCCTGATCACCATGCTGCTGATGGGCGTCTCGACCTTCGTGGTCGGCCTGCTGCCGTCCTACGCCCAGATCGGCGTGGCCGCGCCGATCGCCCTGGTGGTCATGCGCCTGGTCCAGGGCCTGGCCCTGGGCGGCGAGTACGGCGGCGCCGCGACCTACGTCGCCGAGCATGCGCCGGAGGGCAAGCGGGGCTTCTACACCAGCTGGATCCAGACCACGGCGACCGTGGGCCTGTTCCTGTCGCTGGCCGTGATCCTGGTCACCCGCACCCAGCTGGGCGAAGAGCAGTTCAAGGCCTGGGGCTGGCGCATCCCGTTCCTGGTTTCGATGCTGCTGCTGGGCGTGTCCCTCTGGATCCGCCTGAAGCTGCACGAGAGCCCGACCTTCCAGAAGATGATCGCCGAAGGGAAGGGCACCAAGAAGCCGCTCAAGGAAGCCTTCGGCAACTGGAAGAACCTGAAGATCGTCCTGCTGTCGCTGGTGGGCCTGACCATGGGCCAGGCGGTGGTCTGGTACACCGGCCAGTTCTACGCGCTGTTCTTCCTGGAAAAGACCCTGAAGCTGGACGGCGCCCACGCCAATACGCTGGTGGCGATCGCTCTGCTGATCGGCACGCCGTTCTTCGTCATCTTCGGCTGGCTGTCGGACAAGATCGGCCGCAAGCCGATCATCATCCTGGGCTGCGTTCTGGCGGCGGCGACCTATTTCCCGATCTTCAAGGGCATCACGACCTACGCCAACCCGGCCCTGGCCCATGCAGAGGCCTCGTCGCCGGTGGTGGTCTCGGCCGATCCGGCCACCTGCGCCTTCCAGTTCGACCTGATCGGCAAGGCCAAGTTCAACACGCCCTGTGATGTGGCCAAGGCCTATCTGGCCAAGGCCGGCGTCAGCTACAGCGTCCATGCCGGTTCGGCCGGCTCGCCGACCTCGGTGCAGGTGGGGGCGGTGAACCTGGAAGGCTTTGACGCCAACGGCGCGACGGGCAAGGCCTTCGCCGACGCCCGCAAGGCCTGGGAAGCCGATCTAGGCGCCCAGTTGAAGGCCGCCGGCTATCCGGCCAAGGCCGACCCGGCCGCGGTCGACAAGCCCAAGGTCATCGGCCTGCTGGCCCTGCTGGTGATCTACGTGACCATGGTCTACGGCCCGATCGCGGCGATGCTGGTCGAGCTGTTTCCGACCCGGATCCGCTACACCGCCATGTCGCTGCCCTACCATATCGGCAACGGCTGGTTCGGCGGCTTCCTGCCGACCACGGCCTTCGCCATCGTGGCGGCGACCGGAAACATCTACTCCGGCCTCTGGTATCCGGTGATCATTGCCGGCGTGACCGCTATCATCGGTGGGCTGTTCCTCAAGGACACCCGCAACAACGTGATCGACGACTAGGCAAAGCTGCTGTTCACAACCCGGCGACCGCTGTCGCCGGGTTGCCATCGCGCGTTCGATGGGCTTGGCTGCTCCCTAAGGGGAGCGTTGATGACGCAAGACGACGAACACAGGCGCGCCTGGTTCCGGCGGGAGATCCTGCCGCTGGAGCCCGACCTGCTGGCCTATGCGCGGCAGTTCTGCCGTGACGGGCAGACCGATCCCGAGGACCTGGTCCACGAGACCTTCGCGCGCGCCATCGCTTGTAAAACCTGGCGCGAAATCGGAAATCCCGCCGCTTTCTCCACCCGTATCCTGCGCAACTGCGCCCTGGACGCGCTGCGCCGCCGCAAGGTTCTGACCATCACCGCCGTGGCCGACTTCGATCGCATCGAGCCGATCGACGAGACGCCCGGCGCCCACATGCTGCTCGAATCACGTGAGGAACTGCGCGCCCTGGCCGACGCGATCGCCGAACTGCCCGCGCAGTGCCGCCGCGTCTTCACGTTGAGAAAAGTTTACAGCCTCTCGCCGGACGAGATAGCGGTTAGGCTGGGCCTGTCCGTCTCTACTGTTGAGAAGCACTTGGTGAAGGGTCTCCGGTACTGTTCCGAGAAGTTGGGACGTCGTATCGGCGGGCGTAAGAGTAAGGTCGACGAAGGACGCTCATGGAGCGCGAGACGGGATCACGACGCGAAACGGTGAGACAGGCGGCCGCCCTCTGGGTGGTCCGGCTTGACGATCCTTCGTGCTCGGCCGCCGACCGCGCCGCCTTCGAGGCCTGGCGCGCCGAAAGCCACGAGAACGAAGCCGCCTTCGAACGCGAGGCCGCCGCCTGGGCGCGCCTGGACCGCCTGCGCGCCATGCGTCCAGGCGTGGAACGGCCTGACCGTGACCTGCTGGCCCCCGAGCGCCGCCTGACCCTGCCCAAGTTCAGCCGGTCGGGCTGGGCGCGTGGCATGGCGGCCACCGCGGCGGCCGCCGTGGTCGTCACCGGCGTCATGACCTTCGGCGGCGGGACCGCCTACGCCACGGCCATCGGCGAGCGCCGGGTGGTCGTGCTCAGCGACAACAGCCGCATCGAGCTCAACACCGACAGCAAGGTCGTGGTCCGCTACCGCAAGGGCGTGCGCGAGGTGAAGCTGGTGCGCGGCGAGGCCGTGTTCGAGGCCGCCAAGGATTCCCGTCCGTTCCTGATCAAGGCCGCCGACGCGGTGATGCAGGCCGACGACGGCGCCGAGATGGCCGTGCGCCTGCGCTCGGACGGCGCGGCCGTGACCGTCAAGCGCGGCGCCGTCGCCCTGGATCCCGAGCCGACCGAAGGCAAGGACGAACTGCGCCTGACCGCCGGCGTCGCGGCCATCTACAGCTCGGCGGGCCATCGTTCGCGGGTGGTGTCCGACAGCGAGATCGACCGGGCCCTGGCCTGGCGCCAGGGCGCCATCGCCCTGAACGGCCAGTCGCTGGAGCAGGCGGTGGCCGAGTTCAACCGCTACAACCGCCAGCAGATCAGCATCGTCGATCCGTCGATCTCGGGCCTGCGCCTGGCCGGCTACTTCCAGACGACCGAGCCCAACAGCTTCGTCGCCGCCGTGACAAGCACTTTCCCGGTGCGGGCTTCGGCCGGCGCCGACGGGGCCATCCGGCTGTCTCGCCGGGGCTAAAAAGTTCGCGTCCCGATGGCGGAAGTTTGAGCCATCATCGTCGGTGAGGTGAAGGCGTCTTCCCATGGGGATGGATGGCGCCCCGAGGGGTTACCAATACCAATGTCGATCGACACGCGTCGCCGTACGGTTCGCGGCTTCCTGCTGGCGTCCGCCGCCGTCCTGGTCCTGGCCGGTCCGGCCCTGGCCCAGGAAGCCCGTCACAGCTTCAACATCCCGGCCGGCGACGCGGTGAATGCGCTGCAGACCTTTGCCAAGCAGTCGGGCAAGCAGGTGCTGTTCCCGTTCGAGGCCGCCAGCGGCAAGCGCACCCCGGCGGTGACCGGCGACGTGGCCGACGCCGACGCCCTGGCCCGCCTGGCCAAGGCCGCTGGCCTGGTCGTCGCCTCGGACGACGGCAAGACCATCACGCTGCGCCAGGCCCCGGCCGATGTCCCCCAGGCTCAATCCCCCCAGTTCCAGAGCGCGGGGGCCGGCGCGACGAGTGAAGAGGCCCAGGTCGTCGAAGCCGTCATCGTGGTCGGCTCGCAGATCGAAGGCGCCCGCACCACCGAAGCCCTGCCGGTGACGGTCGTCGGCGAGAACGAGATCGTCGCCACCGGCGCGGTGTCGGGCGACGAGCTGTTCCGCTCGATCCCCCAGGCCGGCGACGTGCAGTTCCAGGAAGCTCGCACCACCGGCAACCTGAACGACGCGCGCGGCGACGTGGCCTCGCTGAACCTGCGCAGCCTCGGCACCGGCAACACCCTGGCCCTGCTGAACGGCCGCCGCGCCGTGCTGGCGCCGGGCAGCCAGACCGAGAACCTGGTGCCGGTCCAGACCGTCAACACCAACTCGTTCCCGGTCGCGGGCGTCAAGCGCATCGAGGTCCTGCGCGACGGCGCCGCTGCCATCTACGGCACCGACGCCGTGGCGGGCGTGGTCAACACCGTGCTCGACACCAAGTTTCGCGGCTTGAAGATCGAGACCCAGTTCGGCGGCTCGGAAGGCACGGGCTATCGCGAAGGCTCGGTCAATGTGAAGGCGGGCACGTGCCTGGAAGACGGCACGCGCCTGACCTTCTTCGGCAACTACACCGGCCGCAGCCGCCTGATGGCGACCGAGCGCGACTACGCCGCCAGCGAGGATCACCGCGGGCAGATCGCCGACACCCCGTGGGTGGACAACACCACCTTCGACAGCCGCTCGACCGCCAGCCCCTGGGGCTCGTTCACCCTGATCCCCTCGACGACGGTGGTTCGCCAGGGGACGACCGCCCTGACGACCTCGGGCGTGTTCCATATCGAGCCGACCAGCAACACGGCCGCCGGCTGCTCCAGCACGGTGCTGACCGGCAATCTCTGCATCAAGTCGGGCACCATCACCGGCACGACCGATCGCGCGCTGCGTTATGACGAAAACCCCGACCGCACCCTGCGTGGCGGTGTCGAGCGGACCAATTTCTTCTCGACCGTCGAGCACGACTTCGGCGACATCACCGCCTATGGCGAAGCGGGCTACTACCACGCCCTGTTCACCGGCAGCCGCGAGCAGTCGGCGCCGCTGACCACCGCCCCGATCACCATCGCGGCCAACGCCTACTGGAACCCCTTCGGCCCGACGACCAGCCCGAACCGCATCGCCGGCCTGACCGGCGTTCCGACCACCGGCCTTGCGATGAACATCACCACCTACCGTCCGGTCGACACCGGCCCGCGCACCTACACGGTGACGGACGACAGCTACCGCCTGCTGGGCGGGTTGAAGGGCTCGTTCGCCGGCTGGAAGTGGGATTCGGCGCTGCTGTATTCCAAGGCCCGCACCAAGGACATGACGCACAATGCGATCAGCAACACCCTGTTCCAGCAGGCGCTGAACCGCACCGACGCCACGGCCTACAACCCGTTCAACGGCGGCAGCCTGGACAACTATTCGATCGGCGACGCCACGCCGAACGACCGCGCGACGATCAATTCGTTCCTGATCAACGTCTATCGGATCAGCGAGACCTCGCTGGCCCTGGCCGACTTCAAGGTCTCCAAGAAGGACCTCTTCCGTCTGCCCGGCGGCGATGTCGGCGTCGCCGCCGGCGTCGAGTGGCGCCGCGAGACCTATGACGACGACCGCGACGATCGCCTGGACGGCAAGATCAAGTACACCAACAGCGTCACCGGCGTGACCTACGGCACCGACGTGCTGGGCGCCTCGGGCTCGCCGGACGTGCACGGCAGCCGCTCGGTCAAGTCGGCCTTCTTCGAGCTGGCGGTGCCGATCATCTCGCCCGAGATGAACATCCCGCTGGTCGAGGAAATCAGCCTGCAGATCGCCGCGCGCGGCGAGGACTATTCGGACTTCGGCAGCGTCTACAAGCCCAAGGGCGCGATCTACTGGAAGGTCGGCTATGGCCTGGCCCTGCGCGGCTCGGTCTCGCAGAGCTTCCGCGCGCCGAACCTGCCGCAGTTCTACAGCGACGGCGCGACGGTCTCGAACAGCCGCATCGACTACGGCGCCTGCCGCATCAACGGCACGACCTGCACCAGCATCAGCACCATCGAGTCGCGCAGCGGCAACAAGGACCTGCAGCCGGAACAGGCCGACAACGCCACGGTCGGCTTCGTCTACCAGCCGGCCTTCATCCCGCGTGAATTCGGCAAGCTGACCCTGACGACCGACTTCTGGTCGATCCGCGAGAAGGGCGTCATCGGCGTGGTGGGCGGCTACAACGCCATCGCGTTGGACTACTATCTGCGCCTGCACGGCTCTTCGAACCCGAACGTCGTGCGCGAGGCGCCGGTCGGCTCGGCCACCGTGGGCAACATCGCCTTCATCAACGACACCTACCAGAACCTGCAGCCGCGCATGGTGCAGGGCGTCGACTTCAGCCTCGACTACGATCTGGACGACACCCGCTGGGGCGACTTCGGCTTCTCGGTCAATGTCGCCAAGCTGCTCAAGTACGACCAGGCGCCCAGCCCGGTGGAGTCGCTGCTTCAGGCCGCCGTCGCCGCCGGCGAGCTGCCGGGCCTGACGATCTCGTCGGCCGGCAACCAGATCAAGATGGACGGCTTCCCCGAGTTCCGCGGCACGGCCAACCTGACCTGGCGCTACAACGGCTGGGGCGCGGGCGCCTTCGTGCAGTATGTCGGCGAGGTCTACGACACCGGCCCGGCCCAGGTGAACGGCCAGTACTTCCCGGTCAAGGACTGGACCACGGTCAGCCTGTACGGCCAGTATGCCTTCAAGGACGGGATCTTCGACGGCTCGACCATCCGCATCGGCGCGCGCAACGTGTTCGACAAGGATCCGCCGATCGCCTCGTCGAACTTCGGCTACCTGGGCGCCCTGCACAACGCCACGGGCCGCTACTGGTACATGAACCTGTCCAAGAAGTTCTAGAACATCACCCCCAGCGGGGCGGCCTTCGGGCCGCCCCGTTTTCGCGTGCGAGGCTCGCCTTGAAACCGTTCCGCCTGCTGACGACGACCGCCTCGGTCCTGGCCCTGCTGCTGACGCCGATCGCCGCGACCCCGGCCTTCGCGCAGAAGAAGCAGCTGCTGGAATATCCCAGCATCCACTCGCCGGTGGTGGGTGAGAAGGGCATGGTCGTCAGCCAGAACGCCATCGCCACCAAGGTCGGCGTCGAGATCCTGCGCCAGGGCGGCAACGCCGTGGACGCGGCGGTCGCCACCGCCTTCGCCCTGGCCGTCACCCTGCCGCGCGCCGGCAATATCGGCGGCGACGGCTTCATGCTGGTCCACATCGCCAAGACGAACGAGACGATTTTCATCGACTATCGCGGTGTGGCGGCCAAGGCGGCCAGGCTCGAGACCTTCGTCGACGCGAAGGGCAAGGAGATCGACGACGTCGCCTCCAATGGCTACCGCGCGCCGACCGTGCCGGGCACCGTCGCTGGCCTGTACCTGGCCCACCAGAAGTACGGAAAACTGCCGTGGAAGGCGTTGGTCGAACCGGCCTTCAGGCTGGCCCATGACGGCGTGGTGCTGTCGCCGGACGAAGCCTTCGTATTCAGCTGGGGCAAGCAGCGGCTATCCGAGAGCGAGGCGGGCAAGGCGGCGTTCTACAAGCCCGGCGGCGAGCTCTATCGCGCCGGCGAGACCCTGAAGCAGCCCGACCTGGCCTGGTCCCTGCGCCAGATCGCCGACAAGGGCGCGGACGCCTTCTACAAGGGCGAGATCGCCCAGCGCTTCGCCGCGGACATGAAAGCCCATGGCGGCCTGATCACCGCCGAGGACCTGGCCGCCTACAAGCCGGCGATCCGCCAGCCGCTGGTTGGCGCCTATCGCGGCCTGACGGTGATGACCTCGCCGCCCGCCAGCGCCGGCGGGGCCACCCTGCTCGAGATGCTGAACATCCTGGAGACCTTCGACCTGAAGGCCTCTGGTCCCGGCTCGGCCAAGACCCTGCACCTGCAGGCCGAGGCCATGAAGCTGGCCTATGCCGACCGTTACAAGTACCTGGGCGACACCGACTTCGTGAAGGTCCCGCTGCAGGGCTTCACGTCCAAGGCCTATGGCGTCGAGCGCGCCAAGCTGATCGATCCGGACAAGGCCACCCCGGCCAAGGACCTGGGCGCCGGCGATCCGTGGGCGTTCGAGAGCCACAACACCACCCACTTCTCGGTGGCCGACGCCGACGGCAACGCGGTCTCCAACACCTTCACCCTAGGCGCGGACTTCGGCTCGGGCGTGATGGTGGCCGGCGCGGGCTTCGTGCTGAACAACCAGATGAACAACTACTCGCACGCGGCCGCGTGGCGGGCGCAACGCGACGGCAAGCCGCTGCCGCCTAATGCCCTGCAGTCGGGCAAGCGGGTGCTGTCGACCATGATGCCGACCATGATCTTCAAGGACGGCAAGCCGTGGTTGATCACCGGCACGCCGGGCGGCAGCACGATCATCGACACGGTGCTGCAGGTCATCGTCAACGCGGTGGACTTCAAGCTGAACGTAGCCGAAGCGACGCACCAGCCGCGCATCTTCCAGGACGCCAGCGACACCCTGCGCGTCGAGCCCAACTTCAATCCAGATACGGTGGCCCTGCTCAAGGCGATGGGCCACCCGATAACCTCGGACGAGACCATGGGCTCCGCCCAGTCGATCATGATCGACAATGGCCTCTATCTGGGCGGCGCGGATCCGCGTCGTCCGGGAGCCGAGGCGATCGCGCCTTGAGGGGTTTCCTCCCCCACCTGTGAAGCCTCACGGGACGCGATCCATCGGCGCCGGGGCTGCCCCCTCGGCGCCGATTTTCGTTTGGCGCGGCCTCTTGCGGGAAGCCGAAGGGCCGCCGATAAGTTTCCTTAAGGTTGAGCGGGCGAGGGCGGCATGCGCGTGGGTCTGGGAGCGGTGTTGGCGGGCGTGGGCCTGTCGCTCTGGGCGCCGAGCGTCCTGGCCGGTCCACCGGCGCCGGTCGCCGTCGGCCAGGTCATCGCCAGCGGCGCGGACGAGCCCGTGGCCGGCTGGCGGCGGTTCTCGGGCGCCCTGTTCCCGGCGCGCGCGACGGCCGGCGGTGTGACGACCGAGGTCTCGACCTGCTGCGTCTTCGTCCTGACGCGCGGCGATGACTATCTGGTCGCCCGGAGCGAGGCCGTCGAGCGCAGTCCCCGGGGCGGCGTGGCCAGCGAGCGGGTGCTGGCGACCCTGGGCCTCACCCGATCCGCCGCCGAGGCGCCGGTCGAGTGCGGCGTGCTGTGGATCACGCCCGCCTTCAGCCTGAAGGACAGGCGCACCCAGATGGTCCGGTCGGTCGTGATCACGGACAAGGGCTTCGAAACCCTGACCTGGAAGGACCCCGACCGCCGGTGCGACTACGACGGCTGACGGCTACTTGCCGCTGACCGCCGGCCCGTACAGCAGGCCGTTGAACAGGAACTTGAAGGTTCCCCACGACTGGGCCCGCTGGGTGATCTCCGGCCCGAAGGCGAAGACCTTGCCCTTGCCGATGTCGATGTCGAGCATGGCGGTCGAGCCCTTCAGCCTGTCCTGGCCGACGGCCCAGCCGCTGCGCAGGGGCTTGTCGGTCTCGAACCAGGCCACGCGCGACACGCCCTTCACGTCGGGCTTCACGGTGAAGGCCGGGCTGCGGTCGAAGAAGACGTCGACGTCGCTGCCGGCGCCATAGGCCAGGGGCTGCTTCGGATCGACTTTGGCGCGCAGCACCGAGCCGGGAATGTAGAGTTCGCGGTTGGTCAGGGCCTTGAGCTTACCGTCTTCCAGCTTGGCGGTGGCGACTTCAACCGGCGCGCCCAGGGCCGTGGCCAGGCGGGTCGAGGCGCCGATGGCGACCACCGTGCCGCCGCCCTTCACGAAGTCGGCGATCTGGGGAAGAGTCTTCTCGTCGCTGACGCGGCCCAGCCAGGCGCGGTACTCGGCCGGGATGTCTTCCGGCTTGGGCTGGGTCGAGGGGCGGCCGGCCTTGAACGGACCGTCGGCCGGGGCGGGGACCACGCCGTCGGGGAAGACCAGGACGTCGTAGTCCTTGGCGATGTCGCCGGCGTCCAGGCGCTGCGGATAGACCACCGTGAAGGGGGCCTCGAACTTCTCCAGCATCCAGCGGTTCCAGCCCGAGGGCATCGAGCCGCCATAGACGTCCACCAGGCCGATGCGGACGGGCTTCAGGGCGATGGTCGCGCCGGAGGGCTTGCCGCCGACCGCATAGGCGTCGATCCCGAGATCCTTCACCCCTTGGGCGATCACCGCCTTGGCGGCGGGCGAGGCGGGGATCCAGATCGCGCCGGGACCGAAGGCGGTCTTGCCGGCCTTGGCGCCGTCCTTGAGCCAGAACACCGGCGCGCCGGCCTTCAGCAGGCGGTTGGTCAGGGTGAAGCTGGCGTTGGTCTCATGGCTGACCAGCCAACCCGCGCCGCCCGAACCCTTCACCGAGCCCGGCGCCACGGCGATCAGGTCGGGCACGCGCGCCGTGGGAGCCTCGAAGCCGTCCAGGATGCGGTCGAACTTGATGCCCATCTGGTAGGCCAGGGTGTAGCCGGTGACGTCATACGGGGCCTTGGGCGGGCCGCCCGGATATTCCAGATCGTGCGGGTGGTCTTGCGGCTCGAACATGTCCAGCACGTGCGGGCGATAGGCCTGGGCCGTGCGCACGACATAGGAGCCGGCGGGATAGGTCTTAGCCCCGATCGTGAAGGCCTTGGTCGCCTTGTCCACGTCGACGCCGGTCTTGATCAGGGCGTTCAGGAAGGCGACCACGGTCGGCATGTCCGCCTGGTCGGCCGGGATGACATAGGCGCGGGCGTCGCGGCTCTGCGGCGTCTGGATCACCGACTTGTAAAGCGTCGGATCGACCGCCTGGCCGAACGGACCGGGCTTGCCCTTGCCGGCGGCGGTCAGCTCGTCGACCTTGGTCGGGGTCATCGTCCAGCTGTCCTTGCCGCCGCGCTGGATGCTGTTGTCGCCCATCTTCCAGATGTTGAAGAGCAGGCGCTCCTTGTTGCGCGAGGCGTAGTCGATCACCGCGCGGTTCATGGTCCACTGGTAGTCCAGCGAGTCCTGCAGGCGCCATTCACGCGGGGCGATGGGGGCGGGGCGGTCGTTGCTGGGCAGCTGCAGCTCGGGCACCAGATTGACCGTGGTCGGGGTCGGGCCGCCGATGATCTCGGTCAAGAGGCCGATCGAGTTGTGGAAGTAGGCGACCGACCGCTCCATGCCGTTGTGCCAGGTGGAGTAGGGGGCGGCGCTACGGGCGCCCGAGCCCTGCTTGTCCTCGGCCACCAGGCGGCTGTGCATGGCCATGCCGACTTCCTGCAGCTCGGTCATGACCAGCGGGTCGTAGTTGAAGTTGAACGGGTCGCGGAACGGCGGCACGAACACCACCATGCCGTTGGGGCCGGTCTGGTGCTGGTTGTAGACGATCTGCGGATACCACTCGCGGAACAGCTGCTTGTTGACGTTGGTCGTCTCGGCCATCGACGACATGAAGCTGTCGCGGTTGTTATCGTGGCCGATGTACTTGTGGTACAGGCGCGGCAGCGAGGCGAACTCGCGCTTCTTCGGGTCCTGGTTACGCATGTACCAGTCCGCGATCATCTCCAGACCATCCGGATTGTCCTGCGCGAACAGGATGATGCAGTCGTCCAGCATCCGCAGCGTCTCGGGATCGTTCTGGCTCAGCATCCGGTACAGGACCTGGATCTGGCCCTGGGTGGTGATGGTCTCGTTGGCGTGCAGGCCCGCATCGATCCAGACGATCGCCTTGCCTTGCGCGGCCAGCTTCGTGGCTTCGTCCTTGGACACGCCCTCGGCTTTGGCCAGCTTGCGGGCGATGGCCTTGTAGTCGTCCAGCTTGGCCAGGTTGGCGGGCGAGGAGACGATCGCCATCCACTGGGTGCGGCCTTCCTCGGTCTTGCCGATGTCGACCAGCTTCATGCGGTCGGACTGGCCGGCCAGGGTCTTCAGATAGGCCTCGTAGGCGGTGTAGTCGGCCAGGAAATAGTCGCTGCCGACCGGCTGGGCGAAGGCCTTTTCCGGGGTGGCGATGTCGGCGGCGCCGGCCGCTCCGATCGCGCTGAAAGCCAGCACCACGCCCAAGGCCGCACCGGCCATCGCTCCGCTACGCGTCATATCCAACCCCGTAAGCCCTTGGCGGACGCATTGGCGCGTCAGCTCCTCCCTAGACTGACGTAAGCAGACGGCGTTTCCGCACCTGCGGCAACGGACGGATCAGCCCATTTTTTAACGGCCCAAGAAAAAGGGGCCGCCCTTTCAGGCGACCCCCTTCCATCTCATCGGACCCTACTCACGCGGTCCGTACGCGAGATAGCTTTCGCATGGCGCCTAGTACTTCAGGCGAACGCCCACGCGGAAGTAACGGCCCACGGCGCCCGACTGCGAATAGGTCGGGTTCCAGTTCACCGCGGCGTAGTTGGCCGGGTTGAACATTGGGCCCACGTCGAACAGGTTCAGCACGTCGGCATAGACCGTCGTGTGCTCGTTGACGTCGTAGCCGCCCGTCAGATCGACGCTGATGAAGTCCTTCGTATGGCACTTGAAGTCGGCGTCGCCGTAGAGGCAGGTCTGGTCGCCGACATAGCTTTCGTCGATCGAGCGCAGGCCGCTGACGTAGTTCAGGGTGCCCGTGGTGGTGAGCGGACCGCGCTTGAAGGTGTTGCTCCACGAGGCGCGGTACTTGGGCGTGCCGGCGCCCGACGACAGCACGTACGGCGCCTGCTTGCCGACGTAGTTATACGTCGTGCCGCCTTGCGTGTACTTGAAGTCGAACAGGACGGTGGCGTCCAGGTTGCTGGTCCACTTGATGTCGGCCGGCAGGTACATCGTGTTCTGGATGTTCAGGTCCATGCCGCTGGTCCGCAGGGAGTCAGCGTTGATGTACGGCGACGAGATCGACAGGATGCGCGGCAGGGCGTTCGGGGCGTCCGGGTCGGCCAGATCCGGGGTCACCACGAAGCCGGCCGGGATGGCTTCGCCGGCGTAATAGGCGGCGATGGCGTCACCCGACGAGGCTTGCGCGATCACGTCGTTCTTCTTGATGTGGTAGTAGTCCAGCGAGATGCTGAACGAGCGGGTCGGGGCCCACACCGCGCCGACGGTGTAGCTGGTCGACTTCTCCGGCTTCAGGTCCGGGTTGGCCGCGGTGATGTTCGAGAGCGAGTAGGTCTTGGTGTACTCGCTGCCGCCGTGGGCCGCGATGAAGTCGGGATAGTTCGCGAACGAGAAGTTCGTGAAGCCCTGGCTGGCCGAGTCACCCGATTCCGAGAACGACGGGGCGCGGAAGCCCTTCGAGACGGTGGCGCGCAGGGCGACCGTCTGGATGGGCGTGTACTTCACGCCGATCTTCGGAGACAGGTTGCCGCCGAAGTCCGAATAGTGGTCGTAGCGACCCGAGACGTTGACTTCGAGGTTGTCCAGAACCGGCATGCCCAGCTCGGCGAAGGCCGAAGCGACGGTGCGGTTGCCGATGGTGCGGGCGTTGCCCAGGCCTTGGGCGTCGTTGACCGGGTTCAGGGCCGGGTCGTTGACGGCTTCGTAGCGGAACTCGCCGCCGACACCCAGCTGAGCGGGGCCGCCCGGCAGGTTGAAGACGTCGCGCGAGGCCTGGAAGTTGACCGAGTCCAGGTCGCTGGTCGAGGTCTTGGCCAGGACCGGCGCGAGCGTGTCGCGAACGGCCTGGCTGTTCTTCGACGGGTCGATGAAGTTGTACGTGCCGTTCTTCACGGCATCCATCAGGGCGTTGTAGCTGATGAAGCCGTAGTTGGCGCTTTCCAGCCAGCCGTGGGCGATCACGACATTGGCCTTGTAGTTCCAGTCGGCCGCCGAGCCTTCCACGCCGCCCACCAGGCGCAGCATGCGGTTGGTGTAGTTGGCCGAGTTGGCGATGTCGCTGAAGCGGTAGCGGATCAGCGCATCATAGCCTTGCGCCGCGAACGGGTTGTTCGGGTTCAGCTGGCCGTTCGACAGCAGGGCCGGCAGGACGATGTTCGACAGGTTGTGCGGCGTCGACGACGAGATCGTGCGCGGGGCGCCGGTGGTCGAGGTCTTGGACTGCACGAAGCTGGTCGACAGATAGGCCTGGAAGTTGTCGTTCGGCTTGACCGTGAAGCGGCCATAGGCGGCGACGCGCTCTTGCTTGGGCTGCACATCGCCGAACAGGGCGGTGTTCTGGGCGCAGTACGAACCGCCGGCCGAGGTGGTCAGCGGGGAGTCGCTGGCGCAGGTGCGCAGCGGCTGCCACAACTCGCCGTCCAGCGCGACGCCGGTCGAGATGTCGCCGGGCGTGCCCATCGTGGCGCGCTTGATCTGGCCATAGAAGGTGCTGCCGCCGGCGCCCGGATTGTCGTTCGTGCCGCCCGGGATGCCCGTCAGGTCGAAGGTGTTGAACGGATAGCCGCGCTGGTCGATGCGGATGCGCTTGTCCAGCTGGTACTCGACGTCGAAATAGACGTTGTACTTGTCGCTATCCAGGTCGCCGTAGCCGACGTCGCCGTTGAAGCGATACTGGTCGCCGCCACCGTGCTGGGACGTGCCGATCGACAGATCCGCGCCCATGCCCTGGTAGTTCGACTTCATGATGATGTTGACTACGCCGCCGATGGCGTCGGCGCCGTACAGCGACGAGGCGCCGTCCTTCAGGGTCTCGATACGATCGACCGCGTTGAACGGGATCGAGTTCAGGTCGACGAAGCTGCGTTGGCCGTCATCGGCCAGCGGATACGACGCGTTACGCAGGCCGTCGGTCACGACCAGGGTCGAGTTGACCGTCAGGCCGCGCAGGGCGACGCCGGTCGAGCCGGCGGCGAAGCCGTTGCCAAAGGCGGCCGGGACCGAGCCCGAATTGTCGGCCGACAGGCTGCGGATGGCGTCGGCCACCGTAGTGATGCCCTGGGCCTTGAGCTGTTCCTGGGTCTGGACGGTGACCGGCGACGGGGTCGCGGTGTCGGTGCGGCGCAGCAGCGAGCCGGTGACGACGACGGCCTCGACCGAGTTGTCTTCAGGAGCGGCCGGAGCGGCGGCGGTCTGAGCGTTCGCGGCGAAACCGGCCAGGGTGGCCACACCGACGATCATCGAGGTGGCGAGCAACCGACCCCGGGTAATCTGATACTTCATTGTCGATCCTTCCGGGCCGCCCTCGTCGGCGCGAGCGCCGGCGTCCTTACAGCCCGATGTAAGATTTTGTTTCCCGCCACGATCCGGCGGTTGGGCGGCGGCTTAGGACTCGCGGACCGAGGTGGTCAATCGCACGCTTCAAGATGTAATGGGTTTGTCTTGAAGCTGTCTCTTTAAGGCAACGTCACAAATCAAATGAGGCGTGAATAAGTCTTTATGATCTCGAATTTGAAACGATGCAGAAATCTATAACGATGGTCACGGAACATAACTGAAATTACATCGTTCGCAGAACGGTGAAGGTTTAAATGTTGTGCATCGTGAGATTCGAATAGTTGGTTCTATTGAATAACAATGTTCGTATCGGCAAGGGCGAGCTTACCCAAAACCACGCATGACGATGCGCGCGCGGGCCTAGAAACGGCCGCGCGAGACCTCTGACGCGGCCAGCAGGAAGGCCCCGGATCCGTAGAGTTGGGTGTCGCCGGCCTCGACATGGTCGGGCGCGTAGCCGACCTGCTGCACCCAGCCCAGCTTGCCGTCCGGCTGCACCGCGCGGGCCAGGGCCGACCAGCCCAGCCGCGCCGAGCGGGCGTATTTCGGATCCTTCAGCAGGCCCTGGTTCACGCCCCAGGCCAGGCCATAGACGAAGAAGCCGGTGCCGCTGCTTTCGGGTGGGCTGTGCTCGGGCGCCAGCAGCGACACCGACCAGTAGCCGTCGGGCTTCTGCAGCGCGACCAGCCGGGCCGACATCTTGCGGAACAGGGCGACGTAGCGCGGCCGCTCGGGATGGTTGGCGGGCAGGGCCTTCAGGATGTTGACGATGCCGGCATAGGCCCAGCCGTTGCCGCGGCTCCAGAAGATCTTGCGGCCCTGGTCGTCGCGGCGGTCGAAATAGCGGCTGTCGCGGAAATAGAGGCTCTCGTCCTTGTCCAGCAGGTAGTCGGTGCTGGCCCAGAACTCCTTGGCCCCGTAGGCGGCGTAGCGCGGGTCCCTGGTCGCCGCCGACAGGGCCGTCCAGGTTGGTGGAGCCATGAACAGCGCGTCGCTCCAGCACCAGCGGGCCTGGCAGGGCTGCTGCTCGGTCCCGTCGATGAACTTGAGGTCCGCCTTGGGTGGATCGGCCAGGATGGCGTCGAAGCGGGCCTTCACCGGCGCGATTTCAGCAGGGTTGTGGTCGCGGGCGTAGAACCACAGCCAGGCCTGGGCGATCACGTGGTCGTCGGCGTGCAGCGGGCGCTTGCCCAGGCCCCAGCCTTCTTCCTCGCCATGGTTCCAGATCGCGCCCGCATAGGTCAGGTCGCCGGTCCGCTCGGCGAAGGCGCTCAGGCCGACATAGAAGGCCCCCTGGATCCAGCCGCGCGGGTTCTGCGTGCCGGGCTTGTGGGTCTTCACATAGTCGAACTGGCCGTCCATGCGCCACAGCTGCCAGTCGGCGACGGCGCGGCCCAGGGTCAGGGCGGAAGAGGGCAGGTCGATGGTCGCGGGCGGCGCTGATGGCGCAGGCGCGGCGAGGGCGCTGGACGTGCTGAAAGCCAGGCAGGCCAAGGCGGCGGCGACCATAGCGCGCATCGTAGTCTCCCCTCGAAGTTCGTTTTCCGCGCCTCTCGCGGGCGCTGTCGATCATCGGAGGTTGTCTTACCGATCCGGCCAAGGCCAGACAATTTTCGCGGAATAGGGCTTACCAATCTGGTCAGGCCAATCCTTGCGCCCGGGAACGACCACGCTAAGGTGCGCGCCCTAGTTCCCACGGAGGGGCCCATGATTTCCGCTTCGATCCGCGCCTTGGCGCTCGCCGCCGGCCTGGCCACCACGCTGGTCGCCGCCCCGGCGCTGGCCGCGCCCGGCGCCGTGTGCAAGGCCGACGACGGCTACGCCGCCGCCTTCGATGGTCGCCGCACCTTCCGCTGGAAACCGCAGTGGCTGCAGGCCGCCAAGGCCAACCTCGCCGACCCCGCCCTGGCCCCAGCCTACCAGGCCCTGATCGCCCGCGCCGACAAGGCGCTGGCCGGCCCCGCCTTTGCCGTCACCGAAAAGACCCGCACCCCGCCCAGCGGCGACAAGCACGACTACATCTCGATGGGCCCGTACTGGTGGCCCGATCCCGCCAAGCCGAACGGCGAGCCCTACATCCGCAAGGACGGCGAGGTGAACCCCGAGCGCAACACCGAGGCCTTCGACGCCGGGCGCATGGACGCCATGAGCAATGCGGTCGAGGCCCTGTCGCTGGCCTACTACTTCACCGGCAAGGCCGAGTACGCGACCAAGGCCGCCCAACTGCTGCGTGTCTGGTTCCTGGACCCGGCGACGCGGATGAACCCGTCGATGACCTATGCCCAGGGCGTGCCCGGTCGCACGCTGGGCCGCGCCGAGGGCGTGCTGGACACCTTCCGCCTGCTGCGGGTGGTCGAGTCGATCGGCGTCCTGGCCCCGGCCAAGACGCTGACCGCCGCAGAACAGAAGGGCCTAGAGGCCTGGTTCGGCGACTACGCCCGCTGGATGCAGACAGCCCCGACCGGCAAGGAAGAGCGCGCGGCCAAGAACAACCACGGCATCTGGTACGATTACCAGCTGGCCACCTTCGCCCTGTTCGCCCGCCAGCCGGACCTGGCCAAGGACGTGCTGGCCAGCGTCGGCAAGGGTCGCATCGACCCGCAGGTCGAGGCCGACGGCAAGCTGCCCGAGGAGCTCGCGCGCACCCGGGGGCTGCACTACAGCTACTTCGCCCTGGAGCCGCTGGTCGGCATGGCCGAGCTGGGTCCCTGCGTCGGCGTCGACCTATGGGGCTATACGGGACCGAAGGGGCAGGGGATCCGCGCCGCCTTCGGCTACCTGGCCCAGTTCGTCGGCAACGAGGCGGCCTTCCCCTACAAGGAATTCAAGCCCGAGGGCGCGACCCGCGAGGCCCTGGATCTCTACGACCTGGCCGCCTGGGCCTACGGCGACGCGGGCTTGGCGGCCAAGGCCGACCAGATCGCGAGGCAGGTCCCGGCGCCGCAGAGCCGCCTGACGGTCGCGCCGTACAAGAAATAAAGTTCGGAGCGGCTGTCGGGAGCGCCGGCGGCCCCTCGTTCCTTGGGTGTCACTCAGGGAGAACAGACATGAGAAAGCTGATCGTCGCCGCCTTCGTCAGTCTGGACGGCGTCATGCAGGCGCCGGGTGGTCCGACCGAGGATCCGACCGGCGGCTTCGCGCTGGGCGGCTGGACCGCCCCGCTGTTCGACGAGGAAACCGGCCAGGCGATTGGCGGGATGTTCGATCGACCGTTCGACCTGGTGCTGGGCCGCAAGACCTACGAGATCTTCGCCGCCCACTGGCCGTTCGTTGAGGTGGGCGACCCGATCGGCTCGGTGTTCGACAAGGCGACCAAGTTCGTCGCCACCCGCGATCCCGGCTTCAAGCTGACCTGGCAGAACAGCCGCTGGCTGGGCGTCGATCCGGTCGTTGAGTTGAAGCGTGTGAAGGCCGGCGAGGGCCCCGACCTGCTGACCCAAGGCTCGGCCGACTTCCTGCAGGCTCTGTTCGCCAGTGACCTGGTCGACGAGCTGCACACCCTGACCTTCCCGGTCGTGCTGGGGCAAGGCAAGCGGCTGTTCCAGGGCGGTGCGGCTTCCCGCGCGTTCCGCCTGATGGACAGCAAGGCTTCACCCTCGGGCGTAGTCGTCAGCCGCTATGCGCGGGCAGGCGCGGTCGAGACTGGCTCTTTCGCCCTGGCCGAGCCGAGCGCGCTGGAACTGGAGCGTCAGAAGAAGATGGCGATTGAGGGCTAGATCGCCGAGCGGCGGGCCAGCTCGGTCCGCCGCGCGGCGACCTCGTTGCGCGCCTGCTCCAGGGCGTCGATCTCGGTCGCCGTCAGCAGGTTGTCGATCACCCGGCCCAGGTGTTCGCGCATGGCGTTGCGGGCGCCGGCGGGGTTGCGTTCGCGCAGGGCCATCAGGATCTCCTGGTGGTCGTCGATGCGGGGGCGCACGCCGACCTGGCGGGCGCGTTCCAGCATGGCGCGGCACAGCGGGGACTTGTAGCGCAGGTCCCACAGGTTCTCGACGACGGTGACCAGGGCGCTGTTGCGGCTGGCGCGGGCGATGGTCACGTGGAAACGGCGGTCGGCGCGATCGCCCTTCACGTTGTTGTCGTTCTCCACGACCATGTCGTCGAGGATGCCGGCCAGCTCGGCCAGTTCGTCCTCGGTGATGGTGGCGGCGGCCAGGGCGGCGACTTCGCCCTCGATCAGGCGGCGGGCCTCGGTCAGCTCGAAGGCGCCGATGTCGAGGTCGGGCTCGGGGCTCTCGGGGCGCGGGGCCTCGGTGACATAGACGCCCGAGCCGTGGCGGGCCTCGACCAGGCCGCGGATTTCGAGAGCGATCATCGCCTCGCGCACGGTGGGGCGGCTGACCTTGTAGTCTTCAGCCAGATCGCGTTCCGACGGCAGCCGCTGGCCAGGACGGTGCACGCCATCCCGAATCGCGCCGGCGATCGAGTTGGCGACCTGTTGGTAAAGCTTGCGGGTTTCGGCCGTCGTCGTGGTCATCGTCTACTATCCATCCGACGCTGCGTCGGGCTCCGCGCAGCCTATTGCAAGGGCTGCGACGGCGCTACAGCGCACACATTCGACCTAAGTGGCAAGACCACTAGCATCTTGCCACATATGTCTGTAGAAGTGGTCAGGCCACTTTACGGTTCCGCTTAGCTCATTAGGTCCATGCTTAAGATCATCGACGCGAAGGTCATCGTCACCTGCCCCGGCCGCAATTTCGTGACTCTGAAGATCACGACCGAGGACGGCACCACCGGCGTCGGCGACGCGACCCTGAACGGCCGCGAACTGGCAGTGGTCAGTTATCTGAAAGATCACATGATTCCGTGCCTGATCGGTCGCGACGCGCACCAGATCGAGGACACCTGGCAGTTCTTCTATCGCGGTTCGTACTGGCGTGGCGGCCCCGTGGGCATGAGCGCCCTGGCCGCCGTCGACATGGCGCTGTGGGACATCAAGGCCAAGGTCGCCAACCTGCCGCTGTACCAGCTGCTGGGCGGCGCCAGCCGGGTCGGCGTCACCGTCTATGGCCACGCCAACGGCGAGACCATCGAGGACACCATCGCCGAGGCCGTGAAGTACAAGGCCATGGGCTACAAGGCCATCCGCCTGCAGACCGGCGTGCCTGGCCTGGCCAGCACCTACGGCGTCTCGGGCGACAAGATGTTCTACGAGCCGGCCGACGGGAACTTGCCGACTGAGAACGTCTGGTCGACCTCCAAGTACCTGGCCCACGCCCCGCAGCTGTTCGCCAAGGCGCGTGAAGTGCTGGGCTGGGACGTGCACCTGCTGCACGATGTCCACCACCGCCTGACCCCGATCGAGGCCGCGCGCCTGGGCAAGGATCTGGAGCCCTATCGCCTGTTCTGGCTGGAGGACTCGGTCCCCGCCGAGAACCAGGCCGGCTTCCGCCTGATCCGCCAGCACACCACCACGCCGCTGGCGGTGGGCGAGATCTTCTCGAATATCTGGGACTGCAAGACCCTGATCGAGGAGCAGCTGATCGACTATCTGCGCGCCACGGTCCTGCACGCCGGCGGCATCACCAACCTGAAGAAGATCGCCGCCTTCGCCGACCTGCACCACGTCAAGACCGGCTGCCACGGCGCCACCGACCTGTCGCCGGTGACCATGGCCGCGGCCCTGCATCTGGGCATGGCGATCCCCAACTTCGGCCTGCAGGAATATATGCGCCACACGCCGGAGACGGACGCCGTCTTCCCGCATGCCTACACCTTCAAGGACGGCATGCTGCATCCGGGCGACAAGCCGGGCCTGGGCGTCGACATCGACGAAGCGCTGGCCTCGAAGCACGAGTACAGGCGCGCCTACCTGCCGGTGAACCGCCTGGAAGACGGGACGATGTTCAACTGGTAAAGCCAAATTGGCTTGACAACTCCTCGTCGGCGGCAAGATTGGTCATGCCAAATTTGCCGCCGACGAGCTATCGATGCGACTGCGTACTGCCCTGTTCCTGACGGCCTTGGCCTTCGCTACGCCCGTCGCCGCACAGCGCGGTCCGATCTATGCCGGCGCGGTCGCGCCGATGAACCAGACGGTGGAGCAGCGGCTGCTGCCCCAGACCGCCGTCCTGCTGCACAAGCTGCTGGCCGAAAAGCGCGACATGACCCTGGACGGGGTCAAGGTGTTCGAGGCCGACGACAAGTTCCTGCCCGGCAAGATCGCCATCGGCCTGGCCTATCTGATCGTCGACACGCCGAGCACCGATCCCAAGTTCGCCGAATATCTGGCCGCCTATCGCCAGATCGCCGACATGACCGTCGACGATACGAACGACACCTGGGGCATCTACTACTACTGCCAGGCGCTGCTGATGCTGAAGGAGGCCAGGCTGCTGGAGCAGGCGGTCTCGCCGGAAGCCCTGGCCAAGCTGAAGGCCAAGCTGGACTGGCGCCGCTTCGTGCGCACCGACGACCTGACCCTGATCAACCTGCCCAACAACTATTACGGCGTCGCCTTCAGCGTGGCGCGGCTGCGCTATCGCCTGGGCTGGGAGGACGCCTCGGCCAGCGAGGCCCTGTTGGGCAAGACCCTGGACCACTACCGCAAATATTCCGGCGAATACGGCTTCGCCGACGAGACCGACGGTGAGGGGCGCTTCGACCGCTATTCCGTCCTGCTGATCGGCGAGATCAGCCACCGCCTGATCGAGGCCGGCATGCCCGCCACGCCGGAGGTGCGCCAGTGGCTGCGCCGCTCGGTCGACCTGATGCTGCCGCGCCTGAACCTGCGCGGCGAGGGCTTCGAATATGGCCGCAGTATCGGGACCTATGGCGAGACGGCCTTCCTGGAAGTGCTGACCGCCGCGGCCAAGCTGGATGTGCTGGCGCCGGAAGAGAAGGTCATGGGCTACGCGTTCTCATCGCGCGTCGCTGCCCGCTACATGGACTTCTGGTTCGACCCGAAGATGGGCTCGGTGAACCTGTGGGATCACGGCCGGCGCACGGACGCCTATCGCGGCAAGCACCGGATCCTGGGCGAGAACCTCAGCTTGGGCCGGCAGTACATCTATACCAGCGCGATCTGGAACGAGCTGGGCTTCAAGGACAAGGCGCCCGATCCTGGCTATGCAGCGTGGCTGGACAGGCTGCCCAAGCGCACGGTGACCTGGTTCGCCCGGGGCAAGAACGACCGGCTCGTGGTGACGATCCGCGACAAAGGCCGTGTCATCGGCCTGCCGATCATCAATGGCGGCGACGGCCAGCACCAGAACACGCCCTACTATCCGATCCCGTTCTCGCCGGGGATGCTGCAAGGCGTGGCGGACGCGACGTTCCCGCAGCTGTTGCCGCGCATCACCCTGGCCGATGGGGCTCAACTGGCGCCGCTGGCCTATGCGGCTCATGTGAAGGTGGCCGAGCAAGGCGCGCGCACCACCGTGACCTATGACCAGGACCAGCTGGACCGTCTGGGCGGCAAGGCCCCGGTCGCCGACGATCGCTTCAGCGTCCAGACGACCTATGTCCTGGAGCCCGGCCGCATCCGCCGCACGGATGTCTTCACGCCCAAGGCTGGTGTGGCCGTGAAGGCCGTGGACCTGGCCTTCGCCAGCTTCTCGGGCAAGGCGACGACCAAGGGCGGAACGACCACGTTCGCGACCGGTGACGTCACCAGCTTCAAGGTCGAAGGCCTGACCTGCTCGACGCGGGCCCTGGCCGACGACAAAGCCTACCGCGCGCCGACCGGGGCGATGTCCGCGCTGACCAGCTGCACCGGAGCGGAAGGCGCAGGTGGGCCGATCACGATCAGCTGGACGATGTCCTACAAGTAGACGACGTGATGACCAGGGTCGCGAATTCCAGTCACGTAGAAAACAACAGTTTTCACAAAACTCTGTCGCATAGGTGACGTAGAAATATTTTTACACCACGGGCGCCACAATGCTGTCCGTTCATGATGTATTTCCATGGTTTATGAGCGTATCTGGCAATGAATGTCGAGTTTACGACTAACATTTGTTGAAATGAGCGCTGCTATTTATTCGCCATCCCCGAATTGGGGTGTTAGCGTCTAGCTATCATCGGCATCATTCTTCGAGCGCCGATGACTGAGAGATGGAGCCTCGGCTCTTGCTCCCGCTCGATGGGCGGAGCTTTGAAACAGATGGCGACTTACCTGTTCTACCCTCGACGCGCCGATGGCGTGTCCCTGACCTTCATCGCTGAGTTCGCTCAGGACGATCTCGACGCCCTGGAATTGGCGGCCGAGGTCGCTGCGGCGCACGAATGCGTCAGCGTCTTCGTGTGGGAGCCCGCGGCCGCGCCCGAGGGCAAAGACCGCTTTGTGGGTGAAGTGGGCCGCCAAGGCGGTGAAGCGCTGCGTGAGAAAGCGTCCGCTGGAGCTTCCATCCCGGCCTAGGCGTTATCAGGCGACCTTAGGGAGTCGCCCGTGGACAAGCTGTTCGCCAAGTTCGCCAATGTCACCGCCAGGGTGACGGGCAGTCCGCCCACTTTCCTGGTGTGCGTCGCCCTGGTGCTGATCTGGGCGGTGACCGGGCCGCTCTTCAAGTTCTCCGAGACCTGGCAGCTGGTGATCAACACCGGCACGACCATCGTCACCTTCCTGATGGTGTTCCTGATCCAGAACACCCAGAACCGAGACGGCATCGCGCTGCAGACCAAGCTGGACGAGCTGATCCGCGCCACCACCGACGCCGAGAACCAGTTCATGGGCATCGAGAAGCTCACCGACAAGGAGCTCGAAGCCCTGCACGCCCACTGCAAGGCGCGGGCGGACCTCAGCGTGAAGGCGCTGCAGCGCGCGGCAGCTGAAAAGGACGCGCGCGCGGCCAAGTCGAAGAAGGCCGCGAAAGCGCCTTCGGCGCGTTCGCAAGCCGCCCGGCGAGCCAAGGCGCTGCGCGCAGGTCACCCAAACTAGGCTTGTCAACATCAGACCTTCGTAGGGTGGACGTCTGACCTCATCGGCGATAGCGGTAACATCCAACGGGCCCCGACCAAGGACGTCCGACGGGGGAGTGTCCGTCTTGCCGAAGCTGAGAGCGCTGCGTTGGTGGATCATCGGCCTGGTGATGCTGGGCGCGATCGTCAACTACCTGACCCGCTCCACCATGGGCGTGGCCGCGCCGACGGTCCTCAAGGACCTCGACATCTCGGTGAAGGAATATTCCTGGATCACCAGCGCCTTCCAGATCGGCATCATGATGCAGCCGGTCTGTGGCTATGTGCTGGACACCCTGGGCCTGCGGACCGGTTTCGCCGTCTTCGCCGCCGCCTGGTCGCTGGTCGCCATGGCCCACGGCCTGGCCAATAACTGGCAGGCCTTCGCTTTCCTGCGCGGCTTTCTGGGTCTGGCCGAGGGCTCGGCCCAGCCGGCGGGCATGAAGACCGTCGCCACCTGGTTCCCGGCCAAGGAGCGGGGCTTCGCGGGCGGAGTCTTCAACATCGGTTCGTCGATCGGCTCGATGCTAGCGCCGCCGCTGGTGGTGTGGGCCGTGCTGACCTGGAACTGGCGCGCCGCCTTCGTCCTGACCGGGGTCCTGGGCCTCTTTTGGGTGGTGCTGTGGCTGTTCTTCTACCGCTCGCCCGACCAGCACCCGTCGATGACCGACGAGGAGCGCGAGCGCATCGCCGCCGGCCAGGAAGCCCACCTGACCGATGCGGGGACAAAGCCCTCGGTCATCTCGATCCTGAAGCAGAAGCAGTTCTGGGGCATTGCCCTGCCGCGCTTTCTTGCGGATCCCACCTGGGGGACGCTGTCGTTCTGGGTGCCGCTGTACCTGTCCCAGACGCGCGGCTTTGACCTCAAGCAGATCGCCATGTTCGCCTGGCTGCCGTTCGTGGCCGCGGATCTCGGCTGCATGTTCGGACCGGTCATTGCCCACGTCCTGCAAAAGCGCGGCGTGTCGCTGATCAACGCCCGCCGCTGGGCCGTCACGGTGGGCGCGGCGATGATGACCGGCATGATGTTCGTCGGCCGCGTCGAGAGCCCCTATGCCGCCATCGCGCTGCTGTGCCTGGGCGGCTTCGCGCACCAGACCCTGTCGGTCACCGTCATCACCATGGCCTCGGACCTGTTCCGCCGCGACGAGGTCGCCACGGTGGCGGGCCTGGCGGGCATGATGGGCAATCTGGGCGTCCTGCTGTTCTCGCTGCTGATCGGCGGGCTGGTGACGACGATCGGCTATGATCCGTTCTTCGTCGCCCTGGGCGTGCTGGACATCCTGGGCGCCATCATCCTTTGGACCTTCGTCAAGGACCGCATCGGGCCCAAGGCCGAGCCGGTCAGTCAGCTTCCTGCCGCATGAGTACGCCTGTGATCCGCAACCCCATCCTGCGCGGCTTCAATCCCGATCCGTCGATCGTGCGGGTCGGCGAGGATTACTACATCGCCGTCTCGACCTTCGAGTGGTTCCCGGGCGTGCAGATCCACCACTCGCGCGACCTCAAGAACTGGCGCCTGCTGAGCCGGCCGCTGACCCGCGCCAGCCAGCTGAACATGCTGGGCGATCCCGACGGCTGCGGCCTGTGGGCCCCGTGCCTGACCCATGCCGACGGCAAGTTCTGGCTGATCTATACCGACGTGAAGCGTTATGGCCGCACCACGGTGGGCGGGGCCTCGGGCGCGTCGCTGCGAGACTTCCACAACTACCTGGTCACCGCCGACACGATCGACGGCGAGTGGTCCGAGCCGGTCTATCTGAACAGCTCCGGCTTCGACCCGTCGCTGTTCCATGACGACGATGGTCGCAAGTGGCTGGTCAACCAACTGTGGGATCACCGGCCGGGCAAGAACCGCTTCGCCGGCATCGTCCTGCAGGAATACGCGGCCGCCGAAGGCAAGCTGGCCGGCGAGCGCAAGGTGATCTTCGAGGGCACGGCCATCGGCCTGACCGAGGCCCCGCACCTCTACAAGCGCGACGGCTGGTACTATCTGGTCACCGCCGAGGGCGGCACCGGCTGGGGCCACGCCATGACCATGGCCCGCTCGCGCAGCATCGACGGGCCGTACGACCTGCACCCCGACACCTATGTCATCACCGCCCGCGACCGGCCGCACGCGCCGCTGCAACGCGCCGGCCACGCCGACATGGTCGAGACCGCCGACGGCCAGACCTACGCCGTCTATCTGTGCGGCCGTCCGCTGCCCAATCGCGGCCGCTGCACCCTGGGCCGCGAGACGGCGATCCAGAAGCTGGTCTGGGGCGAGGACGGCTGGCCCCGCACCCTGGACGGCTCCGGCGACCCGACGCTGGAGACGCCCGCGCCCGACCTGCCCGAGCAGCCCTGGCCCGCCGCGCCGGTGCGTGCGGACTTCGACGGTCCTGACCTGCCGATCGACTTCCAGTGGCTGCGCACGCCCTATCCGGACGAGATCTTCAGCCTGACCGCCAAGCCAGGGTCCTTGCGCCTGTACGGGCGGGAAACCGTGGGCAGCGTCTTCCGCCAGGCCCTGGTCGCCCGTCGCCAGCAGGCGCACTGCTATTCGGCCGCCACGGTGCTGGATTTCGAGCCGGCGCACTACCAGCAGGCCGCCGGGCTGATCTGCTACTACAACGGCGCCAAGTTCCACTATCTGCACGTCAGCCACGATGAGGATGCGGGCAAGCACCTGCGGGTCATGACCTGCACGCCCGACAGCCCGTCGGCCGACAGCTTCACCGCCCCGATCCCGCTGGCTGCCGGCCCGGTCGAGCTGCGGGTCGAGGTCGATCTGGAGCGCCTGCGGTTCGGCTTCCGGCAAGGGGCGGGGGACTGGGCCTGGCTGCCCGAAGTGTTCGACGCCTCGATCTTGTCGGACGAGGCCACCGTTCCCGGCGCGCCGGGCTTCACCGGCGCCTTCGTCGGCATGGCCTGCCAGGACACCTCGGGCATGGCCGCGCCGGCCGACTTCGACTGGTTCGAGTACGAGGAGCGGGAATACCGAACTTAGATTATCTGGATTGAGTGATCGGCGTTCAGTCGTAAGGTTCGTTCCATGAGGCCGCCGCAGACGGCCCAGGGAGACCGCCATGAACGCCCCTGTTTCGATTTCCGAACACGACGCCGTCGACTATGCCGGCCTGACCGTCACGCCCTCGGGCCCGGTGCTGGGCGCCGAGATCTCCGGCCTGGACCTGACCCAGGAGCTCAAGCCCGAGATCGTCGCGGCCATCCGCGCGGCCCTGCTGCGCCACAAGGTGGTGTTCTTCCGCGACCAGGACATCAGCTACGAGGACCACGTCCGCTTCGGCCGTCATTTCGGCGACCTGGAGGGCCATCCGGTCACCGCCCACGTGCCGGGCTTCCCGGAGATCCTGCACATCGAAGCCGCCGACGGCATGAAGCTGCGCGAGGAGATCGTCCCGATCGTCCGCGCCGCCAACAAGTGGCACACCGACGTCACCTTCCGCGAAGCCCCCTCGATGGGCGGCGTGCTGCGCATGCGGCACATGCCGCCGCTGGGCGGGGACACCCTGTTCGCCGACACGGCCGCCATCTATCGCGACATCCCGCAGAAGCTGAAGGACCAGCTCGAGACCCTGACGGCCGAGCACGACATCATCCAGAGCTACGGCTATCGCGTCGACGAGGCCAAGCGGCAGGAGTTGCGGGCGGCCTATCCCCCGATGGTCCATCCGGTGGTGCGCACGCACCCGGAGACCGGCGAGAAGCACCTCTTCGTCAACAAGGTCTTCACGACGCGGATCCTCGGTTTGCCTGAGGACGAGGGCAAGACGCTGCTGAATGATCTGCTGGATCGGGTGAAGTCGCCCGAATATCAGGTCCGCTTCCGCTGGACCCCGAACGCCATCGTGTTCTGGGACAATCGCGCTACGCAGCACTACGCGATCTTGGACTACTGGCCCCAGGAGCGGATCGTCGAGCGGGTGACGATCAAGGGCGATAAGCCTTTTCTAGCGGCTTAGAGCGCCAGGCGGGCGGCCTCGATCAGGGCGATCCAAAGCGTCAGCGTGGCCGTCAGCGGCAGCACGCGACGCTCAAGCGTGGCGCGGGCGTCGAAGCTGTAGGCGGCGGTGCTGGACGGCATGGCGAGCTTCCGGTTCGTAGTCGTTTCGCAAATTGCGCGATTTAATCGCGCGCTGGGTTTTTGGTTGGCTTTGCCTGTTCGCGGGACGGATCCCAGGGAAGGCTTGAGCATGACCGGGAAAACAAACCGGCTGGTCTTGCCACATCGGGCCCGGCCAGCCGGCTTAAGCACAAAAAGGTGTCGGACGCGGTGGGGTGCGCCGAGTGATCTGACCATCGTCGAGTCTTCGACCTATGGCAACGCTCCACTCTGTCGCACTCCTGCGACAAACCGGCGCAGAGCTTTAGCCGGCTTGGGTTTGCGGTGTCCCGACAACGGGTTTCAGCACCCGGAAGGCGACGAAGACCATGACGCCGGTGACGGTCAGGCAAGCGGCCAGGAACAGCATGGGCGCCAGGTTGTTGCCCGTCCGGTCGCGGATGATCGGCACCACGTTCTGGGCGACGAAGCCGCCCAGGTTGCCGACCGCGTTGATCGCCGCGATCCCGGCCGCGGCGCGGGCCCCCGACAGGAAGGTCGGCGGCAGGCTCCAGAAGCCCGGCTGGCCGGCGAAGATGGCCGGGGCGGCGACGCACAGCAGGGCGAACTTGGCCCAGGTTCCGGGCACGATCACGCTGGCCACCAGGGCGACAGCGGCGATCAGCGGCGGGCCGGCGACGTGCCAGACGGTAAAGCCACGGCGGGCCGCGTGGCGCGGGACCAGCCACAGCGCCGCGCCGACCAGGATCCAGGGAATGATGTTGATCAGGCCGTTCATGGTGTTGGACACGCCGAACGCCTTCACGATCGTCGGCAGCCAGTAGCTGAGGCCATAGGCCCCCAGCGGCATGCCGATATACAGCGCCGCCAGCAGCAGCACGCGCGGGTCCAGGATGGCCTTCCAGGCTCCGGCGTGGCTGATCTCCGCGCCGCCGTTCTCGGCCTTCAGGGTTTCCGCCAACCAGGCCTTCTGCTCGGGCTCGAGCCACGGGGCATGCTCGGGGCCGTTGGGCAGCTTCCAGAGGACGTAGGGGGTCATCAGCACGGCCGGCGCGCCGGTGGCCAGGAACACCCACTGCCAGCCGGCCAGGCCGCCCACGCCGTGCAGGTCCAGCAGCGCCCCGCCGACCATGGCCCCGACGGCGTTGGCGAGCGCCGAGGCGACCATGAACAGGCCGACCATCCGCGCCCGGTGGGCCTGCGGGAACCACAGGGTCAGGACGTACAGCACGCCGGGGAAGAAGCCGGCCTCGGTCACCCCCAGCAGGAAGCGCAGGATGTAGAACATCGTGGCGTTCTGGGTGAAGCCCAGCGCCAGGGTGACGAGACCCCAGGTGAACATGATCCGCGCGAACCAGACCCGCGCGCCCACCCGGGCCAGGATCAGGTTGGACGGCGCCTCGAACAGGAAGTAGCCGATGAAGAACAGGCTGGCGCCCAGGCCGTAGGCGGCCTCGGACAGGCCCAGGGCCTGGACCATCTCCAGCTTGGCGTACGAGACGTTCTGCCGGTCGATGTAGGCGATCAAGTACATGACGCAGAACAGCGGCATCAGCCGCGCGGTGACCCGGCGGACGGTGGGGGCTTCCAGGCTCATGCGATGTTCACCGGGGTCAGGAGGGCGGCGGCGGGCGTGTCGCTCCAGCCGTCGGACGTGATGGCGAAGGCCGCGCGCGCCCGGATGTCGTCGGACGAAGCGCCGACCATCAGCTCGATCTGGCCCTTCTGGATCCGCCACTTGCCGGCCTCCCAGAAGGCGCACTGACGGGCCGAGAGCTTGAAGGTCACCTTCTTGGTCTCACCGGGCTTCAACGCCAGGCGCTGGAAGCCGCGCAGTTCCTTCACCGGCCGAGCGACAGCGGCGACGGGGTCGCGCATGTACAGCTGCACCACCTCGTCGGCGGCGACCTTGCCGGTGTTGGTGACCGCCACGGTGACGGCGACCGTTCCGGCGGGGCCGATCTCGGCCGTGTCCAGGGTCAGATCCGAATAGCCGAAGGTCGCGTAGCTGAGCCCGTGGCCGAACGGATAGACCGGGCCGACATCGACGTCGTGATAGCGGGCGGTGTCCTTGGCCAGGTCGGGATCGGCGGGACGGCCGGTGGGGTAGTGAGCATAGGTCTCGGGCAGGGCGCCCGACGCGCGCGGCAGGCCCATCGGCAGGCGACCGGCGGGCGAGGTCTCGCCCAGCAGGATGTCGGCCAGGGCCGGCCCGCTCTCCACGCCCAGCAGCCAGGTCATCAGCGAGGCCGGCGCCTTGGCCAGCAGGTCGGGAATGGCCAGCGGACGGCCGCCCATGACGATCAGCACCACGGGCTTGCCGGTCGCCAGCACGGCGTCGGCCAGGGCCTTCTGGCCGCCGGGCAGGGACAGGTCCGAACGGCTGCGGGACTCGGCGCTGTGGTCGAAATCCTCGCCGACCACCAGCAGGGTGACGTCCGCTGCTTGGGCCGCCGCGACGGCCGCCGCCACGCCCGAGAGGTCGTCGCTGCGCGGCGCCGCGCCGGGGACGAAGGTGACGCCGGGCAGGCGGGTCTTCAGCGCCGCGACCAGGGTGACCGCGTCGGCTTCCTCGCCGGGCGCCTTCCACGAGCCGATGGCGCTGCGGGCGTCGTCGGCCAGGGCCCCGACCACGGCGACCTTGGCGGTCTTGGCCAGCGGGAGGAGGGCGCCATCGTTCTTCAGCAGCACGACCGACTTACGGGCGGCGTCGCGGGCGATGGTGCGGTGCGGGGCGGAGACCATCACGGTCTTCTCGCGCGCTACGTCGCCGAAGCGGTAGGGATCGTCGAACAGTCCCAACCGCGCCTTGGTCAGCAGGATGTGGCCCACGGCCTGGTCGATCAGCGGCAGAAGCGAGGCGTCCTCGGCGACGGCGGCCTTCAGGTGCGTGGCGTAGACGCCGCCGGCCATGTCCATGTCGACGCCGGCCTTCAGGGCCAGTGCGGCGGCCTGGGCCGGGGTCTCCGCGATGCCGTGGGACACCAGTTCGGCGATGGCGTTCCAGTCGCTGACCACGATGCCGTCGAAGCCCCACTTCTCCCGAAGGTGGCCGCGCACCAGGGCGGCGTTGGCGGTGGTGGGCACGCCGCCGATGTCGTTGAAGGCGGTCATGAAACTGCCCGCGCCCGCCGTCTTGCCGGCCTCGAACGCCGGCAGGATCACCTCGTTCAGCGTCCGCTCCGACAGGTCGGCGCTGTCGTAGTCGCGGCCGCCGGCGACCGCGCCATAGGCCCCGAAGTGCTTGACGCAGGCCAGCACCGTATCCTTGCCGGCCAGATCCTTGGTCTGGAAGCCCTCGGTCTGGGCCACGCTCATGACCGAGCCCAGGTAGGAGTCCTCACCCGCGCCCTCGACGACCCGGCCCCAGCGGGGGTCACGGGCGACATCGACCATCGGGGCGAAGGTCCAGTGCAGGCCCGCCACGCTGGTCTCGATCGCCGCCATGCGGGCGCAGGCGCGATAGCTGTCGGGATCGAAGGTCGCGGCCATGGCCAGCGGCACGGGGTAGAGGGTGCGGTAGCCATGGACGACGTCGATGGCGAACAGCAGCGGGATCTTCAGCCGCGACTCTTCGACGGCCACCTTCTGCAGGTCGGTCAGGAACTGGGCCCCGGCCACGTGCAGGTAGCTGCCCACGCCGCCCTTGCGGACCAGGTCCAGGGCGGCCGCGTCGATCTTGGAGTTCAGGGCCTTCTGCCGACCGCCGGCCGGCTGGTGCATCTGGCCGATCTTCTCGTCCAGGGTCATGCGGGCCAGTAGGTCCTTGACCCGCTGGGCATGAGCTTTGGTCAGGGGGACAGCGTGGCCGGGGCGGGGCGCCAGCAGCGTGGTCGCCAGGGCGAAGCCGCCCGCCATCACATCGCGTCGCGTCGTAACGACCTTCGCCATTTGGCCATCCCCGCTTGTTGGTCGCTTCTGGCGATCCTTGTCAGCCGGGATAAAGGGCGCGGGATGGGAGCGCTACCCGAAAGCATCCCCGCCCCTTGCGACTTTGGTCGTAGAGGGCGGGGCGAGAGAGAGCCTACTTCCCGGCTTCCTTGTCCTTGTAGAAGCCCTGCAGCACCCAGAAGGCCGACTTGCGGCGGCCGGTCGGCGAGACCAGGCCCTTGCGGTTCCAGCCCTGCTGATAGATCGGGTGCTGGCGGCGCGGGCTGCGGAAGTCCTTGAGGATCCACGGCGACATGCCGCGCAGGCTCGGGATCTTCGCCGCCATGGCTAGGGTCTTCTCGTAGTACTTCTTCTGGAAGTCTTCGGAGAACTTGCGCATC
Organism: Caulobacter sp. GW821-FHT11E11; assembly: GCF_058808315.1. Classification (NCBI taxonomy): domain Bacteria; kingdom Pseudomonadati; phylum Pseudomonadota; class Alphaproteobacteria; order Caulobacterales; family Caulobacteraceae; genus Caulobacter; species Caulobacter sp. GW821-FHT11E11. The sequence continues at coordinate 378,987 of NZ_JBXARO010000003.1, forward strand.
AGGACGGGGTCGCTGAAACCGGCCAGGGCGTCGGCGCCGAACTCCGAGAGCACCATCGGCTTGTCGGTGGCCTTCCAGGCGATGTTGGGCACATCGTCCAGGGCGTCGTTGCTGTACCAGCCGTTGTAGGTGTTGATCGACACCACATCGAGCTTGTCCGCCAGCGGATCGTTCAGGCTGGTCAGCGGGTGGCCGTCGACGGTCTTGCGCTCAGTGAGCAAGGCGGCGGTGACCAGGCGGCTGTCGTCCAAGGCGCGGACGTCGCCGACCAGCTGGTAGAGGAACGCGTTGCGGGCGTCGTCGATCGGCGTCTCGTTGGCCACGCTCCACATGACGATTGAGGCGCGGTTACGGTCGCGGCGGATGTTGTCGGCCAGCATGTCGCGCGCCAGCTTCAGGGTGCGCGGATTGCTGAAGTCGACCAGCCAGTAGACGGGGATCTCGCTCCAGACCAGCAGGCCCATCTCGTCGGCCAGGCGGGTGGTGATCTCGCTATGCGGATAGTGGGCCAGGCGCACGAAGTTGCCGTGCAGGCCGTCCTTGACCTCGGACAGCAGGGCGCGGGCCCCGGCCTCGGTGATGGTGCGGGCCGGGTTGTCGCCGAACTCTTCCTCGTGCACCGAGATGCCGCGCAGGAAGATCGGCTTGCCGTTCAACAGGATGTCGCGGCCCTTGGTCTCGATGATGCGGAAGCCGACCCGGTCGGTCAGCTTGTCATCGCCGGTCTGCACGACGACATCGTACAGCTTGGGCTTCTCGGGCGACCAGCGGACCAGGCCCTTGGGCGCGGCGGCGGAAGCAGTCAGCACGCCCTTGGCGTCGGTGCGGCCCGTGACGTCCAGGCCCAACTCCGCGACGCGGACATGGACCTCCTGGTTGGCCGCCTGGGCGCCGTCGAGAGTTACGGTGGCGGCGATCTTGCCGTCCTTGGTCAGGCGGACCCAGGCTTCGTCGATGAAGGTCCCTGGCGTAATGACCAGGCGCATCGGCCGGGTGATGCCGCCATAGTTCTCCCAGTCGGTGACAGGCGGCGGCACGCCGTCGGCCTGGGGCGTGGAGTCGACCCCGACCGTCAGCTGGTTGTTGCTGGCCCGCAGGGCGTCGGTGACCTCCAGAGAGAACGGCGTAAAGCCGCCCTCATGCTCGCCGACTGCCTTGCCGTTGAGGAACACCTTGGCGGTGTAGTTGACCGCCTCGAAGCGCAGGAAGGCACGCTGGCCGGGCTTCAGCGCCGGCGTGTCGAAGCGGCGCGTGTACCACATCAGGCCCTGGTAGTAGCGCAAGGACGGGTCATGCCCGACCCAGCCTTGCGGCAAGGTCGCGGTCGCCGCACGATCCATGTCGTACTCATAGAGCGCCGTCGGCTTAGCCTTGGTCAGGGCGTCGACATCGACGTCGTCATAACGCCGATGGCCCGCGCCAGGCGGACCCTTATGGAAGCCGGCCAGGCCGTCGCGATAGGGGTCGACCGAATAGCGCCAGGTCCCCGACAGGTCCTGGCCGTCGCGATTGTCGGCGCGGGTCAGGTTGGGGGAGGACGCCAAGGCCCCCAGCGGCGCCAGCAGGACGAACGCGCAGGCCGCGCCCGCCAGACCCTTCAAACCCATACCCATCGCGTCCTCCACTCTTGTTGGCCGCTGTTGAAGCACGGCAAGTGGTCAGGGCGCAATCTAAATTGGTCATACCACTTGGCGCAAAAGAAAGGGCGGCCCGAGATCGAGCCGCCCCAACTTCGTTCTGTGCTTGAGCCTTAGAAGCTCTTGCGGACCGTCACGCCGTAGGTGCGCGGGGCGTTCGGATAGCCGCTGTAGCTGCCGTCCTGGGCCACCGTCGGGAAGGCCGAGATCAGACTTTCGTCGTTGGTCAGGTTACGCGCCCACAGGCCGATTTCCAGCTGGCGAGGGGTGTTGATGATCCCCAGGCTGGCGTTGACGATGTTGGTGTCATAGCTGGCCAGGGCCGGGGACACCGTTTCCGTCAGCTGGACCTTGCTGCTGTGGTCGTATTCCACGCGCGCATAGCCGTTCCAGTTTTCGCTGATGTCGTGGTTGATCGTCGCCGAGGTCGAGAACGACCACTTGGCGATGCCGGCCGGAGTGTCGCCCGTCAGGTTGCGGAAGTTCGGACGACGGCCGGTGGTCGGGTCGACCGGGCAGCGGACGGTGTCGAAGGTCACGCAGGCCGCGCCGGTGAAGCTGTCGTACTTCGGATCCAGATAGGTCACCGAAGCCGCCAGGTTCAGCCATTGGACCGGACGCCAGGCGCTGTCGACTTCGAAGCCCTTCACCGACTCCTCACCCGCGTTGACCAGGCTGTAGCCGAGGCCGGTGAAGGCGTTCGACTGGAAGCCTTTGATCGACTGCTTGAACAGCGCGACGTTGGCGTAGCCGCCCGGGAAGCTGGCCTTCACGCCCAGTTCGTAGACGTCGACGTTTTCCGGTTGAGCGCTACGGCCCACGCCGTTGGCGTTCGGCGGACGGCTGTCCGACGACAGGTTGAAGGCGCCGGCCTTCCAGCCCGTGGAGTAGCTGGCATAGGCGTTGATCGCGCCGAAGTCATAGGCCGCGCGAACGGCGTAGGTGACCTTGTCGCCCTTCAGTTGACCGGACTCGTTGGCGTTCGGATAGTTGACCGGGCCGTGGGTCGGGTCGTTGCCGTAGAAGAACTGCAGGGCGCCGAGAGCGCTGTAGATGTTGCCCGGCAGGCCCAGAGCGGTGAACTGCGGCACGGCGCCCAGGTTCAGGGCCGAGAACGGGTCGTTCATGACCACGTTCGAGCGGGCCTTCTTGGTGTCGTTCATGTAGGCGAGGCCGCCGGTCAGGGTCAGCTTCTCGGTGACCTTGTAGTCGAACTGGCTGAACAGCGAGTACGAGTCCTGCTTCATCTTGTAGTAGTCGCTCAGGCCTTGGCCGGCCTGGAAGTAGGTCGAGCCGGGGCGGATCGACGGCGTCACCAGGCTCTGCAGGAACTCCAGGGCATAGATGTTCGAGCGGCCGGTCAGGGCCGGGCGCAGAGCGGCGGGCAGAGCGCCCAGCAGGGCGGCGGGAATCTGGCCGCCCAGGGCGTCGGCGAAGGCGCGGACGTCGCTGCCGTAGGTGATGGTGCGGCCGGTATCCAGCTTTTCATTCTGGTAGAAGCCGCCGATCAGCCAGTTGAACGGACCGTCGCTGTTCGACGCCAGGCGGATTTCCTGGGTGAAGGTCTTGATGGTGTTGGCCGTGCGGTTGTTGGAGATGTCCGCGCCGGTGAAGTCGATGTCCTGGAACGAGGCGTTCTTCTGGTTCCGATAGGCCGTGATCGCGGTCAGCTTGGCGATGCCGAAGTCATGATCCAGCTGGCCCGAAATGCCCTTGCCCGACAGCTTGTTGGCCGGGTCGGTGTTGAAGATGACGTCGCGGTCGAAGATCTTGGTGGTGTCGCTGATCGGCTTCTTCAGGATGCCGCCGATGGCCAGGGTGGCCGGACCGTTGAAGATCGAGGTCACGCCGCAGCACGTCTCGTTGATCTTGTTGTAGTCGGCGATGACGCGGAACGAGGTCTTGTCGGTCGGTTCCCACAGCAGGTCGCCGCGGATCGACCAGCGGTCGCGGTCGTTGACGTCGCTGCCGGTGGTCAGGTTGGTGAAGTAGCCGTCACGCTTGTTGACGCTGCCCGACAGGCGCACGGCGACGGTCTCGCTGAGCGGGCCGGTGATGGTGCCCTTGATCTGGCGGGTGTTGTAGTTGCCGTAGGTGCCTTCGACCTTACCGCCGAACTCGTACTGCGGCTTCTTGGTCACGATGCTGATCGCGCCGGCCGACACGTTCTTGCCGAACAGGGTCGATTGCGGGCCGCGCAGCACTTCGACGCGCTCGATTTCCGGAAGGTCGTCCAGGGCGGCGGCGGAACGCGAGCGATAGACGCCGTCGATGAAGATGCCGACCGAGCTTTCGATGCCGTCGTTGCCGTTGCCGTTGCCGAAGCCGCGGATGACGAAGTTCGTCTGACCGGCGGCGTTGAATTGCTGGACCTTCAGCGACGGAACGACCGATTGCAGGTCGATTAGGTCGCGGACCTGGGCGCGCTCGATCGTCTGCTGACCCGTGACGGCGACCGAGATCGGCACGTCCTGCAGGGTCTGTTCGCGCTTGGTGGCGGTGACGACGATTTCTTCGATGGAGGTGCTATCGGCCTGCGTGGTCTGTTGAGCGAAGGCCGGCGATGCGATGGCGATGGCGAGGGCGGACACCCCCAGCAGATGGACGTTTCTCATAACTAACTCCCTGTTTTTCTTTATTATCGTCCGCAAGTCTCCCCATCCCGCCTCGAGCAATCGCGGGTTTCTTTTGGGGGAGAAAGGACGTTGTGACGTAGGGGAAGGGCGACCCTGGCCGACCGGCCGGGCCGCGAAAAGCGGTCGGATGGTCCAGGCCGTGGATGAAGACGCTTTGCGTCATGTTTCCGCCCCAGCACGCTTGGCCTTGCATACCAAACGTGGCTGGCGCGATTTTAATATGAACTTGATATTCTAGCGCAAGTTAGAATTTAACGGATTGATCCCGTCGCCATTCGTGACAAGTGTGAAATATCAGCGTTCCCCGACGGAAGAATCGAGGGCGCCCGGAGGAGAGAGCGCGATTGGCGAAGGGTGGGGATCCCACGGTGCTGGCGGAAGACGCCAGGCCGATGGCGCAGAGCCTGAAGTCTGTGAAGAAGCGAGAGGCGATCCTGCGGGCCGCCATCGAAACCATCAACGCCAAGGGTTTCGCCGCCGCGACCATGACCGATATCGGCGCCGCCATCGATCTGCGTGACGCGGCGCTCTACTACTACTTTCCCAACAAACAGGCCCTGGCCTTCGCCGGGCACCAGCGCTCCCTCGAGCGCTTCGAGAGCATCCTGGCGGTGGTCGAGGCCGACGGCGGCACCGGACGCTGCAAACTGCGGCGGTTCTTCAAGGCTCTATTGGAAGACGCTGTGACCAACGGGCCACAGCTCTATTTCGGCGACAGCTCGTATCTGGCCGATGATCAGCGCCAGGCGATCGACGTCTGGACGGCGCGGCTGTCCAGGCGGCTGGAACGGTTCCTGGAAGAGGGCATGGCCGACGGCACCATCGTCGCCTGCGAGCCGCCGCTGGTCGTGCAGCTGCTGGTCGGCATGCTGATCTGGCTGACCAAGTGGACGCCCGGCACGCCCGGCCTGACCAACGAGCGCCTGCTGGAGGCGATCGAGACGACCGCGCTCCAGGGGCTGGCGACGAACTAGAGCCCCAGCTCCGCCCGGACCTTCTTCGTCAGCTTGGCGGCGATCAGGCCGTGGGCGGTTTTCAGCCAGTCGGCGACCTCGCCCGAGTCCAGTTCTGAAAGGTCCTCAAAACGCACCCACTTGGCACGGGCCAGGTAGGGGGCAGGGATGGCGCGGCCGGTCTCGGTCAGCACCTCGAACGCCACCTCCGAGGCCTTGAACGAGATCCCGCCCTTCGGCACGGCGTTGCCGCGCACGGCGAACATCTTGCCGCCGACCTTGAAGACGTGGTCATCGCCCCACTGGATCGAGAGCGTCGCGCCGGGCAGGGCCAGGCACGCCTTGTCGAAGGCTTCCGGGGTCATCAGGCGTCGACGCCCAGACCGATCGGGCACACCACGCCGGTGCCGCCGATGCCGCAATAGCCGTTCGGGTTCTTGGCCAGGTACTGCTGGTGATAGTCCTCGGCGAAGTAGAACGGGCCGGCGGCGGCGATTTCCGTGGTGATGTCGCCCAGACCCTGATCCGACAGCGCCTGCGCATAGGCCTCCTTCGACCCGGCGGCCGCGGCGGTCTGAAAGTCGTTGGTGACGAAGATTCCCGAACGGTACTGGGTGCCGATGTCGCCGCCCTGGCGCATGCCCTGGGTCGGGTCGTGGTTCTCCCAGAAGGTCTTCAGCAGCGCCTCATAGGTCACGGCGCTGGGATCGAACACCACCAGCACCACCTCGGTATGGCCTGTGCGGCCGGTGCAGACCTCCTCATAGGTCGGGTTCGGCGTCATGCCGGCCGCATAGCCGGCGGCGGTGACGTAGACGCCGGGGATCGTCCAGAACACCCGCTCCACGCCCCAGAAGCAGCCCATGGCGAAGATCGCCGTCTCCAGGCCGTCGGGATAAGGACCCTTCAGCGGATGGCCGTTGATGAAGTGGGTCTGCGCCGTCGGGATGGGCTCGGGACGGCCGGGCAGGGCGGTGTCGGCGGTCGGCATCTCGAGGGTCTTGGTCGTCGACAGCATGGCGGCCTTTCGCGGCGGAAATTCTTGCGCCCCGATATAAACGCTCGCGTGGCCAGTTTCATCCGGGAACGCGCTTGCTACCGGCCGGTCCCTGAGTATATTGCGCGCCTTCCCGCGCCGGGGGTCTCAACCACCCCCGACTCGAGTGCGCTGGTGAGGTGGCCGAGTGGTTGAAGGCGCACGCCTGGAACGCGTGTATAGGGGAAACTCTATCGAGGGTTCGAATCCCTCTCTCACCGCCACTACTTCCCTGCTTCCATGCAATGGGCGGCGTCCTGGCCTTAAGGCCTGGAGAGCAGGTGACCCTTCGAACCGAAGTCGCGCGAGAGTCCTCGAAAACCCCATGCTTCAGCGACCGGACCGTTTTCGGTCCATGTCTCTGCGCGTCTGCGATCCAGTGAGGTTTCCCTGGCGGAGGGAAAACATCAGGGAAAATTCGAAGCTTTTGCTCGCTGGACGATTGGACATCGGAATGCCCCGCGACGTCCAAAACCGAAAGCCTGCAAGGGCTTGGGTGGCGCGTGCAGGCTCAGAGTGTTCTTGGCGAGCAGGGAAAGATGCGTGGTGATGGCTGCGATTAGGGCCGCGATCCGCGCGCTGTTCGGTCGGGCGGTCCCGGCTCTAGGCCTTGCTGGCGTCCAGCAGGCGGACGAACCAGCGCGACAACGGGCCCGAGGCCGTGCAGGGCCGTAGCTCCGAATAGCTCGTCGCCGTCGCGGTCGTCGGGTGCATTGGCGCCGGCCATTCGCTGCTGGCGGTCTTCACCGACTTTGTCGAGGCCGCTCGCCACCGCCGCGAGGTCTAACTGCACGGGCCCAAGATTACGACCGAACACTCGTGATGTTCAGAGCTCTTGGACGTATCAGACGTAAAAACTTGCTCGCCCTTGCCCCAGCGCAGCATCCAGTCAGCCGGAGATGGCCGATCGCCGGAAGAAAATGGTGTTGTCCGCTTCAAAGATGCTGTCGAGCTTCACGCTATCCACATGAGCGTCGCTCAGCATGTCGACCATGCCGCTATCGGCGATGGTGAATTCGGCCGCGAACATGGCGTTGTCGTAAATTATCGGACAGTCAACGCGCCAGCGATCATCCTTCTCCGAGCGCCAAAGCTTGTGCGAGACAGGCGGCGTCCGCGTCTGTCGGTCTAGATGCGGACGCAGCGCCGCCTCCGAGTCTAAGATCTGGTAGCGCCCGCCGTCCCCGTGGATCGCGCAGCAGAAGACGTGATGGTACAGCTTTGCCGCAGCGGGATCGTCTGCGATGTCGAGTTCCGCCTCACTGTTCAGCTGGTGAAACGGTGCTGATGCGCCGGTAATGTCGAATACTTTGCTGCCGTCCGCGCGTGCGACGTGACCGCTAATTCCGATGGTCCCATCATCGCGTCTCCACCACGTTTCGATCAGGAAAGATGGCTTACGGTAGGGCAGCCGCGTTCGCCGTCGCTGGAGCGCGGTCCAAGCGCCTTTTGGCGGCGGCAGCGGGATCGTTGCCTCCTTTCCCACGCCGGCGAAGCGCGGCGGCGGCAGCGTGGCTTCAATCGTCCATTTCGTGTCGAGCGGAGCGAAGCTGAGCCGCGCTTGCTCGAACATGCCCAGGAGGCGGCGCGACCGGTCCGATCCGGCGCTGGCCTCAACCTTGCCGCCGAACGGCGCGACATCGTAACCAAAGCTGGACGCTAGGCTCGCTGCGGACGGCACGCCGGCTACGCCAGAAACGGGCGAATGTGGCAGATGGAGCGCCGCATCGGTGTTGCCGAAGGCCGCAGCATAGTGAAGCGGCGTGAAGCCGGACTTGTCTTGTGCGCCCAGATCGACATTCGCCCGCTTCAGTAACTCAAACGGATTGGGAGCGGGCGAGGCGTCGTTGTGTCCATTTTCCTGCCAGCGAGAGTCATTTCGCGGACGCCAGCGCGCGGCGAAACCATGCGCGAGGGTCAGACCGTCCGCGTTGCGCCGAGCAAAATCAACGATTTCGGACAGGCCGTCGCGCGCAACTAGCGCGACGCTGGCGCAGGCGCTTGCATTGTTGCGGAGCGCCGTGTTGACGATCCCCGTTCGACGGCCGCGCTCCACCATCAACGGCGCCAGATCGACCCACCGCTCGCCGGCGAGCGGCCAGGGGGCCGCATCAAGATCGAGTCCAGCATCGAGCAGCATGCCAAGCAACGCGCGCGCGTCGGCATTTATCGTCTCATACTGTTCCAGTACTCCGGCCAAGCATTCGCCGAGGATGTTTTGCTTCTCTGCCACAGGACGATCGGCTCGCCGGACCGCGTCCAGCAACACCCGGACGGCTTCGCCAGGGCCGTGCTTCAGCGCGATACGGGCCGCCGACCAATTATTCGTATCGGTGAAGAACGGGTCGGCCCCGGCCGCGAGCAAAATCTCAAGGTTGCGCGTATGGCCGAAATAGGCCGCGACGGTCAGCGCCGTCCAGCCGCTGCGGCTGGCATAGTGGACCCGGTCGCCGCCGACGACGTCAAGCAGTCTCAGGAGCAGCTCTGGATCATCGCGCGAAGCGCCGCCGATCAGGAGGTCGTAGGCCGACGCGCGCGCATAGGTATGCGGATCAATTTCACTCGCCATCAGGCGGTCGATGGCGGCTCGGCTGCATGGCTTCTTGTCGTCATTGGAGAAGATCGCCTCCGGAAGAACACCCATGCGCACGCCGTGGCTCTGGAACGTAGCCAGGGGATCGGCGCCCGCGTCGAGCAGCAACTCAAGCGTCGCGCCGCCATCCCCAGCGCTTGCGGCGCGATAGAGCGGCGGAACGCCCGCTGCACTAACCGCATTTACATCGGCTTTCGCCTCGATCAGCAAGCGCACGAGCGGTGCGGGCTCAGCCGCCGAACAGGCGAGTAGCAGCAAGCTAAGCCCGCCACCCTCGATGGTGAAGCCCACCTCGTCGGGCGAAAGGTCGAGGGCGGCCAGTCCTGCCGTATCGCCGTCGAGGATGGCTTTGATCGCCCCGGCGATTCGCGTTGGCGCGGACAGCGTCGCGACGATCTCCTCCGTAGTCAGATGATATTTTGATGTCTTCAGCGCCGCAGCCAGCCGGTCCAGGTTGTCGCTCTGCCCGGACTTCAGCATGTCGATGAGCTCGCCGGGCTCGTATCCCTCCACGGGCCCGACCAGGCGGGTGGTCATTCCCGCCAAGCTGGGCCTGATCAGTTCTGCGCCACTCGTATCGCTCTCGCTCGCGGATTTGAAACTTTGACTGGACGTGCCGACCTCGACAGGTCGCTGTGACACGGGTTCATAGACGTAAAGTCTGCCGCCGTAATCACACCCGAAGACATAGCCGTCGTCAGAATAGGCAAGATCGCCCTGGGTCTCTGAAATAGGGACCACACAACTGGCGCCCTGCCCGGTGTCGGGGTGGTGTTCAAGATAGCATAAACGCCACCGTTCTGCCTTCGCGAGTTTGAAGGCGATCACAGCGCCTGCCTTCGACGTGGCGTACTTCAGTCCGAAAAGGTCGCGCAAGGCAGCCTTTCCTGTGGCGTTTAGCAGTCGCCAGGTGGAGACATCCATCTGGCCCGACCCGCCATCGCCCCTGGGGGTATAGATCCAGGCGCTATCAGGCGCACCCAATAGGATCGCGCCGCCGCCAACCGCGCTATAGTATCGGTTCCAGGTTGATGCTTGTCCTGGCACGTCGATGCTTCGCATCAGATCAAGTCGGGGATCGGGCTGAAAAACGAGGCGTTCGCCCTCCGCTGTCAGCGCCATCTTGCTTGGCCCGGACACGTCCAGTCCGGGTCCGGCGCCCTGAAGTTCGATCTCGACCGCACCAGGAGACCGCCGATCGATCTCGACCAGTCCTATCGGATCGAATGCCTTGCCCCAAACGAAGAGGGCGCCTTCGCCCAGTGAGCCGCCGTCGAACATCATGGCGGATGTGAGCGATCCACGTGGGATGTCGACCGTGCGGCTGAAAAGGATGGGAGCGGTGTTTGGCGTTCGATCGAGGGAGAAGGCGTGAGACGCGCCGGCAAGGCGCAGCACGCAGGTACCCGCACCATCGGGAACGTCGAAACGATCCGGCAGGGTGGCGAGGCTGTGGCTGGCGAGCGGCGGCGATCCAGCTTCTACCCGCACGAATTCAAGCAGCATGTCCTTGAGCGCGGCGCCGGGCGGGCAAGGGAAGACAAGGTCCGCCTTCGCCGCGTTCATCTTAAGTGACACCACGGAGCGCTCGCCGGCCTTGTGGAAGAATACACCGATGAAGTCGCTTGCCGTGGCGCCTTTCCCACCGATCCGGGTGCGGACTTCCGCAGGGAAGATGGCGTTCACGCGGCGCATGTTGCCATCGATCTGGGCCAGCGCCTCCGCCACACGCGCTTCGGCGGCAATGTCGTTCTGGGTCGGCCGCAACAGCCATCGCGCCCGATCGCCGAGTAGATTCTCGAGTCCACGTGTCGCGCGAGCCTGCTCCAAAACTCGTGGAGCGAAGGCCATCAGCCGCTGTTCGTTCTCGGACAGATGGAGCGACCGCGGGATGTTGTCGGCATGATCCCGCAGGGTCGATAGCGCACCGCGCGTGCGGAAGATGTCAGAGCACCACACCATGTGCTCGGTGAGCGGTCCCATGTCCGGGAAACACTCATCAGCGGTCGGCGCAGTGACCGCGAGCCCGTATGCCGCGGCGGCCCGATCCGGTGCGGACATGATGACCCGCAAGGTGCGCAAGGTGAAGGCTTCCACGTCGCTGACCAGCGACAGGAAGCGCTTCAGCGCCGCCTCACGCTCCTCAAGCTGGGCCTGCGCGTGGTCACCATCGGCGCCGACATGGCGGACGCTATCCCATCCCGCCGAGAAGGCGGCGGCCTGGAACGGAGAGAGTTGTTCGTACCACGGTACGATGCGGGCGAAGCCTCCCCCACGCGAGAACAGGTGCGGCAGCATCGGCCGGGGAACGTATCCGTTGCGGTCGCCCGGCGCCAGGACCGTAACCGACAAGCCGTGCGCATCTGCAATTTCGCGCACGGCTTCCCATTCGGCGACTCCGGGCGAAGGATAGCCGCGCTGACGTGCGAAGCGATGAAGATCGCTGAGGATCAGGATCGCGCCGCCGCGAATATGGTCCAGTCCCGCTGGTAGCCGGATACGCCCGTTTTCATCGATGCGCCCGTCGAGAACGTGCTCGGGGCCCAAGATCTCTGCCGTCCGTCGAGCGAAATGTTCGAAATCCAGGCGGAAGGGCCGCATGCCTTCGCCGTCATCGCGGATGATGGCGACGCCGCCACGAATGATCCGTCTGCGACGCTTGGGAACACGCGATAGCGCCCTGCGCGAAAGCTTCTCGACCGCGCGCCGCAGATCGAGGCGCGCCGTCTCCATTTCGGTCGAGGCAAGCGCATGGAGGATGTTCCGGAAGGTGACGCTCGGAAGGATCGGATAGTGCACCGGGTGCACCTTGCGTCCCGCTGTGGCGTTCTTCCTCTCTGCCTCGGCCCGAACCTGCTGAATGCCGGCAAGATGGTCGCGGATCAACGCCCAGCGCTCTTCAGTCGGGCTCGCTGATGCGGCTTGGGTTCTGATGAGAGACGAGCCGCTTCCCGGAGGCGCACCTAAGGCGTTGCTGGCGGTGGTCGGCGGTCTGCCAGCAGGGTTTTCATCAGGGGCCGAAGAACCATCCGCGAATGTTGAGACGGCCGCCGGACGCGTTGTCTGTTTGCCGGCGACGAGCGACAATCCCGCGACCGTGGCCTCGCCTTGCAGCACCGCCACCGCTTTCAACGCCTCCGCCGGCGTAAGGATATCTCGGAGCGCCGAGGCCGAGATCACCAGCTGTTTTCCTCTCCGGTCGATCCACGCGACCTGGCAAACTCTCCCAACGCGTCAGTGATTGCGATCCAGCCGTCCTCGTCGCCCTTGGGGGGAAGCGCGCCGAAGCGCACGCAGTATTCAATCAGGTCGACGAGGAAGGCGGTATTCACCCCATCCTCGACCTTGCTGAGCTCGGCGAGTTTACGGAGGCGGCGGTCGTCGAGCCGGTCTGCGGGCGCGCCGACCCTGGTCGCGACCACACGGCCTAGCCGCACTGCCGTTTCCTCATCGGGGCGGGCCATATGGTGCGGTAGGCAGCGACGGTAGAACGCGGCTGACTGCGTCCGGACACTGTTCGATGTGATGACGATGAGGAGCCGCTTGTTACCCTTGTGCCCCGCGCCCTGGCCGAGTTGGCCGATCAACCGCCCTGTTCTGACGATGCTAAAGGTCCCGCGGTCGAAGGCGTCGAGCAGATCGTTGGCGAAATCGATGTCACCCTTGTCGATCTCGTCGATCAGGAGCACGCGACCGCGCGTCTCCGGTTCCGCATCGCGATAGGCAATCAGTTCGGGCGGTGGCGGCGGTCCGGCCGGTGCGGCCTCGAACACTGACAGGGCATCGAGAGGATCATAGGCCTGCCAGAGCACGCCGGGGCGCATGTACTGTTCGACCGGAGCGGCCGAGCTGCCGTTAGCGTCGCCGAGCCGGCGGATGTCGTCGAAGCTGGCCTTAAGGTCGTCTGCTTCCATTCGCGAGGTGACGGTGATCTTGAAGAGCTGCCACCCTTTCGCTTTCGCCACCGCCTCGGCAATGGAAGACTTGCCGACACCGGGCTTGCCGGTGAGTAGGAGCGGGCGACCGATTGCCAAGGCCACGTTGATTTTGGTGACCAGTTCATCGGCATTCGCGCCATAGTCGAACGAATAGACTTTCGCCTCGTCGCTGACCTCCGAAGGATCGAAGAGCGTCCAAAGCGGTCGAACGGTGTCGGTCACTTACTGTTCCCTTCAAGTATTCCGGCGGTCCTGGACGCGACCGAAAAAGGTTTCGTTGAACCGGTCGTACGCCGCCACCGGTGGCTCGGTGCTTTCGCGCTTGATGCTGATCACGTCAAAACGCGACCTCAGCCCACACCGCACATCGTCGTGATAAGTCGCTTCGAGCAAGACGGGGAAGAAGCGGTGCGATGGCATCTTATCGCGATCGCTCGACACAAAGCCCGATACGACGCTCTGTGGATCATCGGCGAAATACACCCGTGAACCGGAAATACCGGTCGGCGAAGGCGCACCTTCCATTTCGGCGAACTCGCCGTCATTCGGCTGCTCATCAAGCAGCTTCATGTCGTCATCCCGGAATACGAGGCCTGCGCTCGCCACGCCTTGCGCAATCAATCGCGCCACGTCGGAATTGCCATCGATCAACACCACGATGCCGTCGCTGTCATGCGTACCGAGGGCCGACTCCTTACGCCACTCGGAGCCGACAGCCGTGCTCAGTGTCCGGACACCAGCGTAGTTGAGCTGCCGATCCAGCCGCGCCGTAGCGTCCGCCTTATCCACCGTTGCAGAGAGTTGCAGAAGATCGGCGAAAGCGTCGGCCACCTTTTCTAGGCTGAGCAACTCGCCCTGTCTGGCGCAGACGAAGGCGGCCGCATCGATGGTGGACGCGATGGTCAGCGGCCAGGCTTGTGCGAGCAGTTGGTTCGCGATCCGGTTTGCCGTCTCCGTACAATCCTTCAGCCGCAACTTGCCTGGCGTCAGTCCCTCGCCGCGCAGGGGCTGCCAGCCGAGGGAAAGCGCTGCGGCGAGGATGACATGCGCGGCCTCGTTGACCGCTTTGCGGGCTCGCGCGACGCCATCGTGCATGGCGGCCATTTTCGTAGATAGGTCGAGGAATGCATCCCGAATCCAGGCGGCCTGCTGGCCGGGCCGATAGGCCGGAAAAGCCTCCGTGCAGAACGACCAAGGCGCCGGAGCGGAGACCGCGCCCGGGGAAGAAACCACACAAAGACGCTGCGCGTGCTTCTGTTCATGCGCGATGCGCGCCGTCCGCACCATCTCGTGCGACGGGTAGGCGAAGCCGTCATGCTCGATCAGCAGGCTGTCGATATTAGCCAGGCGGCGGAGGTCGGGCTCTGCTCCGGCTTCGCTCTCGCTGTCGACCAAGACACAAAAAGCGTCCCCCGCCAGCCCGCACGCCTCTTGCCCGAGCTCTCTGACCTGTGCGTCCACCTGCGCTTGAGTCGGCGCATCAGCAACACCACGGCCGGGCAGGTAGACAAGCACATATCCGATCATGCACACGTCTCGCTTGCATCCGGCGTATTAAGGTTACCATTTCTAAACTAGGCCTTGAGCGCAAGTCCGGAGTAGAAAAATGGATCTCGGCCACTCTGGCGATAGCCCCTCGCGGGGGCGGCTTACTGCAGATCGTCCGCTGGACGATCTCAATGCGGTGTTTGACGGAGCCGTGAAGTTCGGTCTCGCGGCGCACGCGCTCAATCTCGCGCACGTGATTGCCAATGTCGGTGAATTCGCCGGACAGATCATCGCCGTCAACGCGCCTTGGGGCAGTGGCAAAACCACCCTGGTCAATCTCACGAAGCAGCTCCTGAAGGGGGAATTGCCAAAGCGCGAAGGTCAGGACATTACGGTGTCGCAATGGGCCGAGAAGTTCTCGCCCTCTCCGGACAAGGTCGCGGAGGTCGAGAAGACGCTGATCGCACTCGACGGTAAGCAGAAAATAGAAATCCAGAACATCGACATCTGGACCCAGCCTGAACGCACGGATTTGGCATTCGTGTTTCTTGACGCAGTCGAGGACGCTTATCTTGACGACACGGGGCTCAAGAGGCTGTTCACCCAGGCAAAGCGGGGGCTGATGCGCAATCCTGCGGCGCTCGTCAAGCTGGGCAGCGCTGCGCTGAACGTCGCTAACTGGGTGACGGAAGCCCAGCAGGAAGACGTTTCCATCGACGACGTTGGCTGGGGGGGCATCACGCCGCGCGCCTTTCGCGAGCACCTTCACAAGGCCCTCACCCAGGCCGCCCATAAGAGGAACCTGCTGTTCATCGTCGATGATGTCGACCGGCTGACGCCTGCGCAGATCACACGCCTGATCGCGGCGATCTGGTGGGTGCGTGATCTGCCGCGCGTAATGCTGCTGCTGCTCTATGACCAGCCACGTGTTGTGGCCGCCATCGCCAACGCGCATTTCGGTGGCGCGGAGGATATGAGGTCGGCGGCGCAATATCTGGAGAAGATCGTTCAGTTCAACTACGACTTCCCGGATCCGGACCAGGGTGAGCTACTCGACGAGGTGGTAAGTCGGTGCGAGGAGATCACGAAGCTGACCGTGCGCAATGGGGGCGCGTACTGCGGTCGGCAGCGCCACGAGGTGGCCCGCGAACTCCTCGCCCAGTGGATTACCAATCCTCGCACGATGGGACGCATGATTACGGGCGTCGAGATCGGTTACCGCCTCTTGGACGGGACTGACTACGACCTGAACGATTTCCTGATCGTGACCGCAGTCAAACTGTTCGACGGCGCTGCATATGACGAGCTGAAGATCTGTGCGCGCGCGCTGGAGACGGGAGCTCCCATGCGTTTTGATCAGTCCGAGCGTACTTGGAAAACTTTCCTGTTTCCGGCCCATGTCTTGAACCAAGATGACGAGCCCATTGAAAGGCCTTCCAGCATCAAGGATCGTCATGGCTTCGGTGATCCGGAAATGGCGCGGTCCTACCTCCAGGGCTTCCTGACCAACAACAATTACATGGGGGCCTGCGCCGAAGCGTTTCTCAACGTAAGCGGCGACGTCGGAACGCAGGAATGGCAGGCCTTTAAGGACGGGAACATCGCCTTGCACAACAACATGGCTTTTGGCTTTGCCGTTCGCCACCGTCTTCAACGGATCGAGCAGTCGCATGTCGACAGCTACAACGCGAAGCTCAAGGACATGGGTCTATGATCTTCGCTACGTTGGCGGTTGAGGCGCCAGTGCAAGCGCGCTCTCCGTATCCACCGAGAACGCCTCTTACTATACTGAGCAAATCGCCAAAGGAGGCGCCCCGGGGCTGCTGGCGCTGCCGGCTCACGTGATGCCCTAGATCGACAGGTCGAACGCCGCTCGCGCCACCACTTGGCCGTTGACCAGCAGCTCGACCTCATGCCGGCCGGGCGCGTGCTTGCGGGTGGTGAAGTCCTTGATGGTCTGGCGCACGGAGAGATCCAGGCGCTGGCCGGCGGCGATCTGGACGCCCTTCCACTTGAAGACCTTGCGCGAGGCGCGGCCGCTGGCCTTGGGGTAGGTGATCGCATAGTCGACGACCAGGGTCTGGGCGCGGCCGCCGGTCTCGGCCAGGCGCGTCGAGAGCGCGATCGCCTCGCCCAGCCGGATGGCGGCGGGCTGGATCGTGAAGTGCTCGGCCTGGACGTCCGCGCCCTCGGTCGCGCCGATCACGGCCAAGGCGCGGGGATCGCCCTGCTTGATCAGGCCGCGCAGGGCGTGCTTGGCGATCCAGGCGCTGCGCTTGTCGTCCAGGGGCCAGGTCTTCAGGTGGTCCAGCACCCTGTCCGGATGGTCTTTGGTGATGTCGTTGAGGTGGTTGGCTGCCGACTTGCGGACATAGGCGCTGTCGTCGGTCTTCAGGGCGTCGAGGATCGGCAGGGCCGGGGTCGGGTCCTGGACCAGCGCGTCGAGGCGGAAGGACCAGGGCAGGCGAGGGCGCGAACCCTCGCTGGCCAGGCGGCGGACGTGCTCGTCGGGATCGCGAGTCCAGGTCTCCATCACCTCCAGCGTCCGCGTCAGGTCCCGACGCAGGAACGGCCGGATGGCGAACTCCGCGCTGCCGTAGGCCGTGAAGGTCTTCAGCGCCGCCATCGAGGTCTCGAAGTGATCGAGGCCGTACAGGGCCACGAACTCTGGTGGCACCAGCGTGACGAAGCGATGATTGATACGCGGGATCAGGGCGCGGAGGATCTCGACCGCCGCGTGGAAGTCCTTCGGCAGAATCTCGCCATAGGCCTGCGCGATCTGCCTTAGCCGCTGCATGATCGACAGGGCATCCAGGTCGTGGCTGGCCAGCTCCAGGAACCTAGCGGCGTCGAAGGCCGGATAGACCGCGCGCGTCTCGTCCGCCAGGTGGCGCAGGCGGGCGCGGTCGAAGATCTCCTTCAGGAGCGGGGCGGGAGCGTCTTGGGTAGCGGTCATGGCCCACCGGCTATCGGACGCCGCGCCCGATAATGGCAAGAGCCTCAACGACAAAGACCCCGGCGCGCTGGGGGGGGCGGGGCCTTCGGGGCGGATGGTTTTTGGTGTTGTGTCTCGCCCCCTCTGCTCTCTTGGCCGGCTCTCTCGGTCAGAGCAGTTCGTAGGCCGGCAGGGTCAGGAACTCTTCCAGGCTGTCGGACAGCACCATGCGGGTGAAGAGTTCGGCGGCGCCTTCCAGGCGCGGCGAGCCGAAGTCGCGGCGCAGGTCGGCCATCTCCTGGGTGAACAGGCTGACGAACAGCTCCGAGGTCAGCACCCGGCCGTCGTCCAGCTCGGCGCCCAGACGGATCCATTGCCAGAGCTGCGTGCGGCAGATCTCGGCCGTCGCGGCGTCTTCCATCAGGTTGTAGAGCGGCACGGCGCCCCGGCCTTCCAGCCAGGCCTGGGTGTAGCGGACACCCACACGAATGTTCTCGCGCACGCCGGCCTCGGTGCGGCCGCCTTCGTGCAGCTCCAGCATCTGGGCGGCGGTGATGTCGAGGCCTTCCAGGGTCTTGTCGCGCTGGTTGGCGGTCGGCATCAGGCGGTTGAAGACCTCCATGGCCACCGGCACCAGGTCGGGGTGGGCGACCCAGGTGCCGTCGTGGCCGGCCCCAGCCTCGCGTTCCTTGTCGGCCTTGACCTTGGCGAAGGCGGCCTGGTTGGCGGCGTCGTCGCCCTTGACCGGGATCTGGGCCGCCATGCCGCCCATGGCGAAGGCGCCGCGGCGGTGGCAGGTCTGGATCAGCTTCAGCGAATAGGCGCCCAGGAAGGCCTTGCCCATGACCATGGCCGAACGGTCCGGGGTCAGGAAGGCCGGCGTGCGGCCCAGGCGCTTGATGAACGAGAAGATGTAGTCCCAGCGGCCGCAGTTGAGGCCGACGATGTGGTCCTTCAGCTCGAACAGGATCTCGTCCATCTCGAAGGCGGCGGGGATGGTCTCGATCAGCACCGTGGCCTTGATCGTGCCGACGGGCAGGCCGAGGGCCTCCTGGGCGCGGACGAAGACGTCGTTCCAGAGCCGGGCCTCGAGATGGCTCTCCAGCTTGGGTAGGTAGAAGTACGGGCCCGAGCCTTGCTCCAGCGTCGCCTTGGCGTTGTGGAAGGCATAGAGGCCGAAGTCGAACAGCGCGCCGGCCACGGCCTGGCCGTCGACCTCCAGATGGCGCTCCATCAGGTGCCAGCCGCGCGGGCGGATCTTCAGCACCGCCGGGGTCGGTCCCATGGCGTACGACTTGCCGGACTTGGCGTCGACGTGGGTCAGCTCGCCCTGCCAGCGGTCCTTCAGATTGACCTGGCCCTCGACGACATTGGCCCAGGTCGGGGCGGTGGCGTCCTCGAAGTCGGCCATGAACACCTTGGCCCCGCAGTTCAGGGCGTTGATGATCATCTTGCGATCGACGGGGCCGGTGATCTCGACGCGGCGGTCCAGCAGGTCGGCGGGGACGGGCACGACGCTCCAGTCGGCGGCGCGGACGTGGGCGGTCTCGGTCAGGAAGTCGGGCAGCTCGCCGGCGTCGAAGCGGGCCTGCCGCGCCTGGCGGGCCTGCAGCAGCTCGCGGCGACGGGCGTCGAAGCGGCGGTGCAGGTCGGCGACGAAGTCCAGGGCCTCGGGGGTGAGTACTTCCGCAGCTCGGCCTTCGACCGGACCGGTGACCTGGATGTTGGCGGCGATGTCGAGCGGCATGGGAAGCTTTCCGTGGCGGTGGGATCGGCTCCCCGGAACCCGGGGAGCCGTCTTCAGGACTCTGGTCGGTTATCGTTAGTTAGGCGCTCTTCTCGGCGCCCTTTTCACGGACGGTGGGGACGATCTGGTCGCCCCAGTTACCCGTTCCGTCGTGGTGGCGCGAGGTGCGCACCAGTTCCACCGAGTAGCCGGCGGCGATGGCGCGCTGCACGGCGTCGTTGAGGCGGTGGGCGGCCTCGGCGACCCGGTCCACCGCGCGCTTCTGGGCGTCGGTGTCGGGCATGGCGGCGGGGGCGAAGGCGGTCATGGTCATGGTCCTCTTCTGCTAGGGATGGCGGCTATTCGGCCGCGAACTGGTTCATGGTGTTGGCGTGGCCGCCGGCCTTCAGGGCGCGCTCGCCGGCGACCATCTCCTTGAAGGTGTCGCCGAGATCCGAGCCGACCTCGTGCTGGTGCTTCACGGCCGACACGCCGCGGCGGATTTCCTCGCGCTGCACCGTGTTGACATAGGCCTGCATGCGCTCCTCGCCGAAGTAGCCGCGCGACAGTTCGTCGACGCTCTTGGCGGTGAGGTGGAAGGTCGGCAGGGTGATCAGGTTGTGGAACACCCCGGCGCGGGCGGCGATGTCGACCTGGAAGCGGGCCAGGCGTTCGTCGGCCTCGCGGCCCAGGTCGCTCTTGTCGTACTCGGCCGACATCAGCGAATTGCCTTCCGGATAGCTGTCCTTGTGGATCTTGCCCTCGGCGATCCACTGGTCGCGGACCTGCTTGCGCAGATTGAGCGTCCAGTTGAACGACGGCGAGTTGTTGTAGGTCAGCTTGGCGTTCGGCACGACCTTGCGGACCTCGGCCACCATCGAGGCGATCTCGTCGACGTTCGGGGTGTCGGTCTCGATCCAGAGGAGGTCGGCGCCGCCTTGGGTCAGGTTGGCGATGCAGTCCTCAATGACGCGCTGGCGGCCGGTGCCGTCCTGGAAGGCGAACAGGCCGTTGGGCATGCGCACGGGCTTGTGGAAGGCGCCGTCCTTCATGATCGCCAGCTCGCCGTCCTTCAGCGGGTTCTCGGGCGTGATGGCCTCGGTCTTCAGCCACTTGATGTAGTCGGCGGCCAGGTCGCCTTCGCCAGCGCTGACCGGGATCTTCTGGGTCAGGCCCGCGCCCAGGCTGTCGGTGCGAGCGACGATGACGCCCTCGTCGACGCCCAGTTCCTCGAAGGCCAGGCGGCAGGCGCGCAGCTTCTCGATGAAGTCCTCGCGCGGCACGGTGACCTTGCCGTCCTGGTGGCCGCACTGCTTGGCGTCCGAAACCTGGTTCTCGATCTGCAGGCAGCAGGCGCCGGCCTTGATCATCTCCTTGGCCAGCAGATAGGTCGCGTGCTCGTTGCCGAAGCCTGCGTCGATGTCGGCGATGATCGGCACGACGTGGGTCTCGAAGTTGTCGATCGCCTTGATCGCGGCCTGCTCGGCGACCTGGTCGCCGGCGTCGCGGGCGGCCTTCAGGGTCTTGAAGAGGTCGTTGATCCCGACTTCATCGGCCTGGCGCAGCGAGACATAGATCTCCTGGATCAGGTCGACGACCGAGGTCTTCTCATGCATCGACTGGTCGGGCAGGTGGCCGAAGCGGTTGCGCAGGCCGGCGACCATCCAGCCCGACAGGTAGACATACGCGCCCTTGGTCGTGCCGCGCAGGCGCTTGACCGACTTGATCATCTGTTGGGCGTGGAAGCCCGACCAGCAGCCCAGCGACTGGGTGAACTTGGAGCTATCGGCGTCGTAGGCGGCCATGTCGGCGCGCATGACCGGCGCCATGGCGCGGGCGATATCCAGGTGGGTGGGGAAGGTGTTCTGCAGCTTCAGCTGGATGATGTCGTCGATGTCCACACCACCCGGCGCGACGCCGTTCGGATAGCGCGCCAGCAGGGCGTCGCGGTGGTCGGCATAGGTCTTGCGCTGCGTCATGGTCGTTCGATCCCACTACGGGGCCCGGGGCGTTGCGCCTTTGCGGGCCAAGGAAAACTCGTCCTGGTGAGCTAACGCTGCGCTGCGGGATGGGTCGAACCTATTGAAGGCAATTTGTCAAAGATCGACTTTGTAATTCTTGTAAAGTCGTGACAAGTTGACTGAATGGCGACGCTCGACAAAAAGCAGGAAAAGAAGCTGTTTCTAGGAGGGCGGCTCAAGCGGCTGCGGCGCGACCTGGGCGTGACCCAGGCCCGCATGGCTGAGGAGCTGGGGGTCTCGGCCAGCTACCTGAACCTGCTGGAGCGCAATCAGCGGCCGGTCACCGCCCAGCTCTTGCTGCGCCTGGCCGACGCTTATGACCTCGACCTGCGCAGCCTGTCGGCCGACGATCCCGGCGGTGGCGCGGGGCTGGAAGAGGTGCTCGCCGACAAGATGTTCGCCGATCTGGGCATTGGCCGGCACGAGGCCGCCGAAGTCGCCGAGCTGTCGCCGGGCCTGGCCGAGGCCGTCAGCCGCCTCTATCGCGCCTATCTGGATCGCGGCCGGCTGATCGACCTGGGCGCCTTCGAACGGCCGGACGGCGCGGGGCCGATCTCGGAGCAGTCGCCGACCGACTGGGTTCGCGACCTGGTCGGCGCCCAGCGCAACCACTTCGCTGAGCTGGAGACCCTGGCCGAGAAGATCGTCGCCCAGCTGAAGGCCGACCCGCAGGACCTGGGTCCCGCCGTGCGTGAGCGCCTGCAGAGCAAGTTCAGCGTCCAGACCCGGATCATGCCGGTCGAGGTGATGACCGGTTCGCTGCGCCGCTACGACCATCACCGCAAGCGCCTGATGCTGTCCGAGACCCTGGCCCCGGCCAGCCGCATCTTCGGCATGTGCTACCAGCTCGGTTTGATGGAGGGCGGCGAGGTGCTGTCGGACCTGACCGACCGCTTCAAGGCCCCCGACCGCGCCACCCGCCAGCTGCTCAAGGTGTTCCTGGACGGCTACCTGGCCGCGGCGATCATGATGCCGTACGAGCCGTTCCTCAGCGCCATGGAGGCCAGCGGTTACGACATCGAGCGGGTGCGGCCGCGCTTCGGCGTCAGCTACGAACAAGCGGCTCAGCGCCTGACCACCCTGGGCCGCTCGGGCTCGCGCGGCGTGCCGTTCTTCATGATGCGGCTGGACGCGGCGGGGAACATCTCCAAGCGCTTCGCCGCCGGGCCGTTCCCGTTCTCGCGCTTCGGCGGCGCCTGTCCGCGCTGGAACGTCCACGACAGCTTCAAGACGCCGGGCCGCATCGTCACCCAGGTGATCGAAACCCCCGACAGCGAGCGCTACTTCACCCTGTCGCGCACGGTGCGCCGGGTCTCGGGCCTGCATTCCGGGCTGGAGGACGAGCTGGTCATCGGCCTGGGCTGCGACCTGAAATATGCGGGCAAGCTGGTCCACGCGCGGGGCATGGACATGGTCAATCCCATCACCGTCGAGATCGGCCCCTCGTGCCGGATCTGCGAACGGGCCGCCTGTCCCCAGCGGGCCGCCGCACCGATCAACAGGACCTTGCTGGTCGAGGAGACCAGCAAGTCCCTGTCGCCGTTTCCGTTCGCGCGTTAGGCCGAACGGGCGCGCCTAGCCGCTTCGACCATGTTGGCCACGGCCGCCTTGGTCTCGGGCCACTTGCGGGTCTTCAGGCCGCAGTCGGGATTGACCCACAGCTGCCCGGTCGACAGCCGCGCCTGGGCGGCGGTCAGCAGCTGCGCCATCTCGTCGACTGACGGCACGCGCGGGGAGTGGATGTCGTAGACGCCCGGCCCGATCTCGGCCGGATAGGCGTAGCCGGCGAAGGCGTCCAAGAGCTCCATCTTCGAGCGCGCCGTCTCGATCGAGATCACGTCGGCGTCCATCGCCCCGATGGCGGCGATGATGTCGTTGAACTCCGAGTAGCACATGTGGGTGTGGATCTGGGTGGCGTCGGCCACGCCCGAGGCGGTCAGGCGGAAGCACTCGACGGCCCAGTCCAGATAGGCGTCCCAGTCGGCGCGGCGCAGGGGCAGGCCCTCACGCAGGGCGGCCTCGTCGATCTGGATGATCTTGGCGCCGGCGGTTTCCAGGTCGACGACCTCGTCGCGGATGGCCAGGGCGATCTGGCGGCAGGCCAGCTGGCGCGGGACGTCGTCGCGGACAAATGACCAGTTCAGGATCGTCACCGGCCCGGTCAGCATGCCCTTCACCGGACGATCGGTCAGGGACTGGGCATATTGCCACCACGCCACCGTCATTGGCTTGGGCCGCGAGACGTCGCCGAACAGGATCGGCGGGCGCACACAGCGCGAGCCGTACGACTGCACCCAGGCGCTCTTGGTGAAGGCAAAGCCCGACAGCTGCTCGCCGAAGTACTGGACCATGTCGTTGCGCTCGAACTCGCCGTGCACAAGCACGTCGAGGCCGGCCCCTTCCTGCCAGCGGATGGCGCGCTCGGTCTCTTCCCGCAGGAAGGCCTCGTAGGCCGCGTCACTCAGCTCGCCCTTGCCGTGGGCCGAGCGGGCCTTGCGGACTTCCTCGGTCTGCGGGAACGAGCCGATCGTGGTGGTCGGGAAGGCGGGCAGGGGCAACTGCTGCTCGCGACGACGGTTAAAGGCGGCGTGGCGCCTGGCCATGGCCTCGGTCGTGGCGCCCAGGCGCGCGGCGACGGCGGCGTTGTGGATCTTCGGCGAGGTGCGGCGAGCCCGGGCGGCCTGGGCGCTGGCCTCGAGCTCGGCGGCCACGCTGGCCCGGCCGTGGTTCAGGGCCTTGGCCAGGACGGCCAGCTCCTCGATCTTCTGCACGGCGAAGGCCAGCCATTGGCGGACCTCGGGATCCAGTGCGGTCTCCAGCGACAGATCGATCGGCGTGTGCAGCAGCGAGCACGACGGGGCCAGCACGATGCGGTCGGCGCCGCGCCGGGCGACGACGGGCTCGAGGCGGTCCAGCAGCTTGGGCAGGTCGGCGCGCCAGACGTTGCGGCCGTCGATCACGCCCAGCGACAAAACGAGGCTCTCACGGCTGGCGGCGAGGGCGGTCTCCAGTTCCTCGGGCGCGCGGACCAGGTCCAGGTGCACGCCGTCGACCGGCAGGTTCACGGCGGTGGCCAGGTTCGCGCCGTAGCCGCCGAAATAGCTGGTCAGCATCAGGCGCAGGCCGGGCGCGGCGTGGGTCAGGGCGCCATAGGCCCGGCGCAGCTCGCCGCGTTCGAACTCGGTGAGGTCGAGCGCCAGGCAGGGCTCGTCGATCTGCACCCAGTCGGCGCCGGCGCCGGCCAGTTGCTTCAACACTTCGGCATAGACCGGCAGCAGGCCCGACAGCAGCGACAGGGGCGAGAAGCCTTCGTCCTTGGTCTTGGCCAGCTTGAGGAAAGTGAGCGGGCCCAGCAGGACGGGGCGGGTGTGGATCCCTTGCGCCTTGGCCTCCAGGAACTCGTCGACCGGCTTGGTAGACGAGAGAGCGAAGGCCTGGCCGCGCGACACTTCGGGGGCCAGGTAGTGGTAGTTGGTGTCGAACCACTTGGTCATTTCCTGCGCCGGGACGCCGGTCTTCTGGCCATGGTCGTGACCGCAGGGCGCGAGCTCGACGCCCTGGCTACCGCGCGCCATGGCGAAGTAGGTTTCCAGCGACACCGGACCACCGATCCAGCCGTAGAGCGCCGGGATCGCGCCCACCAGGGCGCTGGTGTCCAGCACCTGGTCGTAGAACGAGAAGTCGTTGGACGGGACATGGTCCGCGCCCAGGGCGACCTGGCGGGCCCAAGTCTTGGCGCGCAGGTCGGCGGCGACGTCGAGCAGGGCGTGCTGCTCGCTCTTGCCCGACCAGTAGCGCTCGAGCGCGGTCTTCAATTCCCGCTTGGGGCCGATGCGGGGAAAGCCAAGGGTGGCGACGGTGACGGTCATTTCGAAAAGCCTCTGCCGGTGTTATGGCGAGGCTGATCAGGGCGCGCGCGGTCGGGCGCGCACGGGGGACCGGTCGCGCCTTGGCATGCGACCAGACCGGACACCCCGCCGGAGGACGTTATCTGTCGAGGCAGGTCTCCTGGCTCACGGGTCACCGCCGCTGTCCGGGCCTTCCCGACACGCCACCGAACCAGCTCGGCGTGTCAGTGACACATGGTGGACAACAGCTCGCCGCTTACAGTTGCGGGGGCAGCTCCGGCTTCAAACCGAATTCCCATCTTAGCCCCAGCACGCGAACGCCCCAGGGAACCACGACCCAATCATCGTGGCTCCGCCGAGGCGGCGAGTCAATAAAGACATAAAGATATCTTTATGTGGTATCCGACCTAGTAGCGGGCACGGACGTTGAACAGCACCCGGCGCGGCTCGCCCCAGTAGCCGCCGTTGAAGTAGCCGACGTTGCGATAGTACTTCTCGTCGAGCAGGTTGGTGACGTTGACGCCCGCGCTGATCTTGTCGGTGATGGCGTAGCGGACCAGGGCGTCGGCCAGGAAGTAGCCGCCTTGGGTCACCCGCGTAGCGGCCAGGATCGGCGCGCCGGCGGCGGTGAAGCGGCCCGTGGGGGCGTTCATGTTCTGATAGACCTTGGTCTGCCAGCTCATGCCGCCGCCCAGCGTCCAGCGACCCAGCTTGTAGGTCGAGTTCAGCTTCAGCATGTGCAGCGGATTGACCGTGAACACGCGGGCGCCCTTGGCGTCCTCGTTGAAGGTGTAGGTGTAGCCGCCGGTCACGCTCCAGGCCTTGGTGATCGAGCCCGACACCTCGATCTCGGCGCCCTGGGTCTTGACGCCGCTGACCGCGCGATAGGCCGTCGTGCCGTCCGGCAGGCTGTTCAGCGGCACGGTCGGGTCGATTTCCGCGACGTTGTCTTGGCTCATGTAGAAGCCGTTCAGCGAGGCGTAGAGGCGCTTGTCGAAGAACTCGGCCTTGAGGCCGTATTCCCAGTTGCCGCCGACCTTGGGGGCGATCTGCTCGAAGTCCTTGGTCTTCAGGTTCTGCGGCTGGAAGACGTCGGCATAGCTGACGAAGGCGGTCAGGTTTCCGGTCAGGTCGTACAGCACGCCCAGATACGGTGCGATGCGGGTCTCGCCATAGCGGCCGGTGGTGTTGACGAAGTTCCCGGTCGTGGCGCTGAAGTTGTCGGTCTGGACGTCCCAGTCGCTGAAGCGCGCGCCGGTGATCACCTTCAGACGGTCGGTCGGGTTCAGGCGCAGGGCGGCGTAGAGTCCAGCCTCGGTGGTGTTGGCGATGCTGCGCGGCTTGCCGGTGTTGGACACGCCCGGCAGGCCGATGTCGCCGTTCCAGCTGAAGATGCTGGGGAAGGCGGCGACGTTGTACGGGCGGCTGGTGATGCCGGCGTTGATCGTGCGCAGGTCGCGGCTGAAGAAATTGCCGCCGACGACCAACTCGTGCTGGCGGCCGAACGCCTGGAACGGACCCGAGGCATAGGCGTCGAACGACTGCTCGCGCGTCTCGCTGACCGTGTAGGTGTCGGAGATGGTCAGCCCCAAGCCGGTGGTCTTGTCGGCGAAGCCGCCGCTGTTGGAGCCGGCCAGCAGCAGGCTCTCGGTATCGGTCGAGCGGTTGTTGTAGGCCAGGCGGCCGACCCAGCCGCCGCCGAAATCATGCTCCAGCACCCCGAACAGGTTGCGGCTCTCGCGCTCCCAGCGGTTCCACCTGGCGCCGGCGCTGTACGAGCGGGGCAGCTCGGCCTTCGTCCCATCACGGAAGAACAGCGGCGCGGCGCTCCAGGCCCCGCCCTGCGAGTCCGTGCGCAGGTAGTCGGCGCCGATCCGCAAGCGGGTGCTGTCGGTTAGGTCGGCCTCGACCACGCCGTACAGGCTGGGCGACTTGTCGTGCTGGAAGCGGACATAGGACTCGCGGTCGGTATAGGCCCCGACCACGCGGGCGCGGATGCGGCCGCTCTTGACCAGCGGGCCCGAGACGTCGACCTCGGCCCGGCGATAGTCCCACGAGCCGGCCGACAGGCTGGTCGAGGCGCGGAAGTCCTCGGTCGGGCGCTTGCGCACCATGTTGATCGTCGCCGACGGATCGCCCGCGCCGCTGACCAGGCCGGTGGCCCCGCGCACCACCTCGATGCGCTCGTAGATCGAGGTGTCGCTCAGCACCGAATTGCCGCCGGCGCCGGTGGTGTACTGGGTCGGCACGCCGTCGAACTGGAAGTTGGTGATGGCGAAGCCGCGCGCGTTGAACAGCACGCGGTTGGAATCGTACTGCTGGACGTTGACGCCCGGGGTCTGGGCGAAGACCTCGGTTACGGTGATCAGGTTGAAATCCTCGATCCGCTGGCGGGTGAAGACCGTCAGGGACTGGGGCGTCTCGCGCAGGGTCAGTGGCAGCTTGGTCGCGGTGTTGGTGCCCTTGACCTGGTAGCCCTCGGTGCGGCCGGTCACCAGCACGCTGTCGACGGTGGTGTCTTCGGTCGTCTGGGCTTGGGCGGCTGAGGTGAGCGCCAGAAGGGCGGCGCTGGCGAGGAGGGCGGTGCGAGCGGGCAAGGCTTGGGTGTCCTTTGGTTCGAAAGGTGCAAGAAAGTCAGGAGTTTCAGGGTTTTCGGCGCGGCGGTGCGTAGGTCAGGGCCAGCAGCACCGGCGCGGCGCCCGCGGTCAGGAAGCCCAGCCAGTAAATCGGTCCGTAGGCCCATCCCCAGGCGGCGACGCCCGCCGCGAAGCTGAGGATCAGGGCCAGGCTTCCGGCCAATTGCAGGAGACGCTTGCGCGATTTGGCGGGCCGGGCGCCGGTGCGGGCGTGATGGTGGCGGTCCATGGCCAAGGCCAGGGTCGCGAAGCCGGCGAGGCTGAGGAGCAGAACCAGCAGGGTCATCCGCGCGCCTCGGCCAGTTTGGCGGGGGCGGCTTCCTTGGCGCGGCGCTTGGCCTGCGAGCGGGCGGTGCGCCAGGCGATGGCCAGGAAGCTCGCGCCCAGGACCAGCAGGCCCAGCTCCATGCCGATCAGCGAGCCATCGCCGGCCTTCAGGCTGTCGATCAGCCCGCGCGCGGTGGCGGCCTGGTCGAAGATCGGCAGCAGCAGCAGGGCCACGCCCGTCAGGCTCAGCTGCTCGATCCAGGCGCGCTGCGGCGGACGGACGAAGGCGTGGACCAGCGTGGCGGCCCAGGTCAGGAACATGGCGTGGACTTCCCAGTCGGCGCGATGGGCCATGCCGGTGGGCAGCAGGCGGTTGGCCCATAGGAAGCCGGTCATGGCCAGCGGCAGGCCCGCGACGGTCCCGACGTTCAGCCGTTCGACCAGCCAGAAGCCGAAGTGGAACTTGGCGCCCAGCTTGGCGCGGCGCTTGGCGATCCACAGCGCCAGGCCCGTGGCGACCATGGCCGTGCCCGCCACGCCCGACAGAAAGAACAGCCAGCGCAGGGTCATCGGCGCGAAGCGGCCGGCGTGCAGGCCGATCATGCCGCCGCGAGTGATCATGCCGGCCGAGGTCGGCGCTACGCTGCTGCGGACCTTGCCCGTCACCCCGTCGAAAACGATCTCCCAGCGGCCGTCGACCAGCTTGTCCGAGGCGCGGCGGGTCAGGACGATGCGGGCGGCCTTGTCGTTGGGACTATCGATCCGGATGAGGCCGGGCTTGCCACCGTCCCAGGTCGCGGCGGCTGTGGCCAGGATCGGCCCGATGTCGGTCAGCGGCGCGGCCTCGCCCTTGGTCTTGGGGGCCTTGGTGCGCGGGATGCTCTCGGCGTAGTAGGCGGTCTTGGTGGGGTAGTTGGCGGTCACGCCCCACGGCACGTAGATCACCATCAGGGTGACGAGGCCCGTGTAGGTGATCATGGCGTGGAACGGCAGGGCCAGCACCGCCAGGGCGTTGTGGCCGTCCAGCCAGCTGCGCTGCCCCTTGCCGGGCCGGAAGGTGAAGAAGTCGGCGAAGATCTTCTTGTGGGTGATCACGCCACTGACGATCGCCACCAGCATGAACATCGAGCAGAAGCCGACGACCCAGCGGCCCCAGATCACCGGCATGTACCGCAGGTCGAAATGCAGCCGGTAGAAGAAGTCGCCGCCCTCGGTCTCACGGGCGGTGGTCGGCTTGCCGTCCGGGCCGATCAGGGTGGCGGTCGGGTCGTCGCCGCGCAGGATCGGCTTCTTGCCTTTTTCTTTGTAGGTGGTTGTCGCGCCGCTGGCGCGATCGTCGGGCAGGGTGATCTGCCACGAGGCGGCCTTGGGGGCGGTGGCCTGCAGATGCGTGATGGCGCCGCGCGCGACGGTTTCCAGGTTCTGGGTGGCGGCCAACTCGGGCTGGGCCCAGCGCGTGATCTCCTCGCGCCAGTAGCTGACCGTGCCGTTCAGGAAGATCAGGTACAGCACCCAGCCGACCAGCAGGCCCGACCAGGTGTGCAGCCCCGCCTGCGATTGTCGGAAGCCCTGTTTCATGCGAGCCAGGCCCCGAAGCCGGCGAGCGCGCCGATGGCCAGCAGGACCAAGCCCGCTCGCAATGCGCTGGACGCGGCGAACACCCAGACCACCAGGGCGGCATAGATGCCGAACGCAGCGATCGTGGCCCACAGGGTGGCGTCCAACCGCGCGGCGGGGATGATGCGGGCGATCAGCATCGTGCAGGCGGCCATGACGGCGTATGCGCCGGGAATGGCCAGCACCACGCGCGCCGTCACGTCCCAGCCGTTGCTCTTTCCGCGTACGACGCCCGCCGTCTTCACGCTTGACACCCCTTGAAGCCACCAAAACTTTGATTTCCGGGCGGCCTAACGTTATTGAGAGGCAGTCGCAATGATGTGGTCAGGCTTTGGCCCGATCGCGGAACATATCGACCCGTTTGCGACTGCCGCCGGTGCGGGTCAGCGGCTGATATCCAATCGCCTGCCGCCTCAAGGATTCCGTTGTCCGCCGAACCGTCCGAGCCCCCGATCGACCAGAGCAGCGCGGATCATCCGCCGGTGCGCCCGGTCGTGGGCTTCTACGGACGCCAGCCGACCGGCTATTACGACCCGCCGCATGTCCACGACCGGGCCCAGTTCTCGTACCGGCTGGAAGGCGTGGCGGCTGTGCGAGCGGGCGACGCCTCGATCGTGTTGCCGCCGGGCCGCGGGGTCTGGATCCCGGCCGGCCTGCGCCACGAGGTCAGCTGCGCGGGTCCCGCCGCCTACAACGTCCTCTACGTGACGACCGCCGCCA
The DNA here is from genome assembly GCF_058808315.1 of Caulobacter sp. GW821-FHT11E11. Classification (NCBI taxonomy): domain Bacteria; kingdom Pseudomonadati; phylum Pseudomonadota; class Alphaproteobacteria; order Caulobacterales; family Caulobacteraceae; genus Caulobacter; species Caulobacter sp. GW821-FHT11E11. The sequence goes on from NZ_JBXARO010000003.1 coordinate 409,038, forward strand.
GCCCTCAGCCCGACGGCCTGCGGGTGCTGGACATCAGCCCGTTCCTCCACGCCCTGGTCGAGGAGTTCCTGACCTTCGGCCCGCTGTATGACGAGGCCGGGCGGGAAGGGGAGATCGTGCGCCTGATGCTGGGCGAGATCACCCGCGCGCCGCCGTCGACCGAGGCGGGGCCCAAGCTGCCGCAGGACGCCCGGCTGCAGCGGGTCTGCGCCGCCTTGCGTCGCGATCCCGCCGACGGCCGCGACATCGACGCCTGGGCCGCCGAGGCGGGCATGAGCCGCCGCACCTTCACCCGCAACTTCCGCCAGGAGACGGGCATGAGCTTCGTGGCCTGGCGCCAGCAGCTGCGCATGACCCAGGCCGCCGCCCTGCTGGGCGCGGGCCAGTCTTCGACCCAGGTCGCCCAGACCCTGGGCTTCTCGTCGCTGAGCGCCTTCGCGACCCTGTTCCAGAGATCCTTCGGATTGTCGCCGGGTCGTTACGCGCGTCGGTGATTGAAGTTGAGAATGATTCGCATATACTTCCCCGCGACAGCGGAGTTGGATATGAGCGAGCCAGGTTTCATCGATGACGGGGCGGGTCTGCGGACCGTCTATGCCGAGCCTGCCAAGGCGGTGGTCGACAAGGCCCTGCCGACGCTTGACCGCCACAGCCGCCGGTTCCTGGAGCTGTCGCCGTTCTTCTGCATCGGCTCGACCCGGCCCGACGGGCGCGGCGACGTCAGTCCGCGCGGCGGCGAGGCGGGCTTCGTCCACGCGCTGAGCGACACCGAACTGGCCTTCCCTGACCGGCCCGGCAACAACCGGCTGGACACCCTGGGCAACATCGTCCGCGAGCCGGGCGTAGGCCTGGTGTTCTTCATCCCCGGCGTCGAGGAGGTGCTGCGGCTGAACGGCCTGGCGCGAGTGACGACGCGCGAGGACCTGATGGTGCGCTTCACCCACGAGGGCAAACGGCCGCGCTCGGTGGTGCTGGTCGAGATCGGCGAGGTCTATTTCCACTGCTCCAAGGCGCTGCGGCGCTCGGATCTGTGGAACCCCGACAAGCGTCTGCCCAAGGGCGCGTTTCCGACCCTGGGCCAGATCGCCAAGGACCAGTTCAAGCTGCCGGTTCCGGCCAAGATCATCGACTTCGCCCTGAACCAGGACGCCAAGAAAAACCTCTACTGACCGTACGGATTTCCGTCGCCGCCGCGTGTTCGTGTAGATGGCCGGCGCTGGAGTTCCGCATGCTCCTGGAGCATGAACAGTTCATGGAGGGACCTCACGACGCGCTCGCGAGCGATCGGGGCCGCCGCGCCCAGGCGCGCGGGGCGGCGCTGGCCGCCGCCTTGGCCGAGCCGCTGGCCGGCTTCTTCCGCCGTCGCCTGGGTCCGGGTCAGGAGTCCGAGGTCGAGGACCTGGTGCAGGAGGTTTTCCTGCGCGCCGCCGACCAGCTGACCCTGGCCGAGGAAGAGCACGCCCGCGCCTACGTCTTCCGCGTCGCCGCCAGCGTCTGGATCGACCGCCACCGGCGGCGCCAGGCGCGGCGGGCCGACCGCCACGTGCCCTTCGACCCCGACCGCCACGATGGGCCGGGCGCGGACCTCGCCTGTCAGCTGGACGCCCGCGAGACCCTGCGCGCGGCGACCCAGGCCCTGGCGACCCTGCCCGAGCGCACGCGGGCGATCTTCCTGCTGCGCCGCATCGAGGGCCTGTCCGTGCGTGAGGTGGCTACCCGGCTGGGTCTGTCGACCAGCGCCATCGAGAAGCACATGGTCCGCGCGCTTGAACACCTGGTGGCGCATACGAGGATCTCGCGATGACTGACCGTATGCTCAGCGACCTTGCGGGCCTGACGCCGGACCAGGCCGCCGCCCGCCTGCTGGTAGAAATCAATGAGGCCGATCCGGTCCAGGCCGCGCGGCTGGACGCCTGGCTGGACCAGGATCCCGCCCACCGAGAGGCCTGGCTGAACGCCCAGGACGTCCTGGCCAGCTTCGACCTCGCCGACGAGCACCGTGAGTTGGACCTGCCGCGTCGCCGCGCCAAGGCCTTGCGGGCTCCGCGTTCTGTCGTGCCGTGGCTGGCGGCCGCCGCCTGCGCCGTGGCGGCGGTCGGGCTGGCGGTGACCGTGGCGCCGTGGAAGGTCGAGCAGACCACGCCGCCGGCGGCGGTTCACACCATCGACTTCGAGACCGCCGGCCAGCAGCGCCTGTTCCCCATGCCCGACGGCAGCAAGGCGACCCTGGCGCCGGGCAGCGCCCTGGACCTGGCCTATACGCGCAGCGAGCGTCGGGCGCGGCTGGTGCGCGGCCAGGCCTATTTCGACGTCGCCCATGACGCCGCACGGCCCTTCGTGGTCGAGGCCGAGGGGCGGCTAGTCACGGCGCTGGGCACTCGCTTCGACGTGCGCAGCGACTCTGAGGGGCTACGGGTGACCCTGCTGGAGGGCAGCGTCCGCGTCGACATCGCCGGCGCCAGCCCGGCCCAGGCGGCGGTCGTGCTACGGCCGGGTCAGGAGCTGCTGGTCGCGCCCGGCAAGCCCGAAGTGGTGCGGCGCGTCGATACCGTCAGCGCCGAGACCTGGCGCGAGATCCGCATGGTGTTCGACGACAAGCCGCTGGGCGAGGTGGTGGCCGAGCTCAATCGCTATGCGGTGCTGCAGCTGGTGATCGACGACCCGCGCGTAGCGGCCCTGCGCATCACCGGCCAGTTTCGCACTGGTGACAACGCCCGCTTCGCCCGCAGCCTGGCCAAGCTGTATCCCGTGCGCGGCGTGCCGGACGGTCCGGGCCGGCTGAAGCTGGTCCGGACCGACTGAGGCTCAGGACGCGCGGGCGCCGCGCCGCCAGACGGTGGGCGTCACGCCCTCCAGGCGGCGGAAGCGATTGGTGAAATGCGACTGGTCGGCGAAGCCGCAGGCCAGGGCGATCTGGTTCAGCGGCTCGTCGGTGGTGGCCATCAACAGCTTGGCGCGGGCCAACCGCTTGTGAGTGATCAGGGCGCGCGGGGCGAGGCCGAAGGTGTCCTTGCAGGCCCGGCCAAAATAGCCCGGACCGACGCCGGAGAAGGTGGCTATCCGGGCCACGCTGAGGGCGGTGCTTAGGTTCTCGTCGATGAACCGCTCGACCTGGCGGGCGCGCCAGGGCGCCAGGCCGCCGACCCTGGGCCGTTCGACCGGCCGGCTGCGATAGGACTCAGTTTCGACGACCCCGACATGTCCCAGCATGGTGTTCTCCCCGAGGCGCGAGAGGCCTCGACTTAAGAACACGCACGGCGTCGGCGAACCCGTACGCCGTGCGCTGAGAGAGATTGGGATCAGCCCTTGATGAAGGCCAGCAGGTCGGGGTTCACGACATCGGGATGCGTGGTGCACAGGCCGTGCGGCAGGCCCTTGTAGGTCTTCAGCGTACCGTTCTTGAGCAGCTTGGCCGACAGGGGCGCGCTGTCGGCATAGGGCACGATCTGGTCGTCGTCGCCGTGCATGACCAGGGTCGGCACGCCGATCGCCTTCAGGTCCTCGGTGAAGTCGGTTTCCGAGAAGGCCTTGATGCAGTCGTAGTGGGCCTTGATGCCGCCCATCATGCCCTGGCGCCACCAGTTCCAGATCACGCCCTGGTCGACCTTCGCGCCGGGCCGGTTGTAGCCGTAGAACGGGCCGGCGGGCACGTCGTAGAAGAACTGGGCGCGGTTGGCGGCGGTGGCGGCGCGGAAGCTGTCGAACACCTCCAGCGGCAGGCCGCCGGGGTTTTTGTCGGACTTGACCATGATCGGCGGCACCGCGCCGATCAGCACCGCCTTGCCGACGCGGCCCGGCTCTGAGCGAGCGACATAACGGGCGACTTCGCCGCCACCGGTCGAGTGGCCGATATGCACGGCGTTCTTCAGGTCCAGATGCTTGGCCAGGGCGATCACGTCGGCGGCGTAGGTGTCCATCTCGTTGCCGCTGTCGGTCTGGGTCGAGCGGCCATGACCCCGGCGGTCGTGGGCGATGACCCGGAAGCCCTGGGCGTAGAAGAACATCATCTGGTTGTCCCAGTCGTCCGCCGTCAGCGGCCAGCCGTGGTGGAACACGATCGGCTGGGCGGTCTTGGGGCCCCAGTCCTTGTAGTAGATCTGGACGCCGTCCTTGGTGGTGACAAAGCCGCTGCTCATCTTGCTCATTCCTTGGATCTGGGTTTGGGCCGCGAGCGCGGCCTGGGGCGCGGTCATCGCCAGCAGGGCGATGCCGAGGCCTCCGCCGACGACGCCACGACGCGTGGGGTCGTCCTTGGGTTCGGGTGAGTTCATCAAAGCCCCCGTTTTTCGAACGCGGGCATCCTGGCTCCGGGAGCTTCCGCGGGTCTTGCACCAACCGCACGGTGTTCGCGCCCAGTTCGTTCAATCCGGCCGGCGCCGACGTCGCCAAGCTTTGGGCCTCGCTTGGATTGCCTGGAGCCGGCCGTGTCGGATCATCGCCTCACTCGCGCCAACGGCGCCCCCGTCGCCGACAACGTCAATATCGAGACCGCCGGTCCGCGCGGGCCTGCTTTGCTGCAGGACATCTGGCTGATCGAGAAGCTGGCCCACTTCGACCGCGAGGTGATCCCCGAGCGGCGCATGCACGCCAAGGGCTCGGGCGCCCACGGGACCTTCACGGTCACCGGCGACATCACCCGCTTCACCAAGGCCAAGGTCTTCTCCGAGATCGGCAAGCAGACGCCGGTGTTCCTGCGGTTCTCCACCGTGGCCGGCGAGCGCGGGGCGGCCGACGCCGAGCGCGACATCCGCGGCTTCGCGGTCAAGTTCTACACCGAGGAGGGCAATTGGGATCTCGTCGGCAACAACACCCCGGTGTTCTTCTTCCGCGACCCGCTGCGCTTCCCGGACCTGAACCACGCGGTCAAGCGCGACCCGCGCACCGGCATGCGCAGCAGCCAGAACAACTGGGACTTCTGGACCCTGCTGCCCGAGGCCCTGCACCAGGTGACCATCGTGATGAGCGACCGGGGCCTGCCGCGCGGCTATCGCCACATGCACGGCTTTGGCAGTCACACCTTCAGCTTTATCAGCGAAGGCGGCGAGCGCAGCTGGGTGAAGTTCCACCTGCGCACCCACCAGGGCATCGAGAACCTGACCGACGGCGAGGCCGAAGCGCTTGTCGGCAAGGACCGCGAGAGCAGCCAGCGCGACCTGTTCGAGGCTATCGAGCGCGGCGACTTCCCGCGCTGGACCGTCTCGGTCCAGGTGATGACGGAGGCGCAGGCCAAGGCTTTCCAGTTCAACCCGTTCGACCTGACCAAGGTCTGGCCCAAGGGCCAGTTCCCGCTGATCGAGGCCGGGGTGCTGGAGCTGAACCGCAATCCCGACAACGTCTTCGCCGAGGTCGAGCAGGCGGCCTTCACGCCGGCCAACATCGTGCCGGGCATCGGCTTCTCGCCGGACAAGATGCTGCAGGCGCGGCTGTTCTCGTACGGCGACGCCCAGCGCTACCGGTTGGGTGTCAACTTCAACCACATCCCGGTCAACGCGCCCAAGTGCCCGTTCCACAGCTATCACCGCGACGGGGCGATGCGGACCGACGGCAATCTGGGCGCGACGCCGACCTACTGGCCCAACAGCCGGGGCGAGTGGCTGGACCGGCCCGAGCTGAACGAGCCGCCGCTGGCGATCGACGGCGCGGCCGCCCACTGGGACCACCGGGTCGACGACGACCACTACCAACAGCCGGGCGACCTGTTCCGGCTGATGAACGCCCAGCAGCGCCAGGCCCTGTTCGACAACACCGCCCGCTCGGTGGGCGGCGCCACGCCCGACATCCAGAAGCGCCATATCGCCAACTGCGCCAAGGCCGACCCGCTGTACGGCGAGGGCGTCGCCGAGGCGCTGGCCCGCCTTTCCCTTTCCCGGAGCTGACGCCATGACCCTGTCCGAAACCCCGATGGCCCGGCGCGGCCTGCTCGGCGCCGTCGTCGCCGGCGGGCTGGCCGCGGGCTTGGCCCCGGCCGCCCAGGCCAAGAGCCTGTCGGTCGATGCGCCGACGAAATTCGTCACGACCGGCGGCCGGCGCCTGGCCTATCGCGCGGTGGGGACGGGACGGCCGATCGTCCTGTGCACGCGTTTCCGGGGCACGATCGACGATTGGGATCCGCTATTCCTGGACAGCCTGGCGGGGCAGGGCTTCCAGGTTATCACCTTCGACTACACGGGCCTGGGCTTCTCCACGGGCGACAAGAGCCTCAATCCGTTCGACTGGGCCAAGGACGCCCGCGACCTGGTCGAGGCGCTGCAGCTGAAGTCGGTGGTCCTGCTGGGCTGGTCGCTGGGTGGGATCGCCGCGCAGGCGGCCCTGGCGATCTTTCCGGACAAGATCAGCCACCTGGTGCTGGTCGGCACGACGCCGCCAGGGCCTGTCGCCAAGCTGGCCGAGCCGCTGTTCTACGAGGCCGCCGCCCGCGAGAACGACTTCGAGGACGAGGTCATCCTGTTCTTCGAGCCGAACGCGCCGGCCAGCCGCGCGGCCGCCCGCGCCTCCCACGACCGCATCGCCGCTCGCAAGGGTCCACGAGCGCCCGCTGTGCCCTACCAGTGGGCGGCGCAGAACCTGGGCGACAAGCCCAAGGCCAACCCGTTCCCGGCCCCGCCGATCCTGGAGATCCTCAAGACCACCAAGATCCCGATCCTGCACATCGGCGGCGACCACGACCTGATCTGCCCGATCGAGAACTGGTACGCGCTGAACGACCAACTGCCGACGCTGCAGCTGCTGACCTATCCCAATGCCGGCCACGGACCGCAGCACCAGCATCCGGTCTCCAGCGCCGCCCACATCGGGATCTTCGTCAAGATCCCGGGCTGAGCCCTAAGCCGCCTGGTCGAGGTAGCCGGACGCCTTCAAGCCCTCGGCCGTCGCCTCGACCAGGGCCCGCACGCGCGGCGTTTGGCGCACGTCGCGATGCACCCCCAGCCACACCGTCCGGGTCGGAGGCAGCGAATGGGTGACGATCTCGACCAGGCCCGGCGTCTTCTCGCCCAGGCAGCGGGGCAGCACCGCCACGCCGGCCCCGGCGGCGCAGGCGCGGGCCTGGGCCTCGCGGCTGTTGCTGCGCAGGGCGACGTGGGCGTCGACGGCGATGCCGGCCAGCCACTCGGCGTCGACTTGGCCGCCGTGCTGCTCGTCCATCTGGATGATGGCGTGGCCGCCCATGCCGGTCCGGCAGTCGGGCGTGCCGCGCCGCGCGATGTAGTCCGGCGAGGCGAACAGGGCGTGCGGCACGTCGGCGACCTTGCGCTGGAAGATGTCGCCCTGGTCGAAGCGGCTGAAGGACAGGGCGATGTCGGCCTCGCGCCGCGTCAGGCTGAACAGCCGTACGTCGGTCAGCAGCTCGATGGTCACCTCGGGGTGCTCGAGGGTGAAGTCGGCGAAGATCGGGGCCAGCACGCGGGCGGCGAACCACTCGATGGCGGTGACGCGGACGGGACCGGAGAGGCCCGCGTCGTGGCCGATGATCATCCGCTCGACGGCCAGGGCCTCGCCCTCCATCCGCTCCAGCCCGGCCAGGATCGCCGCGCCGGCGGCGGTGGTGACATAGCCGGTCGGGGTGCGGTCCAAGAGGCGCGCGCCGGTGCGCTTCTCCAGCGTCGCGATGCGCCGGCCGACGGTCGGCTGGCTAAGGCCCAGGTCGCGCGCGGCGCGGGTCAGGCTGCCCGACTTGGCCACCGCCAGGAATACGCGCAGGTCGTCCCAGTCCATCGATCGTCCCATGCGAATTTGAATAGCGGCATGGCGAAACTGGGCAGTCCCGCAACAGAAATCAACCACCACCTTCTTCACAACGGCGGCCGAGGCCGCGCTCATCAAGGGGTTGCTTCTATGTCCACGCTGCGTTCGGCGCTCGCCGCCTCCGCTCTCTCGCTGCTGTCCGCCGGCGGTGTCGCCGCCCAGGCGATCACCGCGCCGGCCACGCCGGCCGCTGCCGCGCCCTATGACATCGTCCGCACCGAGATCGTCTCGAACGGCACGGACGTGTCCTTCAAGGTCCAGGTGCGCGGCAAGGCCGGCGAGCTGAAGCCCAAGGCCACCGGCCAGTTCGCCGGCAGCGCGGTCTACAGCTATGTCTGGCCGACCTCGCTGGACAGCGCCACGGTCGGCTTCGAGAGCGCCCAGGGCATCCTCGCCCTGGCCGTGACCTTCCACCCCGACTTCGACGACGGCGCGGCCGGAGCCGTCAACCGCCACGTCTGGCATCCGCACTGGGTGGTGCTGACCAAGGATCCCGCCTGCGGCCCGGCCGCCCTGAAGGTCAAGGATATCCCGGAAGGCGCCAAGCCCAAGCTGCCGGCCACTTGGCCCGGCGTGCCGCTGCTGATCGACAGCCCGACCTATCCGACCACCCTGGCCACCGACACCGTCGAGGTGAAGGTGCCGGTCTCGGTGATCGGCGCGACCGAGGGCGTCAAGTTCGACGGCGTCACCGCGGCCCTGAAGGTCAACGCCAACCTGCACGCGCCGCTGCTGTGCGTGTCCGACGTCTTCGACGTGGCCTCCGGTGATCTGAGCCTGCCCGGCAAGGTCACTTCGGTTCACGCTCACTAAGGAACAAGCCCATGCCATCGCTGAATGGCCCTGCGCCGTCCTGGATGACGACGCAGTGGTTCAACACGCCTAAGCCCCTGACCCTGGAAGGCCTGCGCGGCAAGGCCGTCGCGCTCTACGCCTTCCAGATGCTGTGCCCCGGCTGCGTCAGTCACGCGTTGCCCCAGGCCCAGCGGCTGCGCGAGGCCTTCCCCGCCGAGCACCTGGCGGTGGTCGGTCTGCACAGCGTCTTCGAGCACCATGAGGCCAACAGCCCTGCGACGCTCGAGGCCTTCCTGCACGAGTACCGGATCCAGTTCCCCGTCGGCATCGACGCCGCCGGGATCGACGATCCGATCCCTCGGACCATGTCGGCCTACCGCATGCGCGGCACACCGACCCTGGTGCTGATCGACGCCGAGGGCCGCCTGCGCCGCCAGGTGTTCGGCCATGCGCCGGACCTCAATGTCGGGGCCGAGATCACCCGCATGCTGCAATCCCAAGCCCCTGAAGACTGCTCAACCGGCGCCTGCGCCATTCCCCAAACCTAGAGAAGGAGACTACCCATGACCCGCGTAAACCTTATCGACCCGGCCGCCGCCGGCGCCGACGTCAAGCCGGCCCTCGACCAGGTCAAGGGCGCGTTCGGCGTCGTGCCGAACATGTTTAAGGCTGTCGCCAATTCGCCGGCGGCTCTCAACAGCATGTGGGGGTCGTTCGGCGCCCTGGGCGGCGGCAAGCTGGGCGCGCGCCTGGGCGAGGAGATCGCCGTGGCCATCGCCAACGCCAACAACTGCGAATACTGCTTGGCCGCCCACACGGCGCTCGGCCGCCGCGCCGGCGCCTCGGCCGAGGAGATGGCCGAAGCGCAAGCTGGCCGCTCGGCCGATCCGCGCACCCGCGTGGCCCTGACCTTCGCCCTGCGGCTGGTGCGCGATCGCGGTGCGGTGACCGACACCGACGTCGAGGCCCTGCGCGCCGCCGGCTTCGACGACGAGGCCATCGTCGAGATCATCGCCCACGTGGCGCTGAACCTCTTCACCAACTACGTCAATGTCGCCCTGGACGTGCCGGTGGACTTCCCCGGCGTGCGCCTCAAGCCCGCCGCTTAAGACGGGCCCAGACGATCACCACGAGCGGGACCGCCAGGCCGATCCACGAGATCCAGTCGTTGAGGTCGTCGCCCAGCAGGGCGGCGACCAGGCCCACCAGGCTGACGGCGGCGATCGCGATCGGGGCGGCCCAGACGCGGCGGAAGGGGCTCATGACGCCTCTCCGCCGCGACGCTTGGAGAGCCACAGATAGAGGCCGGTCACCAGGACAACAATGGTCACCCCATCCAGCAGGGCCCACAGGATCTTCAGCGGCAGGCCGCCATAATCGCCGAAGTGCAGAGGCTGCGACAGCAGCAGGGCCTGGGCGTACCAGGGCATGCGGCGCATGGCGGTCAGCTGGCCGGTCTCGGCGTCGATCAGGGCCGGGGTCAGGAGCTTCTCGGTGGCCGGCGTCTCGCCCTGCATGAAGACGGCGTAGTGGTGGGCGCTCGAGAACGACCCTCCCGGAAACGCCACAAACTGCACCCGCATGCCCGGCGCGGCCGCTTGGGCGGTGGCCACGGCCTGGCCGATCGAGCTCAGATGCGTCGGCGCGGGCTTGCCCTTGTAGGGCGCGGTCATGGCGGCCAATTCGTTGGCCTTCCAGACCTGGATGATCGGCTCCGACAGCGTGTTGATCACGCCCGTCAGGCCCACGATGAGCACCCAGGCCACCGTCACCACGCCCAGCAGGTTGTGATAGTCCAGCCACTTCAGCCGGCTCGAGCGCGAGGCCCGCACCGTGCCGAAGTCGATCTTGCGCATGAAGGGCGGGTAGACGACCAGGCCCGAGACGATGGCGGCCGTGAACAGCAGCCCCATGAAGCCCAAGAACAACAGGCCCGGCAGGCCCAGGAACATGTCCTTGTGGATGCGCAGGATGACGTCCATGACGCTGCCCGCCGCGCCGCCGGGGGCCAGGATCTTGCCGGTGGTCAGGTCGATCGACGCGAAGTGCATCTGGGTCTCGGACGCGTCGGGGCGCGGACCACTGGTGACGTTCACGACCGGCCGGTCGATGTCGAAGCTCATGAACAGGCCGACCTCGCCGGGGCGGGCTTTGAGTGCGGTGTCCAGCACCTCGTCCAGGGTCGCGAGGCGCTGACCCGGCGCGGCGACGATCTTGGGATCGTGGTTCAGGGCGCCGTCGATCTCGTCGTGGAAGACCAGCGGCAGGCCGGTGACGCACAGCATCAGCAGGAAGGCCGTGCAGATCAGGCTGGTCCACTTGTGGACCAGCGTCCAGGCACGGACGGTGTTGCGCGTCATCGACGAAGGCTCGGGCGAATGAGAAGCGTTCGCTAGCGGTTCCGCTCGCCGGCCACAACACCGAAGTAGAGCGTCCCCGGCGCGACGGGCAGGCCGCGCCGGGGACGCCGCGCCGGCCCACAAGGCGGCGCTGAGTTTTGCGGCGCCAAAGGGGAGGAAGGCGTCACTAAGTAATTCCTAGCAATTAAATAGGAATTTATCGAAGCAGATTTTCTGGAGGTGTTTTCAGCCTAGCCGGGACCGCCCGGACCCTGGAAGTCGAAGCCCGGATCCTTGCGCGATTTTCCGGTCCCGAACGTCCAGGCCAGGCCCACGCGGACCCAGCGCGCGTCGATGTCGCGGACCGCCAGGCTCTTCAGCGTCGGCGTGTCGATCACCTGCTTGTCGCGGAACAGGCCGAAGGCGTCCTGCACCGTGATCACCAGCGACAGCTGGTCGTCGATCTTGCGGCGGTAACCCAGGTCGACGCCGATGGCGGGCAGGGCGTAGCCCTGGGCCGTCAGGCGCTTGCCGGTGATGAAGCCGTTCATCTGCAACAGGTCCTTGGGCGTGGCCTGCCAGTTCAGGCTGCCGCGTCCTTGCAAGGTGACGGCCGAACGCTTGCCGGGGATGCCGATGTTGCTGCCGTCCAACTCGGCCCAGAAGGTGTTGCTGCTGATGTTGTAGGTCAGCTTGGACGTCAGCTTGCCGTTCAGGACCAGTTCCAGGCCGCCGTTGCGGGTCTGGGAGACATTGGCCTTGGTGGTGACGAACACCCCGCCGCCCATGTCGGTGACGACGTCGGACACGACCTTGTCGTTCTCGCGGTAGTAAAGGGTGGCCAGGGCCGTCAGCGGCGCCTTGCGGTACTGCCAGCCCAGCTCGAACGAGTGGGTCTGCTGGGGTTTGAGGTTCGGATTGCCGATCCGGTAGTTCAGCGGGTCGAGCAGGAACGGCACGGGGTTCAGGTCGAACGGGCCGGGGCGTTGCAGGCGCTGGCTGTAGCTGGCCGTCAGCTTCTGGCGATCGGTCAGTGGATACGACAGGTGCAGGCTGGGCATCAGCTTTGTGGTGTCGTTGTCGGTCTTCACGCCGGCGGCGGTCAGGTCCAGCTTGGACTGCTCGTAGCGCAGGCCCGCCAGCACGGTCAGCTTGGCCAGCGGTCGCTCGTAGGTGACATAGGCCTGGCTCAGCTGCTGCTCGTAGAAGAACCGGCTGGTCAGGCCCGGATCGACGACCCGGCTCGCCAGGCTGGTCCCGCGCAGGCCGACATTGTCGTAGCCATTGTCGTCGAACTGCAGGTCGAAGCCGACCTTCAGGGTCTGGCCCGGACCCATGGGCCGGACATAGTCGCCCTTCAGGTCGGTCTGGCGGGTGTCGTAGCCCAGCCGCTGCTGGTCCCAGGTGCTGGCGGCGGCCGGAAGGACGGTGGTGGTGTGACCGGTCCGCGTGCGATTGTCGTCGACCACGTCGTAGCTGAGCTTCAGGGACAGCTCGTGGCCGTCGCCGTCGAACTTCCTGCGCAGGTTGGTGGAGAGGGCGGCGTTGTCGCGCTTCTGGCGGATGGTCAGGTCGCGGTGGAAGGCCTGGGTCAGGGCGCCGACGGCGTCGCGGCGGGTGGTGTCGGCGGCGTTGTCGACGGCCAGCTGGAAGCGGCTGAGGCGGGCCTCGCCGCCGATCCGCAGCTTGTCGGAGACGTCGTAGTCGACCGTGCCCTGGCTGGTCAGGCTCTTGAAGTCGAAGCTCGTCTTGCCTTGCGTCTCGTTGTCGAGATTGGCCTGCTGACGGCGCTCGTAGTCGGCCTGGCTGGCCGGGTCGCGGCGCCAGTTGATGTCGCCCGAGGCCGACAGCTTGCCGCTGTTGTAGCCGACATTGCCGCTGGCCCCGTTGCGGCCCGCGTCGCCGACGGTCAGGCGCAGGCCACTGGTGCGGCCCGCGCCCTTAGCCTTCTTGGTGATGAGGTTGATGACCCCGCCGGTGCCATCGGCGCGGAACTCGGCCGAGGGGTTGGTGATCACCTCGACCCGGTCGATGCGCTCGGCCGGCATCTGCTGCAGCGCCTGGCCGCGGCCTTCGCCCTGGAACAGGCCGGACGGCTTGCCGTCGATCAGGATGGTGACGTTGGGATCGCCGCGCAGGCTGACATTGCCCTGCACGTCGACCTCGACGGAGGGCAGGTTCCGCAGCGCGTCCGAGATCGAGCCGCTCTGGGCTGTCAGGTCGCCGGAGACGCTGTAGCTGCGGCGGTCGATCGAGGTGCGCACCACCGGCGCGTCGGCCGTGACGGTGACGGCGCTGACCCCGTTTGAGGCTTCAGCCGGCTTCTGGGACTGCGGAGCAGGAGCAGGAGCGGGCGTGGTGGCTTGCGCGGCGACGACCGCGGCCCAGATGAGGCCGAAATGCACTGATGGATCCCCCAGGACGCGGTCGCCGAGCGCAGCGACGATGGAAGATCGCCGCTCGGCCGCATAAACTACAAGTGTACTTTCTGTAATGCGACGAAAGTGGCCAATCAATGGACGAACGCTGTTCGCCCAGTGGTTTGCATTGTCCGACAATAGCGCGGCGCCCTAAGAGCGAGCGGAGCCTTGAGGAGCCCGCATGCGTCCGTTCGTCCATCTCGCCGTCGCGGCCCTGGCCCTGCTGTCGACTTCCGCCGAAGCGGCGACTGGCGATCGCCTGGAGAAGGTGGTGATCCTTAGCCGCCACGGCGTGCGCGCGGCGATGTCGACGCCGGAAAAGCTGGGCGAGGCCTCGGCCCGTCCGTGGCCGCGCTTCGCCGTGCCGTCCGGCCACCTGACCGCGCGCGGCGGCCAGATGATCACCCTGATGGGCGGGTACTATCGCGAGCTCTACACGGCGCAGGGCCTGCTCAAGGCGGGCGACTGCGGCGCGGCCTACTACTGGGCCAATGTCACCCAGCGCACGATCGCTACGGGCAAGGCCTATGCGGAGGGCCTGACGCCGGGCTGCGCCAATGCCGTCAACACGGTGGGCGAGGGCAAGGACGATCCGATGTTCGAGCCGGTCAAGGTCGGGGTGGTCACGCCCGACAAGGCCCTGGCCCAGGCCGCCGTGGCCGGCCGCGCCGGCGGCGACCTTTCCGCCTGGAGCGCCAGTCACCGCACCGAGGTCGAGCAACTGGACGCCTTCCTGATGCAGTGCGCCAAGGGGCCGTGCCCGCCGGCCTCTCGCAAGCGCCGCGCCCTGGACGCCAAGCCCGGCTTCGTCGAGGGCGAGGAGCTGGTCAGCCTGTCGGGTCCGGAAGCCTTCGCCTCGGGCGTCACCGAGAGCCTGCTGATGGCCTGGGCCGACGGCGGCGATTTCGCGGGCCTGGGCTGGAAAGGCGTCGACGAGGAGACCCTGATCCGGACCTTCTTCCTGCACCAGGCCGAGTTCGACCTGCGCCTGCGCACGCCCTATGTCGCCAAGACCCTGGCCGGCCATCTGGCCGGCCGCCTGCTGGCCACGCTGGAGGATGGCGAGACGGCGCTGGGTCCCAAGGACGCCAAGCTGGTGGTGATCGCCGGCCACGACGGCACCCTGGCGGTGCTGGGCGGGCTGCTGCGGATGGAGTGGACCCTGCCGGGCTACCAGCCCAACCAGATCCAGCCGGGTAGCGCGCTGGTGTTCGAGCGCTGGCTGCGGGCCGACGGCGTGCGGGTGATCCGGGCGCGCTTCACGGGCCAGAGCCTTGGCCAGCTGCGCGCCGCCACGCGGCTGACCCTGGCCGCTCCGCCGCTGGCCGCGCCGGTGTTCATCCCCGGCTGCAGCACCGCCACGCCGGCCTTCGACTGCCCGGCCGATACGTTCGACGCCCTGGTGAAGGCCGCGATCGCGCCCTAGCGCTTGCCGCTGAGTTCGGCGCCGGCGTCCTTGTCGAAGCGGCGGTTCCAGATCGTCGCCGAGGCCGAGATGGCGGTGACGACCAGGAAGGCCACTGTGAAGTCGCTCAGATGCGGCGTCGTGTGGCCGCCGGCCAGCATGCCGACGTGCAGCGCCAAGGCTCCCGCGCAGATCCCCATCGACAGCATCAGCTGCTGGAAGGTGGCGTAGAAACTGGTCGCCGCGCTCATCCGCTCGGGCGGGATCTCGTCATAAGCGATGGTGTTGTAGGCGGTGAACTGGAACGACATGCAGAAGCCGCTGGCCATCAGGGTCAGGAAGATCAGCGGCAGCGGCCAGTCGGGCCGGAAGAAGCCGCAGACCGCGTAGCCGACGCTGGCGGCCAGACCCGCCACGATCATGCTGTCGCGGAAGCCGAACCGCCGCAGCAGGCGCGGGGCCAGGCTCTTCATGGCCAGCGAGCCGATAGCGCCGGCGATGGTGATGGTCCCGCTGACCGCCGCGCTCATGCCAAAGCCCAGCTGCAGCATCAGCGGGATCAGGAACGGCTGGGCGCCCTGGGTGATCCGGGTCAGCGAGCCGCCGATCACCGACAGCCGGAACGAGGTCACCTGCATCAGGGTCAGGTCCAGGATCGGCGCGGCGTGTTTGCGGGCGTGACGGATGTAGAGCGCGCCGGCGGCTGCGCCGATGGCGATCAGCATCAGGGCGTTGGTCAGCTCGCCGCTGCGGCTGGTCATCTCGAAGCCGAACAGCAGGCAGCCCAGCGACACGCCCGACAGCAGGAAGCCCGGGATATCGGCGCGGGCGGGCTTCTCTCCGGCGACCTCGTCGATGAACAGGGTGACCAGGACCAGGCCCAGCAGGCCGATCGGGATGTTCAGGTAGAAGATCCAGCGCCAGTCCAGATAGGTGACGATGAAGCCGCCGATCGGCGGGCCGATGATCGGGCCGATCAGGGCCGGCATGATCAGCCACGAGGTCGCCGAGACCATGTCCTGCTTGGCCACCGAGCGTAGCAAAACCAGGCGCCCGATCGGGATCATCATCGCGCCGCCCATGCCTTGCAGGAAGCGGGCGGCGATCAGGAACGGCAGGTTGGTCGCCTGGCCGCACAGCACCGAACCGGCGACGAAGATGACGATGGCCAGGCGGAAAACGGTCTTGGCCCCGAAGCGGTCGGCGATGCGGCCGCTGGCGGGGATGAACACGGCCAGGGCCAGCAGGTAGGCGGTCAGGGCCGAGCTGAGATTGGTGGCCGGCACGCCGAAGTCTCGCGCCATGGTCGGCAGGGCGGTCGCCAGGATCGTGGCGTCCATCTGCTCCATGAACAGGGCGCAGGCGATGATCATCGCCACGATGCGGTAGTTGCGGGTCGCGCCGTGTTCGATGGTCGGGGTCTCAGGCGAGACGGTCACGCCATCGGCGGCGGGGACGATGCCGTCCCGGATCTCGGAATTGATCGACGCCAAACCGCGCCGACGAAACTTCACCATGCGAACTCGACGAGCTGCGGCGTTTTTCCCTGCCGGTGAGATAGGCCCTCCGCGCACGGAGGGCCACCCACTAAACGGCCGATTTGGGTTCGGCTTTCTTCAGCGTGGTCGCGGCCAGCAGCACGGCCGTGGCCAGCAGGCTCGCGTCGATGATCCAGCCCACCGCATCGACCATCGTCTCGAAGTGGAAGCCGGCATGAGCCAGAGCGACCAAAGCGATCAGGCCGGCGGCGATGCGGCGCAGGGCGATCGAAATGCCGGCCGGCGTCCCGACGATGGCCGAGGCGCAGGCCGCCAGGGTGGCCAGGCTCCAGACCGCCACGGGCGGCGTCGAGGGCGACAACACCGCGACCAGGGCCGAGAAGGCGTAGGCTGCCGGCTGGCTCCAGACGAAGGCGATCCACACCCGCTCCCAGCGCGGGGCCGGGCGACCCTTGTCGCGGCGGCGGGCCAGCCAGATGGCGACGCCGCTGGAGGTCACCGCCGTCAGGCCCAGGCCCAGCAGCAGATAGACGACCTTGACCGGCCAGCCGCCAAACCAGCCGAAGTGCAGCGGGGTCATGGTCGACAGCACGCGCATGCCGACCGAGCCGCTCTCGTAGCCGACCTCGCCCAGGATCTTGCCGGCCCCGTCGACGACCACGGTCTCGCCGCGCGACAGGCGGCCGTCGGTGGCCACGTTGGCGCCGGCGTGCTGGCCCATCTCGGTGGGGTGCTCGATGAAGAGGTAGTTCACGCGGCCGTCGGGATAGCGGGCCTTAAGGCTTGTCAGGGCTTTCTCGACGCTGAACGGCTGGGCGGCCGGGCGCGGGTCGTCCTTGACCTGGGGACCCGTGAACAGGACGTAGGCCTTGCTGGTGTCGCCCTTGAACGTGGCCAGGGCCAGCACGCCGACGATGATCAAGGTCAGACCCAGGAAGGCGCCGGTCAGCGAGACCACCAGGTGGAAGGGCAGGCCCCACACCGAGATGCGGTTGTGCAGGTCGGCTTCCTGCAGACGCTTGGAGCCGCCCCAGCGGAAGGCGAACGCGTCCTTGAACACGCGCGGATGCGACAGCACGCCCGAGACCAGCGAGGACAGCAGCGCCACGCCGGTCAGGCCGACGATGAAGCCGCCCCAGGCGCGGGGCAGGTGCAGCACGGTGTGCAGCTCGGCCTGGAACGTCATCCAGGGCGTGCTTTGCTCGGCGACCACCTTGCCGGACGCGTCGGCGAACCAGGTATGCTCGCCGCCCTTGGCGTCGTCGCCATGGACCGACAGGCGCGGATAGGCCGGTTCGGGCAGGCGGATGAACAGGTCGTGGGCCTTGGGATTCTTGGCCAGCACTTCGCGATAGGCCGCGTCGACGGCTTGCGACGAGACCGCGTGCAGCACGGGTCCGGCGGGCTGTTCCCAGCGGCCGTACTCCTGGGTGAAGACGGCGATCGAGCCCGAGAAGCAGACCAGATAGATCAGGGCCGCGAAGGCCAGGCCCAGGGCCGAGTGGCCGGCGAGCATGGCGCGGACGAACTCGGCGGGGACCTTGGGCCAGATCGGTTTGCCGGTCGTCTTGGCGGGCTTGGCGGGAGCGGTGGTCGAGCCGTCCATGTCAGAGCGCTCCCTTCAGGAAGGCCGCGCCCAGGGTGACGACCGAGACGCCGGCCAGCACGGCGAAGGCGCGCAGGATCTTGTCGTCCGACAGGGTCCAGGCCATGCCGCCGGCCCATAGGAACGGCACCATCAGGCCGCCGATGACCATGCGGCTCTGGATCTGGCCGGGGGCGCAGATGGCGACGGCCAGGCCGCAGCCCAGGGCGGCGACGCCCGCCAGCGGACCGGCCAGGAAGCCGCGCAGCCAGCCGCGCCAGACGACGCGGCGGCGGTCGGACGGTTCGGGCGCCAGTTCGCGGGCGGCCTTCTTCTTGGCGTTGCGACGCTCGACGCCCAGGGCGACCAGGACGAGGGCGACGGTCGAGGCGATCGCCAGGATCGCCGAGGGGCCGCGCGCCGGACCCATCAGCGGGACCGAGGCGGCGATGGCCAGGGCCAGCAGGCCCCAGCCGCCGAGAATGAACCACGGCCGGTTCGGACTGGGCCCGTCCCACGCCTGCTTCAGCAGATACGTCCCCGCCAGGGGCAGGGGCGCCAGCGCCAGAACCCAGAGCGCGCTCACCAGCGGGTCTCCAGGGTCACGCCCAGGATGCGCGGCTCGCTGAGCAGGGCGATGTTGGCGTCGCTGCGATCGTACTGGCTGTAGGTGGCGTCCAGCAGGTTCTTGGCGAAGACATAGGCGCCCCAGTGCTCGCGCTCGTAGCCGAAGCGGGCGTTGAACAGGAGGCGGGCCTTGACCAGCGCCTCCTGGGCCTGGCTGACGTCGGCCTGCGAGAACGAATTGCTGCGGTAGTTGCCGTCCAGGTGGGCGATCAGGCCGTTGTCCCAGCGGTAGTCGGCGCCGGCCGCCAGGGTCCAATGCGGGGCGTAAGGGAATTCCGAGCCCGACAGGTTGGTGGTGGCCGTGCCCGCGGTGACTGTGAAGTCGTCGAACTTGGTCTTGGTGTGGCCCGCCGAGGCGTACCAAGACAGCTGCGGCGTGACGCGCTGGTTCACCTCGACCTCGAAGCCGTACAGGTGCGACTTGCCGGCGTTCTTGACCTCGTAGTCATAGGCGTTGAGGCCCATGTTGACGGTGACCTGCTGGTCCTTCCAGTCGGTGTAGAAGGCGTTGGCGTTGACCGTCAGGGTCCCGTCCAGCCAGGCCGTGCGCAGTGAGGCCTCGTAGTTCCAGGTGTATTCCGGATCATAGGCCGCCACCGTCGAGCGCGCCGCGTTGACCGTCGAGCCGCCCGAGCGGTAGCCGCGCTGGGCGACCAGGCTGGTGTTGATGTCCGGCGTCCATTCGTACTTCACGCCGACCTTGGGCAGGAAGGCGTTGAACTTGCGCGTGCCCGTGGGCGCGGACGAGTTGGCCTGGGCGACCATGCCGGCGACGAAGGCGTTCACCTGAACCACATAGGGCGCGTAAGGACCGAAGGCCGCAGGCGCCGGATAGGTCCCCGCGAAGCGCGCCGTCTGCACGGTGCTGCTGGTGTTCTCCTCGTGGTCGTAGCGGAAGCCGCCCAGCACCGAGAGCTTGTCGGTCAGCGCGAAGCTGGCGTCGGCAAAGATGGCGCTAGTGTCGATCACCGAGGGCTGGTCGCCGCTATAGTCGACCGGCACCACAGGCAGGGCGGTGATGTAGAGGTTGGCGAAGGCGTTGGCCTGGGCTGCGGCGCCGGCCTGCTGGGCGGGCGTCGGCGAGGGTACGCCAGCCAGCAGGGTTGAAGTCAGGACGTTGACCAGGGTGGCGCGCGGGAACGGCACGTTGGTCAGGCTGACCGAATAGTCCCGGGCGTCGCGGCGGGCTTGATACAGACCCGCCAGGCCCTTCAGCCGCTCGCCCTCGTAGTTCAGGCGCAGCTCCAGCGAGGTGGTGTCGTTGTCCTGGCTGCGCGTGCCGTACGAGCTGCGGATCGGCAGGTAGTCGAAGTCGACCGTGGCGTCGCTGGCGACGGCGTTGAACGAGGCGATGGCGTTCAGGGTCAGCTTGTCGCTGAACGCATAGGCGGCGTCGAACGTCAGGATGTCGGACTTGGTCTTGGTGCGGCTGGGATCGCCCGACGTGTCGATGCGGTGCTTGTAATAGTCGGGACGGTCGGTGCGCGCATAGGTGAACAGGTAGGCCCCGTCACGATCGTTGTGGGCGTAGGTCAGCATCGCCCGCAGGCCGGGCAGGGCGCTGGGCGTGAACAGCAGCTTGCCGCGGAAATACAGGTTGTCGACCGCGTCCATGTCCTGCTTCAGGACCGGATTGTAGATGAAGCCGTCGCTCTTCTTCTTCTCGACGGCCAGGCGGAAGGCCAGCTGGTCCTCGACGATCGGGCCGCTGAGCGCCAAGGCCACGCTGCGCTCGTCGCCGCTGGCGTAGCCGACGCGGGCGCGTCCCTGGAAGGTCTGGGTCGGGTTAGCCGAGGTGATGATCACCGCACCGGCCAGCGAATTGCGACCTTGAAGGGTCGACTGCGGGCCACGCAGGACTTCCACCTGGCCGATGTCCCACAGGTCCAGCGGGCCGCCGTAGCTGGCTTCGACCGGCAGGGCCGCGCCGTCGACATAAATGGTGGCCAGGCCGCCGGTCCCGCCGCCCGAGACGTTGCTGTTGGACACGCCCCGGATCGTGAAGCCGGTCTTGCCGTAGGTCTCGCTCATGTTCGCCGTGCCGGCGACCACGTCGTAGAAGTTCCGGATGTTCTCGCGTTCGATCTTGGCGGCGGTGGTCACCGCGACGCTGGTGACGGTCTGCTGCAGCCCCCGGTTGGTCTTTTCGCCGGTGACGATGACGGCCTCGACGGCCGTGGCCTGATCATCGGCCGTCGCCACGGGGGCGGTCTCAGCCGCGTGGACCCCTTGCGCTACAACCAAAACGCTAAGCGCGCTCGCCGCCAGCCACATCCGCTTCATGCCCAAGAACCCCCACAAAAACAGTTGTCGGGCGCTTACTTGGTGTTGATGATGAGAGTCAATCTCATTCGCATTATCAAGTGGGGCGATCGGCCTACAAATAGCGCATCCACGGCCAGGGGCTGGCGCGCTTGACGGGACCGAACCAGCGGCAGGCCAGCCAGCAGGGGATCGCCGCCATGGCCGCCAGCAGCCAGATCGCGCCGACGCCGGGCAGGGCCCAGGTCTCGCCCTGGTTCGGACCGAACGCCGTCCGCGCGAGCATCTGCAGCAGGTGCAGGCCGTAGAGGTGGATCAGGTAGAAGAACAGCGGCGCGCCGCCCAGCACGGCCAGGGCGCCGACCAACCGGGCGGGGGCCTTCTCCAGCGCCGGCAGCAGCAGGGCCCCGACGCCCAGGGTCAGCAGCAGGAAGTCGGCCGACGGCGGATACTTGGTGAAGTTCAGCCAGCTCATGACCGTCTGGATGGGGCTCGCGCCCGCGCTCCAAGCCAACGGCTCGCCGTAGAGGTTGCCGGTCCGTAGCGCGACCAGCAGGGCCAGCATGGAGAGGCCGCTTAGGACCAGCCGGTCGCGGCGCTCGCGCCAGGTTCGCACGAACCACGGCCCGATGCCGTAGCCCAGCGCCGCCACGCCGATCCACGGCAGCAGCGGGTAGGACGTCCGGGCCTTCGCGCCCCAGGGCAGCTCGATGAAGCCGCGATCATGCAGCACCGCCCACAGGGCGTGGCCGGGCTGGCCGGCCGCGATGGTGATCGGGTCCAGCAGGTTGTGGCCCAGCACGATGACCAGGCCCACGGCGATCAGCCAGGGATACGGCAGGCGCACCAGCGCCGCCAGGGCGATCATCGACAGGCCGATGGCCCAGATGACCTGCAGATAGATGATCTTGGGCGTCAGCGAGAAGGTCCAGGCGAAGCTGACCAGGGTCAGCTCCAGCGCCACCAGGAATAGGCCGCGCTTGAACAGGAAGCCCGCGGCCGCTGAGGCGCCGCCCTGCTTCTGCCCATAGAGCCAGGCGCCCAGGCCGGTCAGGGCCAGGAACACCGGCGCGCAGAGGTGGGCGACTAGGCGGGTGAAGAACAAGGCCGGCTGGGTGGCCTCGACATCCATCGGGTCGGAGACCTGGGCGTGGATGAAGAAGAACTCCCGCACATGGTCGACCATCATCAGCAGCATAACCAAGCCGCGCAGGGCGTCGATCGAGCGAATGCGGGTGGCGAAGGCAGGGGTGGTTGACAGCGGCATGGCTCACTGCGTAGCTGTTATGAAATAACATTACAACGGAGTTGTTCCCTTGCCCCTGTCGTGGAGCTGCGTGAGCGCGTGCCTTCTGGCTCTAGCCTCCCCCGAAGCCGGAGAGCCGCACGAGGCCCATGCGGTGGGCGAGATCGTCATCCTGGGCCGCCGCGGCGCGCCGCGTGACCTGACCTTGGGCGCGGGCGAGGTCACCCAGGCGATGTCGCCGTCCAGCCGCTCGGTCGAGCGCGACCTGCTGGACGCCGTGGGCGCGGGCCGCCTGGCCGACGCCCTGGAGCTGACCAGCGGGGTCAGCCAGCAGAACAACCGCGGCGGCTTCCTCGACAACTTCGCGATCCGGGGCTTCCTGGGCACGCCGGACGGTGGGGCCGAGTACTATGTCGACGGCTTCCTCGCTAACCGCGGCCTGGCCCCGCCGCGCGATCCGGCCACGGCCGAGCGGATCGAGATCCTTAAAGGCCCAGCCGGCGCGCTGTTCGGCGACATCGATCCGGCCGGCCGCGTCAACATCGTCTCCAAGACCCCGCAGTTCGCGCGGGCGGCCACCGTGGCGGCGTCCGTCGGCTCGTTCGGCCTGCGCCGGGGCGAGGTCGACGTGACCGGGCCGTTGAGCGAGACCTTCGCGGGCCGTCTGGCGCTCGCCGACGAGCGCAGCGACGGCTGGCGCGACCATGTCGACCTGCACCGCCGGGCCGTCGCGCCGTCCCTGACCTGGAAGCCCAGCGACGATCTGCGGGTGACCTATGTCGGCGAGTTCACGACCTTCGACGCGCCGTTCGACCGGGGCGTGCCGGCCGTGAATGGCGACGTCCTGGCCCTGCCGCGCTCGCGCTTCTATGGCGAGCCCAGCGACGGGGCGACCCGCTTCCGCAACGAGCGCCAGCAGCTGACCGCCGAGGGGCGGCTGGCGCCCGATTGGACCTGGACCGCCGGCGCGGCCTGGCGGGAGGGATCGATGCACGGCTTTTCCAGCGACCAGTCGCGGCTGGTCGGGCGCACCCTGTGGCGGCAGCGCCGCGAGCGCGACTACACGGTCGAGGACCTGTCGGGCCGCGTCGAGCTGAACGGCCGGGTCGGCGCGCACCGCCTGGGCTTTGGCCTCAAGGGCTACACGATGGACTACCGCGAGAAGTTGCTGCGCCGGAATCCCAGCGCCACGGCGCCCTACGGCATCGACATCGACAATCCCGTCTATGGCGGCCAGGCCCTGGCGCTGCTGCCGTTCACCGACAACCGCGAGACCCGCGAAGTCGCGACGCTGTACGCCCAGGACCTGTGGGAGGTCACCGACCGCCTCAGCCTGCTGGCCGGGCTGCGGGCCGATACCTACCGGCAAAAGATCCGCAACAACCGCACCGGTGCGGTCGGCGAGACCAAGGACCAGCCGGTCGACTACCGCTTGGCCGCTCGTTATCGGCTCGGCGACGCCTGGACCGCCCACGCCAGCTATGGCCGCTCGTTCCTGCTGAACTCGGGCACCGGCCGCAACGGCCAGGGCTTTGCGCCCGAGGCCGGCAAGGGCTGGGAGCTGGGCGTCTCGGGCGCCTGGCCGGGCGTCGATCTGGCCGTCACCGCCTTCGACATCGACAAGCGCAACATCCTGGCCAACGACCCGGTCGACGCCAGCTTCCTGGCTCCGGTCGGCAAGCTGATCAGCCAGGGTGTCGAGCTGGACGGCGCATTCGAGGTCACCTCGGCCTGGAAGGTGGTGGTCAACTACGCCTGGACTCGCGCCCGGGCCGACGACACCGCCTTCGCCACGCCCGATGTGCTGGACGTGCCCGAGCATCAGGGCGGGGCCTTCGCGGTCGGGCGGTTCGATACCGACCACGGCACGACCTGGTCGCTGACGGCCGGCGCGGCCTATGTCGGCGACCGGGCCGGGGCGCTGGACGGCAGCGGCTTGCGGCTGCCGTCGTACTGGAAGGCCAAGGCGGCGATCGACTACGGCCTGACGGAGAAGATCGACGTCCGGCTCGAGGTCGACAACCTGTTCGACGAGCACTACGCCCAGAGCAGCTACAGCCCCGTCTGGATCTTCCCCGGCGCGCCGCGCAGCGTGCGGGCGACGGTGAGGGCGCGGCTTTAGGTGACCATGGGCCTCCTCGACCTGCGGCGGATCGGTTGGGCCGACGTCGACGCGTTCAAAATTGCGCCTTAGTCGGACAATTCTGGTCGGCCACTCGCGCTTAAGGCGATCCTTCGTGCGCGAATCGTAGCCCTATGGAAAGCGCGAGCTTCCCTCACGGAAATGGGCTCGGCGGGACCCTATGTTGAAGCGGCCGACGGACGTCACCCAGCTGGACGGGCTGGTGCGCTACTCGCGTGGCGTCGCCTTGTCTCGCCTGGCCCTGGTCGCCGTCTTCGTCCTGCTGTTGATGAGTTTCACGCCGTGGACCATCGCCGGTCTGGGCGTCCTGGAGTTCGGCCTCTACTTCGCGCTGTTCATGGCCACCGAGCTGGCGCTGCGCGATCCGGATCCGGTGAAGGCGCACAAGCGCCTGGCCCTGCAGTCCGACATCCTGATGTTCCTGCTGGTCAGCAACGCCTGCTGGATGGCGGTGCAGATCCGGCTCTACGACGGGGCGCAGGTGCAGGTCGAGGCGGCGCTGCTGGCGATCTGCGTGCTGCTGTTCGCGGCCCTGCGGGTGCACCTGACCAAGGTCAGCTACGTGATCGGCGTGGTTCCGCCGTCCCTGACCCTGGTCTGGATCGCGGTCGACTGGAGCCATCCGTTCCAGCTGGATCACTATGCGCTGGCCATGATGCTGTTCGTGGCGGCGGTGCTGCTGGTGACCGGACGCCAGCAGGCGACCGACCGGGCCCTGACCCGGACCGCGCGCGACCTGACCCGCAACAACGTCGCCCTGACCCAGGCCATGCACGAGACGAGGGCCGCTAACCGCGCCAAGGGCGAGCTGCTGGCCGTGGCCAGCCACGAGATCCGCACGCCGCTGAACGCCATCCTCGGCTTTGCCCGTTCGCTACGGGGCGAGCCCCTGACGCCGCGCCAGGCCGACCTGGCCGCCGGGGTGGTCGAAGGCGCGGAGCAACTGACCCGGCTGCTGGACGGGATCCTGGACCTGGCCCGCGCCGATCCGCTGCGCGCCAAGCTGGACACCGTGCCGGTCGACCTGCGGACCCTGGCGCGCTCGGTGGTGCGGGTGTGGAGCAGCCACGCCCGGGCGCTGGGCGTGTCGCTGACCCTGGAGGACGCCGACCCGACCTTGTCGTTCCAGGTGGTGGCCGATCTGGTCCGGCTGGAGCAGACCCTGGTCAACCTGGTGTCCAGCGCCCTGGGCGCGGTCTCGGAAGGCGGCAAGGTCACCCTGCGTCTGGCCGGGGTGGTTCGCTTCGGCCAGCTGCGGGTGCTGGTCGAGGTGGCCGATACCGGGCCGCCGATCCCGGCCGACGAGCGGCTGAAGGTGTTCGAGGCCTGGGACCAGACCCAGCGTGGCCGGCTGCAGGGCGGCACCGGCATGGGCCTGAAGATCTGCGCCCAGAACCTGGCCCTGATGGGCGGCGAGATCGCCGTCGATCCGGCCGAGGCCAAGCTGGGCGGGCAGGGCGGGGCGGTGTTCTGGTTCGCCTTCACCGCGCCGATCCATCGTCCGACGCCGGTCCCGGTCGCGCGCGATAAGGGCGAGCCTGGCGAGATCCGGATCCTGGCGGCCGAGGACAACGCCGCCAACCGTCGCGTGCTAGCGCTGGCGCTGGAAAATGCGCCGGTCTCGCTGACCTTCGCCGAGGACGGGGCGCTGGCGCTGGACCTCTGGCGGACGGGGGCCTTCGACCTGATCCTGATGGACGTCAACATGCCGGTGCTGGGCGGTCGCGACGCCGTGCGCGAGATCCGCCGCGCCGAGCCGGTCGGGACGCGGGTGCCGATCTGGATGCTGACCGCCAACGTCTTCCCCGAGGACGTCGCCCGCTATCGCGAGGACGGGGCCGACGGGGTGCTGCGCAAGCCGCTGGACGTGGCCGCGCTCTACGCCCTGCTGGCCGACGTGGCCCAGACAAGGTTCGCCGAGACCTGAACGACGGCTTGCATCAATTGTACGATAAATGATAGTCGCTCCGCAGCGGCGCGCTCGAACGCGTCCGCGACGGAGGAAACATGTCGAACGCCCGCACTTCGCTGATCGCGCTTTCGTTGGCCGCCTTGCTGGCCGCGCCGGCGCATGCCGCGCCCCAGACCTATCTCGGCGTCGACATCTCCTACGCCAACGAGATGGAGGATTGCGGGGCGGTCTATCGGTCGGGCGGCAAGACGGTCGAGCCCTACGCCTTCTTCAAGTCGGCGGGCGCGAACGTGGCGCGGATCCGGATCTGGAACGATCCTGACTGGACGCCCTATTCGAACCTGAAGGACGTCAAGCGCAGCATCGCCAAGGCCCGCAAGGCCGGGCTGCAGGTGCTGCTGGACTTCCACTATTCCGACGACTGGGCCGACGGCGACAAGCAGCTGGCCCCCAAGGCCTGGGCCAAGCTCTCGACCCCGGACCAGGCCAAGGCGCTGTACGCCTTCACCCACGACACGCTGGCCGAACTGGACCGCGAGGGGCTGATGCCCGACCTCGTCCAGGTGGGCAACGAGACCAATGGCGAGATCGTCTCCAGCCTGGCCAAGGCCAAGGAGCCCATCAACTGGGACCGCAACGCCCTGCTGTTCAACGCCGGCATCAAGGGCGTGCGCGACGCCGGGGCGGCCTCGAAGATCAAGCCGCGCGTGATGCTGCACATCGCCCAGCCCGAGAACGTCGAGCCCTGGTTCGCGGCCGCCGAGAAGGCCGGTGTCACCGACTTCGACCTGATCGGCATCAGCTACTACAGCAAGTGGTCCAAGCGCTCGATGGCGCAGCTGGGCCAGACCATCAACCGCCTGCGGCATCTGTATTCGGCCGACGTGCTGGTGGTCGAGACGGCCTATCCATTCACCAATGACGGCGCCGATGCTTCACCCAACCTGCTGGGCGCCGACTCGCTGATCGCCGGCTATCCGGCCACGACGGCGGGGCAGAAGAAGTACCTCACCGATCTGACCCAGCTAGTCTACGCCAATGGCGGGGTGGGGGTCGTCTACTGGGAGCCGGCGTGGCTCTCGACCAAGTGCAAGACCCGCTGGGGCACGGGCTCCAACTGGGAGAACGCCGCGCTATTCGACTTCAAGGGCCAGGCCCTGGAAGGCGTCCAGTGGCTGGCCGCGCCCTATGTCATGCCGGTGGACGTAACCTTCCGCGTGAAGTCCCAGGGCGAGGCCGCGCGGTTCATCGACGGCGACTTCCTGGGCGGCGTGGGCGCGCGCCCGATGACGCTGGAGAATGGCGCCTGGACTTACCGGACCCGCCTGATGCCCGGAGCGGCGGTGACGGCCGCTACGGCGACCGACGCCGCCGTCGTCGGGGACGCCTCCGCCAAGGCCGCGACGGTGGGCAAGAGCGCCAGTGTCATCCCGCTCGACTGACAGTGCTTGCCTTGTGCGATTGATATGATAAATGAAGGTCGTGGCGCTCGCGGGAGCGTCTGGCGCCTCGACGCGTCGTAGCCCAAGGCAGCCGCGCCATAAAAACGAAGCGCGGCGCTGTTTCATCAGGGGGAAATACATGACTCGCCATGCCATTCTGCTCGCCGCTGTCAGCGGCATCGCTCTGGCCTCGGCCGCTAGCGCCTACGCCCAGACCACCGAAACCTCGCAGGTCGAAGAAGTCGTCGTCACCGGCGTGCGCAAGAGCCTGCGCGACGCCCTGGCGGTGAAGCAGGGCTCCGACAAGGTCGTCGAAGCCATCTCGGCCAAGGACATCGGCGTCCTGCCCGACGTCACCATCGCCGAGTCCATCGCCCGCCTGCCGGGCGTCAACGCCACCCGGGACCGGGGCAATGACAGCCAGGCTGTCGTGCGCGGCCTGGGCGCGCGCCTGGTGCTGGGCACGATCAACAACCGCGAGGTCGCCTCGTCCGAGCCCGATCGCAACGTGCGCTGGGAGATCTATCCGTCGGAAGTCGTCTCGGGCGTGCAGGTCTACAAGTCGCAGTCGGCCGACCTGATCGCCGGCGGCGTCGCGGCCACCATCAACATCTCGACCATCGACCCGCTGGACTATCGCGGTCCCGAGTTCGTGCTGCGCGCCGGCCCGGTGTTCTATGACGGCGGCAAGGACATCCCCAACTACAAGACCACCGGCTATCGCGGCTCGGGCTCGTGGGTTCACAAGCTGAACGACGACCTGGCCGTGGTCCTGGGCGTCACCGCCCAGCGCCAGAAGAACGGCTATGGCTCGTTCACGGGCTGGGGCTACAACGACAGCAACGCGCGTCCGCCGGCCGGCGCCAGCGACTACAGCAGCGACCTGAACCGCGACGGCAAGGTCGATTACACGCCCTGGGGCGCGCAGATGTCGGCCAGTCGCATCGACCAGAAGCGCACCGGAATCTCGGGCGGCCTGCAGTTCAAGCCGACCGACAAGTTCGAGCTGAAGGCCGACGCCCTCTATTCGAAGATCAAGATCACCGAGGTCCAGGACCAGACCGTCTGGGGCGCCAACAACTGGGGCAACTGGAACACCGGCACGGGCAACATCGGCTGGAACGACGGGACCTATAACGCCCCCGGCGCGTCCTACACCCTGATCAACAACGCCGTCGTGGCCGCCCGCCTGCCGTTCAGCTCGGTGCAGACCGTGCTGGCCAAGTACAGCGAGGACAAGGACCTGTTCGCCGGCGGCCTGAACGGCAAGTGGACCGGCGACCAGTGGACCGTCACCGCCGACGCCTCGTACTCCAAGGCCAAGCGGACCAACACCTGGAAGGCCGTGCGCTTCGAGGCCTGGCCGGACTGGACCAGCTTCGACTGGCGCGCCGGCGTGACGCCGACCATCACCACCAGCCAGGAGAGCATCAAGCTCAGCCAGACGGCCGACTTGGCCGGCTCGCACGACGGTCCCGAACGCCTGAACGACGAGCTGAAGGCCGCAGCCCTGGACTTCGCCCGCGACTTCGGCGGCGAGAGCGTCTTCAAGGGCGTGCAGTTCGGCGTTCGCGCCTCGGACCGCACCAAGGACCACACCCGCTTCACCTTCGCCCCGTCGGCCACTGGCGCGACGATCCCGACGAGCCTGCTGCAGGCCTACAAGCTCAGCGACGGCGCCAATGTCCCCGCCCTGCTGACCGGCGACATCGACAAGATCGCGGCGGTCGCCTATGGCGCGGGCGCCTTCGACGTCTCCAAGGCGACCGAGGACCTGGCCTCGCGCTGGGCCGTGAACGAGAAGGTCTATGAAGGCTTCGCCAAGCTGAACTTCGCCGGCGACGGCGTGGGCGGCTCGTGGGTCTCCGGCAATGTCGGCGCCCGCCTGGTCCACACCAAGACCAGCAGCGACGGCCAGCAGCAGGACACCGCCAGTGTCTTCAAGGCCGTGACGGTCGACAACGAATATACCGACCTGCTGCCCTCGGCGAACGCCAAGCTGGACTTCGGCGACGGCAAGCTGCTCCGCCTGGGCGTGGCCAAGGTGATCGCCCGTCCGCCGCTGGACGAGCTGCGCGCCAGCCGCACCCTGGCCAACTGGGCGCCGTGGACAGGCAGCGCGGGCAATCCGAAGCTGAAGCCGTTCGAGGCCATCCAGTTCGACGCCTCGGCCGAATACTACTTCCGTCCCGAAGCCCTGGTGGCGCTGTCGTACTACTACAAGGCCGTCGACAGCTATATCGGCTGGAAGCAGACCCCGGCCACGTTCGGCGGCCAGACCTACACGGTCGCCAGCCCGGCCAATGGCGGCAGCGGCCACATCCAGGGCGCGGAACTGACCTTCCAGACGCCGTTCTTCTTCCTGCCGGGTCCGCTCAGCAAGTTCGGCATCTATTCGAACTACGCCTATGTGGAATCGAACCTGAAGGAGTTCTCGCCGGCCAATAATCCGCTGCGGATGACCGGCCTGGCCAAGAACACCGCCACGGTCGACCTGTGGTACTCCAACGCCGGCTTCGAGGCCCGTCTCGGCTGGAAGTACCACTCGCCGATGACCGTGATCTACGGCTGGAACGGCGCGGACCTGCAGACCCTGGCGACCGAGAAGACCCTCGACTTCAGCTCGTCCTACCAGGTCAACGAGACGATCGGCGTCCGCTTCCAGGTCAACAACCTGACCAACCAGGAACTGCGGATGTACCGCGACAACGATCCCAACCGGATCGGTCGTTACGACAGCTACGGCCGTCGTTTCCTCGTCGACGTGACGCTGAAGTTCTAGTCCGTCTACCTTCAAACTCTGCGCTGGGAGGAAGCCTCAAGCTTCCTCCCTCTTTTTCGTGAGAGGTCCTTCGATGGTCCAGATCAACCGACGCCAGGCCCTGGCGGGGACAGCGGGCGCGGCGCTGCTGGCCAAGGCCGCGGCGGCCAACGCCCAGGTCGCCCCGGTCGCCGCTGTGGACCTGGGCCCGCGCGAGCGGACGTCGCTGGACTTCGACTGGCGCTTCGCCCTGGGCCATGCCGCGAATCCGGCCAAGGACTTCGGCTTCGGGGCCAACCAGCGCACCTTCGCCAAGGCCGGCGCCAGCGCGCCGTCGTGGTGGGGGGCCGCCGCTGCGCAGAAGGACTTCGACGACAGCGCCTGGAAGCCGGTGACCCTTCCGCACGACTGGGCCGTCGAGTTGCCGTTCGCCAACAACCCCGACTACAAGCCCTCGGGCAAGCCGGACGACGAGGACCTGCGCGCCGCCCACGGCTACAAGGCGCTGGGCCGCGAGTTCCCGGAGAACAGCGTCGGCTGGTATCGCAAGACCTTCGCCCTGCCGGCCGCCGATGCCGGCAAGCGCCTGTCGATCGAGTTCGACGGCGCCTTCCGCGACGCCCTGGTCATCGTCAACGGCTACATCCTGGAGCGCGAGGACAGCGGTTATTCGCCGTTCCGCGTCGACATCACCGACATCGCCAATGTCGGCGGCGACAACTGGCTGACCGTGCGTGTCGACGCCAGCCTGGGCGAAGGCTGGTTCTACGAAGGGGCGGGGCTCTATCGCCACGTCTGGCTGGTCAAGACCGCGCCGGTGCACGTGCCGCAGTGGGGCGTCTTCGTCCGCGCCCAGGTCGACGGCACGCTGCAAATCGACACCGACTTGGTCAATGAAGGCGACACGGCTCAGGCCTTCGAGGTCAGCCACGCGGTGCTGGACGCTGCCGGCAAGCCGGTCCTGGTCGTGGCTCCCGCCGCCGACCGCATCCCCGTCTGGGAGCGCCAGAGCCTTTCCCAGACCGTGACCCTGGCCAACCCTGTGCTTTGGTCGCTGGAGGTCCCGCACCTCTACACCCTGGTCACCGAGACCAAGGTCGGCGGGGCGATGGTCGACCGGTTCGTCACCCGCTTCGGCGTTCGCTCGGTCCGCTTTGATGCGGCCAAGGGCTTCTTCCTGAACGACAAGCCGGTGAAGCTGAAGGGCAGCTGCAACCACCAGGACCACGCCGGCGTCGGCGCGGCGATCCCGGACGCCCTGCAGGTCTGGCGGCTGGAGCAGCTGAAGTCGATGGGCGCCAACGCCTATCGCGCCTCGCACAATCCGCCGACGGTCGAGCTGCTCGACGCCTGCGACCGCCTGGGAATCCTGGTCATCGACGAGACCCGCCGGATGTCCAGCGACCCGACCTCGCTGGACGAGCTGGAGCGCCTAGTCCGCCGCGACCGCAACCACCCGTCGGTGATCTTGTGGTCGATCGGCAATGAAGAGCCGCAGCAGGCTACCGCGCGCGGCATCAAGGTCGCCAGGACCATGAAGCGCCTGGTCAACCGTCTGGACCCCTCGCGCCTCGTGACGGCCG
The DNA here is from genome assembly GCF_058808315.1 of Caulobacter sp. GW821-FHT11E11. NCBI lineage: Bacteria > Pseudomonadati > Pseudomonadota > Alphaproteobacteria > Caulobacterales > Caulobacteraceae > Caulobacter > Caulobacter sp. GW821-FHT11E11. The sequence goes on from NZ_JBXARO010000003.1 coordinate 440,800, forward strand.
CGATGGACAACGGCTTCGGCGAGGGGATCAGCACGGTCATCGACGTGCAGGGCTTCAACTATCGCCACGAGAAGATGGACGACTTCCACGCCCGCTTCCCGGCCGTGCCGATCATCGGCAGCGAGAGCGCCAGCGTGGTGACCACGCGCGGTGAGTACGCCCGCGACGAGGCCAAGAGCTACGTTCCCGCCTACGACACCGACCACCCCTGGTGGGCAACGACGGCCGAGAAGTGGTGGAGCCATGCGGCTGATCGCCCGTGGATGGCGGGCGGCTTCATCTGGACCGGTTTCGACTATCGGGGCGAGCCGACGCCGTTCAACCGCTGGCCCAGCGTTAGCTCGCACTTCGGCGCCTTCGACACCTGCGGCTTCCCGAAGGACAACTACTTCTACTACCGCGCCTGGTGGCGATCCGAGCCGCTGCTGCACCTGTTGCCGCACTGGAACTGGGAGGGCCGCGAGGGGCAGCCGGTGGCGGTCTGGGCGCACAGCAACTGCGACAAGGTCGAGCTGTTCCTGAACGGCAAGAGCCAGGGCGTGCGCGACGTGAAGGCCAACCACCATGTCGAGTGGTCCGTGCCTTATGCGCCGGGCGTCATCGAGGCCCATGGCTACAAGAACGGCAAGGTCATTCTGCGCGCCCGTCGCGAGACGGCCGGCGCGCCCGCCGCCCTGCGCCTGACGAGCGATCGCACGAAGCTGAAAGCCGACGGCCAGGACGTGGCGGTCCTCAAGGTCGAGGTGTTGGACGCCAAGGGCCGCATTGTGCCGCGCGCCGACACTCTGGTGCGCTTCGAGCTGTCGGGCGCGGCCGACGTGATCGGGGTCGGCAACGGCAATCCGACCAGCCACGAGCCCGACGTCGCCAGTCAGCGCAAAGCCTTCAACGGCCTGGCCCAGGCGATTGTCCGGACCCGACGGAATCAGCCGGGGCGGGCGAGGGTGGTCGCGGGCGCCGACGGCCTGAAGAGCGCGAGCGTCGATCTCGACCTCGGCTGACGCGCCGCACACTTTCTCGAAAACTCATGCACGCATGGGAGGCGGCGGTTGGCGCAAAGCCAGCCGCCGCCGCGCGTTTGTTGCATTGGAAACCGGTTTCCTTCGCGAAATGTAACGCAACCTCGGCGTGAATATTGGAATATGGCGCCTTTGCGGCAGTGCAGCAGGCGACCGAAAACTCAGGCCATTTGTAGTAGAAATACGACCAAAATGGCCTTGAAAAAAGATTGCTAGCGCTGTCAATTGACCATTGCGGCGGTTGGAGACCGATGTTACCGCTAACTAGTCTCTCGTGTTTTGGTTGTTCACCGTGCGCGGGAACGGGAAGAGCGACCGGGAAATGCTTCCGGTTCGTAACAATAAACATCGCCCCACAGAGGGCTTTTATTAGGGGGAACGGCTATGAAGCGGCTTCGTCGCTTGCACGCGTCTGCCTCTTGCGTCGCCATCACGGCGGCCATGTTCGCCAGCTCCGCGCTGGCCCAGCAGGCACCTGACACCACCGTCGACGAGATCGTCGTCACCGGTATCCGCGCTTCACTCGAACGGTCGATCGAGATCAAGCGCAACAACAGCGGCGTCGTCGACGCCATCTCCGCCGAAGACATCGGCAAGTTCCCGGACACCAACCTCGCCGAGTCGCTGCAGCGGATCACCGGCGTGTCGATCGACCGGACGAACGGCGAAGGCTCCCAGGTCACGGTCCGCGGCTTCGGCGGCGGCTTCAACCTGGTGACCCTGAACGGCCGCACCATGCCGACGGCCAACGTGGCCACGGTCGGTGGCGACCAGTCGACGGACTTCGCCGGCGGCACCAGCCGCTCGTTCGACTTCTCGAACCTGGCGTCGGAAGGCGTGACCACGCTGGAGGTCTACAAGACCGGCCGCGCGGCCATCCCCTCGGGCGGCATCGGCGCGACGATCAACGTCAAGACCCGCCACCCGCTGGACTCCCGCGAGCACGGCCTCTCGGGCAGCATCGGCGTCAAGGGCGTCTATGACCAGAGCATGTCCAAGAAGCTCGAGGACAGCTCGAAGTACACGCCGGAAGTCTCGGGTCTGGTGACCTACCTCGACGAGAGCGATAAGTTCGGCATCACGGCGTTCGGCAGCTATCAGAAGCGCAACTTCACCAGCCGCTCGGTCACCTCGAACGACTGGAACATCCGCACTTTCGCCGAGTTCAACAACCCGGCCAACGGCTTCGTCCGCGCCGGCGGCGCGACCCAGATCACCAACGCGCCGTCCAGCGGCACGACCCTGGTCGCGATCCCCAACGACAGCCGCTACCACTTCTCGCAAGGCCAGCGCGAGCGGATCAACGGTCAGCTGACCGCCCAATTCCGCCCGACCGAAAGCCTGACGATCACGGCTGACGCCCTATACGCCGAGAACAAGTCGTACGAGCGCCGCAACGACAGCACGAACTGGTTCAACCGCCCGTTCGACAAGGTCACCTTCGACAACAACCCGGTCGTGGCCACCGCGGTCCTGCTTCAGGAAAACCTGAGCGGCACCAAGGACATGGGCTTCGAGCAGCAGTATCGCGCCAACACCGACTCACTGAAGTCGTATGGCCTGAACGCCGCTTGGGACCTGTCGGATCGCTTCCGCGTCAATATCGACGGCCACATCTCGAATTCGGACTCCAAGCCGGGCGCGCCGAACGGCACCAGCTCGACCATGGTCTCGATCGGCGCGCCGATCGTGACGTCGCACTCGGTCGACTACAGCGGCAAGGTTCCGATCCAGTCGTTCACGATCAACGACGCCGCCCCGCGCGGCAACGCCAATGGCCAACTGGACGTCGGCGACCTGGGCAGCCAGGTGGGCCGCACCTCGGCCCAGCGGCAGGAGCAGAAGGTCAAGGAAGTCCGTATCGACTTCACCTACGACCTCGACGACAACGGCAGCCGCCTGGACTTCGGGGCAGACTACCGCACGTCGAAGATGACCCAGTCGTCGCTCAACACCGAACAGGACCTGGGCTCGTGGGGCATCTCCAACCCGGGTGACGTCAAACAATATGCCGGCAGCCTGGTGAAGGCCTTCTGCATGGCCTGCCGCTTCAGCGAGTTCGACCTGAAGCAGACCGGTCCCGGCCTGACGTCGTTCCGCGCCGACGCGGTCGATCTGCTGAACGCCCTGTCGCCGGTCTATACGGCGCGGGGCAACCCCGTCCGGGTCACCGGCCAGAACAACAACCGCGTCGACGAAGACATCGCCGCGGCCTATGGCCAGCTGACCTGGAAATCGGAACTGGCCGGCATGCCCGCCACTCTGGTCACCGGTGTCCGCTACGAGCAGACCAAGGTCACCTCGGTCTCGGCGGTGCGTACGCCGACCGCCATCGTCTGGACGTCGGACAACGACTTCCGCATCGACACGGCGGCGACCTATTCGCCGCTGTCGGGCAAGGGCAAGTACAACAACCTGCTGCCTTCGCTGGACTTCCAGGTCGATCTTCGCGACGACGTGGTGGGCCGCTTCTCGTTCAGCCGCACCATCGCGCGGCCGGACTTCGGCAACCTGTTCGCCGCCCAGACCGCGGGCCAGCCGAACCGTCCGATCGCCAACGGGGCCATCCCGCTAGGCACCTCGGGCAACCCGGACCTGGAACCGCTGATCTCGGACAACTTCGACGTCTCGCTGGAGTGGTACTACAAGCCCAGCAGCTTCATCACGGCCGGCTTCTTCGAGAAGCGTGTGAACAACTTCGTCGGCACCGGCACGGTGATGCAGAACCTGTTTGGTCTGCGTGACGTGACCTCGGGCCAGGCGGGCACGCGGTCGGGCACGGCGGCGTCTCTGCTGTCGGGCATCGGCGCCAGCCAGACCGACGTGAACCTGTTCACGATGACGGCCCTGCTGCAGCAGAACGGCGGTTCGTCGGCGGCGGCCACGGCTCAGTTCCAAGCCAACCGCGGTGCGGGCGGCGACCTGAACCAAGCCTTCGTGGACGCCATCCTGGCGGCGGTCGACATTACGCCCAACAGCACCGATCCGCTGTTCAACTTCCAGGTCTCGCGTCCGATCAACAACCGGACGGGCAAGATCCACGGCTTCGAAATCGCGGCGCAGCACTTCTTCGGCGACACCGGCTTCGGTGTGTCTGGGGCCTATACGATGGTGCGCGGCGACGTCGACTTCAACAACGGCGCCCCGTCGGGCCAGGACCAGTTCGCTCTGCTGGGTCTGTCGGATACGGCCAACGCGACCCTGATCTACGACAAGTACGGGATCTCGGCGCGGGTGGCCTACAACTGGCGTGACAAGTTCCTGCAGGCCACCAACCGCGGCGGGGCGCGTAACCCTGTCTACGTCGCGCCGTTCGGCCAGCTGGACATCAACATCAGCTACGACATCACGCCGAAGCTGGCAGTCTCGCTGGAAGGCATCAACCTGACCAAGGAAAGCCTGCGCACCTACGGCCGCGATCCGAACCAACTGTGGTTCGCTCAAGAGCTGGACCGGCGCTTCCTCCTCGGCGCCCGCTACCGCTTCTAGGACCGGAAGTCTCCTAGAAACGAGGGCAGGGACCGTCGCGCTTGCGGCGGTCCCTTTCTTCCTTTGAAGTACACGCCTTCAAGGCGTGAGTAGGCCGACATGAACCGAGTGCTTCTGAACAACGTCGACCACGCCGACCTGCGCGTTATCGCCGGCCATGGCGTCGCCTATGGCGATGCGATCAACCAGACCCTGGTGCTGCCCACCGAGTTCGAGGCGGTGCAGCGCGAATACCCCATCCTGATCCGCAAGGACGCCGCCGGCGCCTACCAGGCCGTGGCCCTGCTGGGCCTGGACCGCGACGAGAACCTGTTCCTGGACGAGACCGGCTGGAACGCCCGCTACGTCCCCGCCGTCCAGCGGCGCGGCCCGTTCTCGATCGCCCTGCAACGCGACGAGCCGGGCGCCGAGCCCCGGCCCATGATCCATGTCGACCTCGACCACCCGCGCGTCAGCCGCGACGCGGGCGAGCGCCTGTTCCTGCCGGCCGGCGGCAATTCGCCGTACCTGCAGGGCATCAACCAGGCCCTGGGCCAGATCCACGACGGCCTGGAGATCAGCGGACCGATGTTCGCCTTCTTCGAAGAGCTGGGCCTGATCGAGCCGATCGACATCGAGATCAAGCTGGACGACCAGACCAGCTACGACCTGCCCGACGTCTTCACCCTGGCCCCCGACCGCCTGGAGGCCGTGACGGGCGAGCCCCTGGAGCGACTGCACCAGTCGGGCCTGCTGCGCGCGGCCCATTGGATCATCTCATCGATGGGCAATATCGAAGAGTTGGTCGCCCGGAAGACCCACAAGCAAGCCGCTCTCGCATGACCGCGATCACCGCCCGTCGGACGCTGGAGGCCACGGCAGCGACGCCGGGGCAGATCCCGTTCGAGGCGGTGCTGGCTGGCCAGACGCCGATGCTGTTCAAGGGCCTGGCCCGCGACTGGCCGCTGGTCCAGGCGGGGCTGCAATCCGGTCAGGCGGCCCGCGACTACATCCGCGCCCACGACCGGGGCGGACGGGTAGTGGGCTACACCGGCGACCCGTCGATCCAAGGCCGCTTCTTCTACGACGACACTCGCACGGCCATGAACTTCAAGGCCGAACGCGCGCCGCTGGAGACCTTCCTCCAGCGTCTGGAAGAGGTCGAGGGCCACAACGACGCGCCGGCGGTCTATGTCGGCTCGGCCGACCTGGACGCCTACTTCCCCGACCTGAAGGCCGCCAACGATCTGGGCCTGGGGCCGGAGGTGTTCGGGCCCGAGCCGCCGATGGCCGGCATCTGGATCGGCAACCGCACGACGGCGGCCGCGCACTATGACATGTCCAACAACATCGCCGTCTGCGCCGTGGGCCGCCGGCGCTTCACCCTGTTTCCGCCGGATCAGGTCGCCAACCTCTATCCCGGCCCGCTGGAGCCGACGCCCGGCGGCCAGGTGGTCAGCCTGGTCGACTTCCAGAACCCCGATTTCGACGCCCATCCCGGCTTCCGCGAGGCTCAGGGTTCGGCCCAGGTGGCCGAGATGGAGCCTGGCGACGTGCTGGTCTATCCTGCCCTGTGGTGGCACCAGGTCGAGGCGCTGGAGCCGTTCAACGTGCTGGTGAACTACTGGTGGAACAGCGCGCCGGCCCATCTGGACACGCCGATGACCACCCTGTTGCACGGCCTGCTGAGCCTGCGCGATCGGCCCGAGCACGAGAAGCGGGGCTGGCAGGCCCTGTTCGACTACTACGTCTTCGGTCCGGCCGATCGCGCGGCCACGCCGATGCCCGAAGCGGCGCAAGGGCCGCTGGGACCGATGGACGAGATGAAGGCCAGGCGGCTGCGGGCGTACTTGCTCGACCGGCTGAACCGATAACAACAAGGGGAGGGGCGCCATGACCCAGCAGACGATCCGCAAGGTGGTGATCGCGGGCGGTGGCACCGCCGGCTGGATGGCCGCCGCGGCCATGGCCCGACAGCTGGGCCCGCTGCTGGAGATCACCCTGGTCGAGTCCGAGGACATCGGCACGGTCGGGGTGGGGGAGTCGACCATCCCCACGGCGCGGACCTTCAACGCCTTGCTCGACATCGACGAGGCCGAGTTCATGCGCGCCACCCAGGCGACCTTCAAGCTGGGCATCTCGTTCGAGCACTGGGGCGAGATCGGCGATCGCTACATCCACTCGTTCGGCCAGGTCGGTAAATCCACCTGGATGGGCGGCTTCCATCACTTCTGGCTGCAGGCGCGCGAGCAGGGTTTCGGCGGTGAACTGGGCGACTACTGCCTGGAGCTGAAGGCGGCCGAGCAGAACCGCTTCTACACCGGCGAGAACGGCCCGCTGAACTACGCCTACCACCTGGACGCGGGCCTTTATGGCCGCTTCCTGCGCGGCATGGCCGAGGCCGACGGCGTGCGCCGCGTCGAGGGCAAGATCGCCTCGGTGCGCCAGAACGCCGAGAGCGGCTATGTCGAAGCGCTGATCATGGAGAATGGCGACGCCGTCGAGGGCGATCTCTTCATCGACTGCACCGGCTTCCGGAGCCTGCTGATCGAGCAGACCCTGAAGGCCGGATTCGAGGATTGGGGCCATTGGCTGCCAACCAATAGCGCCCTGGCTGTCCAGACCCGCTCGACCGAACCGGCCGTGCCCTATACCCGCGCCATCGCCCACCAGGCCGGCTGGCGCTGGAAGATCCCGTTGCAGCACCGCGTGGGCAACGGTCTCGTCTACTGCAGCGACTACATGTCGGATGAAGAGGCCCGCGACATGCTGACGGGCGAGATCGAGGGCGAGACCCTGATCGAGCCGCGCCTGATCCGCTACCGCACCGGCCGTCGCCGCAAGACCTGGGACAAGAACGTCGTGGCGCTGGGCCTGGCCAGCGGCTTCGTCGAGCCGCTGGAATCGACCTCGATCCACCTGATCATGGTCGGGATGACCCGGCTGATGAAGCTGTTCCCGTTCGGCGGGATCAGCCAGGCCGCCGTCGATCACTACAACCGTCAGGCCGACGACGAGCTGGAGAAGATCCGCGACTTCATCATCCTGCACTACAAGGCGACCGAGCGGACCGACAGCCCGTTCTGGGACCGTGTGCGGACCATGGAGATCCCCGACAGCCTGGCCCATCGGATCGCGCTGTTCCGGGAAAGCGCCCAGGTCTACCAGGCGCCGGGCGAGCTGTTCCAGACCGACTCCTGGCTACAGGTGCTGCTGGGCCAGCGCGTGCAGCCCCAGACCTATCACCACATGGGTCGGCTGATGCCGCCGCAGCAGCTGAAGCAGGCGCTGGACGACCTGAAGCGCAACATCGCGGGCGTGCTGCCGCGCCTGCCGCAGCACCAGGCCTTCCTGGACAGCTACTGCGCGCCGGCGGTCAGCAAGAGCGCTTAAGACTCGATCGGCGCGAACAGCTTCTGCAGCGTGGCGCCGATGCGGGTCGTGGCCGGGTCGGTGTCGGACAGGCCCATGGCCTTCAGCGCGCCGCCCAGGCGATGGCCGACGGCCAGCAGGGGACGGCCGGTGACCTGGGCCTTGGCCAGGCCCTCGATCGCCTCGGCGTAGCGGGCGGCGTTGAGGTTTTCCAGCGCCCAGGTGCGGGCCGCCTTGCCGGTCTTGCGGCGCAGGGCCTCGTCGGCGACCAGGCGCTCCAGGACCTCGCGCAGTTCCTCGACGACGATCTCACCGTCGATCTTGAACACCAGGTCGTCGGGCAGCTCGCCATAGAAGCCGGCGCGGGCCACCACGGTCGGGCGGCCACTCAGCATGCCTTCGCAGGCCGAGCCCGAGGCGCCTTCCAGCACCGGCTTGCGCAGGGCGACCATGATGTCGGCCTCGTCGAGGCGGCGATCCAGCATCTCGTCGTCGACGGCGCCGTCGATGACCAGGTTCTCGAAACCCACCTCGGCGGCGACGGCTTCCAGCTTGGCGCGCTCCTCGTCCGAGATCGGACCGACCAGGCGATAGACGCAGGCCTTCAGGGCGTCGGAGCCGCCGATGGCGCGGATGGCGTCGGCCACGCGCTTGTTGGGGTTCATCACCCCGACGGTGGTGAGGGTCAGCTGGCTCTTAGCCTTGGGCGGGCCGGGCGGTGTCGTGCGGTCGGGGCAGCACAGCGAGGTGACGGCCACGGGACCCTGGACGACGGCCTCCAGCTTGGGCGCGTAGAAGCGGGCGTGGGCCAGGGCGGCTTCGCAGCGGCGGGCCAGCCACTCGGTCATCGGCAGGTGCTTGGCGATCTCGCCCATGTCCAGCATCTGGCCCGAGCGGACGGCTACGGCGTGCGGCAGGGCCGCCTCGCCATAGGTCGCGACGATCTCGGCGTCGTGCCGACGATAGTCCAGGCCGTTGTAGTGCAGCCAGCCCGAGAACAGGTTGTAGATATAGAAGTCGTGGAAGATCCCCAGGCACGGCGCGGCGTCCAGGATCGCGAACACGCCAGCGTGGAAGGGATAGTTGTCGCCGATATTGACGATGACGACATCGAACTCGGTCCGCAGGCGCGCCAGATCATAACGGCGCCAGTGATGGACCGGCAGGCGCGTCGGGTGCAGCGGCTCGGCCGCGTCATCCTGGTCCTCACAGCGCAGGATCTCGACCTGGTGGCCGCGCGCGGCCAGGGCCTTGGCGACCTCGGCGCTGACCCGGCCGATCGACGAGCGCAGGACGAAGGGCGTCACCCAGCAGATCTTCATTGGGCGGGTCCTAGCGCTTCAGCAGGCGCTTTTCGGCGTCGCCGCCGGCGCGCACGAAGGCGATATTGGCCGAGACCACCTTGGCGGCGGCCTTGGCGCTGGTCGGCTCGGCTGCGCTGGTCGCCTCGTCGATGATGTAGGCCTTGAAACCGGCGTCGGCGAAGGCCTTGAACCACTGGGCCGGGGTCTGGCCGACGCGCTTGAGGTGCTCGGGGCCGAACTCGGCGACGATGGCCAGATCCGGGTTCTTGGCGATCACGCCCTTCATGCCGGCCAGCACGTCCAGTTCGGCGCCCTCGACGTCGATCTTGACCACGTCCATGCGCTTGGCCGGGGCGACGTCGTCCAGACGGACCACCTCGACCTGGATCTCGCGCGAGCCTTCGGTCTCGGGCAGGGCGTACAGCGAGCTGTGGCCGATGATGTCGCTGACGTGGAAAGTCAGTTGGCCGGCCTTCTCGCCGACGGCCTGGTCGCGCACCTCGACCCAGGACAGGCCGTTGAGGTGGCGCATCTTCTCGAGGTTCGAGCGGGGCACGGCCTCGGGCTCGAAGGCGATGACCTTGCCGGTTGGTCCAGCGGACCATGCCATAACGAGCGTAAGCAGACCGATATTGGCGCCGACGTCGGCCACGACCATGCCGGGCTGGACCAGGCGGCGCAGCACGTCGCTGGTGCCGGGCTCCAGGCCCTTGCTGGTGGCGTTGGCCAGCATGGTGACGAAGGTCGGCAGGGCCGTGGGGGCCATGACGTAGCCGTCGCGCATGCGGATCGCGGTCGACTCGGCGTCGTAGTGGATCAGCGGCCGCTGCTTGATCTCCAGCTCGTCGAAGCGCGGACCGAACAGGCCGGGCAGGGCGGCCAACTGGCCAAAGGCCTGGTCGCCGCGGTTTTCGATGCGCTGGGTCGCCGGCTCGATGCGGGCCAGCTGGGCGGTCATCGACTGCATGGCCGCGGCCGAGACCTGCTGTTGCTGCAGGACGAGGTGCAGCAGGGTCTGGGTGTGGTCCAGGCGCGCCTGGGTCGCGTGCAGCTCGCCCGACAGGGCGGTCAGGTGATGCTGCGTCTGGCGCAGCTCGTGCTCGACCGTGGCCTGCAGGTAGCGCCGCGCATAGTTGGCGACCGGCGACAGCACCGGACCCAGCAGGCGGCGGGCGAAGGCGAAGCGGCGACGCGGCGGCGGACCGTTCGGGCCGGCCTCGGGCGAAGCATCGGAGGTCTCGATGACGGGAGCGCGCATGGCGGAGCTCATCGCCAGATCCAGGCGTACGGGCCTCAAGTCAGTCCTTCCCGAGCACGGCGCGCGGAGCGCCAACGCTTCCCTGAGCGGTCACTTCCCGGGGCAGGAGCCCACAGGGCGTCCGGTCTAGACCACAACCCCGTCGTGGAGGAAGGACGAAATATGGCCCACCAGATTGACCGAGCTGCCATCGAAGAAATGGAAGGTCATGCTGCTCACGTGGTCAATCGAACCCGGATCAGACAGCACGCGGGCGTCGAAAATCACGACCTCGCGCCCTTCGGTGATGATCTGGACGTTGTGAGTATGGGCGATGAAATAGTCGATGAACTGGCGCACCACCTCGGTCGGCACGATCCCCGAGAAGTTCAGCGCCGGCTTCGGCGGGGACGGGTCGATCGGCGCGGGCGCACCGGGCGTGGGGTCCGGCTTGGCGGGCGGAGTCTCGCCGCCCACGGGTCCGAGATCGCCGCCGTTTCCGGAACCCTCCGTCGGCGTCGTCGGCGTCGTCGGGGCCGTTTCGATCGGAGTCTGCGGGTGCTCGGGCTGGGTGACCTCGAAATGGTCGCCGCGCGCGATGATGTTGGCCAGGACTTCCGGCAGCTTGCTGACTTCGATGACCGAAATCCGCTGCGCGGCCTCGCCCACGACGTTGCGCACCAGTTCGACGGCGTCGACGACGAAGGCGTCGGCATGGCTCAGCCGGACGTCGATCGCCCAGGCGGCGGCGTCCGCGCTCGAGATCGGCTGGAACAGCGGCGCGGCCTTGTGCCAGGCCGCATCCGTGTCGCGCGGGGCGGTCTGCTCGAACGCCGCCGCATCCTGCGACACGGGCAGGGTCGACAGCAGGGAGACCAGCGACAGCACCGACGAGACCATGTGGGTCGGACTTGCCGTGATGTCGGTCGTAGAGACGGGGCGGCTCAGGGCCAGGCTGTCAGCATGCGTGCTGGCGGCCGGCGCGCCGGTGAAGTCCAGGGCGGCGGCGGCCGAGGCGATCGCCGTGCGGACGCTCGGGTCCATCGTTTCGGCCTGGGCCTGATAGTTCGAGGCCATCAGGGCGGCGGCCAGAATCAGGACGGCCTGGTTGGCCGGCAGCTGGGCCGTGTCATAGGCGGCGTCCGAAGAGGCGAGCGTCGAGGCGCCCTTCTGCGCGGCGCCGGGCTTGGACAGCAGGACCGGACGCGAATGGCCGCCCTTGTCGCTGGCCGAGCCGGTCTCGGCCGCGCGGGCCTCGCCCGTCTTGAAGAAGGCGGTGCCGACCACGGCGACCAGCAGGGCCGCGGGGTGGATCGACAGGTTGCTGTTGTTGTCCGAGCGGCGGATCAGCGGGTGGCGGGCCACCATGTTGCGGACCAGAGCCGTGAAGTCGAAGCCGCGGGCGATTTCCTCGTAGGCGGGGCCCGCGATGATGTACTCGCCGTCGATCCGGGCGAAGTGGATGACCACCTCGCCGTCGTCGGAACGGTAGAAGACGAACCACGGCTCGTTCTCGTCGCTCATGCCGCGGTCGGTGCCGACACGGATGCCGGCCCGGATCAGGGCGCTCTCGACGCGGTAGAACTCAGCCAGCTCCTGCTGCGTCCAGTCGGTTGGACGAGGGGCGATACGCGGCGAGCGCTGGAAGAACGAAAGGACCTGAGCGGCCATACGGTGGACGTTTCCCCACGTCTAAGACAAGCACGCCGGCCCCCGCCGGCGGCGCACACTAACCGAACTACTCTTCGCTGAATAGGATCTCGTAGGTGATGGGGTCGTAGAAGCGGAGCAGTTCGCGGACGAATACCTTCTCCTGGACCTCCAGGGCGATGGCCCAGTCGCGATATCGGTCCGGCGGGATGCGCCCGCGGCCGGTCTCGAGCTGCGAGATAAAAGTGTAGTAGTCGGCGCCGACCTTGGCGGCGAGTTGCCGTTGCGACAGGCCGGCGGCCTCGCGCCGCTCCTTTAGCCAGCGACCGCCCTCGCGGCGGAGATCTTGAACCTCCGAGGCGCTGCGGCGTTGTGGATTGCCGTACATAATCAATGACCTCGCACTTTACTGGTCGCGAGGAGCGCGGGCGCGCGCTCACTCATCCGACGGTCGAAAGCCCACTCAATATAGCTGCTTCGCGAGGGGGGTTCAAGGAACGCTATATAGGAATTTGCTGTACCGGTTACAAAAATGCTGTACGGCGCGATTTCGGGTATTGTGGACGTATGACGTTTGCTCTATAGCCATCGCTGCTCCCATGCGCGCCACTAGGTCGCAGGGGGTGTGGGATTTTTTTGGGAGACGAGCCAAATGGCTTATAACATTAATATGACGACGGCGACGACGTTCTTTACGAACGCCAACGCCGGCACGGGCCCCTCGGCGGCCCAAACGCTGGCCCTGCAGGCCATCGTGAACGATTTCGCGTCGGCTCAGATCACGGACGAAGTTGCGTTCGGCAAGATCGTGGATCTGGCCGCTGACAGCACGACCGCTGTCAGCGTCGGCGCCTATGAATTCTTCCTCGGCTACGCGCCGAGCCAGGCCGGCCTGACCGCCCTGAACGCCGCCTACGTCGGCTCGGGCGCTCAAGCCAACCTGAACGGCGAAAACCGCTTTATCGCTCAATCGGTGTCGCTGGCTCTGAACAACGCCGACGCCAAGGCCGCCTTCTCGGCTTCCTACGGCTCGCTGTCGGTCCAAGCCGCCGCCAAGGCCGCTTACCTGATCATCATCGGTCAGGCCGCCGCTGACGCCAACAACGTCAACGTCGACAACGCGGTCAACAACTTCCTGGCCAGCGCCAGCGCTCAGGCCTACTACAAGGCCTTCATCAAGGCGAACATCTCGGGCATCTCGGACGCCGACCTGGATCTGGCCGTGAAGGCCGCCATCGTTGGTGAAATCCTGTACCAAGCCACGTCGTTCGACACCGGCGCTGGCATCGGTTCGTACGCTTCTGCCACGACCAACCTGCTGAAGGACCTGGCCGACGACGGTAACCTGGTCGGCAACAACGTCGCCGGTATCGACCTGTTCGCGGCTTATGGCCAAGGCAACACGGGTGGCCAAACCTTCACGCTGACCACCGGCGTTGACGCGGGCGCGACCTTCACGGGCGGCAGCGGCGCTGACACGTTCAACGGCACCACCGGCACTAACGTCCTGACGGCTCTGGACTCGCTGGACGGCGGCGCTGGCACTGACACCCTGAACTACATCACGACCGCCGCCCTGACCGTTCCGGGCACGGCCACCGTGAAGAACATCGAAGTCGCGAACCTGACCAGCGGCGCGACCGTCACGGTCGACGCCTCGACCTGGACCGGTCTGACCACCCTGACCGCCAACAGCTACGGCGGTTCGGACGTCACGGTCGACGCGGCTTCGGTCACGGCCGTCGACAGCAACCTCGATGCGGGTTCGATCCTCATCACCGGCGCTTCGAACGCCACGGTCGACGCCTCGAAGGTCACCACCGGTGACATCACCGTGGCTGACGCCACCGGCGCTGTCGCCATCACCTCGCAACTGGTTGGCGGCGCTGCCGGCACCATCGAAGTGACCGGCGGTACGACGGTCAACATCACCCAGAACGTCAAGGCCGGCGTCACTGCGACGGCTGCTGATGTCGACGTGACCAACGGCGGCGACCTGATCTCGGTTTCGGCCACCGTCACCAAGGGCACCGGTGCGACCCTGACCTACAACACGGTCTCGATCACCGGCATCGCCGACGGCACCGACGCTGACGACACCATCAAGACCGTGTCGGCCAGCGGCTACACCACGCTGTCGACCACGGCGACCAACCAGATCTCCACGCTGAACCTGACCACCGGTTCGGGCAACATCATCATCGACAACAGCGACGCCGCTGTTGGCACGGCGGTGACCGCTCTGACCGTGAATGCCAACGGCCTGACCGGCGGCACGCTGGACGACGCGGACGTCTATGAGTCGCTGACCATCAAGACCTCGGGCGCTGCCTCGACGCTGGCGAACATCACGCTCGGCGCCCTGGAAACCCTGACGATCTCGGGCGACAAGAAGCTGACGCTGACCTCGCTGGCCGGCGCCACCGCGCTGGAAACCATCGACGCTTCGGCTTCGACGGGCGGCGTGACGATCGGCACGACCCTGGGCAACGGCATCTCCTTCGCCGGCGGCGCGGGCGTCGACACCATCACCCTGGGCACCACGACCAAGGCCATCACCACCGGTGACGGCAATGACATCGTGACGCTGGTTTCGGGCGGCGGCGTTGGCGTCGGTGGTTCGATCAACGCTGGCGCTGGCACGGGCGACGTCCTGTCGTTCGCCGACGCTGACGATGCGAGCACGCTGTCGGCTACGGGCACCTTCGAAGGCAAGATCTCGGGCTTCGAGATCGTCCGCCTGGCTGGCGCCGCTGGCGCTGGCGTGACCGCGAACCTCGCCAACCTCGACGACATCAAGCAAGTCGAAGTGACCGCCAACATCGGTCAAACCATCGCCCTGACCAACCTGGCCAGCGGTGGTTCGGTGAAGTACACGGCCGCTCAAGCCGCCGCCACGACCCTGACCGTTTCGGACGCGACGACCGGCACCGCCGACGTCGTGAACCTGGCGATCTCGGGCGTCGCCAGCCTGAACGTGAACACGATCAACGCCGCCAACGTCGAAACGGTCAACTTCTCGACCGACGATACGGCCACGACCGTCACCAACATCGCGCACACCGCGGCGCTGGTTGACGCCGCTGCCAAGGCGATCACGATCTCGGGCGACGCTGGCCTGGCCCTGACCTTCACGGGTACGGCTCTGGAAAGCTTCGACGCCAGCGGCGTGACCGCCGGCACCGTCACCTGGACCGCCGGCGCCACCGGCGACCTGGAAGTGAAGGGCGGCGCTTACGCCAACGTGTTCACCTTCAACGCCGTCGCCGGCGACATCACCTACACGGGTGGCGCGAAGGCCGACACGATCACCGCTGGTAACCATGACGGCGACAGCACCTGGTCGCTGGGCAACGGTGCCAACGCCCTGACCGTGGGCGATGGTGACAACACCGTCACCGGCGGCACGGGCGTCGACACCGTCACGGTCGGCGACGGCAACAACACCATCACCACCGGCGACGGTGCTGACGTTGTCGTCATCGGCACCGGCGAGAACACCGTGAACCTGGGCGCCGGCGACGACGTCCTGACGATCGGCGCTCAAGCTCACGTCAACACCGTTGATCTGGGCGCCGGCGACGACACCGTGATCTTCGACGGCGTCCAAACCGCAGCCGGCTTCTACACCTCGATCGCCAACGCTGACGCTGACGACGTTCTGGACTTCTCGAACACCGTCAACGGCACCGTCGACGCTGGTGCGCTGGGCACGAAGATCACCCTGGGTGGCGCTTCGAGCTTCGCGAACTACCTGGACGCCGCTGCCGCCGCCAACGACGGTGGTACGGACTCGGTCGTTCACTGGTTCACGTACAACGGCAACACCTACGTCGTGATCGACAACGATGACGCTGTGACGTTCCAAGACGGCGTTGACCAAGTCGTCGAACTGACGGGTATCCACAACCTGGCGACGTCGACCGTCGACGCCAACGGTGTGCTCACCCTCTAAGACTTCCACTGACATGCTCGCCCTCCGGGGCGGGCATGGCTTGGACGACTTTCGGACCCCCGGTTCTTCGGAGCCGGGGGTTTCGTTTTTTCTGGACTTTCCAGGCCTGCGGGGCTGGCTCGGTCTCTCGCGCGGGCGAGCGCCCCTTGCACCCCTCTCCGGAAAGTGGTCTAGCCGAAATGGAATGGGACGAGTTTTGGCCACGATTTCATGGTCGAGACGCGTCTTCTGCTAAAGCTCCCTTCGCCAGCGGTTTCTGGCGCCCCGAAGGCTCGACATGTTTTTGAAGCAATCCGGTAAGCCGACCATTCTCGACCGCGCGGTCGGGACGATGAAGCCTGCGGTGATCACCGCGATGGTCTTCAGCTTCTTCATCAACCTGCTGGCCTTGGTCAGCCCGGTCTACATGCTGCAGGTCTATGACCGCGTGCTGTCCAGCCGGAACGTCTCGACCCTGGTCGTCCTGACTTTGATCTGCGTCTTCCTCTATATGGTCTACGGCCTGCTCGAGGCTCTGCGGACCCAGGTGCTGGTGCGCGGCGGACTCAAGTTCGACGCCATGGCGCGCGACCCGATCTTCAAGGCGGTGCTGGAGTCGACGCTTGCCCGTCGCAGCCAGGGCGCCCAGGCGTTCCGCGACATGGACCAGGTCCGCGAGTTCATGACCGGCGGCCTGATCGCCTTCTGCGACGCGCCGTGGACGCCGGTCTTCATCATCGTCTCGTGGCTGCTCCATCCCTATTTTGCCGTGTTGGCGGTGATCAGCAGCTTCGTGATCTTCGGCTTGGCCGTGATGAACGACCGCGCCACCAAGAACCCTCTGCAGATGGCCACCATGGCCTCGATCGCGGCCCAGGCCGACGCCAACTCCACGCTGCGCAACGCCGAGGTCATGAAGGCCATGGGCATGTGGGGCGGCCTGCAAGCCCGCTGGCGCGGTCGCCGCGACGAGCAGGTGGCCTGGCAGGCGGCCGGCAGCGACGCTGGCGGCGCGGTGATGTCGGGTATCAAGGTGTTCCGCAACATCGTCCAGACGCTGATCCTGGGCGGTGGCGCCTATCTGGCGATCGATGGTAAGATCTCGGCCGGTGCGATGATCGCCGGCTCCATCCTGGTTGGTCGCGCCCTGGCGCCGATCGAAGGCGCGGTGGGCCAATGGAAGAACCTGCTGGGTACACGCGGCGCCTGGGATCGCTTGCAGGCCATGCTGCGCGAGAGCGACGAAAACGCCGAGCACATGCCGCTGCCCGATCCGCGCGGCGTGCTGTCGGCCGAAGCCGCCTCGATCCTGCCCCCCGGCGCCCAGGCGCCGTCCATGAAGCAGGCCAGCTTCCGCATCGAGGCCGGCATGGCCGTGGCCCTGGTCGGCCCCAGCGCCGCCGGCAAGTCCTCGCTGCTGCGTGGCATCGTCGGCGTGTGGCCGTGCGTGGCGGGCGTGATCCGCCTGGATGGCTACGACATCAAGCAGTGGGATCCCGAGAAGCTGGGCCGCCACATCGGTTACCTGCCGCAGGACATCGAGCTGTTCTCGGGCACCGTCGCCCAGAACATCGCCCGCTTCACCGAGTACGAGTCCCAGGAAGTCATCGAGGCGGCGATGCTCGCCGGCGTGCACGAGATGGTCCAGGGCCTGCCCATGGGCTACGATACGCCGATCGGCGAAGGCGGGGCGTCGTTGTCCGGCGGCCAGCGCCAGCGTCTCGCCTTGGCCCGCGCCGTGTTCCGCATGCCGGCCCTGCTGGTCCTCGACGAGCCGAACGCCAGCCTGGACCAGGTGGGCGAAGTGGCCCTGATGGAGGCCATGAACCGCCTGAAGGCGGCCAAGCGCACCGTGATCTTCGCGACGCACAAGGTGAACCTGCTGGCCCAGGCCGACTACATCATGGTCATCAATCAGGGTGTGATCGCCGATTTCGGCGAGCGCGCGCCCATGCTGGCCAAGCTGACGGGCGCCGCGCCGCAAGGTTCGGCTCCGACCCCGGCGCCGATCCGTAACTGACGTCCGCCAGAACACCTTCCAGAGGCCGCCTTCGCGGCGCGCCCATCAGGCTGAAAGCAAGATGAAGCCCCCTAAAATTCAACGTCCTACGGACAACTTCAAGGGCGTGGCCCGGATCGGTTACGCGGTCATCGCGATCACGTTCGTCGGTATCCTGGGCTGGTCGGCGTTCGCTCCTCTGGACAGCGCCGTGATCGCCAACGGCATCGTTTCCGCCGAGGGCAATCGCAAGACCATCCAGCACCTGGAAGGCGGCATGCTCCGCAAGATCCTGGTGCGGGAAGGGGACAAGGTGACGGCGGGCCAGGTCCTGTTCGAGCTGGACCCGACCCAGGCCAACGCCGCCGCCGGCATCACGCGCAACCAGTATATCGCGCTGAAGGCCATGGAGGCCCGCCTGCTGGCCGAGCGCGATCAGCGGCCGTCCATCAGCTTCCCCGCCGAGCTGACCAGCCAGCGCACCGATCCGATGGTCGCGCGCGCCCTGGCCGACGAACAGTCGCAGTTCATCGAGCGCCAGCAGACCATCCGCGGTCAGGTCGATCTGATGAACGCCCAGCGCGAGCAGTATCAGAGCGAGATCGAGGGCATCGAGCGCCAGACCCAAGGCCTGAAGGACCAGCTCGGCTTTATCGAGGACGAGCTTTCGGACCTGCGCAAGATCTATGACAAGGGCCTGGTGCCGCGTCCGCGCCTGCTGGCGCTGGAGCGTGAGCAGGCCTCGCTGTCGGGCTCGATCGGCCGTCTCACCGCCGACCGCGCCAAGGCCGTCCAAGGCGCGGGCGAAACCCAGCTGAAGATCCGCCAGATCAAGCAGCAGCGCTTCGAGGAAGTCAGCCAGAGCATCACCGAAACCCGCGTGAGGCTGGCCGAGGTGACCGAGAAGGAGGTCGTGGCCTCCGACGCCCAGCGGCGGATCAATATCGTCTCGCCGGTCAGCGGCACGGCCCAGAACCTGCGCTTCTTCACCGAAGGCGCCGTGGTTCGTCCTGGCGAGCCGCTGATCGACATCGCCCCCGGCGACGAAGCCTTCGTCATCCAGGCGCACTTCGCGCCGACCGACGTCGACAATGTCCACCCGGGCATGGTGACCGAGGTGCGTCTGCCCGCCTTCCACTCGCGCAAGATCCCGATCCTGAACGGCAAGATCGAGTCGATCTCGCGTGACCGTCTGGTCGACGCGGAGGGCAAGACCGCCTACTTCCTCGGGATCGTCCGCGTCGACGTCAGGCAGCTGCCGAAGGAATACCGCCCGCGCGTCACCGCCGGCATGCCGGCCCAGGTGGTCGTGCCGACCGGCGAGCGCACCGTGCTGCAGTACCTGTTCGAGCCGCTGCGCGACACCCTGCGCACCACCATGCGCGAGGAGTAGCCGGACGATTTCAAGAGCCTGAATTCGCACGCTTTTCGGAAAGCGGCGTCGCGCGCCGGAAATGTAGCCGGCGGCGCTTTCCAATCGGCTCCAATAGTGTAGTCAGAACCTTTCTTTCTTACTGGAGTCGATAGAGCGTGGCGAAGACGGCTTTGATCACCGGCATCACCGGCCAGGATGGGGCGTATCTCGCCAAGCTGCTGCTGGAGAAGGGTTACACCGTCCACGGCATGCTGCGTCGCTCGGCCTCGGCCGACGTGATCGGCGACCGCCTGCGCTGGATCGGCGTCTATGACGACGTCCAGCTGGAACTGGGCGACCTGCTGGACTCCGGCGGCCTGTCGCGCCTGATGCGCCGCCTGCAGCCCGACGAGGTCTACAACCTGGCCGCCCAGAGCTTCGTGGGCGCCTCGTGGGACCAGCCGAACCTGACGGGTCAGGTCACCGGCATCGGCACGACCAACATGCTGGAAGCGGTGCGCCTGGAGTGCCCGCAGGCCCGCTTTTACCAAGCCTCTTCGTCGGAGATGTACGGCCTGGTTCAGCACCCGGTGCAGTCGGAGAAGACCCCGTTCTATCCGCGCTCGCCGTACGCCGTGGCCAAGATGTACGCCCACTGGATGACGGTGAACTATCGCGAGAGCTTCGGCCTGCACGCCTCGGCCGGCATCCTGTTCAACCACGAGAGCCCGCTGCGCGGCATCGAGTTCGTGACCCGCAAGGTCACCGACGCCGTGGCGGCCATCAAGCTGGGCCAGCAGAAGACCGTCGACCTGGGCAACCTGGACGCCAAGCGCGACTGGGGCCACGCCCAGGACTATGTCGAGGCCATGTGGCTGATGCTGCAGCAGGAGACCCCGGACGACTACGTGGTCGCCACCGGTAAGACCTGGACGGTCCGCGAGATGTGCGAGGTGGCCTTCTCCACCGTCGGCCTGAACTACCAGGACCACATCACGATCAATCCGAAGTTCCTGCGTCCCGCTGAAGTGGATCTGCTGCTCGGCGACCCGACCAAGGCCAAGGAAAAGCTGGGCTGGGAGCCCAAGATCACCATGCAGGATCTGATCGCCGAGATGGTCGAAGCCGACCTCGTGCGGCGCTCGCGGAACTGATGGGGGCCGGCGTCGTCATCATCGGCGGCGGCGGCCACGCCAAGGTGGTCATCGAAAGCCTGCGGGCCTCCGGCAAGACGGTGGCGGCGATCGTCGACGCCGATCCGACGCCGCGTCAGGTGCTGGACGTTCCGGTGGTCGGCGACGACCTGAAGCTGCCCGAGCTGCTAGAGCAGGGGTTTTCCGAGCTGTTCGTGGCGATCGGCGACAACCGGCTGCGCGAGAAGCTGGGGCGCAAGGCTCAGGCTCTGGGCTTTACCCTGGTCAACGCCATCCATCCCTCGGCGGTCATCTCGCCGACGGCGAAGGTGGGCGAGGGCGTCGCGATCATGGCTGGCGTGGCGATCAACGCCGATAGCCAGGTCGGCGATCTGTCCATCATCAATACGGGCGCGGTCGTGGATCACGACTGCCGCATGGGTGCGGCCTGCCACCTGGGCCCCGCCTCGGCCCTGGCCGGCGGCGTGACCGTCGGCGAGCGGGCCTTCCTCGGCGTCGGCGCGCGGGTGATTCCGGGCGTGACGATCGGGGCGGACACCACCGTCGGCGCCGGCGGCGTCGTGGTGCGTGACCTTCCGGACGGCGTACTGGCAGTCGGCGTACCCGTGAAGATAAAAGGAGAGCGTTCTTGAGTAGCCTGCCGCGGATTTCCGTCGCCCAGCCCAGCCTCGACGGCAATGAGCGCGACTATGTGCTCGAATGCATGGATTCGACATGGATCTCGTCGGCCGGCCGCTTCATCACCGACTTCGAGAAGGCCTTCGCCGACTACTGCGGCGTCAAGCACGCCATCACCTGCAACAACGGCACGACGGCGCTGCACCTGGCCCTGGTCGCCATGGGCATCGGCCCAGGCGATGAGGTGATCATCCCCAGCCTGACCTACATCGCCTCGTGCAACGCGGTGACCTATTGCGGCGGCACGGTGGTCTTGGTCGACAACGATCCGCGCACCTTCAACGTCGATCCGGCGGCGATCGAAGCCAAGATCACGCCGCGCACCAAGGCGATCATGCCGGTCCATCTGTATGGCCAGGTGGCCGACATGGACCCGATCCTGGAGATCGCCAGGAAGCACAACCTGCTGGTCATCGAGGACGCGGCCGAGGCCGTGGGTGCGACCTACAAGGGCAAGATGTCGGGCTCGCTGGGCGACTGCGCCACCTTCAGCTTCTTCGGCAACAAGATCATCACCACCGGCGAAGGCGGGATGATCACCACCAATGACGACGAGCTGGCCAAGACCATGCGGCTGTATCGCAGCCAGGGCATGGATCCGAACCGTCGCTACTGGTTCCCCGTCGTCGGCTTCAACTACCGCATGACCAACATCCAGGCGGCCATCGGCCTGGCCCAGTTGGAACGGGTCGAGCATCACTTGGCCGCTCGCGAGCAGGTCGTGGCCTGGTACGAAGAGAAGCTGGCGCGCCTGGGCAACCGAGTGATCAAGCCGCATGTCGCCGACACCGGCCGCCACGTGTTCTGGATGTACACCGTGCGCCTGGGCGAGGGCCTGACCACCTCGCGCGACCAGGTGATCAAGGACCTGGACGCCCTGGGCATCGAGAGCCGCCCGGTGTTCCACCCGATGCACATCATGCCGCCCTATGCCCACCTGGCGACCGGCGATCTGGCCCAGGCCGAGGCCTGTGGCGCGGACGGCCTGAACCTGCCGACCCATGCGGGCCTGACCGAAGCCGACATCGACCGCGTCGTGGCCGCGCTCGACCAGGTTCTGGTCTAGCCGATGCGTATCGTCCTCCTGTCCTCGATCGTGCCGTTCATCAACGGCGGCGCGCGCTTCATCGTCGAGTGGCTCGAGGAGAAGCTGATCGAGGCCGGTCACGAGGTCGAGCGGTTCTACCTGCCGTTCACCGACGATCCGAACGAGATCCTGCACCAGATCGCCGCCTGGCGGATGATGGACCTGACCCAGTGGTGCGACAGGGTGATCTGCTTCCGGCCGCCGGCCTATGTGGTGGATCACCCGAACAAGGTGCTGTGGTTCATCCACCACATCCGCACCTTCTACGACCTGTGGGACACGCCCTATCGCGGTATGCCGGACGACGCCCATCACCGGGCGATCCGCGACAACCTGCGGGCCCTCGACACCCAGGCGATCTCGGAAGCGCGGGCGGTGTTCACTAACTCGCAGGTGGTCGCCGACCGCCTCAAGACCTTCAACGGCCTGGACTCCACGCCGCTGTATCCGCCGGTCTACAAGCCCGAGCGCTTCACCCACACGGGCTATGGCGACGAGATCGTCGCGATCTCGCGCCTGGAGCCGCACAAGCGCCAGGCCCTGATGATCGAGGCCATGCAGCATGTGAAGACCGGCGTGAAGCTGCGCCTGGCCGGCACGGCGTCCAGCGCCGAATACGGCCGCCAGCTGGTGCAGATGACCAAGGACCTGGGCGTCCAGGACCGCGTCATCCTCGAGGATCGCTGGATCAGCGAGGACGAGAAGGCGCAGATGCTGAAGGAAGCGCTCGCCATCGCCTACCTGCCCAAGGACGAGGACAGCTACGGCTATCCGTCGCTGGAAGGCGCGCACGCCAAGAAGGCCATCATCACGACGACCGACAGCGGCGGCGTGCTGGAATTGGTCGAGCACGGCCGCAATGGTCTGATCAGCGAGCCCGACCCGCGCGCCCTGGCCGAGCAGTTCGACCGCCTGCATGCCGACAAGCAGGCCGTGGCCAAGATGGGGACCGCTTCGCTGAACCGCCTGGCCGAGATGAAGATCGACTGGAGCACCGTGGTGGAGCGGCTGACCGCATGAAAGTGCTCGTCGTCAACAATGCCGCCCCGTTCCAGCGCGGCGGGGCCGAGGAGCTGGCCGACCACCTGGTCCGCCGCCTGAACAGCACTCCTGGTGTTCAGTCGGAGCTAGTCCGCGTTCCATTCACATGGGAGCCCGCCGAGCGCCTGATCGAGGAGATGCTGATCTCCAAGGGCATGCGGCTGTACAATGTCGACCGCGTGATCGGCCTGAAGTTCCCGGCCTATCTGATCCCGCACCAGGACAAGGTGCTGTGGCTGCTGCACCAGTTTCGCCAGGCCTATGACCTGTGCGAGGCTGGCCAGAGCCACTTGGACTTCGACGAGACCGGACGCACGGTGAAGGCGGCGATCAAGGCGGCCGACAACGAATGCTTCGCGCAGTGCCGCAAGATCTGGTGCAACTCGCCGGTCACCCAGAACCGCCTGATGAAGTTCAACGGCGTGGCCTCCGAGGTCCTGTATCCGCCGCTGAACGACGGCGAGCTGTTCACCGGCGGCGACTATGGCGACTACGTCTTCGCCGGCGGCCGGGTGGCGGCGGGCAAGCGCCAGCACCTGCTGATCGAGGCCCTGGCCCTGCTGCCGGGGAGCTTGCGCCTGGTCATCGCCGGTCCGCCGGAGAACCAGGCCTACGCCGATCGCCTGACCAAGCTGGTCGATGATCTGGACCTGAAGGATCGCGTCGATCTACGGTTCGGCTTCCATCCGCGTGAGGACATCGCGCGCTGGGCCAACGGCGCCCTGGTCTGCGCCTACCTGCCGTTCGACGAAGACAGCGTGGGCTATGTGACCATGGAGGCCTTCGCCTCGGGCAAGGCCGTGCTGACCGTCACCGATAGCGGCGGCCTGCTGGAGATCGTCAGCGCTGAGACCGGCGCGGTCGCCGAACCTTCACCCGAAGCGCTGGCTCAAGCGTTGCATAGTTTGACGTACGACAAGGCGCGCGCGATATCGCTGGGGGCCGCGGCGCGCGATCTCTGGCGCAACAAGAACGTTACGTGGGAGGCGACTGTGCGTCGTCTTCTTGATTAAGCCACAAATATTGGCTTGAACGCCGCATTCTGGCGGGGGCCGTGAAAGTCTGGAAGATGCGAGTGCTGTCGAAAGTCCTGTCCGTTCGGACGTCCGTGATCGCCTTGGCCGTCGCCATGGCCGTGACTGGCCGCGCCGAACTCGCGCACGCCGAGACCTTGGCCGATGCGATCACCGCCGCCTACCAGAGCAATCCGAACATCCAGGCCCAGCGCGCCGCCATGCGCGCCCTGGACGAGAACTATACCCAGGCCCGGTCCGCCTACGGCCTGCAGGCCAGCGCGTCCTATACCGCTGCCTACAATCGGGTGGAGGAGGTCGGCACGGGCGTGCACGCCGACGCCGGCACCCCTAGCACCGCGCTGTCGGTAAGCCAGACGCTCTACAGCAACGGCCGCCTGGCCGCGCGTCTGGGTGGGGTCGAGGCCCAGGTGAGGGCGGCGCGCGAAAACCTGCGCCGCATCGAGATGGACCTGCTGGTCAGGACCGCCGGCGCCTACGTCCAGGTGCGGCGCGACCGCGAGGTGCTGCGCATCGCCGAAGGCGGCGCGGCCTGGCTGGAAAAGCAACTGAAGGACACCCAGGACAAGTACAGCGTCCGCCAGGTCACCCTGACCGACGTGGAGCAGGCCAAGGCGCGCTTCGCCTCGTCGCGGACGCAGCTGGCCAACGCCCACGCGCAGCTGAACATCTCCCAGGCCTATTACGCCTCGATCGTCGGCCACATGCCTGCGACCCTGGAGCCCGAGCCGGACGTCGACGACCTGCCCGTCAGCCTGGACACGGCTTTCGACCAGGCCGAGGAGAGCAATCCGACCCTGCAGGCGGCGATGTACACCGAGAAGGCGTCGCGACTGGGCGTGGCCGAGGCGCGCGCGCAGCGATTGTTCTCGGTCGCCGCCCGGGCCGACTACCGCAACGCGTCGGAAAGCCTCTATAGTGCCAAGCTCAACCGTCGCGTCGACACGCTGAACGCCGGGATCACCCTGACCCAGCCCCTGTTCTCGTCGGGCCAGCTTAACTCGGTGGTTCGCCAGTCGCTGGAGGAGAACAATCGCGACAAGCTGCTGATCGACGATGCGCGCCGCAACATGGTGCTGAACGTCTCGCAGTCGTGGGACCAGCTGGTCGCCGCTCGCCGGTCGCTGGTCTCCCTCGAGGATGAAATGAAGGCCGACACGGTCGCCTTCTACGGGGTTCGCGAGGAAGAGCGCTTCGCGCTGCGCAGCACGATCGAGGTGCTGAACGCCCAGGCCGAACTGCAGAACGCCCAGATCAGCTTCGTGCGCGGTCGCGCCAACGAATATGCCGGTCGCCTGCAACTGCTGGCCCAGGTGGGCACGCTGGAAGTCGGCAATCTTGCGCCGGGCCTCCAGCCCTATGATCCGACGCGCCACTTCAAGAAGGTCCGCTACAAGGGCATGCTGCCGACGGACCTGGTCGTCCAGGCGTTCGACCGCGTCGCCCTGCCGATGGCGGCGAAGAAGCCCGAGCCGGGTGACACCACGCCGATCCGTCCACCGTCGTCGGAGCTGCCGGCCGCGCCGGTGTCGGCCGACAAGGTCGCGCCGCCGCAGTCGATCAACGACCTGCCCGCCCTGTCGGACGATACGCCGGTCAGGACCTCGCCGAAGGGCTAATCCAGAGGCAGCAGGCCGCGGGTCATCCGCAGCCAGGCTTCACGATCGAACGAGACATGGCCGTTGCGCACCGTCGCAGCGGCCATTTCCTTGCGCCAGGCGTCGTCCGACAGCATCCGCGCCAGCTTGGCGGCCGCGTCGTCGACATCGGCGTCGGCCCAGCGACCCTCGCGATAGATCGCGCCGTCGCCCTCGACCGGGATCAGGGTGAAGTCCACAAGCTGGCTCGAGGTCGGGTCCATGAACTCGACGGTCGAGGACCAGCCGGTCGCCACGGTCGGCTTGCCCAGCCAGATGCCCTCGGCCAGCAGCAGGCCGTAGCCTTCGGAGCGGTGCAGCGACAGGATGACGTCGCTGCTGGCCGTCAGCAGGGCCATGTCCTCGGCCGACAGGTTCTCGGTCATCAGGCGGATCGCGTGATCGCCCGCTACCAGCGCCTGAAGGGCCTGGAACGTCTCGGTATAGAGATCGGCCCCGACCACCTTGCAGACCAGCAGCGCCGACCGCGCGGCCTTGGCGTGAGCCTTCTGGAAGGCGGCGAGGGCGGCGTAGGGGTTCTTGCGCTGCGCCGTGGAGCGCAGGTCGAAGGCCATCAGCACCACGACGGCGCCGTCGGGAAAGCCGAAGCGGGCCCGGTCGGGCGCCGGACGCGAGTTCAGATACAGCGGGTAGGGCGCGGGCGTGACCTTCACCCGGGCGGGCGCGATCTTGCGGATGGCTTCGGCGGCGAAGGCCGAGGGGGTCCAGACCTCGTCGACCAGGTCGAAGGCCGGGATCCAGTCCGCGGGCGCGTCCTCGAGCTCCCAGGCCCAGTAGCCGATATGGCGGCGTCCCTCGAGCGGCCGACCTTCGGTCTCGCGGGCCCAGCGCAGGAGCTCCGGCGGATTGATGTGCGAGATCACCACGCCGCGCTCACCCTCGGTCGGAGGCGGGAACGGGATCGGCAGGTCGACCGGGAAGCCGACGCTGGCCGACAGGTCGATGGCGCGGACGGGCAGGCCCATGTCGGCGAAGCCCCGGACCAGCATGCGCGCGCCTTCGCCCAGGCCGTGGACGGCCCCGTGGAAGCCGACGATCGTCACTGGCAGGGTCGGGGGCAGGTTACGACGCCTGGCCCGGCGGTGGGCGCGCGCATGGGCCGTCCGCAGGGCATGGGTCTTGGCTATCTCGTCGAAAGCATCGGCCGTCGCCCGGTACGCCGCGCCCGGGGCGCCGGCGGTCAGATGCGCCGCGCGGCGTACGGGCGCCGGCAAGCCGCGCCACAGCGCGAGGAGAGAGGACTTCATGGACAAGGCTTGGCGAATTCTGGCGCTGTTCAGGGGAACGACCGAGCTATAGCGGCTCGCTGCGCGGGCGCTACGAGAAAAGGGGTGGACCTTTCGGCGTTAAATTGTGGCCGGAACTTGTCAGTCGCGACCTTTCAATGCAGCAATCCATTCGGGGAGGGCGGGCCATCAACAGCGAGGGACTGCGTGTCGACTGAGTGGAGCGCCGGCTATATCACGGATGTAAACTACACCTTTGGCTACTATACGGAGTTGAACCCCGTCCGCTGCCGTCTGCCGCTTCTGCTGGCCGGGCGTCATGCACCTAGGATCGAGAATGCTTGCGAGCTGGGTTTCGGGCAGGGGCTGTCCGTCTCGATCCATGCCGCGGCCCAGCCCAGCGTCAACTGGTACGGAACGGACTTCAATCCGTCCCAGGCCGCCTTCGCGACTGAAATGGTCCGGATCGCGGGCGCCGAAGCCAAGCTCTATGACGAAGCCTTCGCCGAGTTTTGCCACCGCAAGGACCTGCCGGACTTCGACTTTATCGGCCTGCACGGCATCTGGACCTGGATCTCGGACGCCAATCGCGGCGTCCTGGTCGACTTCGTCCGCCGCAAGCTGCGGCCGGGCGGGGTGCTCTATATCTCGTACAACACCCTGCCGGGTTGGTCGGCCTCGGCGCCGATCCGTCACCTGATGAAACGCCATGCCGACATCATGGGCGCGCCGGGGCAGGGCATCGTTGGCCAGATCGACTCGGCCCTGGGCTTCATCGACCAGTTCCTGGGACTTGAGCCGCTCTATGCCAGGTCCAATCCCGGCGCCGTCGAACGGCTGAAGCAGATCAAGGGGCTGGACCGCAGCTACGTGGCGCACGAGTACATGAACCGGGACTGGCACCCGATGTACTTCGCCGATCTCGAGAACTGGCTGAGCGAGGCCAAGGTCGACTTCGCCAGTTCGGCCAGCATCCTGGACGGCACGCCCGAGCTGAGCATGACGCCCCAGCAGGCGGAATTCATGCGGAACGTGGCCGACCTGTCGCTGCGCGAGACGGTTCGTGACTTCTGCACGAACCAGCAGTTCCGGCGGGACTACTGGATCCGCGGCGTGCGTCGGCTGGAAGGGCACGAGCAGGCGGCCGCAGTCCGCGAGGAGCGGATCATCCTGTCCCTGCCCAAGGCCGACCTGCCCCGCAAGGTGAGAGGGCTGACGGGCGAGGCGGACATGCTTCCGCACATCTACGACCCGATCTACGAGTTGCTGCTGGACTACAAGCCGCACGCCATCCACGAACTGGAGGCCCATGTCGCGGGCAAGGGCGTCAACTTCACGCAACTCAGCTCGGCCATCACCGTGCTGCTCGCGATGGGGGCCGTCCAGCCCGCGGCGCCGGGCCAGGACTTCTCCAAGGCCAAGTCGCGCGCCCTGGCCCTGAACAAGGCGATCGCCCAGCGTTCGTTGTCGAACAAGGACATCGGCTACTTCGCCTCGCCGATGACGGGCGGCGGCGTCAGCGCGCCGCGTTTCCACCAGCTGTTCTGGCTGAGCCGTCAGACCGGTGGCAAGACGCCGGCCGATTGGGCCGGTTTCGCCTGGAGCATTCTCCAGAGCCAGGGCCAGGCGATCCTCAAGGAGGGCGTGGCCCTGCAGGGCGACGACAATCTGACCGAACTTCGCGCCCAGGCCGAGACGTGGGGGGAGAAGGTTCTGCCGCTTTGGACCGCCCTCGGGGTCTGATCGCACGCGCTAAGCGATAGTCGGGACGGTTTCAGGTCTGAAATAACGACCAGGCCGTCCCGGCGCACCGAGCTCGACTTCGCCTCTCAGGTGAATGATCACTAAATCTTTTAACGCTCGCTGGCGTAGTTGAAGCGTTCAGAAATGCAGTTCACGCCATTTCATAAGACGCATTCAAAAAATCAGTGTTTCCATCCCAATGCTGGGTAAGAGCATTGCGTAGTAAACCTTTTCCGGAGAACTCAATAAATCGATGCGCTCCGGAGGCCTTCCTTGAGCGGCTTGGGCTGACGCTCGATATTGCGCGCCGCGCCTCGGGAATCTGGCTGGAGCTTTGCAATAGCGGAAGTTGCAACACGAATTCACGACGAAATGTCGGATTCTCGTAGCAAAGAGGTTGCGAAGGGGTGGGGGTTAAGGTATGAAGAACTTGTCTACCCACAAGACTTCCCATTAGCCCCGCCGGAGACTTATGTCACCGGCGGGGCTTATGCATTCGGGGTCTGGGTGTTCGCGCGAGAATGAACGCAGCGCCGAAGGCCGTGTTCCTCCAGCCAAGCTTTCCAGTACCCAAATCCGGCCGGAGTTTGCTCCGGCCCGTCCCTAGATCCGGTCTTCCGGCGGCGGGTTCAGGCGCGTCAGGTGCGGGCCGTGCACGACCGGCTGGCGCTCCAGGATCTGGCGCACCTTGCGCACGGCGCCCGAGGCGCGGCTGCGGCGCTGGCGCCAGAGCAGCAGGGTCATGGCGCCCAGGGTGGCGCATAGGAAGGGCAGGGGGCCCAGCAGCCAGACTGCAGCCGCCAGGGCGAAGTAGTAGGCCCGGACGCCGGCGTTGAAGGCCGACAGGGCCGGGTTGAGGATGCCGCCGGCTGCTTCCGCATACTCCGCCAGCACCGCCGGCGGCGCCCACATCGGCGCAGCGCCGATCGCGGCCAGGCAGTAGTTCATCTGGCGGATCGACCAGATGAAGTCGAGCAGGCCGCGCGCCAGGGCGATCAAGACGAGGCCCAGCTTGATCTGGAACATCATCGGCGTGGTCTTGGCCAGCACGGCAAGACCTTCGACGCTCTTCCAGGCAGTGTCGCCGCCGAACAGCACGCCGGCCGCCGCGGCGATCAGGATCAGGTTCGACGAGGCGAAGAAGCTGGCCGAGTTGATCGCGTGGCCCAGCAACTGGCCGTCCAGCAGGGCGATCTCGCGCACCGCCATCTCCTGCATCCAACGGCGGCGGATCACCGTCATGTCGGTGTTCAGCACGCCGCCGCCTTCGCCCAGGCGCTTGAGCATGGGCTCGTACAGCAGCCAGCAGGCGGCGAAGACGGACAGGACGATGGTGTCGAGCAAGTGCATGGGTGAAATCTAGACGGACAATTAGAGTCGGAAAACGGTGATCAGTCCTCGTGGATCAGACTGTGTCGTCCGGTGTCCTTCAGGATGATCGAGCAGGTCAGGCCCAGCACCATCACGGCGGCGACATACAGGTAGAAGGTGCTCTCGACGCTTTCGTGCTTGAAGGCCAGGGCGACCATCTCGGCCGTGCCGCCGAACAGCACATTGGCCAGGGCGTAGGGCAGGGCCACCCCCAGGGCGCGGACCTCGGCGGGGAACATCTCGGCCTTCACCACCGCGCTGATCGAGGTGTAGCAGGACTGGAAGGTCATGCCGGTCAGGATCAGCACCAGGGCCGTGCTGACCGAGGTGGCGTGGCTGATGCCGGTCATGATCGGCCAGATGGTCAGGGCGCCGCCGCCGAAGGCCAGGATCAGCATCGGCTTGCGGCCGAAGCGGTCCGACAGCCAGCCGGCCAGGGGCTGCAGCAGCATGAAGCCGATCATGCTCAGCGCGCTGACCTCGGACGCCTGGCTCTTGCTGAAGCCGGCCGTGTTGACCAGGAACTTCTGCATGTAGGTCGTGTAGACATAGAAGGTCAGCGAGCCGCCGGCCGTCAGGCCCATGATCAGCAGGCTCTCGCGCGGGTGACGGCGCACCAGCGGCACGATCAGCGACACGAAGAACAGCACCAGGAACACCGCGCCCAGGATCTGGGCCGGCCTGGCCAGGGCGCCGGGCATGACGCCCGTGACGCCGGCGATCACGGTCAGCACCAGGAAGGCCGCCGCGCTGGCCACCTGGCCGCGCGAGAGGGTCTCGCGCTGGGCCGGGCGCTTGAAGGCGATGCTTTCTTCCAGGCCCCGACGGATCCAGAACACCACCACGGCCAGCAAGGCCCCGACTATGAACGGGATGCGCCAGCCCCAGGCCTTCAGGTCGGCCTCGGGCATGGTTCTTTGCAGCACGATCAGTACGCCCAGGGCCAGCAGTTGGCCGGCGATCAGGGTCACGTAGTGGAAGCTGGACCAGAAGCCGCGGCGGGCCTTGCCGGCCATCTCGCTCATATAGGTGGCGCTGGCTCCGTACTCGCCGCCGACCGACAGGCCTTGCAGCACGCGGGCGAACAGCAGGATGGCGGGGGCCCACAGGCCTATGGTCTTGAAGTCGGGGGTGACGGCGATGATCAACGCCCCGCCGCACATCAGGGCCACCGAGACCGACAGGGCGGCGCGACGGCCGGCGTGGTCTGCGTACATGCCCATCAGCCAGGCGCCGATCGGGCGGGCCACGAAGCCCAGGAAGAACACCGCCGCCGCCTGCAGCAGCTGAACGGTCTGGTCGCCCTTGGGGAAGAAGGCTGGGGCGAAATAGAGGGTGAAGGCCGCGTAGGCGAACCAGTCGTACCATTCGACCAGATTGCCGGCCGAGCCGCCCAGGATGGCCTTGGCGCGGGCCAGCGGCGAGAGGCGCGCGCCCCCGACGCCGGTTTCCGCTTCGGCGGTCGCCGTCATGTGGATCTCCCCCTCCCGTTTCGAAGGGGGAGACTAAGCGAACGCCGGTTTAGGGCAAGCGCGCGCTAGATCCTGCCGAGCAGGACCAGGATGATCAGGATGACCAGGATCAGGCCCAGGCCGCCGCTGGGGAAGTAACCCCACGAACGGCTGTGCCCCCAGGTCGGCAATGCGCCGATGAGGGCCAGGATCAGGATGATGATGAGGATGGTGCCGAGCATCTTCCGAATGTTCCTTGAGATCCCGCGTCGGCCACCATGGCGACGCTAGGGTCAGGACTTCGAAATTCGCGGCGCCGCTTGTCGGTTCCGGACTGTTTTGTTCCCGACGTTTCGAGAACGTCTTGGCCGGGTCAGGCTCAGGCCGGGGTGTCTTCGGCTTTTCTCAGCTTGATGGCCCACAGGGCGCCGATCACGCCGCCCTTTACGCGCGGCAGCAGCAGCAGAGTCAGCACCGCGAGCGGAATCAGGGTCAGGGGCGCGACCAGCCACGGCGAGGCCTCCCAGATCCACGGGAAGAGCAGCAGCGGCGCGACCAGCAGGTGGCCGACCAGCAGGATGGTGAAATAGGCCGGACCGTCGTCGGCCGGATAGCGGCCCAGCTCGTGGCCGCAGGCCTCGCACTCGGGATCGACCTTCAGGTAGCGCATGTACAGGCGACCGTCGCCGCAGTTGGGACAACGGTGCAGCAGACCGCGCTTGAGGCCGGTCAGAAGGGACGGGGAGGGCTGGGACTCTGACATGGGCGCTCATATGCGCCTTCGGGCGCGACGAGAAAAGGGCGACCAGCCGTCGCACGGCGACCTTTTGTCCAGCTTGCGGGTAAGTAACGGTGAACCAGTTGGCGGATCTCATCGAGATGTCGTCATGCAAACGATGTCCCGATCGCTTTCCAGGCTGGTCCTGGTTAATGAAGACTATTCGCCGGATCGATGTTCCGGGAATTGGAGTCCTCGATCCGGGGTCTTTGGAACTGCGACAGCGTGCTGACGTTGATCGGGTGTTCTGGAATGCGGAGGCGACACATGACGCCCGACCCTCGAAAACCCACCGATCCGGGCGCTGAGCCGCCCCGCAAGGGCGAGGCGGCTTCCAAGGCCGAACACGCCGTCCGTCACGCCCCGGAGGACGCCGTCGCCCCGCATGAGAAGCGGACGATCGGCGCGGAAACCTCGCGTGAGGAAGACGCGTAGCTTGGTCTAGTGCTTGGCGTCGCGCGCGGCGCCGGCGACGGCCTTGCCGGCGGACGAGACGTCGCGGCCCGCGCCTTCGATGGTGTTGCAGGCCGAGACCAGCAGGGCGGCCGCGGCGGCGGCGAGGACGATGATCTTGCGCATGGGGTGAACTCCACCAGTAAAAAGGCGGCGGACCTTAACCGTGCGCCGCGCCGGGCTTCAAGAGGCCGGCGCGGCATTGGTCCTTAGCGAACCCGGCGGACCGAGCTGTAGCGATCGTTCTGCTTCTTGGGCAGGCTGGCCGTATCGTAGTCGTAGCGCCAGCACTTGCCCTGATAGTAGGCGTGCTCGCAGAACTCCCACGATCCGCGCGAGATGCGCATGGACGAGACGCGGTCGTTGAAGCCGAGACGCGCCAGGTCCGGGGTGTCGCCGCGCAGCGGGCGGGCTTCGCCGCGGAATCCGTCGTGCTCGAACAGCACGACTTCGCCGCCACGATCCCAGCCGCCGCGACGATCATCACGGCGATTGTCTCTGCGGTCGTCGCGGCGATCATAGCCGTCGCGACGGTCGCGGTCGTAGTTGCGGTCCTGGGCGACCGCGCCGCCGGCCATCAGGGCGATGGTCCCGCAGACGATCAGGAAAGCGGATTTGCGCATGGGGTTTCTTCCTAGCGGACTTTACGGATGGAGCTGATCTGGTCGTTCCATTCGCGCGGCAGGATGGCCTGGTCGGCGTCGAGACGGCTGCAACGGCCCTGATAGTTGGCGTGCTCGCAGATCTCCCAGCGACCGCCACGACCGATCTGGATCGACGAGGCCTTGTCGTTGAACTTGACCGCGCCCAGGTCGGGCATGTCGCCGTTCACCTCGAACGCGCGGCCCTGGTATTGCGGATCTTCGAACAGCACGACGCCGTCACGACCGCCGCCGCCCGGGCGACCGCCGCCGCCGTTGTTCCAACCGCCGCCGCCACCGCCGTTCCAGCCGCCATTGTTCCAGCCGCCGTTGCCCGAGCCGGCCAGGCTCTGGCAGATCAGCTTGCCGTCGCCATTGGCCATGCCCTGGCTGTTGCAGTCGCGGACATAGGCGCTGACCCAGGCCCAGCCGCCACGGCTGGTCTTGCAGCGCGCGTGGACTTCGCCGTTGAAGGCGGAGATCTCACGGCACGACTGGAAGTAGGAACCGCGCGGCGGCTCCTGGTACGGGCCGTTCCAGTTCGGCGCCTGGGCCGAGGCGGCGCCGGCGATCGCCAGAGCGGAAAGGGCCGCGAGGCCGAGGGTCTTGTGCATGTCTGTTTCCCCACCGAGAGGCGTCGTTGTTGACGCCAACTAGCCGCCCTCCAACTGAACGGCGCCTGAACGGCAAAGTTTTAGCGCTCAACGATCCTGAGGGCGATAGTCGACCTTAACGTGTCCTTTCAGTTGCGCTTCCGTGAACCAGACGGGCTTGGTCTTCATGGCCACGAACAGCGGCGTCTGGTCGGCATAGTGGGGCGACTTGGCGTCCAGCGTGGCCGAGCCGAACTGGTGGATGCTTTCGGAGCGCAGCGCGCCGGCTTTGTCCCAGGTCACGAACATGACGAAGGTGTCGCCGCCGTCGGCGGTGGTGGTGCCGTCCGTCTCCGGCTTGCCCCACACCGAGCGATAGGTGTCGGCCGCGCCGTCGATGGCCAGGTTCACCGTCCCGCGCCGGATGCGGTTGACCTGGCCCCATTCGGGATCCAGGCGGCCGAAGTGGGTCTTCAGCTGTGTGATCGCCGCGCGCAGGCTGTCGATCGGCGTCGGGGCCGGATCGCCGTTGGAGCGGGCGAACAAGATCGGCTGGGTCATCAGCGCCGCCAGGGCCGCGCCGCGATCGTGGACGTCGGCCTTCTTGTCCCAGGCGCGCAGGACGCGCTGGGCCTCGGCGAGATCGGCGTCGCCCTTGGGATCGATCGCGGTGACCTCGCGGACCATCTCCATCACCGACGATCGGTCGCTGAACGCCACGTCGAACTTGTGGGCCCGGAAGCTCGTGTCGGTGATCGCGTGGTCGGTCCCGAAGGTCTCCAGCGCCCGCCAGGCGCGGTTGGTCATGTTGGCCTGCAGGCCCATCGAGGCGGGGAAGGCCTCGGGCTTCAGGTTGTCGGCCGCCTCGCTGGCTTGGAACGGGGTGTTGTTGGAGTTGAAGACCAGGCCCGACTTCGGATTCCACAGCTGCGGGCTCTGGTCGAAGGGGCGGTAGCCTTGCCAGACGAGGTCCGAGCGGTCGCCGGGCAGGACGCCGGTCCAGTCGGCCTGGGCGGTGCGGTTTGGATACTGGCCGTTGTGCACGAAGCCGATGTTCCCGGCCGCGTCGGCATAGACGTAGTTCAGGCTGGGGATGGCGTGGGTGGCGATGGCAGCGCGCCACTCGTCCATCGTCCGCGCCCGGTTCAGCCGCCAGTACTGCAACGGCTGGCGCCACTCGCCCATGCCGGCGTAGCGGATGGCGAAGACGCCGTGATCGGTCTCCAGCACCGGCCCGTGCACGGAGCGCAGCACGGCCTTCTTGACCGGCAGGACGATGGGGCCGAAGAGCTTCACGCGCAGGGTGACCCAGCGCTTGTCGAAGTCTTTCCACTGGCCGTCCAGCTTGTACTGGTTCTTGTTCGCCGGGTTGATGGTCAGGCGGTAGCTGTCCACCAGGTCGGGCTTGGACACGGTATTGGCCCAGCCCAGGGTGGCGTTGTGGCCATGCAGCATGAAGGGCGCGCCGGGGAAGAAACCGCCGGCCACGTGCCAGCCCTGACCGCTCTCGACCACGGCCTCGTACCAGGCGACCGGGCCGGTATAGGGTTGGTGCGAATTGACCAGCAGACGCGTGGCGCCGTCGGCGCTGCGGGACGGCGCGGTGGCCAGGCCGTTGGAACCCTTCGGCGGTGGCCCCTTCTCGCGAGGCGCGGTCAGGTGCTTGAGCTCGGTGTCCAGGCCGTAGAAGAACGGCTGCTTGAAGATGAAGCCGGCCTCGATGTCGTGTCCGGTCAGGGGCAGCAGCCCGGCCTTGACCTTCTCGGGATGCTTAGCGGCATAGACGCTGACCCCGTCGGCATAGGCCTCCATGATCTTGCGCAGGTCGGCCGGCAGCTGGCCGTAGTGGGCGTTGGTGGTCGGCCAGACGTCGAGCAGGGCGGTGACATAGTCGGTCGGCGCGGCCTTGGCGCCCTTGTCGCGGGCCAGCACGCCGCGCGTGGCCAGCACCACGTCCTGCAGGGTGGCGAAGTCGTCCTCGCTCTGGGCGTAGCCCAGGCCGAAGGCCGCGTCGGCGTCGGTCTTGCCCAGGATGTGCGGCACGCCCCAGTCGTCGCGGCGGATGCGGACGTCATAGGCCTTGGCCTTGTCGAGCAGAGCTTGCCGGGGAGGGGCCTTGGGCAGGCTGGCCTGGTCGATCGCGATCAAGGCCGCGCCCGCCAGCACCACAAGCGCCAGCAAGGCGCCGATCCCGCGCAGGATCCACTTCATCCAGACCTCCCCGATCCGTTCTGTTTGTTACCGCCGATCATGTCTGGCGGGCTTGGTCGTGCCTAGAGCCGGTTTCGACGAAAGCTGGCTGAAACGTCTGGATAACGGCGTTCGTCGTTCCTAGCTGTGCTGCTAGGTTCTAACCAACAATGAGGGAGGCGCGCCCATGGCCCGCAAGCACTTGGTTTCGGTATTGGCCGCTCTGGCCTTTAGCGTCGGCGGCGTCGCGTTCGCCGAGGTTCCCGCCAACATCGCCAAGGCCGTGGCCGACCCGTCGCGCCCCGCCGCCGACACGGCCCGCGACGCCGCGCGTCATCCGGGCGAGATCCTGGCCCTGGCCGAGCTGAAGCCGGGCCAGACCGTCGTCGACTACGTCATGGGCGGTGGCTACTTCACCCGGATCATCTCGGGCGCGGTCGGCCCGAACGGTGTGGTCTATGCCTATCAACCGGCCGAGTTCATCAAGTTCATGCCCAAGTATGGCGAGGACCAGAAGACGGTCACCGCCGCCCTGGCCAACAGCAAGGCGCTGAACGGCCCGATGGTCGGCCTGGACCTGCCCGACAATGTCGACGCGGTGATCACCGTCCAGAACTATCACGACATGCACCTGAAGCCGTTCCCGACGGACACCGCCGCCAAGGCCAATGCCGAGATCTTCAAGTCGCTGAAGCCAGGCGGCGTCTTCCTGGTCATCGACCACGCCGCCCTGGCCGGCGCGACGACGGCGCCGGACGCCCTGCACCGCATCGACATCGCCCAGGTGAAAACCGAAGTCGAGGCCGCCGGCTTCAAGCTCGAAAGCGAAAGCCCGCTCCTGGCCGACAAGGCCGACACGCATACGGTCAGCGTCTTCGACCCCAGCATCCGCGGGAAGACCGATCAGTTCATCCTGAAGTTCCGCAAGCCGAAGTGATCTAGGAGGCGCGGGCTTCCGCACCCATAAAGATCACCTTGGCCCCCTTGTTCACGGCCGAGCCCAGCTCGGCCGCGTCCCAGTTGGTCAGGCGCACGCAGCCGTGCGAGGCGCGCTTGTTGACCAGCTTGGGATCGGGCGTGCCGTGGATGCCGTAGGTGTCCTTGGTCAGGTCGATCCAGGTCGAGCCGACCGGATTATTCGGCCCGGCCTTGATGGTCAGCTTGCCCTTGGGCTTGCCGAAGGTCAGGCGCGAGGGGTCATAGGTGTAGGTCGGGGCCGGGGCCAGGGTGCGCACGGCCCACTCGCCGGACGGGGCGGGGCGCTCGGTGCTGCCAACCGTGGCCGGATAGACCGCCAGTTCGACGCCGTCCTTGTCGAAGGCGCGGACCTGGCCCAGGGCCTTGTCGATCTCGATACGGTCGACCTTGCGATCCAGCTTGTCGGCGCCGGCGCCCGTCACCGCGATCGTCGTGCCAGCTGCAGAGAAGTCGACGCCGGGATTGAGGGCCTGCAGCAACGCCTCATCCATGTGGAAGCGCTCGGCCAGCAGCTCCAGCGGGGTGTGGTAGTTCATGGCCGGCAGCTTGGCCATCGCCTCATAGTCTTCCTTGGGCAGTACGGGCGCGAACGGGCCGGCCACGTCTTCGGCCGTGATCTGGTAGTCGACCAGCACGGGGCCACCGTCGCCGGCCGTCAGGGTGTCGACCAGTTCCTTGGTGATCTCGCCGTCGGCGGCGATGTTGCGCGAGCCCTGGTAGGCCTTGATCGCCAGGGTCAGGTTGGTCCCGTCGCGGCCGTCGATGACGCCGGGCGAGAAGCGGGCGCGGTCCAGCAGGGTCTGAACGCGGATCAGCAGGTTGCGGTGGGCGTCGGGATCGGTGGCGGCCGGGTCGAAGGTCGCGGCGTTGATCGTCTGGGCCAGGGGCGAGGCAGCAGCCACGGCCGGTGGGGCGGCGACCAGCGGCGTCGCCGCCGGCGGCGCCTTCTGCACGGTCTTGGCGGGAGCGGGCTTGGCCGGCGGCTGGTCGTCGCAGGCCGACAGGGCCAGGACGGCGAGCAGGGCGAAACGGGAAACCAGGCCGGTCATGTACTCTCCACGGGGGAACGACTCTCCCGTCTCAAGCCTTGAGCCATGGCGAAGTTCCACCCGTTGCGAGGATCGGTTTGAAGGCGCTGCGTCGTTTGCTCTGGGCTCTGGGCCTGCTGCTCCTGGCGGTCGGCGGCTTCTGGACGTGGGTCTATTGGCCGTCCGGCAGGGCTTCGCCCACGCCTGAGCCAGCGCGCAACGAGACGGCCTATCTGCCGCCACAGCACGTGCCGTCGATCGATCCCCCAGGACGCTCGGCGCCTCTGGCCGGAGCCCTGCCGCTAGCCGGCGCGCCCGAGACCTGTGACGGGACCGACGCGCCCGACACCGCCGTCGCCGTCAACGCCGCCTCGCTGTCGACCCTGGCCTGGACGCCGTTCGGCAAGCCCGAGACCGGCTGGGAGATCTACGCCCCCCGCATCGCCGCCGAGATCGGCACCACCTGCGGTCCCGGCTCGAACGGCTTCGCCTCCGCCCTGGCCCGCTGGCAGGGGGCGCATGGCCTGCGGAAGACCGGCGTGGTCGATCCGGAAGTGTTCGGCGCCATGCTGGTGCGCTGGCACCTGGCGCGGCCGTTCGTGCGCACCAACCGCGAGGGGATCTGCCCCGGCGCGCCGCCCGAGGCCAATCTGGAGCTGGCCAAGCCCGAAGAGAGCTATGGCGGCAAGGCCATCCGCATGCGGCCCGGCGCGCTGGCGGCCTATCGCAACATGGTCGCCGAAGCGCGGGCCGCCGGCGCTTTGACCAAGCCCGGCGCCCTGAAGATCTTCTCCGGCTTCCGCGCCCCGGACGCCGACGCCCAGCGCTGCGCGCGTGACAAGAACTGCCAGGGCCTGATCCGCACCATCTGCTCGGCCCACCGCACGGGCCTGGCCATGGACGTAGTGATCGACGCCGCGCCGGGCTTTGGACCCGACAGCTCGGCCGACGCCAACCGCCTGGCCATGGCGCGCTCGCCGCTGTTCCGCTGGATGGTGGTCAACGCCAGTCGGTTCGGCTTCGTCAACTACGCCTACGAGCCCTGGCACTGGGAGTGGACGGGCGAGCCGCTGCTGCCCGGCGTGCCGATCTCCAGCCTGCCCAAGGAAGGCTCCGAGCCGGTGGTTACGGAACCTCCGGAAGGCTCCACTTCTGGAAAGCCGGCCGCTGCCGCAGGCGCTCGTAATAGGCGGTGAGCGTCGGCCAGTCCTCGCGCTCGATGGGCGAGAACAGCCAGCGGTGCGCCGACAGGCCCAGCACGATGTCGGCCAGGGTGAACTGGTCGCCGGCCACATAGGCGCCGGTGTCGACAAGGCGCGCGCTGAGCAGGCCCATGGCCGTATTCCAGGCTGTGACGCTGTTTTCGATCTGCTTGGGGTCATCGAAGCCCGGCGTCTTGCGCACCAGGCCCGCGAAGGCGTAGCGCCAGGCGGTGTTAAGCTCGGTGCACTGCCAGTCCATCCACTGGTCGACCAGCGCCCGCTGGCGACGGTCGTCCGGGAAGAGCGGCGTGCCCGCGCCCACATAACGGCAGATGGCGTTGCTCTCCCAGATCGGCCCGTGCTGGTCGATCAGCACCGGCACCAGGGCATTGGGATTGTATTGCAGGAACTTCGGGTCGCTGGTCGGGGCAAAGCCCTGGCCCCAGTCCTCGCGCTCATAGGCGATCTGCAGCTCGTCCAAAGTCCACAGAACCTTGCGGACATTGATCGACGAGGTGCGGCCGAGGACCTTGGGGATCGTCACCGGGTCATCCAGGGCCGGGACTTGCCGGTCGGCGCGGCGACGCTGGAGCGCTCGATCTTGCCGGTCGAGGCCTTGGCCCCGTGGCCGTGCTTGCCTTGAGCGGCCTTCTTCAGGCGCAGGGCGCGCTGCATCGGCGTCTCGTCAGCCGGCGGGATATCGTTCTTATCGGTCATAAGGGCGATGTAGGCCTCGAATGGCGCCTTGAGAAGGCCGCGCTTGAAGGTCAGTCTGGAAAGATGTCGTCCCGCCGTTCGGTTCCCGTCCTGATAGCCCTCGCCGTCGTTTCGGCGTCGGGCGCCCCCAATGGCGCCTATGCCCAGGCCAAGGGGGACCCCAACGAGGTCTCGCCGGTGCTGATCCTGCCGCCGACCCTGCCGCCCAAGCTGGTCTCGACCTATCCGGCCCAGGATGAGACGGTGGCCCCCGGCGTGCTGATCCTGAAGGTCGCCTTCGACCAGCAGATGTCGCCGGCCGCCTGGAACTACGCCCCGGCGGCGGGCGCCGAGCCGATGGACTGCGTGAAGACGCCCCGGCTGCTGCCCGACCAGAAGACGTTCGTGCTGCTGTGCCGGGTGCTGGGCAACAAGACCTATGGCGTCACAGTCAATGCCGAGCGGACCGGCGGCTTCGCCAATCTCGGCGACAACCCGGCCCAGACGGCGGCCGTGACCTTCAAGGTCGGGTCGAACGATCCGGTCACCACGGTGCGCCGAGCCATGGAGGCGGCCAAGCTGCTGCCTGACCAGATGCCGGTCCAGGACGCCCCGATGGCCGTCGCTTCCGGAGCGAGCAGTCGCTAACGCCTTAACTGAAGCGTGTGGCGCGCCGATGCGCCTTGCCTCATCATTGTCAGATGACGGGGGAATCGGGGCGCGAGTGGACGGGGGCTGACCTCGCTGTGGTGGTGGGAGACTATGTCGCCCAGCTGGAGAAGACGCTCGCCGGCAAGCCGTTCGACCGCGCCACCCACGACCGCACGGTCCGCTTCGTCACCGGCAAGTCGGACATGCCGATCACCTGGAA
This sequence comes from Caulobacter sp. GW821-FHT11E11, assembly GCF_058808315.1. Classification (NCBI taxonomy): domain Bacteria; kingdom Pseudomonadati; phylum Pseudomonadota; class Alphaproteobacteria; order Caulobacterales; family Caulobacteraceae; genus Caulobacter; species Caulobacter sp. GW821-FHT11E11. The sequence goes on from NZ_JBXARO010000003.1 coordinate 482,010, forward strand.
GCAGGGCGAGATCTCGGCGGTGCTGTCGCTGATCGGCCTGCCGATCCTCAAGGACATGCCGCCGCGGTGGTCCTATGACGAGGCGCTGCTGGACGCCGTCGAGGACCAGCTGGCCCTGAAGCCGACCCTGCTGGCCTCGGCCGTCCGCCCCGCCGCCCTGTTCACCGCCCCCTCGGCCATTGCCCTGATCGAGACCGCGCCGCCCCGGCCGATGCCGATGGACGAGCGCCTGATCCGGGCCATCCAGCGCTTCGACATGTCGGGCCGCGAGGCCGACGACCGGTTCCTCAAGGGCCTGGGCGTGGCCAGCGTGGTGGCGCACGAGGCCCGTCGCCTGTCGGGTCGCGGCCGCGCCGATCTGGCCGGCAGCATCCGCCCGGCCCGTGACGGCGATCCCGAGGGCTGCGACGTCATCAGCTTCGGCCTGGACGAGATCCCGCGCCTGATCGTGGTCAAGGCCACCCTGGCCGGCGAAGTGGCTCCGTTCGGCCTCAGCCACGCCGAGTTCGAACTGGCCAAGGCCCAGCCCAACGCCTTCCGCATTCGCCGCGTCTACGACCTGCTGGGCGAAGCGCGCTTCTACCGCCTGAAGCCGCCGTTCCACTGAGGCGGCGGCCTCAAGCCTTGAACACGTGCGCCGCCATCACCGCCAGGCCGCCCAAGGTCCGGCCGTGGTTCAGCTCGCCGGGCAGCCGCATCAGCGTCTCGTAGAAGCCCAGCGGCGGCAGCGCGGTCATCACCGTGACGATCTGCCGGCGCGACAGGCCCTTGGACACCCGTCCGCCGCTGGCGTCGATCCAGTCGGCCTTGCGCACGGCGTTGACGACCTCGGCGTTCGCGCCCCGGAACGGCGTGACCTTGTGATGCCAGTGGATCAGGTCGCGGACCAGCTGGGCGTCCAGGTCCGGCGCCCGCGCTTGGCGGGCCTGCTCGGCCTGGCGTTCGGACGGCTCCAGATAGGCCAGCGCCCGGTCGGTCCACAGGCCGACATCATGATGCGCCAGGGCGAAGGCGATCGCCGGCCGCCATCGCGCATCTTCACCGAGGAAGTGCATCGCGTAGGTCAGCACCCTGTAGACGTGGTTGCGATAGCCGGGAAAGTCCGCGCCGACACACGCGCTCATCAGGGCCAGCTCGCGCTCGATGATCTCGTCGTGGTCGATGACGGCGATGGACATGGCGGCACTAGACCCCGTCCATCGCCCGCCTTCTTGCACGAGACCAACAAAAAGCCCCGCCGGCGACACCGGCGGGGCTTTTCAAATCTGTTGGCGGAAGCCGATCAATCCTCGTCCATCTTCAGGGCGGCGATGAAGGCTTCCTGCGGAATCTCGACCTTGCCGAACTGGCGCATGCGCTTCTTGCCGGCCTTCTGCTTGTCCAGCAGCTTGCGCTTACGCGAGGCGTCGCCGCCGTAGCACTTGGCAGTCACGTCCTTGCGCAGGGCGCGGACGGTTTCGCGGGCGATGATCCGGCCGCCGATGGCCGCCTGGATGGGGATGACGAACATGTGCTGCGGGATGAGTTCCTTCATCTTCTCGCACATGCCGCGGCCACGGCTCTCGGCGCGGTCGCGGTGGACCAGCATGGAGAGAGCGTCGACCGGCTCGGCATTGACCAGGATCGACATCTTCACCAGGTCGCCGACGCGATAGTCCTCGAGCTGGTAGTCGAAGCTGGCATAGCCCTTCGAGATCGACTTCAGGCGGTCGTAGAAGTCGAAGACCACCTCGTTCAGCGGCAGGTCGTAGATGACCATGGCGCGGTTGCCGACATAGCTCAGCTCGCGCTGTTGCCCGCGACGGTCCTGGCAAAGCTTGATCACGCCGCCCAGGAACTCGTCCGGGGTGAAGATCGTGGCCTTGATCCAGGGCTCGCTGATGTTCTCGATCTGCATGACGTCCGGCAGGTCGGCCGGGTTGTGCAGCTCGATCTCCGAGCCGTCGCGCATGTGGATCTTGTAGACGACCGACGGGGCCGTCGCGATCAGGTCGAGGTCGAACTCGCGGCTCAGGCGCTCCTGGATGATCTCCAGGTGCAGCAGGCCAAGGAACCCGCAGCGGAAGCCGAAGCCCAGCGCGGCCGAGCTTTCCATCTCGTAGGTGAAGCTGCCGTCGTTCAGGCGCAGCTTGCCGACGGCGGCGCGCAGGTCCTCGAAGTCGGCGGCGTCGACCGGGAAGAGGCCGCAGAACACGACCGGCTGGACTTCCTTGAAGCCCGGGAGGGCCTGGGCGGTCTGCTTCTTCTCGTCGGTGATGGTGTCGCCGACGGCGGCGTCGGCCACTTCCTTGATCGAGGCGGTGAAGAAGCCGACCTCGCCGGGACCCAGCTCCTGCACGTCGGTGGCCTTGGGCGTGAACACGCCGACCTTGTCGATGCGGTGGGTGGCGCCGGTCTGCATCATGCGGACCTGCTGGCCGGCCTTCAGCGTGCCGTCGAAGATGCGCACCAGCACGACGACGCCGAGGTAGGCGTCGTACCAGGCGTCGACCAGCAGCGCCTTCAGCGGCGCGTCGCGGTCGCCCTTGGGAGCGGGCAGGCGTTTGACGATGGCTTCCAGCACGTCGTGGATGCCCAGGCCCGACTTGGCGCTGGCCAGCACGGCGTCGCTGGCGTCCAGGCCGATCAGGTCCTCGATCTGGGCGCGCACGCGCTCGGGCTCGGCGGCCGGCAGATCGATCTTGTTCAGGACCGGGACGATCTCGTGATTGTTGTCGATCGCCGAATAGACGTTGGCCAGGGTCTGGGCTTCCACGCCCTGCGAGGCGTCGACGACCAGGATCGAGCCTTCGCAGGCGGCCAGCGAGCGCGAGACCTCATAGGCGAAGTCGACGTGCCCGGGGGTGTCCATCAGGTTGAGGATGTAATCCTCGCCGTCGTCGGCCTTGTACTTCAGGCGCACGGTCTGCGCCTTGATGGTGATGCCGCGCTCTTTCTCGATGTCCATGTTGTCGAGGACCTGCGCGCTCATCTCGCGCGCGGTCAGGCCGCCGGTCTCCTGGATCAGGCGGTCCGAGAGCGTGGACTTGCCGTGGTCGATGTGGGCCACGATGGAAAAGTTGCGGATCTTGTCGAGAGGCGTCGAAGTCATGGGCGTGCGCATACCACATTTGGCCCGCTTCGCGAGGGGCGTTACTCGTTAGGTCTGCGGCGACGCGTCGCGCATGCTTAACCGCTCGTTAAGTTTGGAGCCGCAAACCGGTCTCAATGGCTTGCAACAGTGTTGCAATCAAATCGATCTGGAGGGCTCCCATGGACCGTCGCAAGCTGATCCTCTCGGGCGCCGCCGCTGGCATGAGCGCCGTGGCCACCGAGGCCCTGGCTCGCCAGAGCCGCTACAGCGAACAACTGCCGCCGCCGCAGCCGATCGGTCCGGCCAGCCCCGCCCCGGCCGATCCCTATGCGTCCTCGTCGCCGCAGCCGATCGCCCAGGACTCCTACACGCCGCCGCCGTCGCCCGCCCCGGCCTCGAACGGGTCGCAGCCGGCCTACGACACCGGCCGCGCCCAGACCTATTCCGCCGACGAGATGATCCGCGCCACGTCCGATTTCCTGGGCGTGACGGCCGAGAGCGCCGGGGCGGCGATCGAGAAGGTGTTCAGGGACAAGGGCCAGCCCACGGCCTACATCGCCGGCGAAGAGGGCTCAGGCGCCTTCGTGGCCGGTCTGCGCTACGGTCGGGGCCTGCTGTACATGAAGGGCCGCCCGACGCTGGAAGTGTTCTGGCAAGGCCCGACTGTCGGATGGGACTGGGGCGGTAACGCCAGCCGTAACTTCACCCTCTGCTATAACCTGCAGTACCCCGACGCCATCTTCCGCCGGTTCCCCGGCGTGGAGGGCACCGCCTATCTGATCGGCGGCCTGGGCGTGAACTATCAGAAGGCCGACGACATCACCCTGGCCCCCATCCGCGCGGGCGTGGGCCTGCGCCTGGGCGCCAACGTCGGCTACCTGGGCTACAGCCGCAAGCGCCGCTGGATGCCGCTCTAGGACCCGTCGTACTCGATGGCATAGCGGAAGGTCCGCGCCTGGCCGGCGGCCAGGGGCACGCGCCAGGCGACCTGGCCCTGGCGGATGTCGTGCTTCTGCGGCTCGGACACCACCTTGAAGGCCTCCAGATAAGGGTTCTGGCGGATCTCGACGGTCACCGGGATGGTCTTGGCGTTGGTCAGGTCGACCTCGTAGGTCCGCCGCGTCATCCCCTTGGGCCGCTTCTCCTCGGCCACCAGGCGGGGGCGGGCGATGATGTCCATGGCCTGGCCGATGTTGAGATCCATCGGCTCGCCTACGGCGACGTCCCGCACGGCCTGCTCGCCGGCGAAGGTCGGGCGGCCGTCGACGGTCTCCATCGCCGACAGGGCGCCGGAGGGCAGGGGCTTACCCAGGCCGTTGGCGGCCTTGTTCTCCAGCCGCAACACCACGGCGAGGGAGGTGAACGCGGTCTCGGGATCCGGCGTGTTCCAGACGTTCAGGTTCACCACGTACAACCGCTGGAAGGCGACGTCCTTCTGGTCCAGGAAGGCCACCTGCTTGGTCTGGCGGGCGGCCAGGGTGACCGGTTCGGGCAGGGTGTAGAGCTTGTAGTCACCCAGGTCGGACTGCTCGGCCAGCGACCGGCGCGCGCCTTTCAGGACGACCTCGGCGCGTGAAGGGGCCATGGTCGGCACGGGCGGAGCCGGCATCGGCGCGCCGGCGGCATAGGCCAGCTCGGGCGGCATCGGGCCCTTGCCGACATGGGTGGTGTCCATCGGCCAGCAGGCGCGCTGGATCGCCTTGGCCTGGCCCTTGTCGACGCGGACATACTGGCGCGAAAGCTTGCCGGCCACGGCCTGGGTCGGGGCGTCCACGAAGGCGCTGCCGCCGCTGTTGACCAGGGTCAGCCAGCCGGTCAGGTCCAGTCGCTTGCCGTCCGGGTGGATACGGGCGACGTAGTCGGCCTGCCAGTTCACGCCCAGCGCCAGATACGACACGGTCAGCTTGGCGCGGGTAGGCGCGAGGACGTCGACGATCGTCGACAGGCTGGGCTTGTCGGTCAGGCCGTCGGGCACGCGGCCCAGCACAAGACGCTCGGGACCGCCCGAGCAGCCCAGCGCCTCGACGCCGTCGGCGGTGCGGACCATCAGACCGTCGGGACCTTGCAGCAGGGTGGCGTCGACCGACTGCTGGCGGCCGGTCTTGCGGTTGGTGCGCACCACCTTGATCGGCTGGCCCAACGACCGCTCGACCAGGGTTCCGGGGCTGAGCAGGGCGTAGTCGTAGTTGCGCTCCACCGCCTTGCCCGGCAGGCCCTCGACCGCCGCGCTCTGCGGGATCAGGCCCTCGGCGACGCCGTCGAAGCGGACCACATGCCGGCCGGCGGGCAGGTCGACCGTGCGGGTCTCGCTGACCAGGATCAGGCCCTTCTCGGCGGCCTGGGCGCGCTGCCAGGGCTGCAGCGCCTGGAACGGTCCGTCACCGTCGCGATAGAGGGTGATCGCCACGCGCTCGGGCGCGGGCGAGGCGATGGTGGCGGCATAGGCGGGGACGGCGGCGGCCAGGGCGAGCGCGCCGATCAAGGCGCGCATCCTCACCACCCCGTCTCGACCGTGAAGGTCAGCGTCGTCTCGCCATTGGCCGGCACCGGCACGCTCCAGCCCAGCGTCCGGGCGTCGATGCGGCGGCTCTTGAGGCTCTCGGCCTTGACCTCGCCGTCGCGCCACAGCCCGCCCTGGCGCAGCTCGACGGTCACCGGCTGGGCCTTGGCGTTGCGCAGCAGGTAACGCATCTCGTAGCGCGAGCGGGTCTTGGACGCCTTGGTCTCGGCGACCAGGGTCGCTTGGCTGGAGACGTCGAAGGCCTCGCCGGTCTTGATCGACAGCTCCGAGCCGGCCGGGGTGTGGCCGATGGCGTTCTCGCCGACGAACTTCGGATCGCCCGCCGCGTCGCGCATGTAGACCCGCATGGTCCCGGCCGGCAACTGGCTGCCCAGGCCCGCCAGCTTGGCGTTGCTGAACTGGATGGCGACGACGGCCTTCACCGGTTCGGGCTGGCTCTGGAACCAGTCCGAGCGGACCTCGTAGACCTTGCGCGCCGCCACGGCCTGGGCCGACAGGAAGCCGACCTGCTTGTTCTGGTTGGCCGCGATCGTGGTCCGCTCGGCCAGGGGATAGACGTAGTAGTCGGCGACCCGCTCGCCGGTCCCGCTCTCGGTTCCGGCGCTGATCATGCCCGGCGTCCCGCGACGCGGCGGGCTATAGCCGTTGTTCTGGGAGAGCTGGTCGACGTCGCCGGCCACCAGCTGGGTCCTGGCGTTCTCGAATGGCGTGCCCGAGGTGTTGGAGAGTGTGATCCAGCCTTGCAGGTCGAGTGCGTTCTTGGCCTCGTCGAACAGGGCGACATAGTCGGCCTTCCACGACAGGCCCGAGGTCAGGTAGCTGAGCTTGGCCTGGCGCGCGCCGGCGTTGGCGCTCTCGACGCTGACCGACAGGGTCGGGCGGGCGCGCAGGGTCTCGGGCACCTTGTCGAAGATCACGCGGGTCGGGACGCCGTCGTCGCGCAGCACCTCGATGCGGTCGCCGATCTTGAGGACCACGCCCTCGTTGGCGGCCAGGACGGTGGCGACCTCGGTGGTCTCCTTGCCGTCGCCGGGATTGGTGCGGACGATCCTGACCTGCTGGCCGACCGCCTTCTCCATCAGCTTGTCGGGCGTGAGCAGATCGTAGTCGAAGTTCTGCTCCAGGATGGTGACGCCAGGGGCCGACAGGCTGACCGTCTCGGGCCGGATCTGGGCCGAGACGTCCTTGAACTCCAGCTTCTGGCGGCCGGCCTTCAGATCCAGCGGGCGGGCGTCTTCCACGAGCGCCAGGTCCGAATTGTAGATTGTGACCGAGACCTCGCGCTGTTGCGCCCTGTTTTCTTGAGAGTGGGCCGCGCTCAGCGGGACCAAGAGCAGGCCAGCCGTGGCCAGCAGCGCGCGACGGTTCATCGACATCCTCCCGTGTAATTACATCAGTAAGCTACACGGGAGTAAGGCGAAGTCTAGGCAGGGTTGAAGGGGCTCAACCGCCCCACACCTGTTTCAGGCGCGCGTCACGCCCGCAGCCGGTGCGATAGGCGAAGTAGTTCAGCTTGTTCCGCTTGGCGTAGTCGCGGTGATAGGCCTCGGCCGGGTAGAAGGTCTGCAGCGGCAGGATGTCGGTCTTCATCGTGCCGGACTTCAGGCGCTTGGCGGCCTCGGTGCGGGACTTCTCGGCGATCGGGCGCTGGGCCGGCGTGACGAAGACGGCCGGGCGATAGGACGGCCCGCGGTCGCAGAACTGGCCGCCGTCGTCGGTCGGGTCGACCAGCTTCCAGTAGCGATACAGCAGGAAGCCGTAGTCCAGCTTGGCCGGGTCATAGGTGACGCGCACCGACTCGTAGTGGCCCGAGGTCTCGCTAGTGACGTCGCGATAGGTCGGGTTCTTCAGGTGGCCGCCGGTATAGCCGCTCTCGACCTTGATGACGCCCGGCACGCCCTGCATGTCGTGCTCCATGCACCAGAAGCAGCCGCCGGCGAACACGGCGCTTTCGGTCTTCAGCGTAGCGGCGGCCGAGGCGCTGACCCCGGTCAGGGCGAACAGGGTGGCGAGTAAGGCGAGCAGGCGGCGCATCGAGGTCTCTCCAGAAAGCGGACTCGGACTCAGATACGCACGGAAACGGACGAAGGTTACAGCCGCCAGCCGAAACCCACGCCACGCACGCTGGGACAGGCGGCCAGGCGCGAGGCCAGGACCTCGGCCCGGGCGTCGCCCTGGTCGTCGATCTCGAGCCTAATGGTCAGGTGCTGACCCTCGGGAGCGGCGGACAGGGCGCGCAGGCGAGCCTGCTGCACCGAGGCCACGCCCAGCACCCGCATCAGGGCGTCAGGCGTGTCTTCGGCGGTGACGAGGAAGAGACGGCGTTTCTCTTCCTCGGGTTTGGCTGCGTCTACGAGGCTCACGGTCGGAACCATTGATGCTCGACCGAGGCCGAATTGACGCCGGGCCAGGCGGCCAGGTCACGGGCCAGCAGGCGGGCGGCCTGGTCGCCCAGGTGGCGCACCTTCAGCGAGGCTTCGACGATCTGGCCGACCGGCTTCATCGTCAGGCCGCACAGTTCGGCGCCGCTGTCGGCGAGGCCTTGGCGGACGGCTTCCAGCGCGCTGGGAGCGTCCTGGGCGGCCAGCAACAGCTGGTGGACGGTGACGCCTTCCTGGTCGCTATGGAAGGAGGGTGGGGAGGGCAGGTAGCTCATTGGAGTGGTCCCTTGCATGAGAGGCTTGGAGGACCGGAGGAGCGCGCAACAAAAAACCCCGCTCGTGGGAGCGGGGCTTTTGGAGATCTTGCGATCCTTCGGCTTTGGTTTTGGTAGGGTTCCTACCGCTGCTTGCGCCGATTTTGCCCCGTCCGAATGGGAACGGTTTTAATCTGGGTGTTAATCATATTCCACATCGCCACGGCGCACGACATCGCAGCCACGGCGGCAAGGCCGGTGGTCGCAAAGGCGGCGAAGGCGAAGGTCGATTGCATGTGGAAGCAATGAATCCAGTTAGCGCCACTTACAGGTAGCGTGGCGTTTGGGATTGCGCAAGGTCTTGCCTGTGCGAAGGGCGATCGGTCGCGGGGGAGGGCGGTTTTGCCTCACCGAGGGCGGGGCGCCTGAAAACTCAGCACTGGTCCCCACCTGACCTCGCTCCGCGAGGTCGTCCGCCCCCGGAGGGGGCAGAAGGATCCGTCTTCCCCCTCCGGGGGAGGAGCGCCGAAGGCGCGAGGGGGCAAGTGATCAACCTGCCCCCTCGCCTAGTCTTAAGACCGCAGCTTGCCGCCAGCCTTCTCGGCAGCCGCCACGACCTTCGCCGACAGCGCGCCGATCTCGGCGTCCGTCAGCGTGGCCTCGCGCGGCTGCACCACGACCTCGATAGCGACCGACTTGAAGCCGTCCGGCACGCCGGGGCCTTCGTAGACGTCGAACACGCGCGCGGCGGTGATCAGGGCCTTGTCGGCGCCGATGGCGGCCTTCACCAGGTCGCCGGCCGGCTTGGCCTTCTCGACGACGAAGGCGAAGTCGCGGGTCAGCGGCATCAGGGCCGACGGCGAGAACGCCGGACGGGTCTTGATCGACTTCTTCTTCGGCTCGGGGATCGCCTCCAGGGTGATCTCGAAGCCATAGACCGGGCCGGCCACGTCCAGGGCCTTCAGCACCGCCGGGTGGATCTCGCCGAACTCGGCCATCACCGCCTTGGGGCCCAGCTGCAGGCGCGCCGAGCGACCCGGATGCCACCAGGACGAGGCCGAGCCTTGGGCGGTCTGCAGCGACGCCACCGGCGCGCCCAGCTCTTCCAGCAGGGCCAGCAGGTCGGCCTTGACGGTGAAGACGTCGCCTTGCGCCGCCTTGTCCCAGCCGCGCGGGGCCTTGGGGACCAGGATCGCCGCGACAACGGTGCGCTGGTCGTTCGGACGCTCACCGTGGAAGGTCGGGCCGATCTCGAACAGGGCCGCGTCAGGGAAGCCCTGGCGCGCATTGCGGCCGGCCGCCTCGATCAGGTTGGGCAGCAGCGACGGGCGCATGCAGTCCAGTTCCGAGGCGATCGGATTGGCCAGCAGCAGTTCCGGCTGCCCGCCACCGAACAGCTCGGCGGTCTTGTGGTGCGTGAAGCTGAAGGTCACCGCTTCGGCGTAGCCGGCGGCCGCCAGGGCGCGACGGGCCGTGCGGCCTCGCGCCTGCTTGGCCGTCAGGATGCCGCCGACCGCGCGCGGCACTTCCGGCAGCGGCGTCGAGGGCAGGGCGCCGTAGCCGGCGATGCGCGCGACTTCTTCGACCAGGTCGGCCTTGCCTTCCACGTCGCGGCGGAAGGTCGGCGGGGTCACGCAGACGGCGGCCTCGGCATGGGTCGCGAACTCGGTCGGCGAGACGTCCTTGGGGGCGTCCAGCTTGAAGCCCAGGTCCGTGAGGATCTTGAGCGACTTCTGCGGCTCGATCTCCAGGCCCGACAGCTGGCCGACATAGGCCGGGTCGAACAGGATCGGCTTGGGCGCGGGCAGGACCTCGCCCACGAACACGACTTCCGACGGCTCGCCGCCGCACAGTTCCAGGATCAGCTTGGTCGCCAGCTCGATGCCGGGGACCAGCGACCCGGTGTCGACCGTGCGGGCGAAGCGGTACTGGGCGTCGCTGGCGATGCCGGTGGCGCGGCCGGTCTGGGCCGTGCGGATCGGGTCGAACCAGGCGCTCTCGACGAAGACGTCGGTGGTGTCGTCCGAGCAGCCGGTGCTCTCGCCGCCCATCACGCCGCCCAGGCCGATCGGACGCTCGCCCGAGGCGTCGGCGATAACCGACATTTCCGGGGTCAGCTCGTAGGTCTTGCCGTCCAGGGCGATCAGGTGCTCGTCGCCATTGACGCCATGGCGGCCCAGGCGCGTCGAGATCACCGTCCCCGACAGCTTGGCGACGTCATAGACGTGCAGCGGGCGAGCGCGGTCGTAGGTGATCAGGTTGGTGATATCCACCAGGGTGCTGATCGGGCGCAGGCCGATGGCGACCAGGCGGTCGGCCAGCCATTTGGGCGAGGGACCGTTCTTGACGCCGCGGATGTAACGGCCAGCGAAGGCCGGGCAGGCCTCGCCATCGACCGTGACGGTGATCGGGCTCTGGAACGTGCCCGGGATCGGCGCGATCGAGACGTCCTTCAGCTTGCCCACGCCGGCGGCGGCCAGGTCGCGGGCGATGCCCACGACGCCCAGCCAGTCGGGACGGTTGGGGGTCACTTCGAAGTCGATGACGGCTTCCAGGCCCAGGGCGTCGACGGCCGAGGTTCCGACCGGCAGGGCGTCGGGCAGCTCCATGATGCCGTCGCTCTCAGTGGCGTATTCCAGCTCGGCGGCCGAGCAGAGCATGCCGTTCGAGACGACGCCGCGCACCGGCTTCTCGACCAGGGTCACGTCCAGGCCGGGCACATAGGCGCCGATCGGGGCGTAGATGGTGGTCAAGCCCGGACGGGCGTTCGGCGCGCCGCAGACGATCTCCTTGCGGCCGTCGACGGTGTCGACCTGGCAGACCTGGAGACGGTCGGCATTGGGGTGGCGGGCGGCCTCGACGATCTTGCAGACCGTGAACGGCGCCAGCTTGGTCGCCGGATCGATGACGTGCTCGACCTCGAGCCCGGCCATGGTCATGGCCGCGACGATCTCGGGGACGGTGGCGGTGGTCTCAAGGTGATCCTTGAGCCAGGAGAGGGTGAATTTCATCGTTCTGGTCTCAGCTCAGGCCCGAGGCGGCGTTCGGCGCGGCGAAGGCGCTGAAGCCGTAGTGCGACAGCCAGCGGACGTCCGACGACCACATGTCGCGCAGGTCCGGCATGCCATATTTCAGCATGCCCAGGCGATCGACGCCCATGCCGAAGGCGAAGCCCTGGTACTCGTCAGGATCAATGCCGCAGGCGCGCAGCACGTTCGGGTGAACCATGCCGCAGCCCAGGATCTCGAGCCACGACGTGCCCTGGCCGATCTTGATCTCGCCGCCCGAGCGGTCGCACTGCACGTCCATCTCGGCCGACGGCTCGGTGAATGGGAAGTGGTGCGGGCGGAACTGGGTGGTGACCGCGTCGGTCTCGAAGAACCGCGCGAGGAAGGTCTCCAGGGTCCACTTCAGGTGGCCCATGTGGATGCCCTTGTCGATCACCAGGCCCTCGACCTGGTGGAACACCGGCGTGTGGGTGGCGTCGTTGTCCACGCGATAGGTGCGGCCCGGCGCGATGATGCGGATCGGCGGCTTCTGCGACACCATCGTCCGGACTTGGACCGGGCTGGTGTGCGTACGCAGCAGCATGCGTTCACCCGTCTCCTTCGTGTTGAAGAAGAAGGTGTCGTGCATCTCGCGGGCCGGGTGCTTCTCGGGGAAGTTCAGGGCCGTGAAGTTGTGGAAGTCGTCCTCGATGTCGGGACCTTCGGCGACGGCGAAGCCCATCTCGGCGAAGATGGAGATCATCTCGTCCATGGTCTGCATGGTCGGGTGGACGCTGCCCTTGCGACGGTGCGGGGCGGGCAGGGACAGGTCCAGCGTCTCGCTGGCCAGGCGCGCGTCAAGCTCGGCGGCTTCCAGGCCAGCCTTCTTGTCGGCGATGGCCGTGGCGACCTTGTCGCGGAGAGCGTTGATGGCCGCGCCGCGGTCCTTGCGCTCCTCGGGGCTCATCGCGCCCAGGGTCTTGAGCAGGCCCGAGATGGAGCCGGTCTTGCCGACGGCGGCCACGCGGACGGCGTCGAGCGCTTGGAGGTCCGCAGCGCCGGCCACCTGGGCCAGGACGTCGGATTCGAGAGTGTTGAGATCGGTCATGACGGGCATCCGTCTAGGCGGTTTTGGGAACGGTTGGAACCGGATAACGCGCAGCAAAAAGCCCTCCGGTTCGCACCGGAGGGCTTTTCAGGATCGAATGAGTTCGAAAACTCAGATGTCCTTAGGCGGCCAGGGCGGTGCGGACCTTGTCAGCAATAGCCTTGAAAGCAGCCGGGTCGTTACCCGCGATGTCGGCGAGAACCTTACGGTCGATCACCACACCCGCCACGTCCAGGCCGTGGATAAATTGCGAGTAGGTGAAGCCCTCGATGCGAGCGCCGGCGTTGATGCGTTGGATCCACAGCGAGCGGAAGGCGCGCTTGCGCACCTTGCGGTCACGGTACGCGTATTGACCGGCCTTATCGACGGCGGCCTTGGCGGTGCGGATGGTGTTCTTGCGGCGGCCGTAGAAGCCTTTCGCCTGTTCAAGAACCTTCTTGTGCTTGGCGTGGGCGGTGACGCCACGTTTGACGCGAGCCATGTGTCAGCGCTCCTCTTAAAGGCCGTAGGGCAGGTACGAACGGATGGTCTTGGCGTCAGCCTCGCTCATCACCTTCGTTCCGCGGTTTTGGCGGATGTACTTGCCGTTGTGGCCGATCAGACGGTGGCGCTTGCCGGCGACGCCGGCTTTCAGCTTACCCGTGGCCGTGATCTTGAAGCGCTTCTTAGCGCCCGACTTGGTCTTCAACTTAGGCATTTCGCGTCGGAGCTTTCGCCCCGTCCTCTGGGATAGCAAGACGAACCGCCATGGCATGCCAATTGGCCAGGCGGTTCCGGAAAGGCGGGGTTACTACAGGAGAGACTCAGGCATGGCAAGCATTTAGGCCGCCGCTTTCGTCCGATGCACGATCGTCATGGCGAAGAAGATGGCCGGGATCATCAGGGCCGAACCGAACCAGTAGGGGCCGCCGATGGCGATGCCGAACAGCGGACCGGCCAGCAGGGGACCGCCGATGCGGGCCAGCGAGCCGGCGGCCATGTTCAGGCCCAGCATCTGGCCCTGGCGGTCGGGCGGGCTGGCCCGCGAGATCAGGGCGGCCACGCACGGGAAGACCAGCGACTGGCCAAAGGCCGTGCAGGCCACCGCCACGACAGCCACCGGCGGGCTGGGGATGAACGGCGTGATCAAGAGGGTCAGGGCGATGATCGCCAGGCCCGTCGTCAGCACGCGCCCCTCGCCGAATCGCCTGGCCAGGCGTCCGGTCAGCAGGCCCTGGCCCAGCGAGGCGATGACCCCGATGATCGCGAAGCACGCGGCCACCTGGCTCGCGCCCCAGCCGAAGCGGACATCGGCATAGAGGCCGAACACCGCCTCCATCCCGGCGAAGGCGGCGGTCGAGATCAGGGTGACCAGCAGCACCCGCGACAGAACCGGATGGGCGGCCGCGGCGGCCAGGGCCTCGCGGCGGTTGGGCTGGATCGCGCCCGGCGTGGACGGCGCGCGGCTCTCGGCGACGAACAGCACCACGCCCAGGGCGGCGGTCCCGGCCATGGCGGCGGCCAGGAACAGCGGCAGCTGGTAGCCCAGGTGGCCCGCGCCCGGATGGATGACCATGACGAGGGCCGGGCCGATCACGAAGCCGGCTCCGAAGGCCGCGCCCAGCAGGCCCATGCGGCCGGCGCGCTTTTCGGGCGGGGTGACGTCGGCCATGTAGCCCTGGATCGTCGAGATGTTGCCGCTGCCGAAACCCCCGACCAGGCGCACGGCCATGGCGATCCAGATGTTCGGCGCGAAGGCCAGGGCGATATAGGCCAGGGTGTTGGCGATGATGGTGACGATCAGCACCGGCCGCCGGCCGATGCGGTCCGACAGCCGGCCCCAGAACGGCTCGCCGAAGAACTGCCCCAGGCTGTAGGCGGCGAACATGGTCGTCACCTGCCACGGGGCGGCGTTCATCGATTTGGCGTAGAAGGGCAGCAGCGGGATGACCACGCCAAAGCCCACCAGGTTGATGAAGACAACCAGGAGCAGGACGACCAGGGCGCGAGCGCTGTGGGCGGGTTCGGACATCAGGACGCGCGGTTTACGCCTGAACGCCCAGGTTGGCGACCCGCGCGGCGATCAGTTCGGCGGATTGTTCTTCTCCAGGAAGGCGACCACGGCGCTCAGCATCTGCTGGCGGGTGGCTTCGCGCGACAGCCAGTGGTCCTCGGCCGCCAGGGTGACGAACTCGACCGGCTTGCCGGCGCGTTCCAGGGCGCGGCGCATGTCGGTGCTCTGGTCGAAGGGCACGACGGTGTCGTCCTTGCCGTGGATCAGCAGCACCGGACCGTCGGCGTTCTCGGCGTGGCGCGCCGGCGAGCGCGCCGCCAGCTTGTCGTCCGAGGCCGAGGCGACGGCGAAGTAGCGCTTGTAGTCGCGGACGATCGGCTGCTCCTCGCCGTAGCGGCTGGTGTACCAGTCCAGCATCTTGCGGGTGTCGCCGATGCCCGAGATCGAGGCCGCGCAGCGATAGACGCCCTTGTCCAGGGTGATGCCGGCCAGGGCCGCATAGCCGCCATAGCTGGCGCCGACGATGCAGACGCGTTTGGGATCGATCAGGCCCTGCTTGGCCAGGGCCCGCACGCCGTCCGACAGGTCGGTCTGCATCTTGCCGCCCCACTCGCCGTCGCTGGCGCGGACGAAGTCCTCGCCATAGCCGGTGGAGCCGCGGAAGTTGGGTTGCAGCACCGCGTAGCCGCGCGAGGCCAGGGCCTGGGCCCACCAGTCGAACCCGGCCGAGTCACGGGCGCGCGGACCGCCGTGCGGCAGCACCACCAGCGGCAGGCCCTTGGCCGCGCGGCCTTGCGGCAGGGTCAGATAGCCGTGGATCGAGAGGCCGTCGGCGGCGGGATAGGTCACGGTCCGCACTTCGGCGACGTCCGCGCCGGTCAGGCTCGGCAGGGCCGAGCCCACCTTCTGCAGTTTCTGGGCCGCCAGGTTCAGCAGGTAGTAGCCGCCGGGCTCGCCCGTGCCTTCGACATAGAAGACGATCTTCGAACAGTCGTCGCTGGCGGACTGCAGGGTCAGCTGGCGGCCCGGAAACACGCCGGCGATCGTCGACCAGGCGGCTGCCATGCGAGGCTCGAAGAACTCGTACTGCTGGAAGCCGACTTCACGGACAACGCCGATGATGCGCTGGCTGTTGTCGGTGATCGTCCTGAAGGGCTCGGTCGGGCCGTAGAACGCGCCCATCTTGCCCGTCTCCAGCGAGATCGGCGCGAAGCGATAGGCCTTGGTCGCGTCGTCCCACAGCTTGAGCACGACCGACTTCTCGTCCAGCGACAGGCCCAGCAGGCCGGGGCGATCCAGGGGCGCGGTGACGACATAGGCGTCGGTCCAGCCACCCTTGCGCAGCTCCAGCGACCAGCGGGAATTCTCGCGGTGGAAGCGGGTGCGCGCCACCACCGTGCCGTCGGCCTTGGCCAGATAGCTGTTGGTGTCGATGTCGCCCATCTGGTGCATGGACGCGATGCCGGTATCGGGATCGATGCGGTAGAGGTCGTAGCGACCGCGCTGGATCGACTTGGCCTCCTCGCCGGCATACAGCGCGGCCAGGATCGCAGGCTTGCCGCCGATCACGGCGCCGGTCGGGTTGTCCTGCAGGATGTTGGTGATGGTCTCGTAGCCCTTGGTCGGGATCTGAACCGAGGCGCCCGTCTTGATGTTCACGCTGGTCGCCTGAAACATCTCGCCGACATAGGTCATGTACTCGATGGAGTCGGTGCGGGAGACCTCCACCAGCACGTGGACCGGGTCGGGCCAGCTGACGCCGCGCACCTTGGCCTTGCCGAAATCGATGCTCTGGGCCGCGCCGCCATCCAGGGGCTGGATCACCACCCGCGCGCTTCCGGCGTCGTGAACGATGTAGGCCAGATTGGCGCCGTCGCTCGAGATCTCGACATCCGACAACGCCGGCAGGCGGCCATAGGCCTGCAGGCTGCCGGCCGTGGCCGTCGAGATGGAAGCCGTCAGCGCGGCCGTCGCCAAGCCGGCGGCCAGAATGGTCTTGAACATGGAATCCCCCAGAACTGCGGCCAAGCTACCAGAGGGTGTGTAGCTGTCGAGCGCTCGCCGGGGCGTTTAGCCCAAAACAAAACGCCCCGGCGCGAGGGCCGGGGCGTTTCGATGTCTACCGGTGATCGGGAGCCTAGCGCGGGGCCAGGATCATGATCATCTGACGGCCTTCCATGCGCGGCTCGTACTCGACCTTGGCGACTTCGTCGAAGTCGGCCTTGACCTTGAGCAGCAGCTTCATGCCCAGTTCCGGGTGCGCCATTTCACGACCGCGGAAGCGCAGGGTGACCTTCACCTTGTCGCCTTCCTCGAAGAAGCGAGTCATGGCTTTCGCCTTCACTTCATAGTCGTGGATGTCGATGTTCGGGCGGAGCTTGATCTCCTTGAGCTCGACGACCTTCTGCCGCTTGCGCGCCTCGTTCTTCTTTTTCTGCTCCTGGAACTTGAACTTGCCGTAGTCCAGGATCTTGCAGACAGGCGGATTGGCGTTCGGAACGATTTCCACCAGGTCCATGCCAGCTTCTTCCGCCGCTTCGAGCGCGGAGGAGGTCGGCATCTCGCCTTGCTTCTCGCCGTTCTGGTCGATCAGCAGGACGCGCGGGACGCGGATGTCTTCGTTGATACGCGGTCCGTCTTTAACGGGCGGCGTTTGCATAGGACGGCGAATAGGGGCGGCTCCGGGGCTGTTAATGGAAAGAGTAGTTGAGGGTACAGTTGAACGCATGCGCGCCGCGCTGGGCGCGCCGCGAGAAAGTGATATATGACGCGCCGGCCGCCGCGTATCAAGCGAAGGCGGACAAAGAGACGCCGCGCAGGTCCAGTTTTTTCTGATCTAGCGCGTGATGGGATGGAAACGGCGGGACAGGGACGAGTTTCCTCTGACCAAGACGCTTGTTCCGACCTTCATGACCCAGCATCGCCACACCGCCCTGGAGGACGTCCACGCCCTCCTGATCGGCTCCAGTTTCATCGCCGTGGGGCTGACCCTGTTGAAGGCCGCGGGCCTGGTCACCGGCGGCGTGGCCGGGGTGGCGCTGATCATCTCCTACCTGACGGATTGGCCGGTGGGCGTGACGTTCTTCGTCCTGAACCTGCCGTTCTACGTCCTGGCTCAGCGGACCCTGGGCTGGACCTTCACCGGCAAGACCCTGGCGACCAACCTGCTGCTGGCGGGCTTGGCCTGGGGCATGCCCTATTGGCTGAAGGTCGAACGCGTCGACCCGATCTTCTCGGCGGTGTTCGGCGGCACCATCATCGGCATGGGCATTCTTGCCCTCGCGCGCCACCGCTCCAGCGTCGGCGGCACGGGCGTGCTGGCCCTCTGGCTGCAGGAACGGCGCGGGATCAGCGCCGGCAAGGTGCAGATGACCGCCGACTGCCTGGTCATCGCCGCGGCCTTCTTCACGATCAGCTTCGACAAGCTCTTGCTGTCCATCGCCAGCGCCGTGGCGCTGAGCGCGGTGATCATCGCTAATCACAAGCCTGGGCGGTACGCCGGCTATTAATGCGGCAGCAGCGCCATCGCCGCGCTGGCGACCGTGCTGACGGGCAACGCCTGCAGGTCCGGCGAGCGGATCACGGCCACGTGGCCGCGCGGGCCGCACAGGTCGGGGTCCGAGGCGTCGGAGAACAACACGATGGTCGGCGCGCCGGCGGCGGCCAGCAGGTGCGTGGGGCCGGTGTCGTTGCCGACTGCCAGGGCGGCCTTGGCGCCCAGTACGGCCAATTGGGCGAAGTCGGTGCGGCCGGTCAGGTCGCGGGCGCCGCCGACGGCCTTCTGGATGTGGCGCGCCATGGCGCTTTCCTGCGGGCCGCCGATGATCACGATGTCGAGGCCGCGCGCCTTTAGCAGCGAACCCAGCTGGGCGTAGTACTCGACGGGCCAGCGCTTTTCGGGCCGGTGGGCCGAGCCGCCGGGCACGAACAGGACATAGGGCTTGGGCGTGGCGGCGCCGGCGACGGGGCGCGGCTCCTTGTGCTTGCGCAGGATCCACGACAGGTCCGGCGGCGGGGCGCTGCCCGGCTCGGTCGGGGCGTCGGGCCAGATGCCGGCGGCGCGCAGCTGGTCGGCCTGGCGCTCCAGGGTGTGCATGCGCTGGCGGGCCTTGCCCTTTTGCGGCAGCTGGGCGCCGACGGCGATGCCGTTCCACTGCGGCGGAAAGGGACGCAGCGCCTGGAAGTACCAGTTGGTGCGGCTGTTGGTCTGCAGGTCGTAGACCCGGTCGTAGCGCGCCTTGCGGATGCGGCCGATCATGGCCAGCGTCTCGCCCACGTCGCCGGGGCGGCCGTCGGTCTCGACGGTGTTGAAATAGGGGCTGAGCTTGGCCAGGCCCTCGAAGGGCGCGGTGGTCAGCAGGGTGATCTTGGCCTTGGGATGCGCCTCGCGGATCTTCTTCATTGCGGCGAGCGCCAGGACGAAGTCGCCCAGGGCGCCCAGCTTGATCACCAGGACCTTCTTGATCTCCTTGCTCAAGCCGAACGCTCCAAACCCAATACGCGTGCATAAACCTTGAGGGTGGCTTCGCACATAGCGTCCACTGAATACAACCGCCGCGCACGTGTCCTCGCGGCCAGGCCCATGGTCTGGCGGCCGGCGGCCCCGACTTCGCAGGCGTGCAGCAGGGCGTCGGCCCAGGCCTGCGCGTCGCCCGGCTTGACCAGCCAGCCCGTTTCGCCGGGCGCGACCGTCTCGCGCGTGGCCCCGTGGTCCGAGGCCAGGACCGGGCGGCCCATCACCTGCGGCTCGACGGCGGTGCGGCCGAAGGCTTCCGGTTCGAGCGAAGGCGCGATGGCCAGATCGGCCAGCAGATAGGCGGCCGGCATGTCGTCGCAGTGGCCGACCAGCTTAACCGCGTCCTGCAGGCCGGCGGCGGCGATGGCGGCCTCAAGCTCGGCGCGATAGCCCTTGCGGCCCTGGTCGTCGCCGACCAGCAGCAGGAGGATGCGGTTCTCGCCGCGGTCCTTCAGGACCTTCATGGCCTCGATCAGCAGGCCCTGACCCTTCCAGCGGGTCAGGCGACCGGCCAGTAGCACCTTCAGCCGGCGTTCGCCCTCCGCCACGCCCCAGGTCGCGCGCAGCTTCTCGACGCGGTCGCAGCCGACGACGCCGGGCTCGAAGCGCGAAAGGTCGACGCCACGCGGGATGGCCACGACCTTTTCGGGCGCGATGCCATGTTCCTTGATCACGTGCTGGCGGGTGTATTCGGAATTGGCGATGACCAGGTCGCCCTTGGTCATCACCGCATTGTACCAGCGCTTCAGTTCTGACTTGGCGTTGTAGACCCCGTGGTAGGTGGCGACGAACGGCACCTTGGTGGCGTGCGCGGCCCACAGGGCGCTGAAGGCGGGGGCGCGCGAGCGGGCGTGGACCAAGCTGACCTTCTCGCGCCGGATCAGGTCGATCAGCCGCGCGGCGTTGCCCAGCATGACCAGCGGGTTCTTGGACTGGGCCGGCATCTGGGCCAGGCGGCCCCCGTCGGCCTCCAGGCGCGCGGCCATGCGACCGCCCTTGGTTGCGACCAAGGCCTTGCCGCCTTGCGCCACCACGGCATGGGCGACATCAATCGTCGTTTGCTCCGCCCCGCCCGTTTCAAGCTCGGGTGTGACTTGCAGCAAGGTGAAATCGGCGGGTAGGTCGGGCACGCGACTCTCGGCGAAAACGAGCGGATTTTAGTTAGCGAAAGGATCGAGGCGACGCCATGACCGAATCCCGAGGTGCTCTAGCGAGCAAAGACGGCTCGAAGATCGCCTTTCGCCGCGTGGAGGGCGAAGGGCCAACGGTTGTGTGGCTGGGTGGTTTCCATTCCGACATGACGGGGACCAAGGCCGAGGTCCTGGCCGAGCAGGCCAAGGCGACCGGCGGCAGCTACATCCGCTTCGACTATTTCGGCCACGGCGAGTCGGATGGTCAGTTCAAAGACGGAACCATCAGCCGCTGGCGCGCGGACGCTCTGACGGTGATCGATGAGCTCACCACGGGGCCGCTGGTGCTGGTCGGCTCGTCCATGGGCGGCTGGCTGTCGTGCCTGGCGGCGATCGCCCGTCCGGACCGCGTGAAGGCCATGGTGCTGATCGCGCCCGCGCCGGACTTCACCGAGAAGCTGATGGAGCCCGACCTCTCGGCCGAGGCCAAGGCGGCCATCGCCCGCGACGGCTTCTGGATCCGGCCTTCGGAGTATGACGACGGCGGCTATGCGATCACCCGCGAACTGCTGGACGACGGGGCGCGGTGGTCGATCCTGCCGGGACCCGTGCCGATCGACGTCCCGGTACGGGTGCTGCAAGGCGGCGCCGACCCCGACGTGCCGTGGACACACGCGCTGGAATTGGCCAACGCCCTGAAGTCCGACAACGTCGTCTTCACCCTGATCAAGGACGGTGACCACCGGCTGTCGCGTCCCCAGGACCTGGAGCGCCTGGTCGCCGCCGTCGTCGAGGTCAAGGGGCTGGCTGAGCCGGAAGAGGGCGACTTGGTGAGCCGCCGCCTGGCGCGGGCGGCGCGGCTTCGCAATGCGGCGGGGCTGGACGCGGTGGGGATCACGCCGAGGGCGCCGGCGATCGACGACGAGTAGCGATTCAGCGGCCGGAGATCGCGTCCGCCAGGTTCCGCAGCTGGCCGCTAATCGCGCGGCGAAGGCGATCGCTCGCCGAATTCGGCGCCGTGTCCTCCAGCGGCAGTCCGTAAGGATATTCGACGTCCGGGGAGGGCGCTTGGCCGTTCAGGGGCTTTCTGGCGATGGCAAGGTTGACCCAGGTCGCGTCCATTAGTGCGAAGGCCCTGACCGGTTCAGCCTCGCGTTCCGTCGGCGTCAGCCCGTTCACCAGGTGACACCGCTTGATATCGACGAAGCCCTTCTCCGCCAGCAGCCAGGTCATGTAGTCGGCCGTGAGGGGGCTTTCGAGCGTCCCATAGGCGGCCATTTCCGCCTTCCAGGCCGTCTCCTGCTCGACATTTCCGGGGATCCAGTTTGAATCGCCCAGGATGACGATCTGGCCTCCTGGGCGCAGGGAGTTCAGCGTTTTTTCCAGCGCCGCGTGTTCGTCGACGACATGATGGAAGCTCTCGAAATAGATCACCGCGTCGGCGGAGCCCGGCTCCAGCCGGGCCTCTTCCATCGTCGACGCCTGCCAGGTCACGCGACGGTGGAAGTGCTCGTTGCCGCGAAGCCTGAGGTGCTCGCGCACCCGCTTGCGGGCCGCGCGGATCATCTCCGGGGAGGGCTCGACGCAATCGACGCGGTACCACAGCGAAGCCAGGATTTCGGTCGCCCAGCCCGCGCCGGAACCCACCTCGATGATCTTGGCGCCCGGCGGCAGGTTCAGCGCTTGCAGCGCGCTGAGCAGCTGGAGCATCGCGGTGAAGTAGCTGGGATGGCCGGGTCGCCAATCCAGCGGCTTTTCGACAAGGCCGCGTAGAGCATGGGACGGCAGATTGGCGACGTAGCTGATCGCCGCCTCCGTGAAGGCCGCATAGTCATCGTGGGCGTTCGCGTGGAAGCGTTTCGGGCCGGCATAACTCAAGGCGACCTCCCTCGTACTACTTGTGTCGAGGTCGCCATGCCCACCCCCTCAGCCATCGAGGTGAAATCAAAAGTTGAGTCTCTGGGCAAGCGGTCTTTTTGGCGCGAGCGTCAACCACCCGCCTTCAGTATCGCCGCCAGGCCTTCGCGATAGGTCGGATGCGCGGGGCGCCACCCAAGCTCGGCCTTGGCCCGCGCGTTCGAGACGCGTTTGTTCTCGGCGTAGAAGCGGCGGGTGGCTGGGGACATGCCCAGTTCGTTGAAGGGCAGGTCCGGGGGGACCGGGACGCCCAGCAGGTGGGCGGCGTGTTCCATGACGTCTTGCGGCGGGGCCGGTGCGTCGTCGACCAGGTTGTAGATCCCGCCGGCGCGCGGGCGGTCCAGCGAGGCCGAGAGGCCCGTGACGATGTCGTCGAGGTGGATGCGGCTGAACACCTGGCCCGGCTTGACGATGCGGCGGCCTTCGCCGGCGCGCAGGCGGTCCAGGGCGCTGCGGCCGGGGCCATAGATGCCCGGCAGGCGGAAGGTGGTGACCGTCAGGCCCATGCCGCGTCCGACCTGGCGCCAGTCGCGCTCGGCGCCGACGCGGCGCGCGCCTTCGACCGACTGCGCCTTGAGCGGGGAAGTCTCGAACACCCAGCGGCCGTCGAAGTCGCCATAGACCCCGGTCGTGGACAGGTAGCCGATCCAGTCGGGGAAGGCCTGCGCCTGCGCCAGGGCGGGGATCAGCGATTCCAGGGCCGGGCAGCCGTCGGGGCCGGGCGGGGCGGTGACCAGGATGGCGTTCACGCCGGTGAGGGCGGCGGCCATGGCGTCTCGGTGGTCTGGATCGGCCGGCGTGATTCCCTGGGCGCGCAGCCGATCGGCCTGGTCTTCATCCCGCGCCGTGGCGGCGATTTCCCAACCGCGTGCTCGCAAGGCGCGTGAAAACGCCGCGCCGACATAGCCCAGACCGAACACAAACAGACGCAACGCCTAGAACTCCGCCCCCGGAAAACCTGCCCAGATCAAGCCTCCGAAAAAACCCTCTCCGCAACCCCTCAAAGGGCGCTTGCCAAGCGCGAAGGCCTCTGCCATAAGCCGCCTCCTCGTCGCGGGGCGCTCTTCCGAGCCCCTCCGATGCGGGCGTAGCTCAGTGGTAGAGCACAACCTTGCCAAGGTTGGGGTCGAGAGTTCGAATCTCTTCGCCCGCTCCATTCTCGAAAATCTTCCGAACATTTAGACGAACGTGGCGGCCCTGATCGGGTCGGCGATTCGCATGTCCCTGCGCGTCGGCTTGGCCTAAGCTGGACCGCATGACTCGCATCGCATCTTGCGTGGCCGGCGCCTGTCTCGCCGCGCTGACGGTCTCGGCCGCCTGGGCCGGTCCCGCGTCCGTCAACCTGACCAATCTGGTCATCCGCTACGAGGCCCTGGGCGATCCGGGTGAGGATCCCGATTCCGGCGGCTCGAGCGACGCGCGCTGGAAGCTGCCCGACGTCACGCCGGCCGCCGACGCCGACCGCACCGCCAAGCTGAAGCAGATCCGGACCGAGCTTAAAGGCATGGGTGACAAGGGCCTGTCCGAGGACGAGCGCCTGACCCGCGACCTGCTGCTGTTCAGCCTGGGCGACCGGATCGATGCGGCGGCTTTCGACGAGGCCCGCATGCCGTTCAGCAGCGATGGCGGCTTCGACGTGATGATGCTGTACCGGGCCAGTGGCACGACCCTGCGCAATGTCGAAGAGGCGCGGCGCTGGATCGCCCTGCTGAACGGCATGCCCGGCTGGTACGCGACCAATATCGACAACGCCCGACGCGGCGTGGCCAGCGGCTTTGTCCAGGCCGTCCCGACCGCCCAGGCGGTGCTGGAGCGGGCCCAGCGCGCGGCCGCCACGCCGCTGTCCGAGGATCCGCTGCTGGCCCCGCTGCGGTCGCTGCCGGCCGAGGTCCCGAACCGCGCGGCCTTGATCGCCGAGGGCGAGGCGGCGCTGACCGACAAGGTCGCTCCGGCCCGCGCCAGCTTCGTCAAGTTCATGACCGAGGACTACGTCCCGCACGCGGCCAGGAGCCTGGCAGCCTCGGACCTGCCGGACGGCAAGCGCTACTACGCCTTCCTGGCCCATCGCCATACGACCACCGACCTGACGCCCGACCAGATCCACGACATCGGCCAGGCGGAGGTCGCTCGCATCCGCGCCCGCATGCAGGAGGCGATGAAGGTCGCCGGCTTCCAGGGCGACCTGACGGCCTTCATCGCCATGCTGCGCCAGGATCCACGCTTCTACGCGACCAGCCGCCAGCAGCTGCTGGAGAAGTCCAGCGAGATCGCCAAGCGCGCCGACGACCAGCTGCCGGCCCATTTCGGCGTCCTGCCGCGCCTGACCTATGGCGTGCGGCCGGTGCCGGCCAGCATCGAGAAGGGCTACACCACCGGCCGCTACTTCGGTGGTGATCCCAAGGCCGGCCGGGCCGGCGGGCTGATGATCAACACTTCGGAACTGGACCAGCGGCCGCTGTACGAGCTGCCGGCCCTGGTGCTGCACGAGGGCGCGCCGGGCCACCACATCCAGACCTCCCTGGCCCAGGAACAGGTCGGCGCGCCCGAGTTCCGCAGAAATCTTTACTTCACGGCCTATGGCGAGGGCTGGGGCCTGTATTCGGAGTGGTTGGGCGAGGAGATGGGGATCTATCGCGATCCTTATGAGCTGTTCGGCCGGCTGTCCTACGAGATGTGGCGCGCCTGCCGCCTGGTGGCCGACACCGGCATGCACTGGAAAGGCTGGAGCCTGGACCAGGCCCGCGCCTGCTTCACGGACAACACCGCCTTGTCGCCGGTAAACATCGAGGTCGAGCTCAAGCGCTATGTCTCCTGGCCCGGCCAGGCCCTGGCCTACAAGATCGGCGAGCTGAAGCTCTTGGAGCTGCGCCGGAAGGCCGAGAAGAAGCTGGGCGACCGCTTCGACGAGCGCGGCTTCCACGATGCGGTGCTGCTGCACGGCTCGCTGCCGCTGTCGGTCCTGGAGACCCGCATCGACGCCTGGATCGCCCAGCAAAACAAGAAGAAGGGCTGACATGGCCAAGATCACCGTCCTCGGCGAATGCATGGTCGAGCTGTCGCCGGAAGCTGCCCCTGAAGTAGGAATGGGCGGCGGCGCGCCCCTGTACCGAATGGGCTATGCCGGCGACACCTTCAACACGGCGATCTACATGGCCCGGCTGGGTGATCAGGTCGCCTACTGTACGGCGCTGGGGCAGGGGGATCCCTTCAGCGAGGGCGTGCTGTCGACCATGCGTCGCGAGGCCATGGACACCCGCCTGGTCCGCCAGGTCGAGAACCGCTTGCCGGGCCTCTACGCCATCGTCTTGGACGATCACGGCGAGCGGAAGTTCCACTACTGGCGCGAGCGGGCCCCGATCCGCGACCTGTTCTCGGCCCACACCGCCGACCAACTGATCGAGGCGGCCAAGGCCAGTGACCTCGTCTATCTGTCGGGCGTGACCCTGGCGGTGATCGGCGACATTGGCCGGGCGCGCCTGAAGGACATCCTCGCCTACGTCCACTCGCTGGGCATCGCGGTGGCGCTGGACTTCAACTACCGCCCGGCCCTCTGGCCCAGCGCCGAAGCCGCCCGCGCCGCCTTGGACGGGGTCGTGCCGTCATGCCGCTACATCTCGCTGAGCAGCGAGGACAGCCGCCCGCTCTACGACCGCGAGGCCGAGGACCTGGCCGGCGAATGGGCCAAGGCCGGCGCCGAGGTGGTGGCGCGCGACGAGAGCCATTGCGTCAACGTCCATCGCCCCGACGGCCGGACGACCACGCCGGCGCCCGGCCGCGTGAAGGCGGTCGACACCACGGGGGCGGGGGACAGCTTCAACGCCGCCTACCTGTCGTCGCGCCTGGCCGGGAAACCCATTTCGGAGGCGGTTGCGCGGGCCCACGCCCTGGCTGCGTTGGTGGTCTCGCACCGAGGCGCTATCTTGCCCCATGACGTCGCCCTCGACGCCTAGTTCCCTTCGTGTACGCGTATGACCCTGCTCAAGCCGCCCGAGCCCCTCGGCGCGGGCCGCCTCCAGGCCGCCCTCACGCGGCGCTTCCTCACGCCCGTCCTGGCCGAGCTGGAGGCCGCATTCCTGGATCTGCGGGTCGGGACCGATCGGGTGCTGGGGGACGAGGCCGCGGCGCGTCGCGATAAGCCCTATCCCTACGGCTACTGCCTGGAGATCACCCTGGACGTGTTCGCTCGCCTGAGGGCCTGGAGCGACATGGCCGGCTCGCCGGGGGCGCGGGCGCTCAAGGCCTTCTTCAAGGGCGGTGGTGAGGCCCGTCTCGTCTGGGGCGCGCTGCGTGGACGCTACTTCCAGAACGCCATGCGGCTGGGCACGCTGTATGTCGACGTCGCCAACGACTCCGTCGATCGCCGCAAGTCCAAGATCGAGATCCTGCCGATGGAGGACTCGGGCCTGGAGCTGATCCGCGACGCGGCCCACTTCGCCGCCATCGCCGAGCCCTATTGGGGCGTTCGCGCCTATGCCAACACCGCCTTGCCCGCGTTGGCGCCGCTGTTTCCCATCATCCTGGTCGATCCCGAGGAGCGCGTACTGCTGCAGTCGCGGGCCGCCTACATGATGCGCCTGTTCGGTTCTGACGGTTTCCACCGATCCGAGCGCTGGCTTGGAGAGGGGCCGCTCCCGCCGTCGCATATCGTCGAGAAGCTGCGCGCCGCGAGCCCCGGGGATATCCGAGCGGCCAATCCCGTCTTCGGAACGGCGGCCTCGGTCGAGGCCTGTCGCCGGCTCCGCGCGTCAGGTGTCCGGATCGACGCGGCTTGGGCCGAGCGGATGGGGCGGCTATTCGACCGCGTGCCGTCCTTCCGGATCCTGCAGCCTCGGCGCTCGCCGCCGAATCTCCTGAGGGGCGCTATCGCCGACTTGGCGCGCACCAATGCTCGTCCGGGCGCGGGTGCTTCGCGGGTCGCGGCCTAGAAAAATCAATGCCTTATCCTCGGGAAGCTTGAGTGCAATAGGAATATCTTCCTCTGTTTGGGAAAATAAACCTATAGTCGTATCTGTCGATCGCACTCGCGGTCGGGAGGAGAGGACTCCATGCTGGTTCAAGCCCTTGAGGATATCTGGGCGATCACGCCCGATCCCCGTCGCGACCGCCTGACGGTCGGCTTCGTCACCCATCTCGTGTCCCTGGCCACCGGGGTGCCGGCGGCCGAGATCTCGACGCCGAGGCGGGCGTCGATCGCCGCTGTCCGCGCGCGGCAGCTGGCCATCTACCTGACCCACATCACCTTCCACTGGTCGCTGGCGCGGGTGGCCTTCGCGTTCGGACGCGATCGCACCACCTGCGGCCACGCCTGTCGCAAGATCGAGGACCTGCGCGAGGACGCCGCCTTCGACCGTCGCCTGGCCGAGCTGGAAGCCTGCCTGCGCCAGGCGCCGGCCCATGCCGAGGGGATGCCGTGATGGGCGTCGGCGAAGTCTTCGAGGCGGAGCTGGAGGCCCGGCGACTGGCCGAGAGGGCCATGCGGCTGCTGTCGCGTCCCGGGGCGGTGGTCG
Organism: Caulobacter sp. GW821-FHT11E11; assembly: GCF_058808315.1. Classification (NCBI taxonomy): domain Bacteria; kingdom Pseudomonadati; phylum Pseudomonadota; class Alphaproteobacteria; order Caulobacterales; family Caulobacteraceae; genus Caulobacter; species Caulobacter sp. GW821-FHT11E11. Next base: position 509,397 of record NZ_JBXARO010000003.1, read on the forward strand.
AGGCGCAGGGCCTGGGCTACGGCGTGCGGCTGGGCGCCAGCCGGCGGCGCAGCGTGATGCTGACCCTGGACGAGGCCGCCTTCCAGGTCTTGGCGCGGGAGGCGACCCTGAAGGTCCGTCCGCAGGGCGGGTGGTCAATGGCGGCGCGATCGGAGCCCGCTCTTCCTCCGCCCGGACGGCCCGGGGTGATCGAAGCGGAAGTCGAAACCGCCGAAGGCAAGGTCCGCCGCAATCTCGGGGAGTCGCCGATCGCCTGGCTGGCTCGTCGCCGTGACGGGGAGGGCCAGCCGTGGCTGACGCCGGTCGAGGCCGCAGCGGGCGAACGGCTGCGCGAGGAATTCGAGAGCCTGGGAACCCAGGGCCGCACCACCATGCGCTGGGACCTGACACCACGCGTATCAGGCGGACGCCCAGGTCTGGCCCCGGCCGAGCGCGACCACGCCGCGCGTGAGCGGATCGCCAGGGCATTGGCGGCGGTGGGGCCGGGCCTGCGCGAGATCCTGGAACGGGTCTGCTTGCTGGGCTCGGCGCTGGAGACGGCCGAGCGGTCGCTGAAGCTGCCGCGCCGGGCGGGCAAGACGGTCCTGAAACTCGCCTTGCAGCGCCTGGCGCAGCATTATCGGATGGCCTGAGGCCTGGTCGTTAGCGGTTGCCGCCGGCCACGGCGATGATCTCGCCGGTGATCCAGAAGCTGTCCGGCGAGGCCAGGAAGGTCGCCACCGGCGCGATGTCCGACGGCTGACCCAGGCGGCCCAGCGGGGTCTGGGCGATCATCTGTGTCTCGAGGTCGCTGCCGATGATGCCCACGGTGTGGGTGCCTTCGGTCTCGACCGCGCCGGGCGAGATGGCGTTGACGCGGATCTTGCGCGAGCCCAGCTCCTTGGCCAGGACGCGGGTGATCGAGTCCACGGCGGCCTTGGTGCCCGTGTAGACCGAGGCGGTCGGGATATCGACCGTGGTCGCCGCCGAGCTGATGTTGATCACGCTGCCGCCGTCGGCGCCGAAGCGCTTGGCCGCTTCCTGCGTGGCCAGCAGCAGGCCCAGGACATTGATGTTGAACTGGCGGTGGAAGTGCTCCTCGGTGACGTCTTCCAGTGCGGCGAACTCGTAAACGCCAGCGTTGTTGACCAGGATGTCGACGCCGCCGAACGCCTTATCGGTCTCTTCGAACAGGCGGGTAACGTCGGCGCTCTTGGCCACGTCGCCCTGGACGGCGATAGCCTTGCCGCCGGCGGCGGTGATCTCGGCCACGACCTTGTCGGCGCCGTCGCGGCTGGAAGCGTAGTTGACGGCGACGGCCGCGCCCTCGGCGGCCAGGGCCTTGGCGATAGCGGCCCCGATGCCCTTCGAGGCGCCGGTCACGACAGCGGTCTTACCCGTAAGCTTGCTCATGATCTCTCTCCGTTCGGCCTAGTGGCCGGTCGCCTTCATCGGCGATCGCTTCGACATTTAGATAATCATCGAAGTGATTCAATGAGCGGGGGAGAGAGATTTTTTGCGGTCGTTGCGCGGAAATGCATAAGCGCGTGCTTTCCGGCGCGACCGCGTCGCGCAAGGAGGCTGGCAGCGAAATACGTTCAGCCATGCGCCCCTGCCTTGTCCTGCCTATATAAGATCGTTGCGCTTACGGGTGCGGGGACTTAGCCCGGATAATTCCTCGTGACTTGCGCCTCGCCCGTGCTCTTGAAGAGCTGCGGTCACCCCCACTACAGCACGACCGAATAGAATGAACTGAAAGGACGACGACATGGCTTTGCTCGACGAGCTCAAAGCTGACCAACTCGCGGCGCGCAAGCTGAGCGACCGTCTGAAGGCTGACGTGCTCACCACATTGATCGGCGAAGCGACGCAGATCACGACCGAAGAATTCAAGCGCGGCGTGACGGAGGTCACGGACGAAAAGGTTGTCGCGACCGTCGCGAAGTTCTTGAAGAACACCAAGCTGACGCTGGAAAACCTCGCGACTGAACGCGCGCGCCTGATCGAAGCCGGTGGCGATGCGTCGAAGGTGGACGAGCGCACCAAGGCGGCTGAAACCGAACTGGTGATCCTGTCCTCGTATGGCCCCAAGCAGATGACGGAATCGGAACTGCGCGAAGCCATCGACGACTTCCGGGCCAAGAACCCCGGCGCTAACGTCGGGGCGATCATGGCCCATCTGAAGACGAGCTTCGGCGGTCAGTATGACGGCAAGGCGGCCAGCGCGCTGGCCAAGGCTTAGATCGAGGGCGCCCGTTCGAAGCAGCGAACGGGCGGTTTGAAGCGCGGCGGCACGTACAGGGCCACCTCGTCGTAGCTGCTGGCGGGTTCCCAAACGTCGCCCACGCGTCGCCAGACGCGGAAGTCGCTTCCTGGTCCCAGGCGTCATGGGACCAGGCGCACGAGGTTGACCTGAACAGCGCGTATCGATCGCCCGGTAGGAACGTGACACGGGAGTACTGGAAGCGCGTGAATTCCAGACTCGGGCCGTCGTTGTACTTGTTGACCTTGGGGATCCGCGCCTTGTCCAGGGCCGCGATGAAGCGGCACTCCCGGGCGATGTGATCCTTGGTCTCGGGCGGATCGTGCAGGACGGCGAGCGTCGCCAGGCCGCTGGCGAGGACGACGAACAGGCTCGCCAATCCCAACACGCGCCACTGCATCAAGACCTCCGTGCGATGCGGTAAACTCTCCGGCTGTAGCAAGAAATGGTTACGCGGTTGAGTTGCGATTGCCTCTACGCTTTCGAAAGAAACGCTGGGAGGCATTGCGATGACCGACACCCTGTATGTGCTTCATCAAGGCTATGGAAACGACGGCGCGCTGTGGTGCGCCACCTGGGACGGCGCGACCTGGGCGGACAAGGCGCTCGGCGCCGGCATCACCGGTGGGCCGGCGGTGGCGGTGTACAACGGCGTGGTTCACGTGTTCCGGCGGGGCACGGGCGACAATGCGAATACCCTGATGCACATGACCTACGCGAACGGCAGGTGGTCAGCCGACCAGTCGTTGGGCGCGGGCCTGTCGCACAACCCGGCCGCCGTCGTCTACGGCGGCAAGCTCTGGGTCTTCCACCAGGACAGCGGCAATTCCGGCAAGCTGTTCCACATGACCTATGACGGGACGAGCTGGTCGGGCGACACCCAGATCCCGCTCGGCATGTCGTACAGCCCCAGCGCCACGGTCTATGGCGGCAAGCTGTATCTGTTCCACAGCGGTTATGACTCGCGCGGCCCGGAGCACTCCGATCGGTCGATCTGGTATTCGGCCTATGACGGGACGAGCTGGGGCAAGGACACCGTTGTCGTGCCGAGCATGGGTGTCGGGGCCATCGCGGGAAGCCCGTCCGTCACCGTCAGCGGCAACGATCTTTTCCTGTTCTTCTGCCGCAGCAGTGACGAGGGGAAGATGTCCTGCTGGCGCGGCAGTCCGGCCTATCCCGAAAGCTGGTTCAAGACCTACACGTTGCCGTGCGGGATGTCGGAGAGCCCCGCCGCGGTCACGTTCAAGGGCTCGGTCTATACGTTCCACCAGGGTTACCACGACGATGGCTCGCTCTGGTACATCCGCTGGCAGGGCAGCGACCGCTGGGACAACGACGTCATCTGTCCGCCATTGATCTCGGACACGCCCGGCGTGGCGGTATTGTCGGTCTAGATCTCGGCGAGCTGGGCCAGATAGGCGCTGAGCACGTCGCGTTGCAGCACCAGGAAGGCGAACTTGCCCTGGCGGCAGATCTTGATCAGGCCGGCCGTCTCCAGCTCCTTCATGTGGTGCGAGAGGGTGGCGGCGGTCACCGGCACGTGCTGGGCCATCGCGCCGCACGGGAAGGGCTCGCTGGCCGCGCCGACCTCCTTGAGAATCTGGCGACGACGCGGGTCGGCCAGGGCCTTGGCGATCAGGTTCACCTGGCGCTCGTCGAGGACGATAGGGGTGTCCAGCACGATGTGGGCTGCGTCTTCCATGGCCTTCATATGCGGTGCGGCGGGGCCGGACGCAAATATGCGAAAAGGGCGGGACCGTCCGGACCCGCCCTTCGAAGCGTTCAGGCTGAAGGTTAGTGCTTCAGCGAGAGCTTGAGGTCGCGCATCTGGTCGTGGCCGGACTTCACCGAGGTCCAGGCCTTTTCGATCGCCGCGCGGGTCTGGGCGTCGACGTCGGTGTCCTGCAGGGCTTTCTCGTACTTGGCCTTGATGTGGTCCTCGCCAGCCTCGACCTCGGTGACGACGGCTTCGTCGCCCTTGGTGATCGAGTCCTTCAGGTTCAGGAACACGCGGTGGGCGGCGGCCAGGATGGTGCCGTCGTCCTTGGGCTCGCCACCCAGGCGGCGGACCTCGTCCTGCAGTTCCGAGGCGACCGAGCGGCGCTCCTGGGCGCGGCGTTCGAACAGCTCGCGATAGCGCGAGGCGTCGGCGTCCTTGGCGGCTTCAGCGTAGCCGTCGGCGCTGTCGATCGTGGTTTCGACCAGGCCGTTGACGAGCTTGATGTGGTCTTCGTTCGTATGCATCGCGGGGCTCCACGCTAGGTAGGGGAGCCGGGTCAACGCGGGGCGACCGCGAACGGTTCAGCCGATCTTGACCGGCGGTGTCGCGCCCACGTGATCGATGCCCAGGGTCTGGCAGTGCAGGGCCTGGCGGTGGCGTTCGGCGGCGCGGGCCTTCTGGTCGTCCGACCGCTGATCATCGCAGGCGGGGCAGGAGACGCCCTCGACATACAGCTTTGAGGTCTGGGCCTCCGGACTGACCGGCATGCGGCAGCCTCGGCACAGGACGTGGGTTCCTTGCGACAGGCCGTGACCGACCGCGACGCGCTCGTCGAACACGAAGCACTCGCCGCGCCACAGGCTTTCCGGCTCGGGCACCTGCTCCAGATAGTCGAGGATGCCGCCCTGCAGGTGGAAGACGTCCTCGACGCCCTCGGCCTTGAGGAAGGCGGTCGACTTCTCGCAGCGGATGCCGCCGGTGCAGTACATGGCGATCTTCTTCGGCGGCGCGTCCAGGCCCTGGCGCCAGTCGCGGAACCAGGCGGGGAAGTCCGAGAAGCTGGCTGTCCGGGGATCGATCGCGCCCTCGAAGGCGCCGACGGCGACCTCGTAGTCGTTGCGGGTGTCGATCACCACCACGTCGGGATCGCTGATCAGGGCGTTCCAGTCGGTGGGCGCGACATAGGTCCCGGCGTCGGTGGGGTCGAGGTCCGGCTCGCCCAGGGTGACGATCTCTTTCTTGAGGCGGACCTTCATCCGATAGAACGGCATGCGCTCGGCCCAGGCGGTCTTGGGCGCCAGGCCTTCGCAGCCGGGCAGGGCGCGGATGTGGGCCAGCACCGCCTCGATGGCGGCGTCCTCGCCGGCGATTGTGCCGTTGATGCCTTCGGGGGCCAGCAGCAGGGTGCCCTTGACGCCCAGGCCGCAGCACAGCGCGGCCAGCGGGCCCTGGATCGCCGCCGGGTCCGGAAACCGCGTGAAGCGGTACAGCGCGGCGACGCGGATGTCAGGCAAGGCGAACCTGCGCGTCGTGCTGGATGCGGGCGACCATCGACTTCAGGCCATTGGAGCGTTGCGAGGACAGCGCGCCGGACAGGCCCAGCTTGTCCATCGCGCCCTTGGCGTCGAAGGTGGCGATGTCGGCGGGCGTCCGGCCCGAATAGAGGCGCAGCATGATGGCCACCAGGCCGCTGACGATGTGGGCGTCGCTGTCGCCGCGGAACTTCAGCGTCCCGTCGGCTTGCGGCTGGGTGACCAGCCACACCTGGCTGGCGCAGCCGCGCACCTTGTTCTCTTCCGAGCGCTCGGCGTCGGTGAGAGGTTCGAGCTCCTTGCCCAGCTCGATCACGTAGCGATAGCGCTCCTCCCAGTCGCCGAGGAGCTCGAACTCTTCGGCGAGGTCGTTGAGGGCGGTGTCGATCGGGCTGGTCATGGCGGGCCAATTAGGGGCCTCGTCCCTGCAAGGCAAGCTTTGGCCTATGCAGCGGGAAGGATCAGTCGCGCCAGGAAGCCCGCGCCCAGGCTGGACGACAGCTTCAGCTGGCCGCCCATGGCGCGCGACAGAAGGTCGACGATCGGCAGGCCCAGGCCGACGCCCTCGGCGGTGCGGGTCAGGGTCGAGCCGCCCTGTTCGAACGGTTGCAGCAGGCGGGGCAGCTCGGCGCTCTCCACGCCAGGGCCCTGGTCGCGAATGGTGATCTCAACCTCGCGGCCGATCTTGGCGGCGGCGACATGCACGACTCCCCCAGCGGGCGAGTGGGTGACGGCGTTCTGCAGCAGGTTGGTCAGCATGGTCCGCAGACCCCGGCTGTCGGCCAGGACCGCCGGCATGGTCTTCTCGCCGACCAGATGGACGATCACGTCGCGGCGGCGGATCTCGGACTGCAGGGCGTCGACGACATCCTCCATCGCCTCGTCCAGGTTCTCAGGCGTCATCTCGATATCGGTGACGTGGCCTTCGAGACGGGCGATCTCGACGATCTGGTTGACCAGCTTCAGCAGCTTCAGGCCGCTCTCATGGACGATGCCCGCATATTCCTTGTACTGCGGGCTCCCAAGCGGGCCGTAGAGCTCCTGAGAGAGGATCTCGGAGAAGCCGATCACGGCGTTCAGCGGGGTGCGCAGTTCGTGGCTGACCATGCGCAGGAACGACCGCTTGCGGTCGTCGAGAGCCAGGCGTCGACGCTCGATCGCGGCCGCCCGGCGCACGGCCGGATCGGTGTCCGCGAGGGCGGAGACGGTCGAAGCGTCCATGGACGCCAGTTCTGGCATGGTGGGCTCCCGGACGTTCTGTCCGTGACGATTGAACCCGAGACTATCGCCTCAGGCGCTTACGAATCCGTTTCCGTCCACAACGCGTCCACCAGGAAAGGTCGCTCAGCGATTGTGCGGTCTTGGGGGAACGGCTCGGCCGCGTTAAGGTTTGACGACGGTGATCCTTCCCCACCGCGCTTGAAGTCAGCGGCCTTTGGAATTCGAGACGCTTCCAGACCCGATCAGACGCCCAGCCGTTCGCACGGCGGGGTTCGATCCCGCGCATGCATGGCGCCTGGGCTGGCTGGCGGCTATCTGCCTGGCGGCCGCCGCGACCCTGTTCACCGACGCCGGCGGCTGGCCCGTGTGGGCGGCCCTGGGCGCGGGCGCGGTTCCGGCCCTGGCCTCGCTGATCTTTACCCGTGACGACGAGCGCACCCAGTCGCTGATCCTGGTCCTGTGGGCCGTGGGCGGCGCCCTGGCGGCGGTGCTGACCGGCGGCGTCTCCGGCGCCATGGCCGCCTGGTGCCTGGCCCCGGTCGCGGCGGCCTCGCTCACCAATCAGTCCCGTCGCCTGGCCGAAGGCGCGGCCCTGTCGCTGATCGGCGGCTGCGTCGCCGCCCTGACCCAACTTTCCGGCCTGGCCCCGCCCGAGCCGACCGGCCCGTTGGCGTTCGTGCTGGGCTTCCTCGCGCTGGTCACCACGGGCCTTGGCGTCGCCGCCGGCCTGCTGATCGGCCGTCGCCGCCAGGGCGCGCGCGACGATCGCAACGCGTCGGAGATCCTGGCGCTGGAAACCCTGCTGGATGGCCTGCCGCACCTGGCCATCGCCATCAAGGGCCAGGGGCAGGTGACCGCCGTGCGCGGCGCGCCGCCGCCCGGCGTCACCACCGTCGACCTGGTCAATCGCGGCCTGACCGGCGCAGCCGCGCCCGGCGACCGCCAGCGCCTGACCGCCGCCATCGCCGCCGCCCATCGCGACGGCCTGGCCAGCCTGACCTTCAACCCGGCCCTGGGTCTGGAGCGCATCGTCGCGATCGACCTGGTGCGGGTGTCGCCCAACCAGCTGGTCGGCGTGCTGCGCGACGTCACCGCCGAGCGCAACCGCGAGAGCTCTCTGGATCAGGCCCGCGTCGACGCCGAGGGCCTTGCCGCCGGTCGCGCCCGTTTCCTGGCCAATATGAGCCACGAGCTGCGCACGCCGCTGAACGCCATCATGGGCTTCTCGGACATCATGCGCGGCCGGATGTTCGGCCCCTTGAGCGACCGCTACGCCGAATATGCCGAGCTGATTCACGAGAGCGGCGGCCACCTGCTGGACCTGATCAACGACGTGCTGGACATGTCCAAGATCGAGGCCGAGCGCTTCGAGCTGCAACGCGGGATCTTCGACGCCCGCGAGGCGGTGCAGGCGGCCATGCGCCTGCTGCGCGTCCAGGCCGACACCGCCAATGTCCAGCTGCGCGGCGTGCTGCCGCCGGGCGAGCTTGAGGTCGACGCCGACCGCCGCGCCCTGAAGCAGATCGTGTTGAACCTTGTCTCCAACGCCCTGAAGTTCACCCCGCGCGGCGGCCAGGTGACGGTCACGGCCCATGGCTATGACGGCGTTCTGGAGATCATCGTCGCCGACACCGGCGTCGGCATTTCCCCTGAGGACCTCGAGCGCCTGGGCCGTCCCTACGAGCAGGCCGGCGGCGTCGAGCAGCGCGCCAAGGGCACGGGCCTGGGTCTGTCGCTGGTCCGCGCCTTCGCCAAGCTGCATGGCGGTGAGATGATCATCGAAAGCCGCCTGGGCGCGGGCACCAGCGTGTCGGTGCGCCTGCCGGTGCTGCTGACCCCGCTGCGCGCGGCCGCGCCCGAGCCGGTGTCTCTGGAAACGCTGGTGGAAGAGCAGGCTGAAGCGCCGCCCGCAGCCCTGGGCGACAACGTCATCGCCTTCGCGCCGCGCTAAGCGCGTCTAGCGCAGGAACGCCCGGCCCGCCGCGAAATCCCCGACCTCGACATAGGCCTTGCGGGTGACTTCGTCGCCGCGTCCGGTGAAGGCGAACTCCACCGTCACCGCCTCGCGCGGATCCAGTTGCGAGATCGCATCGGCGGCCGCCGTCGGGAAGCGGAAGGCCAGGCCCGTCTTGGCGCCGGTCGGCAGCAGGGTAAGCGGGGCTTCCTCGCGGGTCTCGGCCGTGAACACCCGGCTGGCGTTGCGCGGCGCGACCTTGCCCGAGAGGTTGCGGCCCGCGCCGGGGGCGATGTAGGGGCCCATGGTGCGGCTGGTGTCGCGCACGATGATGCGCGCCGCGTAGGGGCGCTGGCCGTTGTCGAAGGTGGCCACCGTCGTCAGCGCCTGGGCGCGGCCGACCAGGCCGAAGATCAGGCGATCGGCGCCGAAGCTGGAGGGTTGCGACAGCCGCCAGACCGGGATGGTCGACGAGACCGAGCGCTCGGCCTTCCACGAGGCGACATCGCCCGGATAGTTCATGGCCAGCATCTGCGAATAGCCTTCGAAGGCCTTCTTCACACGGCCGGCGGCAACGGTCAGGTCCTTGGAATTGCAGGCCACGCCTGCGGCCTTGCCGCGCGCGCGCTGCTCCAGGGCGGCGACCTGCTGCTCACTGGCGCCCGAGCGCAGGGTCGCGCCGCGCGCCTGGGCGCGGGAGGCGTCGAGGGCAGCCGAGACGGTGGGCGTGAACAGCCGGCAGCGGCCGTCGGCCGCCGTCATCAGCGTGCGTTCGTAGAGCTGGTCGGCGGCGTTGGCGAACAGCACCGTAGGGAAGGCGAAGCTCGCCAACCCAATCGACACCCCGACCCATCGCGCCACGCGACCTTTCTGGTGCGCCTTGAAGCGCGATAGCCGAAAGTGGAAGCCGGTTTCGGCGGCCATCGCGCTTCAAACTCCAGGAAATTCTGTCCGCCTAAATTAGGCGGACAGAGGGGCGTCATTTGCTCGTATGCTTCGAGACTTGAAGGGGCGAGCTATAGAGCCCCGGGGTTTCGGTTCGGTTAGCGGATGCTTCTTTCGACGGATATCTGGGTCGGCGCGTTGATCCGCCGCGCGGAGTTGGGCGGCGCCTTCGCCATGGTGGCCCGCAAGGGCGACCAGCGGGCCGGGGCGGTGCTGGTCAAAGTGGTCGACCGCAAGGCCGGTACCGCCAAGCTCTTCAGCGAGGCCACGCGCGGTGACGGCGAGCGATTCTGGATGCAGCCGGTTCGCTCCGAGTTCGAGCCCGACCTCGACGCCTATGCCGAGCGCGCGGCCCGCATCGACCCCGACGTCTGGGTGGTCGAAATCGAGGACCGAGACGGTCGCCACTTCCTGACCGAGCCGGTCGAGGCCTAGGAGTAATGAATCTCATAGGTGGAGCGTCTGTGGGTAAGTCGACTTAGGCGCGACGTTAACCCTGCTCCTAAACCGGACCTAAAGCGTGTTTCGGGCATTTTGCGCGGGCCTCCAAACTGCTCCCTGTGCCCGCCATGCTTTTCCTGATGAACGACGTGATCCTGAGTTTCGACGCGGCAGAACTGTCGCCGCCGATGACTCGCGACCGTTTCGCGGCGCTGTCGCTCAACTATGTCGGGGAACTGGGCAAGGAGCTGTTCGCGGAAGAACCGCTGCTGCAGCACAAGGATCGCGAACGGGCCGAGCGCCTGGCAGCCCTGATCGTGGCCAAGTCGCCGGACGTCAATGCGGCCCTGTTCATCGCGCCGGGCCGTGGTTGCCTCAAGGAAGATGTCCAGGTGCGCTATGCGCAGTTGAGCATCGAGATCATGGCCACGCTTCTACAGCGCCAGAATTCCGGCGCGCTCACCAATCTCGAAGCCGACCGCCAGGTCTGGCGGCGTCTGGCCGCTTAAAACCTTAGCGACCGAGAACCGGCACCATCGTCATCAGCCAACTGATGACCATTGCCAGGACGACGAGTCCGGCGATGGTGATGCCAAAGCACAGCGCGCTGCCGGCGGGATGCTGCCGGGCGGGGGCGCGATGGTGATGGTCGAGCAGGGCCATCGTTCGATTTCCTCCATTCGTCCGGCGATCTGACGTCGCCGGTGCGGAATACGGGAAGCATGACTCCAAACCCATTCTTCGAATAGGGGCTTTTTGTCGTTTCCCTAGGCGAAATGGACGCAGGCCGGTCAGGGTTGCGCCCAAGGTTTCGGCGAACGCCGTTCCCAGCCTTCATCCAGCCGACATCAGTCCGTCGCCTGTCCGACAACAGCCATCGCTACGCCGCGCTGAAACAAACAGTGCAGGTTCACGATGAAGCTTCTGTCCACCGTCGCCTGGGGCGTGCTCGCCCTGGCGCTCTCCAGCCAAGCCCAGGCGCAGCAAATCGCGAGCGCCGACACCGAGGTCGACACCATCGTCGTGACCGGCACGCGCCGTATCGACCGCACGGCCTTCGAGTCGGCCGCGCCGGTCGACGTCGTCAGCCAGGAAGCCCTGCGCAACACCGTTTCGGACGAGATCATGGACAAGCTGGCGGCCACCACGCCGTCGTTCAACGTCCAGCGCCTGCCGGCCGCCGACGGCCAGGCCTTCGTGCGCCCGGCCACCCTGCGCGGCCTGTCGCCCGACCAGACGCTGGTGCTGGTCAATGGCAAGCGCCGTCACCGCTCGGCCGTCCTCGGCGGTCGCGGCCAACAAGGCGTCGACCTGGCCTCGCTGGGCGCCAGCGGCATCGAGCGCATCGAAGTGCTGCGCGACGGCGCCTCGGCCCAGTACGGCTCGGACGCCATTGCCGGGGTGATCAATGTCATCCTCAGCGACAAGACCGGCTTCGACGGTCACGCCCAGTACGGCCGCTACTATGCCGGCGACGGCGAGAAGACCGAACTGGGCGCGCGCTATGGCGTCGCCATCGGCAGCGGCGGCAGCCTGGTCGGCGCGCTCGACTACACCAATGCCGAGGCCACCTCGCGCACCCGCCAGCGTCCGGACGCCATCGCCTTCCAGGCCGCCAATCCGACCATCAAGGTCAAGAACCCCGTGCAGCGCTGGGGCCAGCCGGACCGCGAAGTCTGGCGCGCCTCGCTGAACCTGGTCCTGCCGGTCAGCGACGCGGTCGAGGCCTATGCCTTCGGCACGTTCAGCGACATGCACGGCGAGACCGACTTCAACTGGCGCAACCCGTCGACCGACACCTCGTACCGCACCAGCCCGCTGTTCCCCGGCTGGTCCCTGAACCAGCTGTACCCGGCCGGCTTCTCGCCGATCTTCGGTCAGGACGAGACCAACGCCTCGCTGACCGGCGGCCTGCGCGGCGACGCCATGGGCTGGTCGTGGGACGCCTCGTTCGGCTGGGGCCGCGACGACGTCGACTACTTCCTGAACAACAGCATCAACGCCTCGTTCGGCCCGCAGTCGCCGACCAGCTTCGACGCCGGCTCGCTGATCCAGAAGGAACAGACCCTCAACCTGGACGCCTCGCGGCCGCTGGAATGGTCGTTCCTGGCCAAGCCGGCGAACCTGGCCCTGGGCCTGGAAGCCCGCAAGGAGACCTACGAGATCCAGGCGGGCGACCGCTATTCGTGGGATGTCGGCCCTGGCGCGCCGGCCGGCCTGCCCAGCGGCTCGAACGGCTTCCCGGGCTACGCCCCCAGCCAGGCCGGGTCGTGGGACCAGACCAGCTATGCTGGCTACATCGACCTCGACCTGCCGATCACCGACAAGCTGGGCGCCGACATCGCCATCCGCCACGAGGACTTCTCGGAGTTCGGCCAGACCACCGACGGCAAGATCGCCGCGCGCTACGAGTTCACGCCGAACTTCGCCATCCGTGGCGCGGTCTCGAGCGGCTTCCGCGCCCCGACCGCCGGCCAGATCAACAACACCCGCACCTCGCAGGGCCTGAACACCACGACGCTGCTGCTGTTCACCTCGGGCCGCCTGTCGCCGATCAACCCGATCTCGCAGGCCTTAGGCGGCAAGCCGCTGGAGCCGGAAGAGTCCAAGAACGTCTCGCTGGGCTTCGTCTTCCGCCAGGGCGGCTTCACGGCCTCGGTCGACTACTACCGCGTCGACGTCGACAACCGCTTCGCCGTGTCGCCGAACTTCACGGTGACCCCGGCGCTGCGGGCCCAGCTGGTCGCGGCCGGCGTGCCCGGCGCGGACAGCTTGACGACGGTCAGCTACTTCACCAACTCGTTCGACACCCGCACCCAGGGCGTGGACGTGGTGGGCTCGTGGCGCGGCCAGCTGCTGGGCGGCAAGGCCGGCGTGACGGCGGCCTGGAACTGGAACGACACCAAGGTCACCCGCTCCAAACTGACCGAGGTCTCGAACCTGGCCCGCGTCAATCTCGAGAACGGCCTGCCGCAGAACGCCGCCAACGTGACGTTCGACTACAGCCGCGGTCGGTTCAACGGCATGATCCGCACCCGCTGGTCGGGCGAGTGGACCGACGCCCAGGCCAACGGCGCAGCCGACCTGATCCAGAACTTCGCCGGCAAGGCCTTGGTCGATCTGTCGATCAGCGCCGAACTGACGGAAAAGCTGAAGCTGACGGTGGGCGCCGAGAACCTGTTCGACACCTATCCGGACGAGGCGACGTTCCAGGCCTCGCGCGGCCTGATCTACTCGCGCAACGCGCCGTACGACACCGATGGCGGCCTCTGGTACGCCCGTCTCTCGGCCAAGTTCTAAGCCTGACTTTTCGAGGCGCGGTCTCGGCCGCGCCTCGAACCCCTCTTGCGTCCCAACGGTGATCCCGCCTAGCCTCAATCGCAGATTGCGGGTTGTGGGGTAGGCGCATGTACAAGCGCAAAATGGCGGCGATCATCGGCCTGTTGGTCACGACAGCGCTGGCGAGTTCGACCGCCTGGGCGGCCAATTCCTCAGGGGAGGGGGCCAAGGGGCGCTGGACCCGTGCCGAGAGCCCGCACTTCACCGTCTATGGCGACGTCACGCCGATCGCCCTCAAGGACTATGTCGTCAAGCTGGAGCGCTATGACGGCCTGTTGCGCTACCTGCACGGCATGCCGCTGGACGGCGACGCGGTGCGCAAGCTGCCGATCTATCTGGTGATCTCCAAGACCGGGTTCGAGACCGTGATCCCGGGGCTGGGGGACGGCGTCGGCGGCTTCTACGTGCCCAGCCCCAACGACGTGTTCGCCGTGGCCTTGCGCGAGAAGGAAAGCGACCACGTCATCCAGCACGAATACGTGCACCACTTCATGCTGCGCTACTTCCCCTACGGCTATCCGGCCTGGCTGACCGAGGGTTATGCCGAGTACTTCGGTAGCGCGGTGATCGACGAGAACAAGATCCAGGTCGGCCGCAACGCCATGCGCGGCGGCGACCTGCGCAACGGCCCGTGGGTCTCGATGGAGAAGCTGCTGAGCAAGCGGCCGTTCGAGCTGACCGGCGGCTCGGAGCCGCCGATGTTCTACGCCCAGGCCTGGCTGCTGACCCACTATTTCATGAGCGATCCGGCGCGCTACCAGCAGCTGCAGGCCTACATGAAGGCTGTCGGCGGCGGCGCCGATCCGATCAAGGCCATGACCGAGATCACCGGCATGTCGCACGGCAAGCTGCAGACGGAGCTGCGCGGCTACATGATGGGCGCGCTGAAGTTCACCGACTACACGGTCAGCAACCTGCCCACGCCCGAGATCAAGCTCTCGCCGATGCCCCCGGCCGCCGACGACCTGCTGCTGGTCAGCCAGGGCCTGCGCCGGGCCGGCCTGTTTGGCAATGACGCCGACATCGACGAGGACGCCCCGGGCGCGACGCCCAAGCGGATCGCCGAGTACAAGGAACAGCTGAAGACCTGGGAGCAGGGCCTGCTGACTCAGGCCCGGCGCGGCGCCGAGCGTTATCCGAACGCGCCGATCGCCCGGCTGACCCTGGCGCGGGCCGAGCTGACCTATGGCGACCGCGAGGCCGGGCTGAAGCTGGCCGACGCCTATGCCGCCGAGCATCCGGAGGATCCCGAGGGCTTCGAGCTGGCGGGCATGGGGCGCATGGCCATCGGCGACCGCGATCCGGCCCGCCGCGCGACGCTGTACAAGGAGGCGGGCCTGAAGCTGGGCCAGGCCTTCAAGCTGGATCCCGAGCGGTTCCAGACGCTGTACGGCTACGCCCTCAGCCGCAAGCTCGATCCGAAATATCCCAGCGACAACGTCCTGAACGTGCTGGACGAGGCCCACATGCTGGCGCCGCAGGTTCCGGAGATCACCATCACTGAGGCCGAGGCCTTGATCACGCGCGGCCAGAATGACAAGGCCGCTGCGCTGCTGCGTCCGGTGGCCAACAACCCGCACGGCGGCAAGACGGCCAAGCAGGCCAAGGCCTTGCTGCAGAAGATCGGCGGCGAGGCGACCCCGTGATCCGCAAGCTCTCGGCCGCGCTGCTGTGCCTGGCCCTGCTGGCGCTTCCCGCGACGGCCAGCGCCGAATGGCGGCGGGCCGAGAGCGAGCACTTCGTGGTCTATGGCCGCAGCGAAAAGGCCGTGCGCCAGTACGCCTCGATGCTGGAGGACTTCGACTCCGTGCTGCGCCGGTTGCACAGGCAGCCCCCGGAGAACGCGCCGCCGATCAAGCTGCCGGTCTATCTGGTCTCCGACCTTGGTCAGCTGCGGCGCGTGCTGCCCTGGGCGCGCGAGGGCACGCAAGGGGTCTACATTCCCGCGACGACCGAAGTGTTCACCATCGCCATCCGCGACGGCGTGTCCGACGATAACGACCAGAACCGCGGCGACGACACGGTGATGCACGAATACGTGCATCACTTCATGCTGCGCTACTATCCCAGCGCCTATCCGGCCTGGCTCGTCGAGGGTTATGCCGAGTACTACATGACCACCGACCTGGGCTGGAACCGCTTCGTCGTCGGCGGCTACAACAAGGGCCGCGCCTATACCCTGGTCGCGCCCGGCTCCAGCTGGGTCTCGATGAGCGACCTGCTGACCAAGCGTCCCGGCGAGTTCGGCAAGTGGGAGACCAACAGCTACTACGCCCAGGCCTGGCTGCTGACCCATTACATCCTGTCGGACCCGGAGCGCCGCAAGAAGCTGAGCCCGTACCTGGAGGCCGTGCGCACGGGACAGAAGCCGACCGAGGCGTGGCAGAAGGTCTTCGGCCAGGACATGGACGGCCTGCGCAGCGCGCTGAAGTCGTATCTGGACCGTCCGCTGCCGGCCGGTGCGCTGCCGCGCCTCACGCCGGCGGAAGCGCAGATGACCGTGACCACCCTGCCGCTCTCGGCGGACGCCCTGTTGCTGGACTACCAGCGGCTGAAGCTGGGCGTGGGCAAGGATGAGCGGCCGGCCGTGCTGCAATCGATCCGCAACGCCGCCGCCCGCTATCCCGACGACCGCTTCGCCCGGCTGGTGCGCGCCCAGGCCGAGACCCAGTTCGGCGACCGCGCGGCGGGGGAGGCGCTCCTGAACGCGCTCCTGGTGGCCGATCCCAAGGACAAGGACGCCCTGGTCGTGCTGGGCGAGAGCCGGCTCATGGTCGCCGACGCCGACAAGGACCACCGCAAGGAGATCCTGGGCGAGGCCGGCAAGCTGTTCGCTCGCGCCTTCAAGGTCGAGCCCGACGACCCGCGGGTGCTGCACGGCTATGCCGAAGCCCGGCAGCTGGAGCCGTTGACCGACAACATGGTCAACATCCGGGTGCGCGCCATGACCCTGGCGCCCCAGGTCGGCCACCTGCGTCTGGACGCGGGCCGGGCGCTGGTCGAGTTCAAGGAATACGACACCGCCCGCACCGTGCTGACGCCCCTGGCCGGCAGTCCGCACGGCGGCCCGGAAGCCGAGGCGGCGCAGGCGATGCTGAAGGCGCTGCCGGAAGAGAAGCCGGTCGCCAAGGCGGCCGGTGGTCCCGAAGAGAAACCGGCGTCCGACAAGAAGGGCTGATTATGCGTAGCGTGATATCGCGGCGGACGTTCGCGTTGAGCGTGGCCTTGGCGCCGCTGGCCGTCTCGGGCCTTGCCCGCGCTCAGGACGCCAGCGACTGGCTGCACATCAGCACGCCGTCGTTCTCGTTGTACGGACACGTCAGCGAGAGGGTCCTGGTCCAGATGGCCAAGGATCTGGAGAGCTTCGCGGGCCTGCTGCGCAGCCTGCATGACGTGGACGTCTCGGCCGACGAGAGGCCGCTGCCGATCTACATCGTGCCGCGCCAGACCGACCTGAAACGCGTGCAGCCGAGCATCACCAATGTCGCCGGCTTCTACAACGCCTCGGTCGGCGACATCTTCGCCATCATCAGCCTGGAAGGCGACACCGAGCGCGGTCGCCAGGTGCTGTTCCACGAATACACCCACCACTTCATGAAGCAGCATGCGCCGGCCGCCTACGCCTCGTGGCTGGTCGAGGGGTATGCCGAGTACTTCTCCACCGTGCTGTTCAAGCCTGACGCCGTGGAACTGGGCCGCACGAGCCCGCGCATCGCCTGGCTGCGGGGGACGACCTGGACGCCGTTCGACCAGATCCTGGGCCGACGGGCGCTGACGGGCGATCGGCGCGACATCGCCGCCTTCTACGCCCAGTCCTGGCTGCTGACCCACTACATGATGTCGGACCCCGCGCGCCTGGCTCGCCTGACCCGGTACGCCACCGCGGTGGCCGCGGGCGGCGATCCGGTGGCGCTGATGCCCGAGGCGGCTGGCGTTCCGATGAAGGACCTGGAGCGCGTGCTCAAGCAGTACATGCTGGCCCTGCCGGGGCGGCGCCTGCCGCGTCCGCCGTCGAGCGCGCAGGCGCTGACCGTCACCCGCCTGCCGGCCTCGGCCGACGATCTGCTGCTAGAAGGCCAGCGGCTGAAGATGGGCGTGCCGCCGGTCGAACGCCCCGCCTTGCTGGCCATGATCCGCGAGCGCGCGGCTCGCTATCCCGGCGATCGCCTGGCCGAGATGACGCAAGCGCGGGCCGAGAACGACTTCGGCGACCGCGCCAAGGCTCAGGTCCTGCTCAAGCACAGGGTCGAGGTCGATCCGCGCGACGTCGAGGCGCTGCAGACCCTGGGCTGGTCCTGCATGCTGCAGGCCCGTACTGACCCCGCCAATGCGGCGAATTACATGCGGGAAGCGCGTGAGTGGTTCGGCAAGGGTTTCGCCGTCGACCCCAACAACGCTTTGCTGCTCTATGACTACGGCGTAAGCCGGCGCGGCGACGCCAACTATCCCAACGACAACACCGTCAACGTGCTGCTGAAAGCCCAGGCGCTGGCCCCGCAGGTGGCGCAGTTCCGCATCGCCGCCGCTGATGCGCTGATGCGGCGCAGCCGCTTCGACGAGGCCGCCGCCATGGTCGAGCCGGTGTTCAACGACCCGCACGCCGGCCCCCAGGCCGCCGAGGCCAAGCGGCGGTTCGAGGAGGCCATCGCGCGGCGAAAGCCGGCCGCGACATCCGAGGAAGGTGACAAGTAGGCTCCGGAGCGGTAACCCCGCGCCATGAGCAAGTCCCCCGCCGCTGAAGCCGCCCGTCGGCGCACCTTCGCCATCATCAGCCACCCCGACGCCGGCAAGACGACCCTGACGGAAAACCTGCTGCTGGCCGGCGGGGCGATCCGCGCGGCCGGCGCCGTGCGCGCCCGTGGCCAGACGCGTAGGACCCAGTCGGACTGGATGAAGATCGAACGCGAGCGCGGGATCTCGGTCTCCGCCTCGGTGATGACGTTCGATCACGACGGCCTGATGTTCAACCTGCTGGACACCCCGGGCCACGAAGACTTCTCCGAAGACACCTACCGCACCCTGACCGCCGCCGACGCGGCGATCATGGTGCTGGACGCCGCCAAGGGCATCGAGCCCCAGACCCTGAAGCTGTTCGAGGTGTGCCGCCTGCGCGACATCCCGATCATCACCTTCATCAACAAGATGGACCGCGAGGCCCAGGACCCGTTCGAGCTGCTGGACGAGGTCTCGTCCAAGCTGGCCCTGGACCCGGCGCCACTATACTGGCCGGCCGGTTCGGGCGGCCGCTTCAAGGGCATGCTGGACCTGCGCAACGACAAGTTCATCCCCTACGCCAAGAAGAGCTCGACCGACGACGAGGGCCACCCGGACCCGATCGCCTTCAAAGGCAATGCGGTGGTCCAGTACCTGGACCCGCAAGAAAAGGCCGAGCTGGAAGACAACGCCATGCTGGTCACCGAGGCCGGCAAGCCGTTCGACGTCCAGAGCTTCTTGGAAGGCCACATGACGCCGGTGTTCTTCGGCTCGGCCCTGCGCCACTTCGGCGTCAACGAGCTCTTGGGCGGCATCGGCGCCTACGCTCCGCCGCCGCATCCGGCCAAGGTCAACAAGGCCGGCGTCGACACCCATGTCGCCCCCGGCGACAACGAGGTGTCGGGCTTCGTGTTCAAGGTCCAGGCGAACATGGACCCCAACCACCGCGACCGGATCGCCTTCCTGCGCCTGACCAGCGGCCGCTTCACGCGCGGCATGAAGCTGAAGGCCCAGAACACCGGCAAGGCCATGAGCGTCAACGCGCCGATCATGTTCTTCGCCAGCGACCGCGAACTGGCTGAGGACGCCTTCGCCGGCGACGTCATTGGGATTCCAAATCATGGTGTTTTGCGGGTGGGCGACAGCCTGTCCGAGACCGGGACTCTACGCTTCGCCGGCCTGCCCAACTTCGCCCCGGAAATCCTGCGCCGCGTGCGCGTCAAGGATCCGCTGAAGGCCAAGCACCTGAAGAAGGCGCTGGAGGGTCTCGCCGAAGAGGGCGTCACCCAGCTGTTCCGCCCGATGATCGGCAGCGACTTCATCGTCGGGGCCGTGGGCCAGCTGCAGTTCGAGGTCATGGCCGACCGCCTGGCCAACGAGTACCAGCTGGACTGTATCTTCGAGGCCAGCCCCTATGCCGAGGCCCGCTGGCTGGGCGGCGATCGGGCCGACGTCGAGGACTTTGTCAGCAAGCACAAGTCGGCCATGGGCCAGGACATCGACGAGCAGCCGGTGTTCCTGGGCAAGTCGTCCTGGGAAATCGGCTATGTCGCCGAGCGCTATCCCAAGGTGCGCTTCGAGCGGACCAAGGAACGCGCCTAGCGGCCCCTGCGACTATCGTCAGGGCCGTCCGCGATCGCCTGCAGGCGCTGGTAGACGGCCTTGATCTCGGGATCGGTCGTGTTGATGGCGTAGGCCTTGGCGGCCGCGCGACGGGCCTCGACCAGGTCAGGCGGTGCGCCGCCCTTGCGCTCGAAACGATCGATCCAGGACGCCGCCTCGACCGTGGCCAGCATGGCGATCTCGGTCTGGGACGCCACCGCCTTCGACGCCCAGAAGTCTCGCGCCGTCTCGATCGCGCGGTTGGGATGGCCGGCGTGCCGCTGGAACCAGGCCAGGTGCAGGGCGATGTCCGACCACGGCGCCCCCATGGCGTTGGCCAGCTGCCGCCACGACTGGGCCAACTGCGCGCCCTGGCGATGCAGCTCATTGCGCTTCAACGCTCGCACCCACGGCCCACGCAAGGCGCGTTCGGGCAGCTTGCCCTCGCGACGCGCCATCTCTGCGGCGTGGACGGCCTCGAGGTCTTCGACCGAAGCGAACGGCCGGGGATACTCCTCGCCCAGCTCCGTCTTCATGCGCTGGTGCAGCTGTTCCTGCGGCGAGACACAGGCCCGGATCGCCGGGACGACCGGGTGGTCGGCCGGCGCGACCAGCAGGCAGTCGGGCAGGCGCGCGAACGGGATGCGGACTCGGCCGCAGACGATCGCCTGGCGAGCCACGTCGACCTGGGTGATCGCCAGCGGCTCGTCGCATTCGCCGTCGTCCAGGGCGCAGCCGACCAGCAGGCCCGGCTCGGCCGCGTCGGTGCGCAGCCAGCGCTGCAGCAGGCGGCCGTCGATCTCGGTTTCGCTCATGGCTTGGTCAGGCGTCCTCGATATCGCGCGGCAAGTGTTCGAGGCTGCGCAGATACCGGCCGTCGGGGTCTTCGTCGACGGCGATCTTGAGGGCGCTGTAGGCGCGGCCTAGCGGCAGCTTCAACAGCATGCCGCGCAGCTCGTCCTCGCGACTGAGCGCCAGCACGCTCTCGAACAGCTGGATGTAGAGGCCGACATTGTGCCGAAGCGGCATGCTGTCCTTGGCCTTCAGGCAGGCCCTGATCTTCTGGCCGCGCGTGAACAGGCGCGTGAAGGCAGTGCGGTCGCCGGAGGCGTAGAGCCCTTCCCAGTAGTCCAGTCGACCCCGCTCGCCGTTGGCCCGGGTCTGGACGACCAGCTTGGCCGAGAGCGCGATGGTGCGCGACAGGCTCTCCAGGTCGCTGCGCGCCAGGGAGAAGGCGGTCAGGATCTCCTGGCTGCGGGTCTGGCGAGCCTGGATGTTGAGGCTATAGGCGATGAAGGCCAACGCGCCCGCGCTCGCCACCGAGCCCAGGAATTCCGCCAGATGTTCGGCCATCCAGTCGCTGGTCGGCGACGCCGACTTCCAGACGATGAAGAGCAGCGAGAGCGTGGTGATGAAGATCATCGCCCGACGCCATGCTCTTGGAAGCTCACCCATACGCGCACCGTACTCTTGGGGTAGAGCTGTTCAGATTATGCATCCCAGGATTTTGGTCCATGCACGGACTCGTGAGCAGGTCGGCTAGCCGCTATATCGGCTTCGTATCCGCTCGGAATCGCACCGCATGACCGCTCCCCTCGCCATCGGCCTCGTGGCCCACGACGACAAGAAGGCCGCGCTGGTCGAGTGGTCGCTGGCCCATGCCGACTTCCTGAAGGACAAGGCGCTGTTCGCCACCGGCACCACCGGCGGCCGGATCCTGGAGGCGCTGCCGAAGCTCAATCTGGTGCGGCTGAAGAGCGGGCCGCTGGGCGGCGATCAGCAGCTGGGGGCGATGATCGCCGAGGGCCGGCTGGACGTCCTGATCTTCTTCGTCGACCCGCTCTCGCCGCAGCCGCACGACGTCGACGTCAAGGCGCTGATCCGCCTGGCGACCCTGGCCAATATCCCGTTCGCGTGCAATCCGGCGACGGCGGACCTGATCGTGGGCTGCCGCGAAGGCTAGCCCGGGAACTTCATCAAGTTCGGCTTGGGGATCGCGGCCTTGAAGCTGCCGCGCGACTTGGCGGTGTCGAGGCCGAACTCGGCCCAGGCGTTCAGGAAGCCGCTGGCCGCATCGGTCGGCGTGGCTGGGACCAGTTCTAGAACGGGACGCTTGGCGACGGCCGCGCGGGCGGCGGCCCAGGCGGTGGGCTCGGCCGTGGCGTAGTCGCCGTCCGAGGTCACGAGCTGGCCGGCCAGGCCGGGATCCAGGAAGCGCAGCGTCACCGCCGTGTCGGCCGGCAGGTCGGAGAGGCCATCCAGCGCCTCGGTCAGGGCCGTCAGGCTCATGGTCGCGCCCGTGGTGCGGCGCTCGCCGCCGGCCGCGCCCTTGGTGGCCGCCGCGCCGGTCTCGCCCTCGATCCTGCGCACCCAGGCCCAACCGCCATAGCCCGGATCGGGGCGGCAGAGGCTGGCGATCCAGACAGTGACGGCGGCCATGGCGGGGCTCCGGAATCGATGACGATCCGCGCTTTCTAGACCGTTTCGCGCTGCGGAGGGGAGGGCGCCCGTGAACGAAAGGTAAACTCGGGCTTAAAACTTAGGGTTAACGTCATTTTTAGTTCAATGAACAAAGTTCTAAGAAATAATGCTCTTACATGGCTCTGCTTGTATTCGCTAAAGCAAGAAGTGTGCCAGTTCACTACATCTTCAACCAATATGGTTGAAATTCGGATCAAGGTGTAAAAATATGGAAAATATTTATGGTTAACGCGCTGTAAACACCTGTTAACCACTTGTTAAGCGCGCTGGCTCCGGTTTTGCTGATTAGGCGTTGAACCTCCGTCGGGCTGTCCCGACGTGGGACGATCCGCAGGCGGAGTGCGCAAAGCGATGTTCGAGTTCGGACGGGATCTGAAGCGGTTGTTCGGCGTCGATGCCGAAGGCAGCTTCAAGGGGGCATGGCGCGAGGGGCTGACCGGGGGCGATACGTCGCTGCTGGAGCTTCTGGATGTTCGGCTCCTGACCAATGAGGCCCGTTCGGCCGACGTGGTCGCCGGCCGCATCGGCGCCAAGGACCGCGGGGCGCGCCTGCTGGAGGCCGCCGTCGTCTGGCGCGAACTGGCCCGCCGCAGCGGCGACGCGACCGCGCTTCGCAAGGGCGCTGCCCAGGCCGAGGCCGCTGTGAAGATCTTCGAGGCCGAACGACGCTCGGACGCCCTGGCCGCCGCCCGCTGTGAGCAAGCCGTGCTGGCCGTGCTAGGCGCGGACCTGTTCGGCGACGAGGGCCTGGTGGCCGCCGCCTCGGCGACCCTGGCCCGCACGCCGGTCGGCCAGCGCACGGCCCTCTGCGGGGCGCTGTCCGCCGGCCTGGACGGCCGCGCGGCCCTCTCCGAGAACAATGTCGACCGGGCTCTCGTCGCGGTCCAGGCCTATGAGGCGCCACTGCGCGCCCTGGCCGCCGCCAAGCGCGTAAAGGGCGGCCCGGCCCGCCTGCAGCTGGCTGATCAGCGCGCCGCGCGGATCGAACTGATCCTGGCCTGCGCCGAGCGCCTGAAAGACCGCACCCTGGCCGAGCTGGCCATGTCGGAAGCCAAGACGGGCGCCGGCGTGCTGGATCCCGATTTCGAACCGCTGGCCTGGGCGCGGCTGGAAGGCCTGCGCGGCCAGGCCTTGGTGCTGCTGGGCGAGCTGGACGGCGAACTGTCGTGTCTGGTCGACGGTGTCGAGGCCCAGAGCGCGGCCGTCGACGTCCTGACCGCCGACCACAGCCCGATGGACTGGGCGCGCGCCCAGGCGTCGCTGGGCGCGGCCTTCCAGGCCACGGGCGAGGCCTCGACCAGCGAGCGCGCCTTCGAGCAGGCCGTCTCGGCCTATGACCGCGCCACCGTGGTGCTGAAGGCCCAGCCGGCCCTGGCCCTGCGCGCCGTGGTCGCCAACAACCGCGCCCTCAGCCTGGCCCGCTGCGCCGAGCTGACCGCCGACCTGGCGGTGCTGGACGCCGCCGAGCTGGCCTTCAAGGCCGAGCTGGCCGCCGCGCCGGGCGGCCGCGATCCGGCCAGTTGGGCCGTGGCCCAGATGAATCTGGCCCGCCTGTACGAGGCCCGGGTCGAGATCACCGGTCGCGACGACGGCCGCCTGGCTCGCGCCGGGGCGGCGCTGGCCTGCGCCTTCGACGTGTTCTCGGAACTGGGTCTGCGCTCGCTGACCGACCTGGCGGCACAAGGCCTGCAACGTCTGAAACAGGCCCAGGCCGCCTGATCCGAAATAGGACACCGGCGGGTAGGGCCGCTGAAAAAGACAAAGTAAAAGGGATGAACTCGTGATCGCTTCGCTCGCTCTCGCCGCCGCTCTCGCCAACGCCGCTCCGGCCCAGGCTCCGTCGGACCTGCTGACCCCCGTCTCCGAGCCGCGCGTCGCCGTCGCCCTGCTGAACTGCCTCGTCAAGAACGACGGCCACCTGACCGCCTGCACCGTGCAGGAAGAGAGCCCGGGCGACCTGGGCGTCGGCCAGGCCGCGCTGTCGATGGTCTCGCAATACCAGGTCGACCTGCTGGGCCCGGACGGCAAGAGCCGCGCCGGTTCGTACATCCAGGTCCCGGTGCGCATCCGTATTCGCTAAAGCGATTGACGACAGCCGGCGCGGCCGGCGGCATGATGACGTGATGAGCGCCATCGATCCGCCCGCCGCCGCCATGCGGCTACGCCTCCAAACGGACCTCAAGGCCGCCATGCGTGATCGCCGCACGGCCGAGATCAGCCTCCTGCGTGTGCTGATCGCCGCCCTCGACAACGCCGAGGCCGTGCCGATGACCGCCGAGCATCAGAAATACGTGGTCCTGCAGTTCGGTGACGGTTCTGCCGAGGCGCCTCGGCGTGTGCTGAGCGCGGCGGATGTTCGTGCTGTTCTGGTGCAAGAGCAGGCCGACCGCCGTATGGCGGCGGAAGAGCTCAAGCGGGTAGGACGTGCTGACGTAGCGCGGGAGCGGTTGGACGAGGTGGAGCTTATCGAACGGTATCTGGTGAACTGACGTCGGAAAGGCGGCGATGCTTTTCCATTCCGTCGCTGAAGGCCGCCGCGAGGATGCCTGTCGGCATGGCGATGAGGCCGATGCTCAGGAGGGCGGTCACGCCGGCCAGGAGCTTGCCGAGCGGCGTGACGGGATAGACGTCGCCGTAGCCGATCGTGGTCAGGGTCGCGACGGCCCACCATAACGCGCGCGGGATGCTGCCGAACTTTTCGGGCTGAACCGATCCCTCGGCGAAGTAGAGCGCCGTGGCCGCGACCACGATCAGCGCGAGGCCGGCCAGAACGGCCAAGGTCAACTCGTGGCGACGCGAATGGATGGCCTCGAGGATATGGTCGAGCGCGCGGGACATGCGGCCCAGCTTCGCCAGCCGCAGGATCCGCCCAAGGCGCAACCATCGCAGCAATACCGCGCTGCCGACGGCGGCAGGCATGAAGGAAGCAACGACCACGACGACGTCGAGGACGCCCGCTAGTGAAAAGACGAACCGAAGTCTTTCCGCCAAAGGGGAGCGGTGTGGACGACGCTCCGGCGCCGTCCACACCCTGATCAGGTATTCCAGCAAGAAGAAGCAGCCCAGGCAGATCTCGGAAATCTCGAACACCGTCACGGCCGATCGAGGTAGGCTCTTCTCAGTTTCGGCGATCGCGATGGCGGTCGCGAAGAGGATGGCGCCAACCAGAACGCGGTTCAGGAGCGACAGCCCCGGAATCGGGCGTGCGCTGGGTTCCAGCTGGGCGTAGAGGCGGCGTCGCAATGACATCGGCCCGTCGATTTCGTTCATCATGGTCCCCCGCGACCGACCGTCGCGCCCGGCATTTCTTGCCGCCCTGGCGACAACCCCTAACGCCCTGTTAACCATATCCGGACGATCTTCCAGCCTCGAAACAACACGGCCAGTACGGCCGATTCCGACGAGGCTTTGCATGACGGGCGCAGAGGTTCTTGATGTTGGCCGGGACGCGATCTGGCTGACGCTTCAGCTGTGCGCGCCCTGCCTGATCGTCGGCCTTGTGATCGGTGTCGCCATCGGCCTGTTCCAGGCCCTGACCCAGATCCAGGAGCAGACCCTGGTCTATGCGCCCAAGATCGTCGCCATCTTCGTCTCGCTGCTGATCTT
Source organism: Caulobacter sp. GW821-FHT11E11 (assembly GCF_058808315.1). NCBI lineage: Bacteria > Pseudomonadati > Pseudomonadota > Alphaproteobacteria > Caulobacterales > Caulobacteraceae > Caulobacter > Caulobacter sp. GW821-FHT11E11. The sequence continues at coordinate 535,193 of NZ_JBXARO010000003.1, forward strand.
CCTGCCGCTGATGGGCTCGCTGATGAGCGGCTTCATGCGCCAGATCGCCGCTCGCATCGCGGGCATGTAGGTCGGAAGGGGCGGGGACTTAAGCGGTGAATTCCTTCGCCACGGCATTTCAGGTCTATGTCGCCGCGCTCGTGTTCTCGCGGGTGGCGGCGATGGTCATGACCATGCCCGGCATCGGCGAAGCGTCGGTGCCGCCGCGAATCCGCCTGGCGTTCGCCCTGCTGATGGCCCTGCTGCTGGGGCCCCTGATCGCCAACACCGTGCCGCCGATCCCCAACACCCTGGGCGGCCTGGTCGGCGCGGTGATCCACGAGATCCTGATCGGCCTGATGATCGGTTCGGTGCTGCGCCTGTTCATGAGCTCGCTGACCACGGCCGGCGAAATCATCTCGATGCAGACCACCCTGTCGTTCGCCCAGAGCACCAACCCCTCGATGCAGGGCTCGAGCACGGCGGTGGCCACCTTCCTGTCGATGCTGGGCCTGACCCTGGTGATGGCCACGGGCCTGCATCACCTGTTCATCGGCGCCATCGTCAAGTCCTACACCCTGTTCCCGTTCACCCGTCCCGTGCCGGTCAATGACGCCGTCACCCTGGCGGTGCGGACGGTGGCCCAATCGTTCACCCTGGGCGTCCAGCTGGCCGCGCCGGTGATCGTATTCTCACTGGTCTTCAATCTCGCTGTCGGCCTGGTCGGGCGGGTCATGCCCGCCTTCCAGATCTTCTTCGTGGCTTCGCCGCTCAGCGTGATCCTGGGCCTGTCTCTGCTGGCGCTGTCCCTGGGCGGCATCGCCATGGTCTGGACCGACCGCTACGCGCAACTCCTGCGAATTTTCAGCTAGGGGGCGCGCATGGCCGACGATTCAGATCCCGAGTCGAAAACAGAAGAACCGTCAGCCAAGAAGCTTTCGGACGCCCGCGCCAAGGGCGACGTCGTCAAGTCGGCGGACATCGCCCAGCTGGCCTCGCTGGCCGGCGCGGTCTCGGTGATCCTGATCGCCGGCGGCTGGCTGACCCGCGACCTGGCCAATGCGCTCTATCCGTTCATCGCCCATGCCGGCACGATCGAGCTGTCGAGCGGCGGCGCCATGCTGGTCATGAAGCAGGCGGTCATGGCCGCCCTGCCGCCGCTGGTGCTGGTGATGGTCGTGGCCTCGGTGCTGGGCGTGGTCGCCAACGTGGCGCAGACCGGCTTCATGCTGACGCCCGACAAGCTGAAGCCCGAACTCAGCAAGCTGGATCCGATGAAGGGCCTGGGCCGCATCTTCGGCATGCAGGGCATGATCCAGTTCGCCAAGTCGATCGTGAAGATCGCCGTCACCGCGATCATCGCCTGGATGGTGCTGAAGCCCAATGTCGGCGAGGTGCGCAACCTGGTCGGCATGGACGTGGTCTCGCTGATCCCCGAGGCGATCAAGCTATCCAAGAAGCTGCTGATCATGGTGATCATCTTCCTGGTCGCCACCTCGGCCTTCGACTGGTTCATCCAGCGCCAGCAGTTCATGAAGCGCATGCGCATGACCCTCCAGGAGGTCAAGGACGAGTACAAGCAGTCGGACGGTGACCCCCACATCAAGGGCAAGCGTCGCCAGATCCAGATGCAGCGCTCGCGCCAGCGGATGATGCAGGCCGTGCCCAAGGCGACCGTGGTCGTCATGAACCCGACCCACTTCGCCGTGGCGCTGAAGTACGAGCCCGGCGAGACGCCCGCGCCGATGTGCGTGGCCAAGGGTGTCGACGAGCTGGCCCTGAAGATCCGCGCCATCGCCGAGGAGCACGGCGTGCCGGTTCTGGAAGACCCGCCCCTGGCGCGCGCCCTGCACGCCAGCGTCGAGGTCGACGAGGAAATCCCCGTCGAGCACTTCGAAGCCGTGGCCAAGGTCATCAGCTTCATCATGAACGGGAAGAAGCCTCAGGCCCGTGAGCCGAGCCGCGCGCGTCCTCTCTAAGACTCAATTTTCGGGAAAACTGACCTACCGCTCGGGAAAGGCTATCCTTTCTCCGATTGCGGGTGAGTCGCTGCTTCGCCGTAACAAAGGTAACAATGCCGCCCATGGCCGATTTCCAGCTCCAGGACAAAGCTTCGACCGGCGCATCGCGTCGGCGCTTCGATCCGTGGCTGGTGGGCGCGGCGGTATTTTTCGTGGCCGCGGCCGCCTTTTCGGCCGCTCCGGCGCTGAAAGCCGGCCCCACCACCCTGGCGGGCCTGCTGCTGTTGCTGGGCGTGGCCGGCGTCGCGATCCTGGGCCTGGTGGCCATTCGCGGCTCGGGCGCCAGCGGCGACGATTCCGATCAGGCCGAAGGCTTCATCGAGGCCCTGAGCGAGCCGGCCGCCCTGGCCGCCGCCGACGGCCGGGTGCTGCTGACCAATCCCGCCTGGCGCGACGTGATGGGCGAGGGCCGTCGCCTGCCCAGCGGCGCGGCGGGCTCCAGCCTGTTCGCCGCCCTGGTCCAGGCCCGCAAGGGCCAGATGGCCGAGGGCGTGCTGACCGCCGGCGGCAATGACTACACGGCCAAGGTCTCGCGCCTGGCCGGTGGCCGCCTGCTGCTGCGCCTGGCGCCGATCTACGTGCCCGAACCGATCGCCGAGCTGTCGATCCCCGCGCCGGTGGTCGAGCGCGCCGCGGCCCCGCAACAGAACGCCCTGGACGCCTTCGCCGGCGCCTCGCCGTTCGGCGCGGCGCTGCTGGAAGGCCTTGAGCCCTTCAAGTCGCGGATCCTGGAGACCAATCCGGCCCTGACCACCATGACCGGCGCCCAGGCCGGCGGGGTGTTCGGCGACCTGATCGACCCGAACTCGCGCGCCGAGGCCGAGACCCGCCTGAACGAAGGCCGCGCCGGCCCGTTCGAGGTGCGCCTGGCCCGCGATCCCAGCCGGATCGCGCACCTCTATCTCTACCGCGCCGACGGCCGTGTCGTGGCCTACATGATCGACGTGTCGGAGCAGAAGCAGGTCGAGCTGCAGCTGGCCCAGGCCCAGAAGATGCAGGCCATCGGCCAGCTGGCCGGCGGCGTCGCCCACGACTTCAACAACCTGCTGACAGCCATCCAGCTGCGCCTGGACGAGCTGCTGCACCGCCACCCGGTCGGCGACCCGTCGTACGAAGGCCTGAACGAGATCCGCCAGACGGGCGTGCGCGCCGCCGACCTGGTGCGCAAGCTGCTGGCCTTCTCGCGCAAGCAGACCGTCCAGCGCGAGGTGCTGGATCTGGGCGAGCTGATCTCGGAGTTCGAGGTCCTGCTGCGCCGCCTGCTGCGTGAAGACGTCAAGCTGATCACCGACTACGGCCGCGACCTGCCTCAGGTGCGCGCCGACAAGAGCCAGCTCGAGACGGCGGTCATGAACCTGGCCGTCAACGCCCGCGACGCCGTGCGCGCGGCCAAGGGCGGCGGCATCGTGCGCATCCGCACTGCCCGCCTGACCCGCGACGAGGCCATCGGCCTGGGCTTCCCGGCCGCCGAGAGCGACGTGGCCTTCATCGAGGTCAGCGACGACGGCCCCGGCATCCCGCCCGACGTCATGGGCAAGATCTTCGACCCGTTCTTCACCACCAAGCCGGTGGGCGAGGGCACGGGCCTGGGCCTGGCTACCGTTTACGGCATCGTCAAGCAAAGCGACGGCTGGATCCACGTCCACAGCCGTCCGGGCGAGGGCGCGGCGTTCCGCATCTTCCTGCCGATCTACGACGCGCCGCCGGCCGTCGCCGCCGCCCAGGCCGCGGCCAAGGCCGAGCCGGTCAAGCCGCGCGCCGCCCGCGACCTGTCGGGCGCCGGCCGCATCCTGTTCGTCGAGGACGAGGACGCCGTCCGCAGCGTCGCCGCCCGCCTGCTGCGCGCCCGCGGCTACGAGGTGCTGGAGGCCGCCGACGGCGAGGAGGCCCTGATCATCGCCGAAGAGAATGCCGGCAAGATCGACCTGCTGATCTCCGACGTGATCATGCCCGGCATCGACGGCCCGACCTTGCTCAAGAAGGCCCGGATCTATCTGGGCGCCGCGCCGGTGATGTTCATCTCGGGTTATGCCGAGGCCGAGTTCAGCGACCTGCTGGAAGGCGAGACGGGCGTGACCTTCCTGCCCAAGCCGATCGACATCAAGACCCTGGCCGAGCGGGTCAAGCAGCAGCTGCAGGCGGCTTAAAGGGATTGCGGAATCCGAGCGTGGCCGCGCTACTGCGGCCATGCGTTCGCTTTCCCTGACCCGCCGCGCCGCCACGGGCCTTGGCCTGGCCTTCATCGCCGCGCCAGCCTTGGCCGACGGCTCGACCGTCCCGCGTTGGGGCGTCCACGAGATCACACTGAAGGCGACGGCGCCCGGCAATCCGTTCGACGTGGCCCTCGCGGCGGTCTTCACCGACGGCAAGGCGACGCTGAAGGTCCGGGGGTTCCATGACGGCGACGGGACCTGGAAGATCCGCTTCTCTCCTCCGACCGAAGGCGTCTGGCGCTGGCGGACGACCAGTCCGGTCAAGGCTCTGAACGGGCAAACCGGGACGGTCACAGCGACAGCCCCTCGCGACCACGGCCCGGTCCAGGTGACCGCCGGCTACCACTTCGCCCATGTCGACGGCACGCCGTATCGCCAGGTGGGGACTACGGCCTATTCTTGGGCCCAGCAGAGCGACGCCCTGTGCGACGAGACCCTGGCGACCCTGAAGGCCTCGCCGTTCAACAAGATGCGCATGTGCATCTTCCCGAACGTGGCGGGCGAGCCGATCCACCCGTTCGAGAAGGCCGGCGAAGGCTGGGACTACGACCGTCCGAACCCCGTCTATTTCCGGCGTCTGGAGGACCGCGTCCGGCGGCTCGCCGAGATCGGTGTCCAGGCCGACCTGATCCTGTTCCACCCTTATGACGACAAGACCGGCTGGCATGCGATGACGCCGGCGCGGGACGACCGCTACATCCGCTACATGGTCGCCCGGTTCGCCAGCTTCGCGAACGTCTGGTGGTCGCTGGCCAACGAGTGGGACCTGGTGAAGGCCAAGTCGATCGCCGACTTCGAGCGCATCGGCCAGCTGATCAAGGCCGAGGATCCGTACGGCCGCCTGTGCTCGATCCACAACTGGCGCGACGTCTACGACAACAGCCGGCCGTGGATCACCCATGCCAGCGTCCAGAACGGCTCGGCGGTGATGGACGACAGCCGCGCCCAGATCTTCCGCGACGTGTGGAAGAAGCCGGTGATCTTCGACGAGGTCCGCTACGAGGGCGACCTGGACAAGCGCTGGGGCGACCTGACCGCGCAGGACCTGATCCAGCGCTTCTGGCACGGCACGGTGGCCGGGACCTATGTCGGCCACGGCGAGGTCTTCAAGGAAGGCGTGCGCTGGACGGCCAAGGGCGGCCACTTCACGGGCCACAGCGTCCCGCGCTTGGCCTTCCTGAAGGCGGTGATGGAAGCCGGCCCGACGCCGGGCCTCGACCCCATCGACCGCACCTGGGACCAGCACCTGGGCGGCAAGGCCGGGTCCTACTACCTGCGCTATTTCGGCGAGGCCGCGCCCCGCGAATGGGCCGTCGACCTGCCTAAGGACGAACTGGCCGGCGGCGAGCGTTTCCGGGTCGACGTGCTCGACACCTGGAACATGACCGTGACGCCTGTCGACGGCGAATTCGTCATGGCCAAGAAGGACGCCTACTACCTGCACGACCCCAAGCGGCCGACCGTGGCGCTGCCTGGCCGGCCGTGGATGGCGGTGCGCGTGGTCCGGCTCTAGGCGCGCGCCGGCAGGAACCTCGGATTGCGCAGCAGGGCCGCGCTGACCAAGGCGACCAGCAGGCCGACCGGGAAGATCTCGGCGAAGGTCATCGGCATCCGGTACAGCGGGTTGGCGTAGTTCCGGGTCATCTCGGCCATCTCGGCGGCCAGCTTGGCGTAGGCCGCGCCCGACAGGCCCTCGGCCTTCTTGGCCGCCAGGATGCTGGCAGTGTAGTCGTCCATGAAGCGGTAGTGGGTGATGGCCAGGTAACCCTCCCAGATCGCGACATAGACGACGCCGGCCACGACCGCGACGCCCAGGCCGATCAGGAAGGCTGGCCAGAACTTGATGACTCCGCCCAGCGCCTGGTCGCGATGCGACTTCACCGCCAGCAGGATCGCCGACAGGCCGACCAGCATGATCAGATAACCCAGCCACAGGCTGTGCTGCGCCGACAGCACGATGGTGGCGATCATGCCCAGGATGATGATCGCGCCCGAGATCAGGCCGTAGGTCAGGATGGTGCGTTGCATGATGTCCCTCCTCCGCGCCGCCCCCTGCGACGCGCCGCCAGCTTGCCTGGTCTCGCTGCCGCGACGGTATCACCCGAACGGGTGAATTCGACCGGTTTCAGGGGATGAGGGCCAGCCCGCGAGCCTTGCCGACCGCCTGGGTGCGGCGGTTGACATCCAGCTTGCCGTAAAGATTGCCGACATGGGTTTTCACCGTGTTGGGCGAGAGGCCAAGGTCGCGGGCGATCTCCTTGTTGGAGCGGCCGGCGGCCAGGCGCTCCAGCACCTTCACCTCCTGGCCGGTCAGGCCCAGGGACGCGAGGGCGGCCTCGTTGCGGGCGAAGGTCTGCGGCCGGGCGCGCGCCGCCAGCTTCCAACCGATCCAGACCCCGCCGGCCGCGAAGGCGACGCCGACCAGCCCGACATAGACCTGCCAGGAAAGGGCGCGGACCAGGAACCGGTACTCCAGCCACTGCAGCGCGAACGCGCCCACGGCCAGCACCAGCGCCCAGAGGAGGACGGTGCGGATCATGGCCTCGAGGGTGCGCGATCCTCGGCGCGATCGCCAGCATCCATCTGGCGAAACGATCGGCCATGATCTTCGAAATTCCCGAACCGGCTCGGGGCGCTAGGGTCGAGCCATGTTCGATACATGCGAGACCCTTCCGGCCGCGATCGCGGCCTATACGCAGGCCTTCCGGGCCGGCGACGCCGCCGCGATCGTGGCGCGGGTCCAGCCCTCGACCGTCGTCTATGCAATGGAGGGCGGCGAAGTCGTCGGCCAGACGCGGTCTGCCTGGAAGACCGCGCCCGCCCAGCCCGCGCCTGATCTGGAAACACAGCTCGTCAGTGAAGGCCCACGCACGGCGATCGTTACGTCTCGGTGGACGCAAGGCGGCGCACAGCGGGACTACACGCTGTGGGCGCGCCTGGAGTGCCGCTGGCGTATCGTCGGCCGGGTGGTCGGTCCCGATGGCCCGCGGGAGCCAGCGGATGGCGTGCGGGCGGCGGTGGACCTCAAGCTGAAATCCGACGCCGGCTGGAATCCCGCCGAGCTGGCCCAGGCGATCGCGCCGCGCGCCCTGGTGATCACCCTCGACGACGAGCAGCTGGTCGCTGCGTCAGTGGCCGACTGGCAGGCGCGCTACGCGGCGCGGGCGAAGGCGAACTACCCCTCGAAACAGACGGTGCTGGCGCGGGCGGAAGAGGGACGGGGCGACCTCGGCGCGGCGACCTGGACGTTCCTGTCGGCGTCGGGCGCGACCTATGCCGACTGCGCTCTGCTGCTGCGCACACGCGAGGGCTGGCGGATGCTGGCCCTGCTCTGGGTGCGGGAAGGCTAGAGCCGGGCCTTGGCCTCGGCCGGCGCGACCTGGTCGAACAGGATCTGCAGGTGCTGGTCCTTGGCGTGGTCGTTGTGCAGCTCCCACGACAGCGAGACCGGCAGGCGCAGGCGGCCGCCGTCGGGCAGGCGGGCGATCAGCACGCGCCAGGAAAAGCCATCACCGGGATCGCCCAGCGGGTCCTTGAACTCGACGGGCGCGGGATCGCGCAGGCGGAATCGCCGCTCGGGGTTGGCCTCGAACCAGGCGCGATCGGCCTCGGCGGTGGGATCCTTGACGACTTTGGCGGTGAGTTTGCGAGCCATGGCGCCCTCCTAGCATCGTTCCCATCTTCAGGTCATGAGCGAGAAGCCGATCAAGCGCGTGAAGGCCGACTGGAGCGAGGTGGTGCTGGTGTGCCGCAAGTGCTCGAAGAAGCTGAAAGGCGGCTTCGGCGACGACGGCGACCAGAAGCTGGCCAAGGTGCTGCGCAAGGTGATCGGGGCCAAGGGCAAGGGTCGCAAGGCGGCTGCCGCCGTCATTGAGGTCGACTGCCTGGACGTCTGTCCCAAGGGCGCAGTCGTGGCCGTGAAAGCCTCGGCGCCGCGCGAATGGGCCGTAGTCCCGCGCGGCGCGTCGACCGAAAGCGTGGTCGAGCGGCTGGGTCTAGACCGGCCGCGCTAGAACCCGCTGGCCCAGGCCGACGATCGCCAGGGCCGCGCTGGCCGCCGCGATCGAGACCCAGAAGCCGTTGTGCGCGCCGAAGCTGTCGACCACCCAGCCGGCCGCGAAAGCGCCCAGGGCCATGCCAATGCCGATTCCGGTCATCACCCAGGTCACGCCCTCGGTCAGCACCTCGGCGGGCACGCGGCGCTCGACCAGGCCGAAGGCGGTGATGAAGGTCGGCGAGATGGCCACGCCGCTGATGAAGATCGCGCCGGCCAGTGTCACGACGCTGTTGGCGGCCAGCAGCGGCAGGGTGGTGACCAGCAGGACGGCGAGGGCGGTCAGCAGCTGACGATGCAGCGGTATGCGCAGGTTCAGGGCGCCGACGATCAGGCCCACGACGAACGAGCCGATGGCGTAAACGCCGATGACCAGGCTGGCCGCGCCCGGCTGGCCCAGGTCCTTGGTCAGGGCCACGGTGCTGACCTCGGCCGTGGCGAAGATCGCGCCAACAAAGACCAGGGCTGCGGTGAGGATCTGGACGGCCGGCAGCGTGATGGCCGATCGATGCGGGACACCCTCGACCATACGGACCTTGGGCTCGGTGGCCTTTTGCAGCACGAAGGCGGTCATGCCAGTGGCCAGGAACAGGGTCGAGATCAGCACGCCCGCCTCGGGGAACAGCGCCACGCTCAGGCCCACCGACAGCGACGCGCCGGCGATATAAACGAGCTCGTCGGCGGCGGACTCGAAGGCGAAGGCGGTGTTCAGCTGCGGGGTGTCGCGGAACTTCTCGGTCCAGCGGGCCCGCACCATGGCCGGCATGCTGGGCATGGCCGCGGCCAGCAGGGCGGAGGCGAACAGCGTCCAGCTGGGCCAGTTCAGCCGCGTGGCCAGGACCAGCAGGGCGAAGGCGACAACGGCGATGATGGTGGCGGGGACCAGCAGCCGGCTCTGGCCATGACGGTCGACCAGCCGCGAGATCTGAGGCGCGGCGATGGCGTTGGTCAGGGTGAAGGCAGCGGCGACCGCCCCGGCCAGCCAATAGCCGCCCTTGGCTTGCGAGAGCATGGTGACGATGCCGATCGGGGCCATGGCGACGGGCAGGCGCGCCACGAACCCAGCCGCCGCGAAGCCCTTGGTTCCTGGCGTCTGAAAGATCTCGCTGTAGGGGTTCGACACGTCCCGCACTCCACTTTGCGATGCCTGTCCTGACGACATACATACGCCTCGTATGTGACTTGAAGTGGTGACATACGCGCCGTATGTCAACTACGCTCCGCTGACTTTTCGCCGAGGTTCTTCATGTCGCGCCGATCGCGCCCCGAGATGATCGCAGAGACCCGCGCCAAGCTGATCGCCGCGGCCCGCAAGGCCTTTGGCGAGAAGGGCTATGCCGAGGCCTCGATGGACGATTTCACCGCCGAGGCCGGGCTGACGCGCGGGGCCCTTTACCACCACTTCGGCGACAAGAAGGGTCTGCTGGAGGCCGTGGTCCTGGAAATCGATGCCGAGATGGCCGAGCGCCTGTCGGCGATCGCTGCGGCCGCGCCCTCGCGTTGGGAGGGCTTGGTGGCCGAGAACATCGGCTATATCGAGATGGCGCTGGAGCCGGACATCCAGCGGATCATGCTGCGCGACGCGCCGGCCATCCTGGGCGACCCATCGACCTGGCCCAGCGCCGATGGCTGTATCGCCACGATCCGCGCCAATCTGGAGCACTTGCAGGCCGAGGGACTGGTGCGGCGCGACATTGACGCGGACGTGGCCGCGCGGCTGGTCTGCGGCGCCTCGACCGACGCGGCCTTGTGGATCGCCAATGCGGTAGACCCGGAAGCGGCCGCGCTGAAGGCGATCCCGACCTTCAAGGCCATGCTGGAAGGGCTGCTGCCCAGGCTCTAGAGAACGACGGCCGTCCCGGAGACGGAAACCATCATCATCGAGCCGTTGGGACCGACGGTGTTGTAGTCGAGGTCGACGGCCAGGATGGCGTTGGCGCCCAGCTTCTCAGCTTCCTTGACCAGGTTCTTCATAGCGTCTTCGCGGGCGCGGGCCAGGACGCGTTCGTACGACTTGGAGTGGCCGCCGACGAAGTCGCGGATGGCCGCCAGCAGATCGAGCACGACATTGGCGCCCAGGATCGACTGGGCATAGATAGCGCCCTTGTACTCCCGGACGGGGTTGCCTTCGATGAACGGCGTGGTCGAGATCAGCATCCGGGAATCCTGGCGCGCAACAGGGTTAACTTAGGCGCAAACGCCGCCATTCGCGAGGGGCTCCCCCGGAAAGCGACACTAATCATCACGAGGTTCGCGTGGCGGGGGAATCTGGGGCCTTTGCCCTTCCTGCACGGCCGGGCTTCAGGCAGATTGCCCGCGTTTACCGTGTCCGGAGCCGCCTGGTGATCTTCGCGAAGTCGCACATCGAGCTGCACAACATCCGCAACAACGTCGAGCGGGTGAAGAAGCTCTCCGACAACGTCGTCGGGATCGGACCGTTGGGCATTGGCCTGGACGGCCTGCTGACCTGGATTCCGGGCGCGGGCGAGCTGTACAGCCTGGGCGCTGGCGGCCTGATCGTGCTGGACGCCGTGCGGGCTCGCGCGGCGCCGATGATCGTCATCCAGATCGTGGCCATCATCCTGATCGACACGGTGGCCGGCTCGATCCCGGTGGCGGGCAAGGCGGTCGACGTGCTGTTCACCGGCCACAAGTGGTCGGCCGACATGCTGACCAAGCACATGGACGACACGATCTACTTCGAGGGCTCACGCAAGGACGTGCAGGCCACGCAGGAGTATCGTGACCTGCTGGCGCGCATCCAGCAGGGCAAGGAACGCCGCCGGGTCGTGTTCCTGGGCTGATAGCAACGACAAGAGGGGCGGAGCGTTGAGCCAAGCATGACCGACGATCTTTCGCTCTCCTCCGGCTATTCGGATCGCCATGAAGGCCGCCGCGCCAAGGCCCATCGCGCCTGGCGCTCGGCCGAGACGGTCAAGCGCCTCTCCGACCGCCTGATCGGCGTCGGCCCCTTCGGCATCGGCCTCGACGGTGTATTGGCCTGGGTGCCGGGCGTGGGCCTGGCCTACGGCCTCAGCGCTGGCGCGCTGCTGATGTTCCACGCCTTCCAGGGCGGCGCTTCGGCCGGAACCCTGGCGCGGATGGCGGCCTATCTCGCCGCCGACAACCTCTCCGACACGGTGCCGGTCGCCGGCTGGCTGGTCGATACCCTGTTCCCCGGCCACCTGATGGCCGCCAAGGCGCTGCAGAAAGACATCGAAGCCCGCCACGGCCTGCCCGACGAGATCGCCGTGGAGCGGTCAAGGAAGAAGCGCGGGATGTTTGGGCGCAAGAAGGGCTAGCGGATCGGCGGCAGGTCGGCGAGGCGCAGTGAAACGCTCGGCAGGACGAGAGCCGTCACGGTGTCGTTTGCCGTATAGCGCTTGATGTCGCGATACACGCCGTCGACCGGATCGCGATGAACGCTGATCGTGTCGCTGTTCACATCCACGACCCAATAGTCACGCACGCTATGCTGAGCGTAGAGCTCGGCCTTGAAGGCGAGGTCGTGTCGAATGGTCGAATGCGCGATCTCGATGACGAGGCCAACATTGGCGCCGGTCACGTCAGTGAGCGCCAAGTCGGCGTCGTAGAGATAGAGGTCGGGATCGGGCGCGTTGATCGGCGACAGCCTCAGTGTGCCTTCGATGATCACCTGCACAGCGTCGCCCGCGAAAAGCATGAAGCGCTTTGCGATCTGCATCTTCACGCGAGTATGCGGTGCGCCTTCGGCAGCCATCTCGACTAGGGCTCCATCGATCAGCTCGACACGAGCGCTTTCGTCGAGGATCCCAGCCTCTTGCATGCGCAGCACATCGTCCAGCGTGAAGCGGTGCTGTTGAGACGTTTCCAGCGCGCGGACGAGGGCGTTCATGAGCTAATCGTACCACGCCGTACGATTAGCGCACGCTCGATCCTACGCCGCCGTGCCCTGGCTGTAGCCGAGCTGGATGTTCAGCTTCTCCAGCACCTCGATGGCCGCTTCGGCGATGACCGTGCCGGGCGGGAAGATGCTGGCGGCGCCGGCGTCCAGCAGGGCCTGGAAGTCCTGGGGCGGGATCACGCCGCCGACCACCACCACGATGTCAGAACGGTCGCGCTTGGCCAGTTCGGCCTTCAGTTCGGGCACCAGGGTCAGGTGACCCGCCGCCAGGGATGAGGCGCCGACCACGTGGACGCCGGCGGCGATGGCCTCGTCGGCGGCCTCGGCCGGGGTCTGGAACAGCGGGCCGATCTCGACTTGGAAGCCCAGGTCGGCGAAGGCGCTGGAGATCACCTTCTGGCCGCGGTCGTGGCCGTCCTGGCCCATCTTGGCGACCATGATGCGCGGCGCGCCGCCGTGGGCTTCGCGGAAGGCGGCGACCATGGCGCGGGCGCGGGCGGCCTTGGGATCGGCGCCGGCCTCCTTGCCATAGACGCCCTCGATGGCCTGGATCACGGCGCGGTGGCGGCCGAACACCTTCTCCATGGCCAGGCTGATCTCGCCGACCGTGGCCTTGGCGCGGGCGGCGTCGACGGCCAGGGCCAGCAGGTTGCCGGTCCCGCGCGCGCCGTCTTCCAGGGCCTTCAGCGCCGCCTCGGTCGCGACCGGATCGCGCTCAGCCTTCAGGCGCTCCAGCTTTTCCAGCTGTTGGGCGCGGACCGAGCCGTTGTCGACCTTGAGCATCGGGATCACGTCCTCGACCTCGGGCTTGTAGCGATTGACGCCGACCACGCTCTGGCGATTGGCGTCGATGCGGGCCTGGGTCTTGGCGGCGGCTTCCTCGATGCGCAGCTTGGGGATGCCGCGCTCGATGGCCTTGGCCATGCCGCCGGCGGCCTCGACCTCTTCGATGTGGGCCAGGGCCTTCTGGGCCAGGTCGTGGGTCAGGCGCTCGACATAGTAGCTGCCGCCCCAGGGGTCGGCCACGCGGGTCGTGCCGCTCTCCATCTGCAGGAACAGCTGGGTGTTGCGGGCGATGCGGGCCGAGAAGTCGGTCGGGAGGGCCAGGGCCTCGTCCAGGGCGTTGGTGTGCAGGCTCTGGGTCTGGCCGTTCACGGCGGCCATGGCCTCTACGCAGGTGCGCGAGACGTTGTTGAACACGTCCTGCGCCGCCAGCGACCAGCCCGAGGTCTGGCTGTGCGTGCGCAGGGATAGCGAGCGGTCGTCCTTGGGCTCGAACTCGCGCTTCATCAGGCGAGCCCACAGCAGGCGGGCCGCGCGCATCTTCGCGACCTCCATGAAGTAGTTCATGCCGATCGCCCAGAAGAAGCTCAGGCGCGGGGCGAAGACGTCGATGCTCATGCCGGCCGCGACGCCGGCGCGGGCGTATTCGATGCCGTCGGCCAGGGTGTAGGCCAGCTCCAGGTCGGCCGTCGCCCCAGCCTCCTGCATGTGATAGCCGCTGATCGAGATCGAGTTGAACTTGGGCATGTTCGCCGAGGTGAAGGCGAAGATGTCCGAGATGATCCGCATCGAGGGCGCGGGCGGATAGATGTAGGTGTTCCGCACCATGAACTCTTTGAGGATGTCGTTCTGGATCGTCCCCGACAGCTTGTCGGGCGAGACGCCCTGTTCCTCGGCCGCGACGATGTAGAGCGCCAGGATCGGCAGCACCGCGCCGTTCATGGTCATCGACACGCTCATCTTGTCGAGCGGGATGCCACTGAAGAGCGTGCGCATGTCCAGGATCGAGTCGATGGCCACGCCGGCCATGCCGACGTCGCCCTTCACCCGCTCGTGGTCGCTGTCGTACCCCCGGTGCGTGGCGAGATCGAAGGCCACCGACAGGCCCATCTGACCGGCCGCGAGGTTGCGGCGGTAAAAGGCATTGGAATCCTCGGCCGTCGAGAAGCCCGCATACTGCCGCACCGTCCACGGATTGGTCACGTACATGGTCGGGTAGGGGCCGCGCACATAGGGCGCGACGCCCGGGAAGCCGCCGGTGAAGTCCAGGTCCGCCACGTCCTCGGCGTCGAACGCCGGGGCGACGGGGACGCCTTCGGGCGTGTTCCAGGCCTCGCCTTTCGGAGCCGGCGCTGAGGCAACCTCAGCGAAGTCGATGGCCGTGAAGTCGGGGAACTTGCTCATGGCTTACGCTCCCTCGAAGGCGGCGGCGAAGCGGACCGGCGTCAGGGCCGGGCAGTGGCTATCTGGGCCGGGAAGGCGGACGTCGAGACCGGTGACGGCGACCGCCTCGGGCGTCTCGACCTCCGGCGTCTTGTCGTCGGCGTTCGGGAAGACGGTGACGCCGAGGATCTTGCGGGATTTGTCGGCGAAGGCGGCTTCCTGCGAAGCGCGGGTGTTGGCCACCGCGTCGGCGACCGCTCCGCTTTCCAGAGCCTTGATGATCCCGCCGGCGGCCTCGATGGCCTGGAAGCCGCCCCAAGCGGCGCGGGCCATCTGGTCGGTCAGGCTGTCCAGGTACCAGGCCCCGCCGGCCGGATCGGCGACACGGCCCAGATTGCTCTCTTCCATCAAAACCAGCTGGGTGTTGCGAGCCTGGCGGCGGGCAAAGGCGGTGGGCAGGCCGATGGCGTCGGTGAAAGCGTCCAACAGGATCACGTCCGCGCCGCCAACCGCGCCGGCGAACCCGGCGGAGGTCAGGCGCAGCAGGTTGGTCCAGGCGTCGGCCTTGGCCAGCATCCGGCGCGAGGAGCGGACCTCGATCTTCGGCGCGACGGAAACCCCGCAAGCGTCGGTGAGCCGCGCCCACATCGCCTTGGCCGCGCGGACCTTGGCGACGCCGGTGAAATATTCCCCGTCCAGGCTGACGCCGAGCACGATCCGACCGAAAGCCTCGTCCATCGTCAGGCCCTGACGGACCAGAGCCTTGGCGTAGGCCAGGGCGCTGGCGGTCATCATCGCCAGCTCCTCGGTATTGGAGCCGCCAGCCTCGTGGGCGGCGCGGCCCGTGGCCAGGAAAAGGCTGGCCTTGACGTAGGTCTGGGCCAGGCGCGAGGCGACCGTGGCGGCGTTGAAGACGTGGCTCTCGATCGGGCCAGGGCTGACGCCGGCCTGGGCGAAGGCGGTGAGAGGATCCAGGTGGAACGCCAAGGGCGCGTTCGGCGCGGCCTTGGCCAGCGCGCCCAGCCAGTCGGCGGCTTTGGGACCCAGGAAGCCGGCGTCCAGGGCGACGGGGGCGAGGTCGACCAGCACACCCGACAGCGCCTTGGCCAGATCGTCGGCCGAGCCGATGGCGACGCCGTTCGCGCCCGTCGGATCGATCTGCAGCAGCACCGAGGCCGCACCGTTCTCAAGATCGGTCAGGACATCCTTGGCCGTATGCGAAAGATCGGGATGGGCCGCGCGGACGCGCAGGTCCCAAGGGCGCTCGGGATCGCGGGCGCGCAGGTCGCGGGCCACGGCAACGCCGTCGGCGGCGGTGTACAGCGGCTGGATCGTCAGGCCGTCGGGGGTCTTGACCGTCAGGGCGTCGTCGAAGCTCTGGCCTTTCAGGGTCTTCTCGACCAGGGCCATCCAGCGGACGCGCGTCGCGTCGTCGCCTTGGGCGCCAAAATCCTCGGCCAGGGACGTCGTCGGCACGGTCAAAGCGTCTCTCTCCTGCGGTGCAGCATTTTTTGTCTTTTCGACCGTGATGCGCTCCTGCCCTTACGGCCGTCAAGTCTTGCGCGGGAGCCAAACGCGCGTTTAATCTGATCGGTGATCACATATGTCGGCGCTCCAGACCGACTCCAAAGGGGAACTCCTCCATGGCTCTGCCGCCGATCCTGCGCGACCACCTGCGCCTGCCGGTCATCGCCTCGCCGCTGTTCATCATCAGCAATCCGGACCTGGTCATCGCCCAGTGCAAGGCCGGCATCGTGGGCTCGTTCCCGTCGTTGAACGCCCGTCCGATCTCGCAGCTGGACGAATGGCTGCACCGCATCACCGAGGAACTGGCCGCCCACGACAAGGCTCACCCGGAAGCGCGCAGCGCGCCGTTCGCGGTCAACCAGATCGTCCACAAGACCAACAACCGGCTCGAGGAGGACATCGAACTGTGCATCAAGCACAAGGTCCCGGTGGTCATCACCTCGCTGGGCGCCCGCGAGGATCTGAATGGCGCGATCCACTCGTATGGCGGCATCACCCTGCATGACGTGATCAACGACCGGCACGCGCACAAGGCCATCGAGAAGGGCGCCGACGGCCTGATCCCGGTCGCGGCCGGCGCGGGCGGTCACGCCGGCGTCCTGTCGCCGTTCGCGCTGATCCAGGAAATCCGCCAGTGGTTCGATGGGCCGGTGGCGCTGTCTGGCTCGATCGCCTCGGGCCGCTCGATCCTGGCCGCCCAGGCCATGGGCGCGGACCTAGCCTATATCGGCTCGGCCTTCATCGCGACCGAAGAGGCCAACGCCATCGAGGGCTACAAGCAGGGCATCGTCGAGGGCCGCGCCGACGGCATCGTCTATTCGAACCTGTTCACCGGCGTGCATGGCAACTACCTGCGCTCGTCGATCGTCAATGCGGGCCTGGACCCGGAGAACCTGCCGGTCAGCGATCCGTCCAAGATGAGCTTCGGCTCGGGCGGCAACCAGGAGGCCAAGGCCTGGCGCGACATCTGGGGCTCGGGCCAGGGCATCGGTGCGATCGACAAGGTGCTGCCGACCGCTGAGCTCGTCGCCAAGTTCGCGGCGGAGTACGAGCAAGCCAAGGCCGAATTGGCGGCCAAGACGGCGCTGACCTCCGGAAATCATTTGGCTTTCGCCGCCGAGTAAGCGGGCAAGGCACGGGGACGGAGCACGCTTCGTCCCCGCTCTTCGCGGCGACGTGATGCTGGGAGCAACTTCAACCGCTCCCGGAGCCGCACATGTTCGACGACGTCACACCCCGCCTTGGCCTGCCCTATGTGGTCGCCGCCCAGGCCCAGAAACACATCCCCATCAATGAGAGCCTCGCCCGGCTGGACGGCCTGGTGCAACTGGCCGTCGAGAGCCGGTCTGTCACTGTTCAGCCGGCCAGCCCCGTCAGTGGCGGCGTCTGGATCGCCGCCTGGCCCGGCCCGCCGGCGGGAACGCTGATGCGCTTCGAGGCCGGCGCCTGGGAGGCCCTGACGCCTGCCGCGGGCGTCTTGGCCTGGGTCAAAGACGAGAACCAGATGGTCGCCTTCGACGGCGCGGCCTGGACGCCGCTGTCGGCGACGTTCCGGAGCACTGTGGCGGCTCAGACGCCAAACCTCGCCAACACCCGCCTGGAGGTCCTGGAGCAGGAGGTCGCGCTGTCGGGCGCCTCGATCGCGACCAGCATCGCTATCCCGAGCCGCGCCATCGTGCTGGCGGTCTCGACCCGGACCACGGCCGCGATCACCGGGGCGGCGTCGTACCATTGCGGCGTCTCGGGCGAGGCCAGCAAGTTCGGCGGTTCGCTTGGCGTGGCCAAGAACTCCAGCAACATCGGGGTGATTGGTCCGACGGCCTTCTACGCCGACACGCCGGTGCTGCTGACGGCGGTGGGTGGGAACTTCGTGGCGGGGAAGGTGAGAGTGGCTATTCACGTGCTGCGGTTCGACGCACCCGCTTCGGTGGCCTGACGCGTTGACGGCGGGGATGGGCTCGGCTACACGCCGCCTCACCTTTGGGGAGTAGCCGCCCGCATCTATCAGCGGGCCCCGCCGTCAACACACTTGGTCCTCGGACCATGGCGCGGGGAAAGGAAGCGACTTTAGAGCTTCCTTGGCGAGACCAATGGCGCCGATTTCCATCCGGGCCGGGTGGACGTCGACGCTATTGGCATGCGCCCGGCCCGGAGGACTATTTCAGTGGAAAGCCTGCTCGTCTCGACCCTGGTCGTGGCCATCGCCGAGATCGGCGACAAGACCCAGCTCCTGGCCATCATCCTGGCCACGCGGTTCAAGAAGCCGATCCCGATCATCATGGGCATCTTGGTCGCCACCCTGGCCAACCACGCCCTGGCCGCCACGGCAGGTTACTGGGTCGCCGACTCCCTAAGCGGCGCCTGGTTCAAGTGGGCCATCGCCATCTCGTTCATCGCCATGGCCGGCTGGGCGCTGATCCCCGACAAGGCCGATGACGAGGAGGGCCAGAACGCGGGTCGCTACGGCGTCTTCCTGACCACCACCATCGCCTTCTTCCTGGTCGAGATGGGCGACAAGACCCAGATCGCCACGGTGGCCCTGGGCGCCAAGTTCCACTCGATCTTCTGGGTCGCCGCCGGCACCACCCTGGGCATGATGCTGGCCAATGTGCCCGCCGTGTACCTGGGCGAGGCCGCCACCAAGATCGTGCCGCTGAAGTACGTGCGCATCGGCGCGGCGCTGATCTTCCTCCTGCTGGGCATTTGGCAGGTGGCCGAGCTGACGGGACTGTTGAAGTAGCTCTCTCAGCGGCTATGAGGGGCGGAGCATGGAGTTTCGCCCCTCATGACCCCCAACCCTCAAGTTTTGCGCGGCTGGGAATTCTGGATCGACCGCGGCGGCACGTTCACCGACATCGTCGCGCGGCGGCCGGATGGGTCGCTGGTCACCCACAAGCTGCTGTCGGAAAATCCCGAGCACTATGCCGACGCCGCCGTGGCGGGTGTCCGGGCGCTGCTGCCCGAGGGCGCGACAATCGACGCGGTGAAGATGGGCACGACCGTGGCCACCAACGCCCTGCTGGAGCGCAAGGGCGAGCCGACGGTCCTGGCGATCACGGCGGGTCACGCCGATGCGCTGCGCATTGGCTACCAGGCGCGGCCTAAGTTGTTCGAGCGCCATATCGTCAAGCCGGAAGCCCTTTACGACCGCGTTGTCGAGATCGACGAGCGGATGAGTGTCGAGGGGCAGGTGTTGCGGCCGCTGGACGAGAGCGCCGCGCGAGTGGGGCTGCAGGCCGCGTTCGACGAAGGCTTCCGGGCCATCGCCATCGTGCTGCTGCACGGCTTTCGCTTTACTGATCATGAGGCGCGGGTAGCGATCATCGCGCGCGAGATCGGCTTCACCCAGGTGTCGGTCAGCCACGAGGTCAGCCCGCTGATGAAGCTGGTCGGGCGGGGCGATACGACGGTGGTCGACGCCTACCTGTCGCCGATCCTGCGGCGCTATGTGGACCAGGTCGCCGGCGCGCTGGGGCACGACACCCGGCTGCTGTTCATGCAGTCGAACGGCGGCCTGACCGACGCGCGGGCCTTCCGGGGCAAGGACGCCATCCTGTCCGGCCCGGCCGGCGGCATGGTCGGCATGGCGCGGACCGCCGGCGAGGCCGGGTTCGAGCGCGTCATCGGCTTCGACATGGGCGGCACCTCGACCGACGTCTGCCACTATGCCGGCCAGTACGAGCGGGCCTTCGAGACCGTGGTGGCCGGCGTGCGGATGCGCGCGCCGATGATGAACATCCACACCGTGGCGGCCGGCGGCGGCTCGATCTGTTCGTTCGACGGCGCGCGGCTGCGGGTGGGGCCAGCTTCGGCCGGCGCGGTGCCAGGACCGGCGGCCTATCGCCGGGGCGGGCCGCTGACGGTCACCGACTGCAACATCATGCTGGGCAAGCTGCGGCCGGAGTTCTTCCCCAAGGTGTTCGGTCCTAATGCCGACCAACCGCTGGACGCCGAGGCCGTTGCGCGCGGCTTCGAGGCGGTGTCGGCGGAGATCGAAGCGGCGACTGGCAAGGCCATGACCCCGCAAGAGGTCGCCGAGGGCTTCGTCACCATCGCCGTCGAGAACATGGCCAAGGCGGTGCGGCAAATCTCGATCCAGCGCGGCTACGACGTCACCCGCTATGTGCTGGCTTGTTTCGGCGGGGCGGGCGGGCAGCATGCCTGCCTGGTGGCCGACGCGCTGAGCATGACCAAGGTGATGATCCACCCCTTCGCCGGGGTGCTGAGCGCCTACGGCATGGGCCTGGCCGACCTGCGCCTGATCCGTGAGGAGACGGTCGAGCGACCGCTGGACGCGGCGGGCGACCTGACCGACCGTGCGAAGGTGCTGGCCGCCGAGGCTGAAGCCGCCCTGCGCGCCCAGGACGTGCCGATGGCCTCGGTCGAGACCGTCGCCAGCCTGCGGGTGAAGTACGCCGGCACCGACACGCCGCTGGTCGTGCCGTTTGGCGACAAGGTTCGCGAAGAGTTCGAAGAATTGCATCAGCGCCGCTTCGGCTTCACCTCGCCGACGACGGCGCTGGTGGTCGAGACGCTGTCGGTGGAGGCGATCGGGCATTCGAACGCAGGAGGCGCGCCGGACTTAAAATCCGTTGGAGCAATTCAAACCGGACCGCTGGCCATTGTAGAGACCCGCATGGCCGGCGAACTCCACAGCACGCCCGTCTTCGACCGTGAAGCCCTGGCCATCGGCGCCGAGATCCTCGGTCCGGCCATCATCCGCGAGGCCACCGGCACGACCGTCGTCGAACCCGGCTGGCGCGCCGCGGTCGACGCGCACCTCAATCTGATCCTCGACCGCGTCGTCGCTCTGCCGACCCGCAAGGCCATTGGCACGCAGGCCGACCCGGTCATGCTGGAGGTGTTCAACAACCTCTTCATGGCCGTAGCCGAGGAGATGGGCTTTGCGCTCCAGAACACCGCCTATTCGGTGAACATCAAGGAGCGGCTGGACTTCTCCTGCGCTCTGTTCAGCCGCGACGGCGACCTGATCGCCAACGCCCCGCACATGCCGGTGCACCTGGGCTCGATGGGTGACAGCGTGCGGGCCATCCGCGATGCGCGCGAACACGACGGACGCGGCATGCAGCCCGGCGACGTCTATATGCTCAACGCCCCCTACAACGGCGGCACCCACCTGCCGGACGTCACGGTGGTGATGCCGGTGTTCGACGCTGAGGGCGCTCTGCTCTTCTACGTCGCCGCGCGGGGCCACCAGGGCGACATCGGCGGGATCACGCCAGGCTCGATGCCGCCGACCAGCAGGACGGTCGAGGAGGAGGGTGTTCTCATCGAGAACTTCCTGCTGGTCGAGGGCGGGCGGCTCCTGGAGGCCGAGACGCGGTTCCTGCTGACCTCGGGCCGCTGGCCGGCGCGCAATCCCGACCAGAACATCGGCGACCTCAAGGCCCAGATCGCCGCCTGCGCGCGCGGGGCCGAGGCCCTGACCGGCATGGTCGCCGAGTTCGGCCAGGACGTCGTCGAGGCCTACATGGCCCACGTGCAGGACAACGCCGAAGAAGCCGTCCGCCGCGTGCTGGCGACGACCCGTAGCGGATCGTTCGCCTACGAGCTGGACGATGGTTCGGTCGTGAAGGTCGCCATCGAGGTCGACCAGCAGGCCCGCACCGCCCGCGTCGACTTCACCGGCACCAGCGACCAGGTCCCGACCAACTTCAACGCCCCCGCCTCGATCTGCCGGGCGGCGGCGCTGTACGTGTTCCGCACGCTCGTGGACGACGAGATCCCGATGAACGACGGCTGCTTGCGGCCCGTCGAGTTGGTCATCCCCGAAGGCTCGATGCTGCGGCCGCGTTATCCGGCGGCGGTGGTGGCCGGCAATGTCGAGACCAGCCAAGTGGTGGTCGACGCACTTTATGGCGCGCTGAACGTCATGGCCGGGGCGCAGGGGACGATGAACAACTTCACCTTCGGCGACGAGCGGCGGCAGTACTACGAGACCATCTGCGGCGGCGCGGGGGCAGGCCCGGACTTCGCCGGGACCGACGCGGTCCAGACCCACATGACCAACAGCCGCCTGACCGATCCCGAGGTGCTGGAGACCCGATACCCGGTGCTGGTCGCGGCGTTCTCGATCCGGCGTGGTTCGGGCGGGCAGGGGGCCTATCGCGGTGGCGACGGCGTGGTGCGCCGGATCGGATTCCGCGAGCCGATGGTCGCCACGCTGTTGTCCAACCGCCGGCGCGTGCCACCGTTCGGGCTAGAGGGCGGTGGCCCGGGCGCCGTCGGCAAGGCGCGGATCGAGCGCGCCGACGGTAGCGTTCAGCCGATGGCCGCCACCGATCTCGTCGAGGTCGGCGCGGGAGACGCCATCGTCATCGAGACGCCGGGCGGCGGCGGTTGGGGAAAAGCGTGATGACCAAGGCCAGCGTGCTGTTCGTCTGCATGGGCAACATCTGTCGCTCGCCCCTGGCTGAGGGCGCATTCAGGGCGGAAGCCGAGCGGCTAGGCCTGGACGTCACGGTCGACAGCGCCGGCACGGGCGGCTGGCACAAGGGCGATCCGCCGGATCCGCGCGCCATCGCCGTGGCCCGCCGCAACGGCATCGACATCAGCGGCCTGAAGGCCCGCCAGGTGAAGGCCGACGACTTCCGAACCTTCACCCACATCTACGCCCTGGACCACGACAACCTGCGCGGCCTGCTGCAGGTCGCGCCCTCGGACGCGACCGCCGAGGTCGGGCTGCTGCTGGATCTGGTGGAAGGCCATGCGGGGCGGCCGGTGGCCGACCCCTACTATGGCGACGACGCCGGCTTCGACGTGACCTGGAACGACGTGGTGCTCAGCGCCCAAGCGTTGGCCAAGCGCTTGGCGGACGAGGGTTGGCGCTAGGAGGCTAGTGCAGGGTCGGTCGCCGCGCGGGCTGGACCGGCGCTTCCGGTTCCTCGAACCGCATCGGCAGGGCCATGCCGTCATTGGCCAGGGCCGTGTTGAGGAAACGGGCCATGACCGTCACGGTCTCGGGCGTGACCACCATGCCCTCGATCAGGCGGCCGGCGATTTCGGGCGAGGCCGGGCAGACGCCGCAGGCGGTGATCAGGCGCTGCTCGTCGTCCGCATAGCCGCCGCAGCAGGGCGCGGACACGCAGAGGGGCCGGCGGACCTGGCCCTCGATGGCGCTCATCATCAGGATGAAGGCGGTCGCCACGCGTGGGGAGACGAGGGCGCCCGCCTTCTTCGACAGCCGCTGGCCGGGCTCTTCGCCCAGCACGCGGGCCGTCACCCACTGGCGCAGCATCCAGAGCAGGATGCGCTCGCCATCGGCCAGCCCGACCGGGCCGCAGTGGTTCAGGTGTGTCTCTGAGAAAGGGTCGGGCCGCACGCCGGAAATCTCCTCGCCAAGCAGGGGGCCGACACCCGCCGTGGCGAACCGATCTCGGTGAGCGGCCCGACGCGTTCTTGCGAACACTTCGCAACTAAACGCGACGCGCTCTTGCGAGTCAATCGCAAAAATAACGAACTCGGTCTATCCGCCGAAACCGCCGCGATAGCTGCCGCTGCTGGCATAGCTGCGACCGCCGCCGAAGCCGCCGCGCGAGACCACCGAGGTGCGGGTCTGGATCTTGGGCGGGGCCTGGCGGATGGCGTCCGGCGGATCG
Source organism: Caulobacter sp. GW821-FHT11E11 (assembly GCF_058808315.1). NCBI lineage: Bacteria > Pseudomonadati > Pseudomonadota > Alphaproteobacteria > Caulobacterales > Caulobacteraceae > Caulobacter > Caulobacter sp. GW821-FHT11E11. Next base: position 558,655 of record NZ_JBXARO010000003.1, read on the forward strand.
ATGCTGGACTTGCTGATCGTCGTGCGGCCGGTGCCGTAGTCGCGGCCCAGGCGTCCGCCATAGGTCGAGTAATAGCCGTCGTCGCGGCGATAGAGGCCGGTGCCGCGATAGCCGCCGCCGTCCAGCATCTGGCCGATCACGAAGCCGGCCAGCAGGGGCGTGAAGAAGCTGCCGCCGCCATTGGCCTGGTTGCGCGGCACGCAGTTGCCGACGCCATAGACGTCCTCGCACGAGGCGCGGGCCTCGTAGCGCGGGGCGTTCTTCTCGTCGTCCTTCTGGGCGGCGCTGAAGGAGGTGTCGCACTGCTGGTCGGACACCTCGTTGGCGTCCTTGCATTCCTGCAGGGTCTTGTAGCTGAAGGCCTCGACCTGCTGGCCCTTGTTGGGGTCCCAGCTGGCCTGGCCGCCGGGATCGTCGCAGCCGGACAGGGTCAGCGCGGTGGCGCCGGCCAGCATGGTGGTGAGCTTCAGCGAGCTCGAGCGCTTGCGCGTGGTCATCGCCGGGTTCCTCAAACCGTCATGCAGGCGGCGTTCAGCAGGCCGACCGCGATCGAGATGCCCGCCAGATAGACGCCGATCGAGGTTTCGCCGTTCTCGATGCGGGCCTTGACGTCAGGCAGGGCGACCAGGCGCACGCCGGTGAAGGCGGCGATCTGGATGATCCCGGCCAGGGTCGCCCAGGCGGCGAGCTCGGGCAGGCTGACGGTGTGGCTCAGGGCCGAGGCCAGCGGCAGGGCATAGCCGATCAGGGCGCCGGCCAGGGCGATCGCGGCGGCGTTGTTGCCGGCGCGGATAAGGGCCTTCTCGTTGTAGGGCGTCACCCACTGGTAGATGTACTTGAAGGCGATCGTGAACAGGCCGGCCACGACGAAGGCCAGCAGGAACGCCGTCGCGCCTTCCTGGAATCCGGTGAAGTCGAACATCGTCGTTGGTCCCCTATGCCCTGAATTCGCCCACCGACAGCGGCAGGCCGATCATCGTCTCGTGACTGACGTCACTGCTGTCTTCCGGCTCGACCGTCAGCGCCAGCAGCAGCTCGCGCCCGTCGCCGCCGGCGAAGTCGCGGTGGAACAGCATGGCGGTCTGGAACAGGCGGCGGGCGGGCTGTTCGGCGTCGCGGTCGTAATAGACGTCTTCCCACAGCGTCACCGGGTCCTGCTGCTCGGCCTCGTCGCCGAACCACAGGCGGGTGTAGGCGGGCAGGCCCTCGGGCTGGAAGGTTCGACCGCGCAGGCGCTGGATCCACAGGTCGCGATCGGCGCGGTCGGCCGGATATTCACTGGCCCACGGGACGAAGACGGTGAAGTCGTTGGCCTTCTGGCCCTCGCGGTCGTCCGAGACGACCTGGAACAGGATCTCGTCGTCCGTGTAGAAGCGATGCACGAACGCGCCGTCGTTCAGCTGGATCAGGCCCTGGGCGGTGATCTCCAGCGTGTCGCGGTCGAGGGCGAACTTGGTCTCCGCGCCCAGGCGGCGCCAGGCCAGCGGGTCCAGCACCACGGTCCGGCCGATCGTCACGTTGCGAATGACGGGCAGGGCGGGGCGGGCGCCCTCTTTTTTGCCGAAAAGTTTTCCGAACATCGCGCTGCGCGAGCCCTCAAAGAACTGGCCGGCATACCTATCTGAACGATGATGCCGGCTCTACCCCAAGGCGCGCTTGCCCTAAGGAGAAGTCGGCCGCAGGATGCCCCCGAACGACGCCTTGTCAAGCGTACATGTTATGCGTACATGTAACGCATGCCTGCCAAACCGACGAGAAGCGCCCAGGCCGCTGAAAGAACCCGAGCGTGGCGCGAGGCCCGCAGGGTCGCCGGCTTCGTGAAGATCGAAGTCTGGGCCCCGGCGGCATGCAAGCCCGACATCCTTTCGGCCGTCCAGTCCATCGTCGTGGAATCGGTGCGCGGGCCAACTCTCAAGACCAACCCCCATCCTCCCAAGGGCGTCAGACACATGGACTCCGTTATCGACACCGCCTGGACGATCCACAGCCTGCGTGACGGGCTGGTGGAAAGCGCCCTCGTGCGCGAAGACGAAATGACCGCCACCGTCATCGAAGGCGTCGAGCCTGTGCTGCAGGTGGTCATGCACGAGTTCGGCGACCTGCCGATCTATGTCAGCGGCGGCGCGCTGCAGCTGGTCGTCTCGACCCTGCTGTGGCCCTGTGACGAGCAGAACGACCGCGCGGCCTTCAACGAGTTCCTGCTCAAGGCCCAGAAGATCGTGCCGCTGTCGAATTTCGGCATCACCAGCGTCGACGGCCGTGACTATTACGAGCTGATGGGCGAGATCTCGTCCAAGACCACCCTGCAGACGCTGATCATCGAGCTGCGCACCCTGGCCGACAACGCCATCGCCGCCGCCAGCGACCTGCGCGACACCTTCGAAAAAAGCCGCGCGTCGGCCGCCTAAAGAATTGGACCTGGAGACTTATTGATGTCGATCTGGAGCAAGCTCTCGGCCCTGTTCCGTGGGACCGCGCATGACGGTGCGCAGACCATCGTGGACGCCAACGCCCTGAGGATCCTGGACCAGGAAATCCGCGACGCCGACAACGCTCAGGGCAAGGCCCGGGACGAGCTGGCCAAGCTGGTCGCCCGCCGCCGCAGCCTGGAGACCGAGGTCGGCCAGCTGACCGACCAGTCGCGCAAGTACGAGTCCTCGGCCCGCGCCGCGATGAACAAGGGCGACCAGGCCCTGGCCCTGGAAGTGGCCCAGCGCATCGCCGACCTCGAGAAGGACGCCGGCCAGAAGTCGACGCAGATGACCGAGCTGCGCACGGCCGAGGAGAAGCTGCGCACGATCATCGCCCAGACCGACACCAAGGTCGAAGCGCTGCGCCGCGAGATCGAGATCGTGAAGGTCAACGAGAGCGTCCAGAAGGCCCAGGCCGCGGTGATCTCGCGCTCGGGTTCGGCCAGCGGCGTCGTCGGTTCGGCCGCCGATAGCCTCAAGCGCATCAAGGAACGCCAGTCGGTCCGCGAAGAGCAGTTCAAGCTGCATAGCGAGTCCGAGGACCGTAAGACCGGCGCGGATCTGGACGCCAAGCTCGCGGCCGCCGGCATCCTGCCGGGCGGTGGCGGCGCCGAGGACGTGCTGGCGCGCCTGATGGCCCCCAAGGACGAGGCTCTGCCCGCCCCGATGCTGGCCATCGAGGACAAGGTCAAGGTCAACAAGGACGGCTCGGACGCCTGATGCGCCGTCTTACCCTGACGCCTCGGCCGGACTGGAAGTCCAAGGCCGAGGCCGTCGGCTTCACCTGGCATCACGCCGATGGCCGACGCTATTGGGACGAGCGGGCGGCCTACGCCTTCACGCTCGAACAGATCGAGGGCCATATCGAGCCCGCCACCGAGGCGCTGCACAAGCTGTGCCTGGAGCTGGTCGAGGACGCGGTCGGCGACGACGCCCTGATGGCGCGGCTGCGGATCCCGGAAGCCTCGCGCGATCTGATCGCCGCCTCGTGGAAGCGACGCGATCCTTCGCTGTATGGCCGCTTCGACTTCTTCTACGACGGGGCGGGTCCGCCCAAGCTCTACGAATACAACGCCGACACCCCGACCAGCATCTATGAGGCGGGCGTGTTCCAGTGGCTGTGGCTGGAGGACCTGATCCAGCAGGGGAAGCTCCCCGACAGCACCGACCAGTTCAACAGCCTGCACGATCGCCTGGCCGAGCGGTTCAAGGAGATCTTCCCGAACGGTGGATTCGTCCACTTCGCCAGCGACGCCGACTTCGTCGAGGACCGCCAGACGGTGCGGTTCCTGGAGGACATGGCGACCCTGGCGGGCCTGGAGCCCAAGTTCGTGCCGACGACAGAGATCGGCCTCGACGCCGACGGCCGCTTCATCGACCAGGACAACTACCTGATCGGCGCGATCTTCAAGCTGCACCCCTGGGAACAGATGCTGCGCGAGCCGTACGCCGCCAACATCGCCGGCTCCAACACCCTGTTCCTGGAACCGCCGTGGAAGGCGGTGCTGTCCAACAAGGCGCTGCTGCCGCTGCTGTGGGAGCGCAATCCGGGCCATCCGAACCTGCTGGAGACCTATTTCGACGACGATCCCAAGGTCGAGCGCCTGGGCTCCAGCTACGCCCGCAAGCCGCTGTTCAGCCGCGAGGGCGCGAACGTCGAGCTCTGGAAGGATGGCCGCAAGGGCCGGGTTCTGGACCTGGGTTATGGCGAGGAAGGCTGGATCCGCCAGGAACTCAAACCCCCGCCCAAGTTCGGCGTGAACTATCCGGTGGTCGGCTCCTGGGTCATTGGCGACCAGGCCGCCGGGATCGGCGTGCGCGAGGACCGGGGCCGCGTGACCCGTGACCGCTCGCGGTTCATCCCGCACATCATCGAGGGCTGATCGACCTCTGTTTCAACCCGGTAGGAAACCGGTATCATTCCCGAGATATCCAGGCGTTCAACGACAATGACGCCCTCGGGGAGAGACGTCCGGATGACCTATCGCGCCGCCGCCATCGGCCTGTTCCTGTCCGCCAGCCTGCTGGCGTCGCCGGCCTTCGCCAGTGTGATCGGGACCAACACGCCGGCCCAGCCGATCACCGCCGAGCGGATCGCCAAACTGCCGGCCGCCCAGCAGCCGGCGTGGAAGGCCTATCTCGCGCGCTCCGGCGCCCAGGAGAAGGCCGACCGCGCCGCCCTGGCCGCCGAGCTGAAGCCCGGTGAGACCGCGCCGCGGCCGCCCGCGACGGGCCACGGCGACGGCGGCATGCCGCTGAACAAGGACGCGGCCTGGTACGCCTCGCCCGAGGCCCGCCACGTCGCCGACGTCATTGTCAGCTTCCAGACCCCGGCCGGCGGCTGGAGCAAGAACCAGGACCGCCACGGCGCGCTGCGCCTGCCGGGCCAGCCCTGGGCTTCGGACAACAATTCCAAATATCTGACCGAGAACGACTTCGACGCCGCCCGCGACCCCAAGTGGGGCTATGTCGGCACGCTGGACAACAACGCCACTATCACCGAGCTGCGCTTCCTGGCCAAGGTCGCCGCGCAGGCTTCGAGCAAGGATGGCGACGTCTATCGTCAGAGCTTCTTGAAGGGCGTGCACTATCTGCTAAACGCCCAGTTCCCGAACGGTGGCTGGCCGCAGGTCTGGCCGCTGGAAGGCGGCTATCACGACGCCGTCACCTTCAACGACAACGCCGTCTCGGAAGCCGCCGATCTGCTGACCGAGGTGTCGGAGGCCAAGCCGGACTTCGCCTTCGTGCCCGCCGACCTGCGCGCCAAGTCGGGCGCGGCCGCCAAGAAGGGCCGCGAGGTCATCGTCGCCGCCCAGATCCGCGTCGACGGCAAGCCGACGATCTGGGGCCAGCAGGCCGACCCGTTCACCCTGGCCCCGGTCGCTGGCCGCAACTTCGAGCCGCCGGCCCTGTCCACGGGCGAGAGCGCCGATCTCCTGACCTACCTGATGAGCCTGCCAGATCCGGCCCCGGCCGAGATCGCCGCCGTCCATGCGGGCGTGGCCTGGCTGAAGGGCGCGGCGCTGACGGGCAAGGCCTGGATCGGCGGCAAGGCCGACCCCGAAGGCCGCCGCCTGGTCGACCAGCCGGGCGCGGGTCCGCTGTGGTCGCGCTATTACAGCACGGCTGGCAAGCCGGTCTTCGGCGAGCGCGACAAGACCCTGCGCGACGACGTCAACGAGCTCTCGCTGGAACGCCGCAACGGCTATGCCTGGTTCGGCACGGGCCCGGCCAAGGCGATTGCGGCGTACGAAACCTGGGCCAAGACCCACCCGGCCAAGTTGGGCCTCTAGAGCGAACGCAGGATGCGGACCACCTCGGCCACGGCCGCATGGTCCGTGTCCCGCAGCTCGGGTGGCACGAAGCCCATGGCGCCCAGCTTGGAGGCGGAATCGGCGCCCGGCAGGAAGCCGCCGAACGAGCCGTGCACCTCGCGCACACCGGTGCGGCGGACCAACTCGGCCACGTTGCTCGGCCGCACGCCCGCGCCGGCCAGGATGGCGATGCGGCCTGCGGCTTGGCTGACCAGCGCGGCGATCTGTTCGGCCCCGGCCTCGGCGGTCAGGGCGCCGCCCGAGGTCAGGATGCGCTCGAAGCCCAGCTCGATCGCCGTCTCCAGCGACGCGGCCTGATCGGCCACGAAGTCGAACGAGCGGTGCAGGGTCATGCCCAGGCCCTCGCAGTGCCTGGCCAGCATCTCCAGCGCCTGGACATCCAGCTCGCCGTCCGGACGGTTGGCGCCGATCGCCACGCCGGCCAGGCCGTAGCCGCGCACCGCGTCGATGTCGCGACGCATCGTGTCCAGGTCGCGCGCATCGAAGCAGAAGTCGCCGTTCCGAGGACGGATCATCGGATAGATCGGGATCGGCGCCTGCGCCGCCAGGGCCATCAGGCCGGGGGCGGGGGTCAGGCCCTGCAGGGCCAGCGCCGCGCAAAGTTCGATGCGATCCGCGCCACCGGCGATCGCCGCCGCCAATCCGGCAGGCGTATCGACACAGACTTCCAACAGGACGCGGTCGGCGGTCATGGTCTGGTCTCGCTCATGCTAGGGAATCGGCGCGGCCTTCTTGGAGCACACGAAGATGATGAATCGTAGGGGTCTGATCGGCGCCACCCTGGCGGGATCGGCGATGTTGAGCAGCAAGGCGTCCGCCGCCCAAGGGAGTGGCGAGACGATCACCAAGCTGGACGGCCCGTGCGTGATCTCCACCTGGGACTTCGGCGTCGCCGCCAACCAGGCCGCATGGGCGGTGCTGTCCAAGGGCGGTAGGGCGCTGGACGCCGTTGAGGCCGGCGCGCGCATCCCCGAGCAGGACCTGAAGAACCACAGCGTCGGCCGCGCCGGCTACCCCGACCGCGACGGCCATGTCTCGCTGGACGCCTGCATCATGGACGAGCTGGGCAACTGCGGCTCGGTCGCGGCGCTCGAGCACATCGCCCACCCGATCTCGGTCGCCCGCCGGGTGATGGAGAAGACCCCGCACGTGATGCTGGTCGGAGCCGGCGCCCTGCAGTTCGCGATCGAGCAGGGCTTCCAGTACGAGGAGCTGCTGACCCCCGAATCCAAGGCTGCCTGGGAGGCCTGGAAGAAGGACGCCAAGTACGCGCCCAAGGCCAACAGCGAGGTCGGCGACTACGGCAAGACCACGGGCCGGCTGGGTACGCCGGGCGGGGCGAACAACCACGACACCATCGGCATGCTGGCCATCGACGCCAAGGGCAATATCGCCGGCGCCTGCACCACCAGCGGCATGGCCTGGAAGATGCGCGGCCGGGTGGGGGACAGCCCGATCATCGGCGCGGGCCTCTATGTCGACAACGAGGTCGGCGGCGCCACCTCGACCGGCGTCGGCGAGGAGGTGATCCGCAATGTCGGCAGCTTCCTGGTCGTGGAGCTGATGCGCCAGGGCCGCTCGCCCGAGGCCGCCTGCCGCGAGGCCGTCGAGCGGATCCTGAAGAAGAAGCCCCAGGCCAAGGACATCCAGGTGGGCTTCCTGGCCGTCAACAAGAAGGGCGAGGTCGGGGCCTGGGCGATCCAGTCCGGCTTCAGCTACGCCCTGTGCGACGGCCGCAAGCAGGACCTGCTGCTGCCCGGGAAAGCGACGTACCAAGTCGCGTCCTAAAGTGGGTAGGCGGCGGCAGAACGCGGTTATAGCGTGCCCGCCAAGTTCAGAGGGAGACCGCCATGTGCGATGACGATATCCACCCCGGCCTGGTTCACGACCCGCGCCTGTCGCGCCGGGCTTTCGGCCTGATGACGGTGGTCGCCACCGGCGTCGCCACCGTCGCCCGCGCCGACGACACGGTCGAGGAGAAGGACGTCACCATCAAGACCGACGACGGCGAGGCCGACGCGGCCCTGTTCTATCCCAAGGGCAAGGGCAAGCACCCGGCCGTGCTTCTGTGGCCCGACGTCATGAGCCTGCGCCCGGTGTTCCGTGACATGGGTCGCCGCCTCGCCGCCGCCGGCTACGTCGTGCTGGTCCCCAACCTCTATTACCGGGTCAAGAAGGCGCCGGTGATCGACGGCACCTTCAACTTCGCCAATCCCGACGACCGCGCCAAGATCACCCCGCTGCGCGCCTCGGTGACCCCGGCCGGCACCTTCAAGGACGCCGAGGCCTATGTCGCCTTCCTCGACGCCCAGCCGCAGACGGACAAGGGCAAGAAGATCGGCGTGCAGGGCTACTGCATGGGCGGTCCGCTGTCGTTCCGCACGGCCGGCGCCGCGCCGGGCCGCATCGGCGCGGTGGCCACCTTCCACGGCGGCGGCCTGATCACGGCCGACGCCGACAGCCCGCACCTGCTGATCCCCAAGACCCACGCCTCGTACCTGATCGAGATCGCCGACAACGACGATCAGAAGGAACCGGACGTGAAGGACAAGCTGAAGGCCGCCTTCGCCGAGGCCAAGCGCCCGGCCCAGGTCGAGGTCTTCGCCGGCGCCGCCCACGGTTGGACGGTGAAAGGCAGCCAAGTCTACAACGAGGCGGCCGCCGAGACGGCCTGGGCCAACCTGCTGGCGCTGTACAAGAAGGCGCTGGGCTAGGTCGCATCGAAATCGGGCAACGACGGGGACCGCGCCTTCGACGGCGCGGTTCCTCTGCAAATCAGCCTTTAAGGTTGATAGCGTCCAGCATGATCATCCGATTGCTATCTCGATACACTGGAACCTTGGTCGCGACGATCGTCGCTTTGGCCCTGGCGAGCGGCGCCCAGGCGCGGACTCCGACCCCGGTCAAGGTCAAGGTTTTCGTGGCCGCCATGTTCGAGATCGGCGAAAACATCGGCGACCGCGCCGGCGAGTTCCAGCCCTGGTACGAGCGCTACTGGCGCCAGAGCACGCCCCGACCGGTGAAGGGCGCTCTGAAGCCGGTCTACTGCGACACTGACGGCGTCTGCGGTTCGACCCTGGGCATGGGCAAGGTCAATGCGTCGGCCTCGATGCAGGCCATCCTGCTGGACCCGGCCTACGACTTCTCGCAGGCCTACTTCATTCTCAGCGGCGTCGGTGGAACCCCGCCGTCGCGCGGGACGATCGGCGACGTCTCGTGGGCGACCTGGCTGGTCGACTATGATCTGGGCCATCGCTGGGCGCCGGAGGAGAACACGCCCGGCGCGCCGACCTTCATGCCGCGGGCTGGGTACGAGGACTATCGCCGCTTCCCGCTGGATCCGAACCTGGTCGGCTGGGCCGTGCGCCTGTCGCAGGGCGCGCCGATGCAGGACAGCGAGGACGCCCGCCGCTACCGCATGCGTTATGCCGACGCCCGCGCGCGCAAGGCCCCCTCGGTCATGGTCGGCACGCACATGACCGGCGACACCTTCTTCCATGGCCCGGGTCTGTCCCGGGAAGCCCAGTACATCGCCAAGCTCTACGGCGCCGACGACTATGTGATCACCGAGATGGAGGCCGCCGCCCTGGCCCTGGTGATCAAGCGCCAGTGGGGAACGGGACGCATCCTGAGCCTGCGCGGCGCGGTCAATTTCGATCAGGGCGCGCCGGGCGAAACGACGCTGCAGCATCTCGACCCGGCGCCGGGCCAGACGGCCGGCGGCTTCGCCGAGACCGTCGCCAATATCGGCGTGGTCGGATCGCGGGTCGTTGACCACATCGTCGCCGACTGGCCGCGATGGCGGGACGGTCCGCCGCCCCTCTGAACTCGTCACATTGCGCTGCAGCAAATTCTGCCGGCGCCGCTCTTGCGATCAAATAGGTAGGATGCTATCTAATTTAGATAGGAAGCTACCTATTTAAAAGATCGTCGTTCCATGACCTCTGCCCGCACCCTTGCTGAACGCGCCTTCGCCGGCGCTCTGCTGCGCCTGGCGCGGGTCTATCGCAAGGAGGTCAATCGCGCCCTGGCCGCCCATGGCATCTCGGACGCCAAGGCCATGCCGGTGCTGCACATCGCCCGCGCCGGCGGTGGCATGCGCCAGGGGACACTGGCCGAGGAGATAGGCGTGGAGGGCCCCTCGCTGGTCCGTATCCTCGACCAGCTGGCCCAGGCCGGCCTGGTCGAGCGCCGCGACGACCCGTCCGACAAGCGCGCCAAGACCCTGCACCTGACCGCGGAAGGCCAGGCTCTGGCCGCCGTGGTCGAGGACGCCGTGCAGGTGGTCCGGGCCCAGATGCTGACCGGCGTCAGCGACGCCGACCTTCAAGCCGCCCTGCGCACCTTCGCCGCCTTCGAGGCCGCCCTGGACGCCGCGGCCGGGCAGGGGATCTAGCCTCCCATGTTCCCGAAACTCGATCGGCATACGCTGCTGTTCTCGGTGAACAGTTTCGCGGCGGCGATGCTGGCCCTCTATATCGGTTTCGCCCTGGGCCTGCCGCGCCCCTACTGGGCGATGACCACCGCCTATATCGTCAGCCAGCCGCTGGCCGGGGCCGTGCGCTCCAAGGCCGTCTATCGCGTGCTGGGCACCATCCTGGGCGCCATGGCCGCCGTGGCCCTGGTGCCGAACCTGGTCAACGCTCCGTGGCTGCTGTCCTTGGCGCTCGCGTTGTGGGTCGGCGGCTGCCTGACCATCTCGCTGCTGGACCGCACACCGCGCAGCTATGTGCTGATGCTGGCCGGCTATACGGCGGCGATCATCGGCTTTCCCAGCGTCTCCCAGCCCGGCGCGATCTTCGACGTCGCCGTGTCGCGGGTGATCGAGATCGGCCTGGGCATCATCTGCGCCACCCTGGTCCATAGCCTGGTCTTCCCGCGTCCCGTCGGCGCGGTGCTTCGCACTCGGCTAAAGACCTGGCTGGGCGAGGCCGACCGCTGGGCGCTGGACGTGCTGCGCGGCGAGGACGCCGAGGCCATCGCGCGCGACCGCCGTCACCTGGCCGCCGCCGCCAGCGAGATCCAGATGCTGGCCGTCCACCTGCCGTTCGACACTTCGCGCCTGCGCGAGACCACCGGCGTCGTCCGCGCCCTGCACGAGCGCATGCTGCTGCTGATCCCACTGCTGTCGGGGCTCGCCGACCGCATGGAAGCCCTGCGCGAGGTCCGCGACGACCGCGTCCGTGCTGCGCTCGACACCGTGGTCGCTTGGATCGAGTCCGGTTCGCCGCGCGATGAGGGCCTGGACCTGATCGAGCGCCTGCAGGAACTCGCCGCTCGCCGTCGTGGCGCGGCCTGGGACAGCCTGCTGATCGAGAGCCTGCTGGTGCGCCTGTCCGACGCCGTCCGCGCCCTGGCCGAGGGCCACGCCCTGATGGCGCGCCTGGACAATCCCGACGCCCCGTTGTCGCCGGCCCTGGACGCCTCGGCTAGGGCTAAGGGTCTGCGCCCGATGCATGCTGACCTGCCGCTGGCCCTACTGTCGGGCGGCGCGGCGGCGATCGCCATCCTGCTGTCCTGCGCCGCCTGGATCCTGGCCGGCTGGGGTGACGGCGCGGCCGCGCCCGTCATGGCCGCCGTCTTCTGCTGTTTCTTCGCGGCGATGGATGACCCGGTGCCGGCCATCAAGAACTTCGGCCTGTTCACCCTGGTCTCGCTCCCGCTTTCGGCGCTCTACATGTTCGCTATCCTGCCCAGTATCGACGGCTTTCCGATGCTGCTGCTGGTCATGGCGCCGCCGCTGCTGTTCCTGGGCCTCTACATTCCCAACCCCGCGACCATGGGCGCGGGCCTGGCCGTCCTGATCGGCTTCTGCAACGCGCTCGCCCTGCAAGAGACCTTCAGCGCCGACTTCGCCAGTTTCCTCAATGGCAATCTGGGCCAGTTTGTCGGCCTGCTGTTCGCGATCATGGTCACGGCCGGTCTGCGCTCGATGGGCGTGGACGCCAGCGCCCGGCGCCTGTTGATCCGCACCTGGAGAGGCCTCGCCCGCCTGGCCCGCGCCCGCCAGGCGCCCGAGCCGGCCGCCTTCGCCGCCATACTGGTCGACCGGCTGGGCATGCTGACCCCCAAGCTGGCCCAGGCCGGAGAGCGCCACGACTTCGTCGGCGTCGACGCCCTGCGCGACCTGCGGGTCGGCATGAACCTGGTCGCCGTCCAGACCGCCCGTCCTGACCTTTCGCCGGAGGGTAAGAGCCAGCTGGACGCCGCCCTCGACAGCGTCGGCGAGCACTTCGCCGCCCTGGCCGCCGGCCACAGCCGCAAGCCCGGCGAGGAGCTGCTGGCCCGCGTCGATGCGGCCCTGCGCGGCCTGTCGATCGCCCCCGCCGCCTCGGCGGTGCAGGGCGTCTCGGGCCTGGTCGGTCTGCGCCGCAACCTGTTCCCGGAGGCCCCCGCCTTCGTTCCGGAGATCGCCCGATGACCGGTGAGCTGAATATCGACGGGGTCTTCCTGTCGTCCGTCCTGGTCTCGGCGGTGATCGCCCTGGCCGCCTCGTTCGTCCTGCGTCGCGCCCTGTCGAAGGTCGGCGCCTACCGCTTCGTCTGGCACCCGGCGCTGTTCGACACCGCCTTGTTCGTCATCCTCTGGGCCGCCGTCGTGACGGTCCCTTCTCCTCTGAAGTTCTGACCATGCCCTCCACCAAATCCATCCTGCTGACCACCGCCCGCGTCGCCGTCACCGGCGCCGTCGTGATCGCCGCTCTGGTCGGCGGCAAGGCGCTCTGGACCCACTACCAGGTCGACCCCTGGACCCGTGACGGCCGCGTGCGCGCCGACGTCGTGCAGGTGGCCCCCGACGTGTCGGGCCTGGTCACCGCCGTCGAGGCGACCAACGACCAGACGGTCAAGGCCGGCCAGCCGCTGTTCTATGTCGACCGCGAGCGCTACGCCCTGGCCCTGCGCCAGGCCGACGCCGCCGTCGAGGCCCAGCGCGCCGGACTGGCCCAGGCCCGCCGCGAACTCACCCGCAACCGCGCCCTGGGCGACCTGGTGGCGGGTGAAGTCACCGAGCAGAGTCTGTCCAAGGTCGAGTTGAGCCAGGCGGCCCTGTCTCAGGCCCTGGCGGCTCGCGATGTCGCGGTGCTGAATCTGAAGCGCACCGTGGTGCTGGCGCCGACCGACGGTTTCCTGTCGGACCTCACCCTGCGCACCGGCGACTACGTCACCGCCGGCAAGCCGGTGCTGGCCCTGATCGACAGCCGCTCGTTCCGGGTCGAGGGCTATTTCGAGGAGACCAAGCTGTCGGGTCTGCGCATCGGCCAGCCGGTCAGTATCAAGGTGATGGGCGAGGAGCGGCCACTGAAGGGTCATATCCAGTCGATCGCCGCCGGCATCGAGGACCGAGACCGCGCCGCCAGTGGCAACCTGCTGCCCAACGTCAATCCGACCTTCAGCTGGGTGCGCCTGGCCCAGCGGGTGCCGGTGCGCGTGGCCCTGGACCAGACACCGCACGACCTGCGCCTGATCGCCGGCCGCACCGCCACGGTCGCGGTGGTGGGAGCCGGTCGATGAGCCCGCTGCGCATCCTGGCGGTCGCCGGCTCGCTGCTGGCGCTTACCGCCTGCACGACCGTCGGTCCCAACTACAAGCTGCCGGACAAGGCCAAGATCAACGCCCCTTCGGCGCAGGGGGCTTTCTTGGGCGCGAGCTCGAAGGCCGTCAGTCAGGACCCGGTTCCGACCGGCTGGTGGAAGCTCTATGACGACCCGGTCCTGAACGGCCTGGTCGAGGCGGCGCTGGCCGCCAATACCGACCTGCGCGTCGCCGCCGCCAACCTGGCCCGCGCGCGGGCCGTGGCCGGCGAGGCGGATGACGCGGGCGGCTTCACGGTCGGGGCCTCGGCCGCCGCCATGCACTCGCGCGAGTCCGGCGAGCAGTTCCTCAAGGCCGAACAGCTGCCGGTCGAGAACCTGGCCGATGTGGGCCTGAAGGTCAGCTACCAGGTCGACCTGGTCGGCCGGATCAAGCGCGCCGCCGAGGCCGCCCATGCCGACGCCGAGGCCTCGCAGGCCGCGCTCGACCTAGCCCGCGTCAGCGTCGCCGCCGACGTCGCCCGCGCCTATGTCGAGGCCTGCGCGAACGGCCACGAACTGGCGGTGGCCCAACGCACCCTGGACCTTCAGGGCCGCAGCCTGGCGGTCACCCAGAAGTTGGTGAAGGCCGGTCGCGGCACGGCCGTGGACGTCACCCGCGCCCAGGCCCAGCTGGACCTGTCGCGCGCCAGCCTGCCGACCTTCCAGAGCCGCCGCCGCGCGGCGCTGTACAAGCTGGCCACCCTGACCGGCAAGCCGCCCGCCGAATTCCCCAAGGCGGTCGAGGCCTGCGTGGCCCCGCCGACCCTGACGCGCCCGATCCCGGTCGGCGACGGCGCGGCCCTGCTGAAGCGCCGTCCCGATGTGCGCCAGGCCGAGCGGACCCTGGCCGGCGCCACCGCCCGGATCGGCGTCGCGACGGCGGCGCTCTATCCCAGCATCACCTTGGGCGCGGGGGCGGGCTCGACGGGCCTGCTGGCGGACATCGGCACGGCGCCCGCCGACCGCTGGGGCCTGACCTCGCTGATCAGCTGGACCCTGCCGGGCGAGGGCGAGCGCGCCCGGATCCGCCAGGCCGAGGCCGGCGCGGACGGCGCGCTGGCCCGGTTCGACGGTGTGGTGCTGACCGCGCTGCGCGAGACAGAGACGAGCCTGGACGCCTATGTCCACGACCTGCAACGGCAGGCCGCCCTGAAGGCCGCCCGCGATCAGGCGCAACTGGCCGAGAGCCAGGCTCAGCGCCTTTATCGTGCTGGGCGCAGTCCGTACCTGGCGGGCCTTGATGCACAGCGCACCTTGGCCGGGGCCGAGGCGCAATTGGCGGCGTCGGACAGTCAGGTCGCGGCTGACCAGGTAAACCTGTTTCTGGCGCTGGGCGGTGGCTGGGAACGATAGCGGCGATGCAGGGCTTTGGACTAAGCATAGCCTTTCGCCAAAGTAGAGTTCGCCCGTGCCGCTTGACGCCCCGCCGCCCCCGGTCTCCGCCGTCGTCGTCGAGGCGCCCCGGCTGCTTCCCTTGCCCGGGCAGGACGTCTTCTCCACCGCCTATTATAACGCCGCCGAACTGGGCGCCCAGGGGCGGTTGGACGACGTGCTGAAGACCACGCCGGGCGTCTCGCTGTTTCGCCGCACCGGCAGCGACGCGGCCAATCCGACCATCCAGGGGCTCTCGCTCCGCGCCGTCGCGCCGTCGGGCGCTGGCCGAGCGCTCGTCACCCTGGACGGCGCGCCGCAGAACGATCCGTTCGGCGGCTGGGTAATCTGGACCGGCTTGCCGGGCGAGGGTCTATCCGGCGCGACCATCGTGCGCGGGGCCGGGGCGGGACCTTACGGCGCCGGCGCCCTGACCGGCGTGGTGGCCCTGCGCGAGCGGGCGACCGGCGGCGGCCTGACCAGCTTCACCGCCGAGATGCGGGAGCGCGACGGCTGGCGGGCGGCCGGGACGTTCGGGACCGATCACCTACTGCTGACCGCTAGCGGCTCGCGCACCGACGGCTACCGGCCCGTGCGGGGTTCGGCGGCGGGCGCGGCCGACGTCCCTACCACCTTGGAAGACGGTTCGATCGCCGCGCGGGTGCAGGGCGAAGCCGGCGGCGTGCGCTGGGCCGCACGTGTGGCGACCTTCCAGGAAAAGCGCGGCGCGGGCCTGTTCGGGGCCAAGTCCAACGCCACCGGCAGTTCGCTGGCCGTGACCCTGGCGACCGACAGCTGGCGGCTGCAGGCCTGGGCGCGCAGCAGCGACCTGGAGAACACCTCCGCCGCCGTCGCGGCCGGACGTATCGGCACGACCCCGGCCAACGACCAGTACTCGACGCCCTCCAGCGGCTATGGCCTCAACGCGGCCTGGCAGGGCGCGCTGGGCGAATGGACGTGGGAGCTGGGCGGCGACGTCCGGGCGACCGAGGGCAATACCAACGAGCTCTTCCGCTACATGGCCGGGACCTTCACCCGCCAGCGCACGGCCGGTGGCCGGACCCTGGTGGGCGGCGTCTATGCCGAGACCGCCTGGAGCCGGCCGGATTTCATCCTGGTCGCGGGGGCGAGGCTGGACGGCTGGCGCTCGTATGGCGGCGTGCGGCGCGAGCGGGATGCGGCGACCGGCGCCCTGACCCTGGACGCGCCGCCGGCCAACGCCTCGGGCACGACCCCGACGGCCCGCGTGGGTGTCCGCCAGCGCCTGTCCGGCGAGACCTGGGTGCGCGCGGCGGCCTATGCCGGCTTCCGGCCGCCCACGCTCAACGAGCTGCACCGCCCGTTCCGCGTCGGCAACGACGTCACCGAGGCCAACGCCGCCCTGAAGCCCGAGACCCTGTACGGCGTCGAGACCGGCTTCTCCGGTGAAGGGGCGGTGAAGTGGAACCTCGGCGTCTTCTACAATCAGGTCCACGACCCGATCACCAACGTCACCATCGGCATCGGTCCGGGCGCCTTCCCGATCGCCGGCTTCATCCCGGCCGGCGGTGTCCTGCGCCAGCGCCAGAACGCCGGCGAGATCAACGCCTATGGCCTGGAGGGCGACATCGCCGCCGACCTGTCATCGGCCTGGACCGTCCGCGCGGCCGTCTCGGCGACCCACGCCCGCGTCGAGGGCAGCGGCGCGGTCGCCCAGCTGGATGGCAAGCGGCCCGCCCAGGCGCCGGCCCTGACCGCTACTGCCGGTGTCCGCTGGAAGCCGATCGATCGCCTGACCCTCGACGCCGACCTGCGCTACGAGAGCAAGCGCTACGAGGACGACCTGAACCTGCGGGTCCTGAAGGCCGGGACGGGCGTCGACCTGCGGGTCGGCTGGGCGCTGTCGCCGACGTCCGAGGTCTATCTGGCGGCCGACAACGCCTTGGACGCCAACCTCGCTGTCGGCCAGACGGCGGATGGCGTCACGAGCTTCTCCGCGCCTCGCACGGTCTATGTCGGCTTCGCTCTGCGGCGCTGATTTGGGCGCCGCTGATCTGTAATTATCCTACAATAGGAATTGATAGCGCTATCATGGCCGTGTAGCCCTGCTCTCAACGAAGAGGGAAGGAAGCTCATGCGCCTGTCGCGCCGCGCCCTGCTGGCCGCCATTTCGAGCCTGCCAATGATGGCGCACGCCGCGCCGGCGCCGCGCGTGATCGCGCTGGACGTGGCCAAGACGACCGGCCCGGTCGACCGCTTCTTCGACCTGTCGATCGGCTCGGACTATCCCGGCACCCTGATCCGCGACGATAGCCAGGGGCAGCTGAAGACCACAGTCGACGAGCTGGGCTTCCGCTACATCCGCTTCCACGCGGTGTTCCACGACGTGCTGGGCACGGTGAAGGTCCAGGACGGCAAGATCGTCTACGACTGGACGAAACTCGATCAGCTGTACGACGCCCTGCTGGCCAAGGGGATCAAGCCGTTCGTCGAGCTGGGTTTCACGCCCGAGGCGATGAAGACCTCGGACCTGACGATCTTCTACTGGAAGGGCA
The DNA here is from genome assembly GCF_058808315.1 of Caulobacter sp. GW821-FHT11E11. Taxonomy (NCBI): domain Bacteria; kingdom Pseudomonadati; phylum Pseudomonadota; class Alphaproteobacteria; order Caulobacterales; family Caulobacteraceae; genus Caulobacter; species Caulobacter sp. GW821-FHT11E11. Next base: position 575,939 of record NZ_JBXARO010000003.1, read on the forward strand.
ACACCAGCCACCCGCAGCTGGGGCCGTGGCGCGACCTGATCGACGCCTTCGTCCGGCATGTGCGCCAGCGCTACGGCGAGGCCGAGGTGCGGACCTGGTTCTTCGAGGTCTGGAACGAGCCCAACCTGGACGGCTTCTGGGAGAAGGCAGATCAGGCGGCCTATTTCGAGCTCTATGACGTCACCGCTCGGGCCATCAAGGCGATCGACCCGACCCTGCGGGTTGGCGGGCCCTCGACGGCCGGCGCGGCCTGGGTCCCGGAGTTCCTGGCCCATGTGAAGCAGAGCGGTGCGGCCGTCGACTTCGTCACCACCCATACCTACGGCGTCGAGGGTGGGTTCCTGGACGAGAAGGGCGAGCAGGACACCAAGCTGTCGGCCTCGCCGGACGCCATCGTCGGCGATGTGCGGCGGGTGCGCGAGCAGATCGAGGCCTCGGCCTTCCCGGGCCTGCCGCTATACTTCACCGAGTGGAGCACCAGCTACACGCCGCGCGACAGCGTCCACGACAGCTATGTCAGCGCCGCCTACATCCTGGAGAAGCTGCGGCGCACGCAAGGCCTGGTCCAGGGCATGAGTTACTGGACCTATACCGACCTCTTCGAAGAGCCCGGCCCGCCGACCAAGCCGTTCGAGGGCGGCTTTGGCCTGATGAACCCGCAGGGGATCAGGAAGCCGGCCTGGTTCGCCTACAAGTACCTGAACGCCATCAGGGGCCAGGCGCTGGCGACCAGCGACGGCCAGGTCTTCGCCGCGCGTGACGGTGGGCGGGTAACGGTGCTGGCCTATGCCTGGCGTCAGCCGGACCAGAAGGTCAGCAACCGGCCGTTCTACCAGCGCCTGCATCCGGCCTTCGACGTCGAGCCGTTGAAGCTGCGCGTGGCGGGCCTGAAGCCGGGCCGCTATCGCCTGCGCGCGCGCCGCACCGGCTATCGCGCCAACGACGCCTACAGCGCCTATATCGACATGGGCCTGCCCAAGACCCTGACCGCCGACCAGCAGCGCCTGCTGGAGGGGCTGACCCAGGACCGGCCCGAGATCGACAAGGTCGTCACCGTGCGTGGCGAGACCGTGGTCGACCTGCCGATGCGCGCCAACGACATCGTGCTGATCGAGTTGGCGCCGCTCTAGGACGAAGGCGCCCGCCGAGGCGTCAGGTAGACCCGCCGGCCTTCCGGATGGGCCTGCATGTCGAGCAGGGCGGCGATCATGGTCAGGGACTCGGTCGGCCGGTCTAGCTTGAAGCGGCCGGTGACTTTCAGCTCGCCCAGGCTGGGATCGTGCAGGGCCACGCTCTGGGTCGTGTAGCGGTTCAGGCGGGCGATCACGTATTTCAGCGGCAGGCCGTCGGCGTCCAGCCAGTCCGAGCGCCAGGCCTCGTAGCTGCCGGCGTCCAGGCGACCGCCGACCGGCGCGCGGTTCGAGGCCAGCATCAGCCACTCGCCCTTGCCCAGGCGCCGTTCGGCGCCGTCGCGGTTGACCCGGACCACGCCGTCGAAGACGCGGACCTGGACGGCGTCGCTGACCAGCTCGACCTCGAAGGTCGTGCCGACGGCGGTCACCTGGGTGTCGCCGGCCTGGACCCGGAAGGGGCGCTTGGCGTCCTTGGCCACGTCGAACACCGCGTCGCCCTTGTTCAGGGCCACGTCGCGGGCGCCCCGGCTGTAGCGCACGGAGACGCCGCTATCGGCGGCCAGGGTGACCACCGAGGCGTCGCTGAGCTTGTGCTCGGCGCGCTGGCCCAGCGGCGTGGCCAGTTCGAGGGGCTTTTCGACGCCGGCCAGATAGGGCCGGACCAGCACGGCGGCCGACAGGCCGGCGACCACGGCGATGCCGGCGGCGATCAGGCCCAGGCGGATCGAGCGCTTGGCCACGGGTGCGGCGCGCACGCGCTCGGCGGCGTCCAGCAGGGCGGTGTCGCGCTGGGTGTCGCGCATCAGGCTAAAGGCGGCGGCGCGGCCAGGACCGCCGGCCAGCCAGGCTTCCAGCTCCAGGCGTTCTTCGGCGGTCAGGTTGGGTAGACGATCGACCCAGTCGGCGGCGATCTCCAGCTCGTCTTCGGACGGCAGGCGCCAGTTGTCGTTAGCGCGCATCGCGGCCGTTCCCTTCTCGCGCGGCGTTGACCGCCGCGTCCTGCATCGCGCCGGCCAGTTCGGTCATGGCCCGCACGAGGTGTTTCTTGACGGCCTCCACATTGATCCGAAGATCGTCGGCGATGGCTTGTCTGGACTGGCCGTCGATGTGACGGCGGATGAAGATGTCGCGGCGCAGGGGCGAGAGGCGCTTCAGGGCCTTCTCGAACACCGCCGCGCGCTGCTTGTGCTCCAGCACCGCGTCGGGCAGGGGCAGGTCGCAGCCGAAGTCCTCGTCGCCGATCGGCGACTCGCGCTTGTCGCGGCGGGCCTGGGCGTAGATCAGCGAGTCCGCCACCCGATAGGCATAGGCCAGCGGCTGGGTGATCTCCTGCTTTTGCGCCTGGCGCATCACGGTGAGGAAGGTCTCCTGCAGAATGTCCTCGGCCCGCCCCGCGTCCTTGGACCGGCGGACGATATAGGCCGAGAGCTTGCGCTCGTGGGGCCGCAGCACCGCGATTACGTCGGTCATGGCGCTTCCGGTCGGCATGGTCGTGCGCGCGTCCATATGGGGTAGAGGCGCGGGACGACCGAACGGGGACAGGGAGAAGATGCTTTTCCGCATGGCGCGTCAGAACTCGTAGGTCACGCCGAGGGTGAAGGTGCGGCCGCTGACCGTGCGGGCGGTCAGGCGCTTTTCGGTGAGGTCGGAGAACTGGGTGATCGGGGCGTTGGTCAGGTTGACGCCCTCGACCACGATGCGCAGGCCGCCGTCCGTATTGTAGTGGGCGGCGAAGTCGATGTTGTTGCTGGCCTTGTAGCCCGAGCCGATCGAGCCGCTGCCGCCGGCGCCGTCCAGATAGCCCGAACGATAGGCCGACGAGACGCGCGCGCCCCAGCGCTTGGTCTCGTAATAGAGCGTGGCGTTCGAGGTCCATTTCGACAGCTGGAACAGGTCCAGCATGATCGAGGCGTCGTCGATCAGCACGTTGGAGCGGCCGGCGGCGTGGGTGACGTTGCCGACGAAGCCCAGGCCGTCGAATGGGGCGGGCAGGAAGTCGAAGTCCCGCTGCACGGCCAGCTCGACCCCGCGGATCGAGGCGCCGTCGCCGTTCACCGGGCGCACGAAGCCGTAGATGGTGTCGGGGCCATTGCCCGGCGACAGAAACTCCAGCGGATAGCCGGTCGAGCCGTAGGTGACCGAATTGCTCGCCGTGGTGATGAATGAGTCCATCCGCTTGTAGAACAGTCTGATCGCGAAATAGCCCTGGCGGCCCTGATAGGCCTCCAGCGCGCCCTCTAGGGCGTCGGCCAGGAACGGGCGCAGGTTGGGATTGCCGGCCGAGATCGTGCCGCCGAACGGCGCGGAATTGACATTGCCGGCCGCGCGCAGGTCCGAGAGGCTGGGGCGGCTGATGTTGCGGTTGGCCGAGACCCTTGCGACCACCGAGGGCGACAGGTCGACCGCCAGGTTGAAGGCCGGCAGCACGCCGTCATAGACGCTGTGCAGCACCGCCGGCTCCAGCCTGGTCCCGGTGTTGACCATGCCGGCCGAGGTCAGGTCGGTGGCGTACCAGCGCAGGCCCATGTCCCCGCGCCAGCTCCTGTCGCCCACGACGCCGTTGGCGCGCGCCATCAGATAGGCGGCCCAGGTCTTCTCGATGATCGAATAGTCCGAACCGGGCATGTCGTCGGCCGCGCTGAGGTCGCGGGGTACGTTGAGGCGCGCGAAGGTCGCTTCGATGTCGCCGACGACGTAGGGCCGCAGGGACTTCTCGAAGATCAGCTCTTTGACCGCCTGGGGCGCGGGGCCGCCGGTCGGATAGTCGGTGCGGGCGCGCCGCGTATAGCCGTCGTTGCGGAAGGCTTTGTACTGGACGCCGCCCTCGATCGTGAGCGTCGGCGCGGCCTGGTAGTCGAAGTCCAGCCGACCGGTGGTAAACTGGTTGACGACCTGATCCTCGCGGGTGTCGGCGCGCATCAGGTTCCAATGGGCCGGGTCGGCCGAATCGAAGCCGTAGGTGTTGCTGGCCGCCGCGTCGGCCCCGCGCAGGTCGTACCTGAAAGCCTTGTTGCTGGCCTGCAGGAAGATCTTGTCGAAGACCGGCCCTTCGAAGTCGGACTTCGACCAGCCGGCCATGCCACGCAGGCGCAGGCGGTCGGTTGTCTGCCACTCGCCACTGAGCGCGCCTTGCAGGAAGACCGTGGAGTCCTCCGAGCGCTTGTGCTCGCTGCGCAGGTCCACGCCGCCGGAGTAGTCGGCATAGACGAGGCTGTTGCCCCGGATCTGCGCGGCCCGCAGGCGCTGGGTTCCCTTAACGTCGCCGGTCAGCGGATTGTCGCCGGCGCTGGCCAGCGAGAACTCGTCGCGGTCGTTGGAAAGGCGCCCGTACAGCAGGTCGGCGCCCAGCTTCAGGCGGTCGCCGGGCTCGTATTGGAGGGCCAGGGTGACGCCGAGGCGCGCGCGGTGGTCGAACCAGGTCGAGTAGCTCTGCGCCACCGGCATGATGACGCGATTGGCGCCGGTTCCGTTGATCAGGCGGCTGGCCACGACGGGATCGACGCCCGGCCCGATATTGGCCGCGCCGAAGGTCACCGGCGTCCAGCCCCAGTTGCGATAGCCGTATTCGTTGGCGTCGTTCTCGCTGTAAGCCACCGAGACCAGCGCCCCGACATCGCCCCAGCGCTTGGAGGCCAGGGCGGCGAAGCGCGGACTGACCGCGCCCGTGGCGCTGTTGGTCAGGGCCTTGGCCGAAAAGGCCAACTTGTCGCCGGAATAGTCGAACGGCTTGGCCGTGCGCAGCTCGACCGTGCCGCCGATGCCGCCCTCGTCCTGGTCGGCGGCGTACGACTTCCAAACCGTGACCTTGTTGAAGAGCTCACTGGCGAAGATCGAATAGTCGAAGGCCCGGGTGCGACTGACCGAGCCGCGATTGTCCATGCCCGAGGCGGTCGAGGCCGAGACCTCCATGCCGTTCAGCTGGGCGCGGGTGAAGTCGGGGCCCAGGCCCCGCAGGGCGATCTGGCGACCCTCACCGGTGTCGCGCGAGATGGTCATGCCGGGCACGCGCTGCAGGGACTCGGCCAGGTTTAGGTCCGGGAAGGCGGCGATGTCCTCGGCCAGGATCACCTCCTGGTCGCCGGCGACGCGGCGCTTCAGGTCGCGGGCGTGCAGCATGGTCTCGCGAAAGCCGGTGACGACGACGGCGTCGACCTGGGTCGAGATCTCGGGCGGCGGGGCATGGCGCGGCGCGGACACGGGCGGCGGCGGGGCGGGGGCGGCCTCGCGCAGAACATAGCCGCCGCCGGCCGCCACGGCGTGCAGGTTCTGGCCGTCGATCAGGCGGTTCAGCGCCTGGCTGGGCGTCAGCACGCCGCGCACGCCGCGGCTGGTGCGGTGGCGGATGTCGGCCAGGGTCATGACCGGCACGTCGGCCTGGCGCGAGAAGCTGTTCAGGGCGCGGGACAGGTCGCCGCCCTCGATGGCGAAGCGTCGCGGCGCCTCGGCCCGCGCGGGCGTGGCGGCGGTCAAGGCCAGCATCGCGCCGGCCAACACCGAACCCGAACGCGACAGCCAGGCGCGCCGTGCCGCCATCAGGGTCCTCACAACGGCGACCAGCAAAGCTTCCGGCGCCTGGGCGAACCCCTACAAACGGCGCATGTCAGTAATTTGAAGGTTCTGTGGACGGAGTGATTGGACCGCCCGGGCGTGGCCCCACGGCAACGAAAGAGGGCAACGCAAAAAGAAGGCCGCCGTCCCGGAAGGACGACGGCCCCAAGTTCAGGGGACGAAGGAGGGGTTAGAACTCGTAGGTCGCGCCGATCAGGATGGTGCGACCGCTGCTGACGTTCACCGTGGTCCGCTTGGCGGCGATGTCGGTGAACTGGATGCTGTGCTGGTTGGTCAGGTTGATGCCTTCCAGGGTCAGCTTCAGGCTCGGCAGGACGTTATAGTGAGCGGCGAAGTCGACGTTGTTGGTCGACTTGTAGCCGTCGCCGATGTTGCCGTTGCCGCCGGCGCCGGTCAGGTACTTGTCGCGATAGGCGGTCGACAGGCGCATGCCCCAGGTATCGGTCTCGTAGTAGATCGTGGCGTTGGCCGAGTACTTCGACAGCTGCATCAGCGGCAGGGTCACCGACTGGCCGCTGATGATCACCGGCGAGGAGCCGTCGGCATAAGTGCCGTTGGCCACGACGCCCAGGTGGTTGAACGGCGCGGGCAGGAAGGTGAAATCACGCTGGAACGAGGCTTCCAGGCCCTGGATGTCGGCGCCGGGGCCGTTCACCGGACGGCTGACATTGTACATGATCGAGCCGTCCTGGCCCGGCAGCAGGAACGACAGCGGGAAGCCCGTCTGCGAGTAGGGCATGATGCTGGTCTGCGACGTGATGAACGACTTCAGCTTCTTGTAGAAGACGCCGATCGTGAACGCGCCGACCTTGCCGTCGTAAAACTCCAGCGAGCCTTCGATCGAGTCCGAAGTGAACGGGGTCAGGTTTGGGTTGCCGGTGCTGATCGTGCCGCCGAACGGGGCGGTGGTCAGCGAGCCGGCGGCGGCCAGGTCGCCCAGGGCTGGGCGGCTGATGTCGCGGTTGGCGCTGAAGCGGGCGACCAGGCCTTCGTTGACGTCGACGGCCACGTTCAGGGCGGGCAGCCAGCCGTTGTACTTGTGCTTGATCGACACCGGCTGGAGGCTGGTCCCGGTGTTCAGCGTGCCGTCCGAGCTCAGGTCGGTCGAGTAGTAGCGGACGCCGGCGTTGGCGCGGACGCCCTTACCCAGGATCTCGGTGTTCAGGTCGTATTGCAGATAGGCCGCCTTGGTCTCCTCGGTCACCGTGAAGGCGGTGCCGGGGGTGGCGAACTTGGCGCCCTGGGCTTCCAGGTCACGCGTCTGGCCGATCAGGGCGTAGACCGGATCGACGTCGCCGACGATGTAGGCGCCCAGCGACTTGAACGGCACGACCATCTTCAGATTGTCGGGGATCTTGGTGTTGGCCGGGACGTTGCGGAACTGCTTGTCGCCCCACTGCGCGCCGTAGTTCTGGAACTTCTTGAACGAGACGCCGCCCTTCAGGGTGGAGATCTCGTTGGCGGCGAAGGCCACGTCGAACTTGGCGTTGGAGTATTCCGAGGAGATCTTGTTCTCCTGGGTGTCCATCCGCATCAGGTCCCACTTGGCCGGATCGGTCAGGCCGGGGCCGTAGGTGTTGACCGGCATGCTGGGACGGTCGTCGAAGCTGAAGGTGTAGTTCTTGGATTCCAGGAACACCTTGTCGAAGACCGGCAGGGCGTAGTCCGACTTCGAGTAGCCGATCAGACCCGACAGCAGCAGCTTGTCGGTGGCCTGGTACGAGCCGCTCAGACCCAGCTGGTAGAACTTGGTCTTGTCTTCCTCGCGATTGAACTCGCTGCGGATGTCGACGCCGGTATAGTTGGCGGCCATCAGGGTGTTGCCCTGGATCACGGCGCTTTGCATCACCTGCGTCCCGGTGATGTTGCCGGTCAGGCTGTTGATGCCCGAGGTGGCCAGGGAGAAGTTCTGGCGGCTGTTTTCCAGCTGACTGTACAGGCCGTCGAAGTCCAGCTTCAGCTTGTCGCCCTGGTATTGCAGGGCCACCGTCGCGCCCAGGCGCTTGCGGTGGTCGAACCAGGTCGAATAGGTGTTGGCCTGGGGGGCGAAGATGGTCGCGGTGGCGGCCGTCAGCTTGGCGGCGTCGGCGGCGCTGACGCCCGAGCCGATATTGCCGGCGTTGCCGCGGATCGGACCCCAGTTGAAGCTGCGATAACCGAACTCGTTGGAGTCGTTCTCACCGTAGGCGACCGAGGCCAGGGCGCCGAAATTACCCCAGCGGTTCGAGATCAGGCCGACCACGCGCGGCGTGATCTTGTCGCCGGCGTTGCTGTTGTGCTGGCCCTTGGCCGACAGCACGGCCTTGAAGCCCGCATAGTCGAACGGCTTGGCCGTCGCCAGCTGCACGGTGCCGCCGATGCCGCCTTCGTCCTGTTCCGAGGCGTAGGACTTCTGCACCGTCACGCGGTTGAACAGTTCCGAGGCGAACAGGCTGAAGTCGAAGGCGCGCGAACGGCTGACGCCGCCGCGGTTGTCCATGCCCGAGGCGGTGTTGCCCAGCACTTCCATGCCGTTCAGCTGGGTGCGGGTGAAGTCCGGACCCAGGCCCCGCAGCGTGATCTGACGGCCTTCGCCGCTGTCGCGCGAGATGGTCACGCCGGGGACGCGCTGCAGAGATTCCGCCAGGTTCAGGTCGGGGAAGGCGGCGATGTCCTCGGAGACGATCACGTCGACGGCGCCGGTGGCCTTACGCTTCAGGTCGCGGGCGTGCAGCAGGCTGTCGCGGAAGCCGGTGACGACGATCGCCTCGATCTCGTCCGCGGCCGGCTCGGCGGCCGGCGCCACGGGGGCGGCAGGCGTTTCGGCCGCATGCGCCTGGGCCGCGCCCAGCAGCGCGACGGACAGCGCCGTCGTGGTCAGAAGGTTGAACTTGATGGCTTTTTTCATGGCCCCGATCCCTTTGGGTCTGTTGACGCGGCGGGGAGGCTTCCCCGCGATCGTCGGCCGGGGAGAGGGCGATGAGCGCCCGCCGGGGACAGTTTTGAGGCCCGGTTTTATGTGAAATGTTTGCGACGAACGGCGCGGGCGATCCGTCAGCGGACGATCGGGGCCGGCCCTTGGCAGGGGGTGGAAACACGCATTGAGCCGCTACGTCCGCGGAGCGGGCGTGCTGTTTCCAATACGGAGCTGGAGAGCCAACAGCACCCTCATACTGGGTCTGTTCACCCGGCAGTTGATCCCTTCTCCACGATCGCCGCATCAGTCGGGACGACAACAGAAGAGGTCTCTGCTAGCGAGGGCGCTCACCATAATTTTGAGGACTGTTCCTTGCGAAGTCTCGTCCTTCCGTTGCTGTTGGCGTCCTGCCTCGCGACCGGAGCGACGGCGGCGGTCGGGCCGACCGTGTCCTTGGACATCCGCGCGAGAGACATGCCTTCGGCGCTCGCCGACCTGGCGCGGCAGACGGGGATCGAATTGCTTTTCGATCGTGGTCTGGTGCGGGGGCTGGCGGCGCGTCCCGTTCGTGGCCGATTGTCCGGCGAGGCGGCGCTCTCCCAACTGCTGGCGGGCAGTGGCGTCGGCTACCGCAGAACGTCGGGCGGCGTCATCGTGCTCTTCGCGCTTCCCACGCTGCGGCCCGTCGAAAGGGGCGAGGGGCGCGACGACGGCGCGGTGGCCGAGCTGCTGGTGGTCGGACGCCGCACGCAGAACGCCGACATCCGCCGGACCGAGAACGACATCCAGCCCTACAAGGTCTTCGGTCAGGCCGAGATCGATACGGCCGCCCGCGCGACGATCGACGAGTTCCTTCGCGTCCGCGAGCCGGCCAACACCCAGGCGGGCTCCCTGGCCCTGGGCGGCGGCGAAAGTCGGTCGGCGATCAACCTTCGAGGCTTTGGCGAGACGTCGACGCTGGTCCTCGTGGACGGCCGGCGGATGCCCTTCGTGCCGTCATCGGGCGGCGACTTCAACCAGGCCGACATCAACGGCATTCCGCCGGGCGCGGTGGAGCGGGTCGAGGTGCTCACCAACACGGCGGGCGGCATTCACGGTCCCGGCGCCATCGGGGGCGTCGTCAATATCGTGCTGCGGCGAGACTATCGGGGCTTGGAATTGACGGCCCATGCGGGCGGAAGCGAGCGTGGCGACTCTCGGCAATTTCGCATGGAAGGGCGGCTAGGCTTCACGCCCGACCATGGCGACACCGACGTCATGCTTTTCGTCTCCCATGGCGAGGCCGCGCCGCTCGAGACGGGGCGCAGGAACTATGTCGACAGCGCCGGTCGCCTGCGTTTCGCCAACAATCCCACGGCTTACGCCGTCTCCCTTCCCGTTCGAGACGGGGTCTCGGTCGCCAGTCTCGAAGGGAACCTGACCCTCGACCCGGATCGCGGCGGCGCGGCGCTGGGCGGGACCTTCACCTTCCTGCCCCTGGGCTTCAGCGGGACCAGCGCCAACGCCAACGCGCTGCTCGTGGCCAACGCCGGCAAGATCCCGGCGGACCTGGCCGACGACCTCTCGGGCAAGCGCGGCTACATCGCGACGGCGGGCCACATCACGTCGGGCCTGGTCAACATCCGCCGCCGGTTGGGGGCGAGCGCCGAGGTCTATCTCGACGGTTTCTATCTGAGGAATACCGGGCGATGGGCCGGCACCGAGTTCGACAGCACCTTCCTGCTGTCGGCCGACGCGCCGGGCAATCCCTTCGCCCAGGCTATCGCCCTCAGCTTCCCGATGGGCGCGTTGGGTGACGAAACCTCGTATGCGATCGCGACCAGCCGCTGGAGCGCCGGGACGATCGTCGCGCTACCGAGCGGCTGGAAGGCGTCGGCCGACTACACGGTCGGGCGGAGCCTGTACCGTAGCAAGGCTAGGCGCGCGAACGCCGGGCTCCTGATAGCGGTCGGCACTGCGAAGCCGGGTCCCAATGGCGAACCGCCCGTGGCGCCGTTTGGAGACTGGGCGGCCCTGGTCGCGGCGCTGCCAGCCTATTCGATGCCCACCGAGGAGAGGCTGTATCTCGACGGCCGCCTGCTCGACGCGTCGATACGCCTGTCCGGACCTCTGCTGAAGCTCCCGTCCGGGCCGCTTACAGCTACGGTGCTCTTCGAGGACCGTGAAGATCGCGTCGCCACCTCCAAGACCGAGCTTTACGGACGGTCGCTTGACCTGCCTGCCCGGAGCCAACGCGTTCGCTCCGGCTATGTCGAGCTTCGGGCGCCGCTGGGCGCGGCCGACGCCAGCAATCTCCTGCTGCGCGGCCTGGAAGCGCAGCTCGCCGTGCGGCACGACCGTTTGGTCCACGACGGTGACCTGCAGATCATTTCGTTGGGCAGTAGCCAGGGCCGTTTCTCGGTCCGCCACACCACCACGATGTTCACGGCCGGCGCGCGCCTCCTGCCGACCCCTCGGCTCATGTTGCGGGCAAGTCTGGCGACCGGCGAGCGACCGCCGACGCTGGCGGACTTCGCGGGCATCAGCGGTTTCAGGCTGCCCGGCGCCGAGGCAGTGCTAGATCCGCGCAGGTCTGGCCGGGCGCTCGGAAGCGAAGGGACCTGGAAGATCCTCCAGGGGGGCTCGACCCGTATCGGTTCCGCGGAAGCCACCAGCTTCTCGGTCGGCGCGGTGCTGAATCCCGATGGCCGTGGCGGACCCCGTCTCTCCATCGACTACGCCCGGACCACGGTCTCGCGTGAGCCGGCGCGCTTCCTGCTGGGCCCGGCCGAGCTGCTGGCGGCCGAAGCGCGGTACCCCGAGCGGGTCATCCGCGCCCCGGTCACGGAGGCGGACAAGGCGGATGGCCTTGTCGTCGGCCGGGTGACGGCGCTCGACATGACGCTGATCAACGCCGGCCGCACGGAGGTCGAGACCGTGGATGTCCAGGTCGACTGGCGAGCGCCGCCACTGCGCATCGGCGATCTGCGCGTCTATGGCGCGTTCACCTGGGAGCCGACGTTCGCCAAGCGTGGGGCCCCTGGCGCGCCGACGATCGACAAGGTCGGCTACGTGGACGGGCCCCTGGAATGGCGTGGCAACGGCGGGGTGGAGTGGGCGCGCGGTCCCCTGACCATCGACCTCAACGCGCAATACTACGCCAGTTACAGGGTGGCCGCCGCCGACCCCGCTTCGGTCGGCAATTCCGAGCTCATCCGCGACCAGGGCGCCGAGCGCGTGCCCGCGCAGCTCTATGTCGACCTCAGCCTGCGCCGGCGGTTCATCGCGCCGTTTGGGCTGGACCCGCTGCGGTCGCTGGAGGCTCGCCTGTCGGTCCAGAACCTCTTCGATCGAAGTCCGCCGATCGTGGCCACGCCGACCAATCTGGGCTTCAGCGCCTATGGCGACCCGCGCCGACGGTGGATCACGGCTTCGCTGACCGCGCGGTTCTAAGGCCGGGACGCGGCGGGCAGGACGACGTCGAAGCGGGCGCCGCCGCCGGGGGCGTTCGAGGCGCGGATCGAGCCGTGGTGGGCCTCGACGATCGTACGACAGATGGCCAGGCCCAGGCCCATGCCGTCGGGCTTGGTCGTAAAGGCGCGCGTGAAGATCCGATCGAGGTGCTGGGGCGGCACGCCGGGACCGGTGTCCTTCACCGAAAGGCGGACTCCGTCGCCGCCGATCGCGGTGCTGACGCTCACCCGGCGGCGTCGGACCGCCGATTGATCGATCGCCTGCACGGCGTTCAGGAGCAGGTTGAAGACGACCTGCTGCAGCTGGATCCGGTCGCCGCGCACGAGGGGCGGGGCGTCGACCAAGGCAAGGTCAATGCCGATCCGGCGGTCCCCAGCGTCGTGTCGAACCAGCTCGCAGGTCTCGGCGACCACGGCGTTGACGTCCAGCGCGCCGTGCGCCTTGCGACCGTCTCCGGCTCTGCGATGGCTTTGCAGGAGATCGCTGGCCCGGCGGGCGTTGGCGCTGATGCGAGCCAGCAGCGGGAGGACCTTGTCCACGCGCGGCGTGGCGCGGTCGAGCCATCGCACGGAGGCGTCGGCATTGGTGGCGATGGCCGAAAGCGGCTGCCGGATTTCATGGGCGATGGACGCCATCAGGGCGTCGCCGCGCAATCGGTCCGTGACGTCGATCATCAGCACCAGGATCGATCCGGACGGTTTCGTGGACGACGGGAACGTCACGTGCATCAGCACGTCGAGCGCGGCGCCGTCGAACCGGCGGATGGTGATGTCCTCGACGTGCTCTCCGCGCCCGGCCAGACGCGCGGCGGCGATCCGACTGGGCGCCTCCGGCGTCGCCGCGAACAGGTGGTCTGCCGGACCCAGTAGCGCGTCGGGATTGTCGCTTCCGAACAGCGCGGCCGCGCGCGGATTGGCGTCGATGACGCGATCCGGGGCCTGTCCGTCCAGCGTCAGCAGGGCGTACGGCGCCGAGAGGTCAAGCCGGCTCATGGCCGACTTCCCGCTGGGCGTCGGCCGGCAGCGACTGCCAGGCGCGGACCAGATCGGCGACCGACCGGGCGCCCATCTTCCGCATGACGCTGCTGCGATGGAGCTTGACCGTCACCTCGCTGATCCCGAGATCGAAGGCGATGCACTTGTTGAGACGGCCCTGGGCGACCGCTTCCAGGACCTGTCGTTCGCGCGGCGTCAGCGTGGCGTAGAGCTCGAGCGCGTGACGCCTGGAGAGGTTTTCGGCCCGCTGCCGGACGTCCGCCGCGAGGGCCAGGGCGACGGCGTCGAGCAAGGTCTGATCGCGCACGGGCTTGGTGAGAAAGTCCGTGGCGCCCGCCTTCATGGCCTTGGCGGTCATCGGGATGTCGCCGTGGCCGGTGAGGAAGATGATCGGCTTGCTGTCGCCGCGCGCGATCAGCTGTTCCTGGAACGCCAGGCCGCTGAGGCCGGGCATGCGCACATCGAGGATCAGGCAGCCAGGCGCGTCGAGCAGGTCGGTCTCGAGAAGCCGGTTGGCCGCCCCGAAGCCGACTGCGGCGATGCCGACCGACTCCAGGAGTTCGCAGAGCGACGCCCTGACCTCGTCGTCGTCGTCGACCACCAGGACGACCGGAGCGCTGCCCGTGTCGTTCAGCGGGGCGTCGGCGCGCGACGGGAACGGGTCCGCCGCGACCGGGACCGATCGGGTGCGATAGGCGTCGATCTTGAGCAGTGCTGGCATTTGAAGGCCCTCCTGCCACCAAGAACGCAGCCTTTCGCCGACCTCATACCAAGCGCCGAGATTTTTCTTGAGAAGGCCTCTCGTGGCCCGTTGCTTCCGCTAGCGGGAGGCTATGTCGGCGCCGCCGTCGTCGCGAGTCCGCACCCGCACCCGGTAGACTTCGGCCAGCGACTGGGCGAAGCGGGTAGGATCGCCCGCGCGGTACTGGCCGCTGACCGGCAGCACGGCCGCGGCCGGGTCGACGACCTTGGCGGAGGGGCCACCGTAGCGGTTGACCTCGGCGACGGCGGCGGCCAGGGGCGTTTCGGAGAACTCGAGAAGCCGGGTCCGCCAGGACAGGGCCCCTGTCAGGTCCACGCGCGTGACCGCGTCGGCCTGGCCCGGCGCCGAGACGAGTTGCTGGCCGGGCGTCGAGAGCTTGATGTCGTCCCGGCCGCGAACGGCCGATACGGCGACAGCGCCCTTGGCGAGGGTGACCGTCATGGCCTGATCATCCAGCCGCACGTCGAACTCGGTGCCCAGGTCGGTGATCGTCCGCGTCCGCGCCGCCACGGTGAAGGGGCGCTGCGTGTCGTGGACGACGCTGAAATAGGCCTGTCCGCGCAGCAGACGCACAGCGCGGCTACCTGCTCGATAGTCGACGGCGATCGCGGAGTTGGCGTTCAGCGTGACGCGGCTGCCGTCCGGCAGCGCGAAACTGTTCGGGGTCTCGGCGGCGGCGACGGCGAAGGTCGGCGCCGCGTTGGTCGGGGGACCGGGCTGCGTTGGCGTGGGTGTGATGCGCGACGACAGGGGGAGCCAAGCCAGTCCGACCGCGACGACTACGGCCGCCGCCATCGCGGCTAGTGTGGCGACGAGGGGACGACGATCGGGCCGCGCCTGGAGGGCGTCGCGCCGCAGAGCCGCGAACAGCGGATCATCGCTGGGGGCGCTGCCCGTGGTCTGCCAAATCGAGGCCGCGTGCGCCCAGGCTCGCGCATTGTCGGGCGCGCCGTCGCGCCAGGCGATGAACTGGGGATCGCGTTCGACGTCCTGGCCGGCGTCACGGCGAAGCAGCCACAGGGCGGCGGCGTCTTCGGGAGCGGTGGCCTGGTCCGCCTGGGCAAAGGGATGGCTCATCGTTCGTCCCTCGTTCGCGCCAGGATGTGGCGAACCGCTTTGAGCATGTGCTTGTCCACCGCGCCGGGCGAGACCCCCAGCCGTCGGGCGATCTCGGGGGCGGAAAGGCCTTCTATCCGGCGCAGGACGAACACCCGGCGCGTTCGCTCCGGCAGTTCGAGCAGCGCCACGCCGATGGCCTCCAGGGTTTCCAGCCCGATCAGCGTCCGTTCGGGGCCGGGCGCTTCGCCGGCATGGACCTCTGGCTCGAAGGGAACGTGACGGTCGGCCTGGCGGACCTTGCGACGTCGGGCCCGATCCATCAGCACGCTGGAGGCCGTCTTGAAGACGTAGCCCTCCAGCTTCTCGAGCTCGCCGGCGTCGCCGCGTCGCACGATACGCAGGAAGACCTCCTGCACCAGATCGTCCACCTCGCTGGCGTCTCGCACCCGCCGCTGGAAATAGCGCGCAAGCGCGTTTCGCAGGGATACGGCTTGGCCCGCCAGGACTTGGTCGGTCTCTGGATCGAGGAGGCTGATGGGCAGGTTCTCCCTGTCGCGCCTCAGGCGACGCACCTGCAAGGCGGCTTCACCATGCGCTGACCCGCGATTCATCGCAATTCCTCGTGCGGTCCGGTTGCCGAGAGCTCCGGAGCGAAGGAAGCGCCTCCTCGGAGAGGCGCTTCCCGGCCCAGGTCGCGTCAGCCCTTGAAGAAGGCCAGCAGGTCCGGATTGATGATCTCGGGATGGGTCGTGGCCATGCCATGCGGCAGGCCCTTGTAGACCTTCAGCGAGCCCTTCTTCAGCAGCTTGATCCCCAGCAGGGCCGCATCGGCGATCGGGACGATCTGGTCGTCGTCGCCGTGCATCAGCAGCACCGGCGCATCGATCGTCTTGAGGTCGTTGGTGAAGTCGGTCGCCGAGAAGGCGGCGATGCAGTCGTATTGCGCCTTGGCGCCGCCCATCATGGCCTGCCGCCACCAGTTGTCGACCACCACCGGGCGGACCTTCGCGCCGGGGCGGTTGAAGCCGTAGAACGGGCCGCCGGCCAGGTCGCGATAGAACTCGCCGCGGTTGGCGGCCAGGGCGTCGCGCAGGCCGTCGAACACCTCGACCGGCAAGCCGCCCGGATTGCCCGCCGTCTTGACCATGATCGGCGGCACCGCGCCGATCAGCACCAGCTTGGCCACGCGACCGGCGCCGCCGTATCGCGCCACGTAGCGGGCAGCCTCGCCGCCGCCCGTCGAATGGCCGACGTGGATGGCGTTCTTCAGGCCCAGATGGTCGGTCACCGCGGACAGGTCGGCGGCGTAGGTGTCCATCTCGTTGCCGGTGTCGGTCTGGGTCGAGCGCCCGTGACCGCGACGGTCATGGGCGATCACGCGATATCCCTGGGCCAGGAAGAACAGCATCTGGTTGTCCCAGTCGTCCGCCGTCAGCGGCCAGCCGTGGTGGAACACGATCGGCTGGGCGGTCTTGGGCCCCCAGTCCTTGTAGAAGATCTGGACGCCATCCTTGGTGGTGACGAAGCTGCTGCCCATGGTGCTGGTTCCTGACGTGGTCTGCGGGGAGGGGGTCTTGGCCCGGGCGGATCCGGGCGAGGGAAGGCCGGCCGCCACGGTCGCGGCAGTCAGGCCCAGGCTCGCGACGACGAGGCGGCGCGAAGCGTTCTGGTTCGACGGGGTCATGGGATGTCCCTTCAGTTGGAGGCGGCGCGGTTGCGGCGGCGCCAGTCGGACGGGGTCGCCTCGAGCTCCTGGCGAAAGGTCCGCGAGAAGTGGGCCTGGTCGGCGAAGCCGCAGATCAGCGCGATCTCGCCGAGCGGCGTGGCCGTGTCGCGCAGCAGCGCTTGAGCGCGCTCGATCCGGTGGCGCAGCACCAGTTGGCGCGGCGTTAGGCCCGTAGTGTTCTTGCAGGCTCGCGCGAAGTGGTTGCAGCTGAGCTGGACCTGAGAGGCCAGGGTCTCCAGGCTCAGCGTCCGGTCCAGATTCTCCGCGATGAAACGTTCGATCTTTCTCGCGCGCCAGAGGGGGAGCTGGGCGCCCGGGGGCAGGGGGCGACGGCGGTCCGCGCTCGGATCGGGCTCGCCTTCGGCCGGATGGGCGCCGAGATCCGCGAAGGTCCGCAGCAGCTGATCGACCGTGGAGGCCGCGGCGTCGTCGCGTGGCCGATCCGTTGGCATGGAGGTCGCCGAATAGAGGGGCATGGGGTTGTCTCCGCGGAGGCGCTGTTGATGACCAGACGCTAGAGGGCGGCGAGCGGCAGCCCCATCCGTCCCTTGGTCTGAGCGGGATGGGCGTAGGTTTGGCGACCCTATGCGGCGGTATAGGTCGTGCGGGGGTTAGGCGTGCCGCGCGCTGGAACGGCGCCGCCCGGAACGCAAAACCGCCGCGCCCCATGGAGCGCGGCGGAACTGGCCGGGGTCGTGAGAAGGGAGCTAGGACGCGCCGTCGATCCCCCTCTGCTGGAACGCCCAGATCGTCAGTCCCCAGCCCAGCAGGGCGGGCAGGGTCACGGCGGGGAAGTCGCGGCCGATGGCCGAGGCCGAGCAGATGCCGACGGCCACCTCCCAGAAATGGAACAGCGCGTGGGCGGAAAGCCAGATCGTCGGCGCCGCCCAGGTGAACAGCCGCAAGCGAGGCTTGCACGCCCCGGTCAGGAAGCCGGCGCCGATGAACAGGAAGACGATGCCGATGTCGCGGATGAAGTGCTGGTTGTACGCCCCGGTCGTCGTCACGCCAGGCACGGCGAAATACCAGCCCTCGGGCGAGGCCAACATGAAGGCTCCGTTGGCGAGGGCGGCGAGGCCCAGCACCACGGCGAGACCGATGAGGAAAGACTTCAGCATGGCGGTTCCCTGCGAAAGATGAGGCGAAAAGGGTCACGCCCCGGCTCGTGGTGACGAGCCGGGGCGCAGCGGAGCGGCGTCGCGCCTTCGGGGGGAGGGATCGGCGCGCCGTCTCCGCGCGGCCGAAGCGAGGCGGGGTCGCTTCGGCGGGCTGGGGGGTTAGGCGGCCGCGACGGCGGGCTGGACGGGGTGAACGGCGCGAGCGGCCACCTGCAGGCGGTTCCAGGTGTTGATCTGGCCGATCATCACCGACAGGGTCGCGATCTCGACCTCGTTGAACTGGCTCTGGACCAGCGCGTAGTCGGCGTCCGACGCGCCGGTCTTGGCGATCCGAGTCAGGGATTCGGTCCAGGCCAGGGCTGCGCGCTCGCGGTCGGTGAACAGCGGGGACTCGCGCCAGGTGTCCAGCAAGAACAGGCGCATGTCGGTCTCGCCGTGCGCCTTGGCGTCGGTGACGTGCATGTGGACGCAGAAGGCGCAGCCGTTGATCTGCGAGGCGCGGATCTTCACCAGCTCGGCGAGGCTGTGCTCGATGCTGGTGGCGCCCAGGGCCTTCTCGACCGCGATCAGGGCGGTGGTGAGATCCGGGACGATTTTGAACGGGGCGAAGCGCGGGGTCATGTGGGATCCTTCGGTGAAGTTGAAGTGATCCGACCTTGCCGGGCCGGCGGGGGCGCCGGCCATCGTCCGGCCGGTGGATGCGGCTACGCCCTTCCGATAGGCCGCCCCTGTCCTCGGGATAGTCCGGCCTCGCCACGCCCGCGCCCAGGTCCAGGCCGGGGTTAGGTTTGGCCGCCGGACGTGGCGGTATGGATAGCGTTCCATGCGCCAAGAGGCGCGCGATACCTCCCTTGTTCGAACCGTCGGAGAGGTCCGAGGACTTGCCCCAGGCGTTGCGCCCCAAGGCTCTCCGTCAACCCTCAAGGAGACCTGCAATGAAGATCGTCGTCATCGGTGGAACTGGCCTCATCGGGTCGAAGACCGTCGCCAACCTGACCCGCATGGGCCATGAGGCGATCGCCGCCGCGCCCAACACCGGGGTCAACACCCTGACCGGCGAAGGCCTGGCCCAGGCGCTGGCCGGCGCCGACGTCGTGGTCGACGTCGCCAACTCGCCGTCGTTCGAGGATGACGCGGCCATGGCGTTCTTTCAGACGGCGGGGCGCAATCTCCTGGCCGCCGAGCAGATGGCCGGCGTCAAGCACCACATCGCCCTGTCGGTGGTGGGGACCGAACGCCTGCAGGCCAGCGGCTATTTCCGTGCCAAGCTGGCGCAGGAGGCCCTGATCAAGGCCTCCTCGACGCCCTACACGATCCTGCGGTCGACCCAGTTCTTCCAGTTCGTCGGCGGCATCGTCCATTCCGCGGCCGTGGGCGAAGCCATCCGCCTGCCACCGGTCCAGATCCAACCGATCGCGGCCGACGACGTCGCCGCCGTTCTCGCCCGCGTGGTGGTGGGCGCGCCGGTCAATGGCACGATCGAAGTGGCTGGACCCGAAAGCTTCCGCCTGGACGTCTTCGCCGAGCAGTACCTGGACGCCCAGCAGGATCCCCGCGACGTCGTCGCCGACCCCGAGGCGCTCTATTTCGGCGCGCGCCTGGAAGAGCGTTCGCTGACGCCTGGCGCCGATCCGATCCTGGGCGAGACCACCTTCGAGGCCTGGCTCAACGAGTCCATGGCCGCCGACTAGCGGTCCCGACGGCGCGGGAGGCCCAGCGGCCGCCCGCGCCTATTCGGCGAAGGGGCCGTCCGCGATCACGTCGACCCAGGACGGAGCCTTGTAGCCAGGCACCAGCCGTTCGCCGAAATCGCGGATGAAGTTGGCGTAGGTGGTCTCGGGCCTGGTCCGGGCGATGTGGCAGACGCAGGCGGTGAACTGGCGCTTCATGTCCAGCCGGGGCGCGGCGGCGATGGCCAGGGTCATGGTCGGGGCGCCCAGAAGGTCGTTGTCCGGCGTCCCGAAGTCGGCGCCGACACCGCGCGCGCAGAGCGCCACTTCCGGCTCCTTGAACATGGCGATCGAAGGCGTGCCGTGCAGGGCGATGCTGTCCCAGACCAGCTGGGCGCGGTGGTCGTCGAAGCCCTGTTCGCGCACGAAGGCCCTGGCGGCGCCGGCGCCCTCGACCTCGAAGCGGTTGGGTCCCGAGACATGCTCGGTCAGGCCCAGGTCGTGCAGCAGGGTCGAGACGGCCAGGACCTCGGCGTCATGCGCCACGCCCTCCAGCGCCGCGAGCCGCGCGGCGAACATCCACGAGCGGGCGGCGTGGTTGAACAGGAAGGCGGGACTGCGATCGCGGGCATGGTGGAAGGCCCGGCTGATCAGGGGCGATTGGGGAAGGCCCGGGAACAGTGTCCGCAGTTGGCCCTCGGTGGCAGGCGGGGCGTCGGTCATGGCGATGATCCTTGCGGGAAGGGAGGAGAGCGGCGCGTCTAGCGGCCGGTCCGCGTCCGCAGCCAGCTGTCGAACTCGGTGTGTCCGAACCGCGGGACAGCGCCCGCGATCAGGGTCTGGTCGTCGAGCCGGGCGCCGAAGTAGCGCGCGTCCGGATCGGCCGTGACGCGCCGGGCGTCGCCGCGCGCCGCGAGATACAGACGGGCCAGATCGTCCAGCCGGAACGGGTCGGGACCGGCCACCTCGAGGGTGTCGTTGGCCGGCGCGCGATCGGCGATGTCGGCCAGGGCCGCCGCGGCGTCGTGGGCGGCGATGAACTGGACCCGCGCCGGCGGCAGGCGGATCTCGTCACCCCGCGCGCCGTCCTCAACGACGGCGTCCAGGAACTCGAAGAACTGGGTGGAGCGGACGATCGTGTAGGGCACGCTGGCCGCCTTGATCTGGGCCTCCTGCGCAAGCTTGGCGCGGAAGTAGCCGCTGTCCGGCAGGCGCTCGGAGCCGACGATCGACAGGGCCACATAGTGGCGCACTTCGGTGGCGGCCGCGGCAGCCAGGATGTTGCGGCTGGAGGTCTCGAAGAACCGCAGGGCCGTCGCCTCGTCATAGGTCGACGGATTGACGACGTCGATGACGGCGTCGGCGCCGACGAAGGCCTCTTCCAGCCCCTGGCCGGTGATGACGTCGACGCCCGTCCTGCGCGACGCGGACGTGACTTGATGGCCCAGGCGCGTGAGGATCTCGACGACCTTGGATCCAACGACCCCCGCGCCGCCTGTGACAACGATTTTCATGGGATCAGCCCTTCCGGTTTGCGTGACGAGTAGCGGCGGACGGCGCCTGCAGGCTCTGGCGCAGCCAGTCCGAGAAGCGGGTCGGGGCGATGCGTGGGCGGTCGCCCGGCAGCAGGGACCGCTCGTCCAGCTCGGCGCCGAAATAGCGGGCGTGGATGTCGGCGGTCACCCGGCGGGGGTCCTCGTAGGCGGTGAGCACCTGGCTCGCCAGATCGTCCAGGCGCTGGCGCTCGGGTCCAGCGACCTCGACGGTGTCGTTCAGGGGCGCGCCCAGGACGAGGTCGGCCAGGGTCTCGGCGACGTCGTCTGCGGCGATCGGCTGGACGGGCGCTGGCGAGATGACCACGTCACGCGTCGTGCCGTCCTGGACGACACCGGTGATGAACTCGAAGAACTGCGTCGACCGCAGGATCGTGAAGGGAAGCCCGGAAGCCTTGACCAGGTCTTCCTGGATCTTCTTGGCCTGGAAGTAGCCGCTGGACTGCAGGCGATCGACGCCGACGATCGACAGGACCAGGTGGTGTCCGACCCCCGCCGCGCGCGCCGCGGCGAGCAGATTGCGGCCCGAGGTCTGGAAGAATGCCTTGGCGTCCGACCCCTCCAGCGACGGCGACTGGGTGACGTCGACGACCGCCGTCGCGCCTTCCAGCGCGCGCGCCAGTCCGACTTCCGTCAGGGTGTCGACGCCGAAGGACGGCGAGGCCTCCAGGACGCGATAGTCGTCCTGACGAAGATTATAGACGAGCCTGCCGCCGATACGGCCGCTGCCGCCCACCACAACGATCTTCATGTGTGTCGCCCTCGGCGTGATCCAAAATCCAGGATCGGCAGGCTAGGGCTGGGGGCGGGGATGGGTCGATTGGCTGCGAGGGCCAGGGCGGGCTATCCCACCGTATAGGTCATCACCGACGTTTGGCCGGGGTGCACGACGCCAGCGGCGCAGGGGCGCGCCGCGGCGTCGTGCGGGGTTGAGCCGGACAGGTAGGATGCTCGCCTGCCACTTCGTTGGCCGCAGGATGAAATCGGAAAAAATCCTGCGTTCATCATCCCTGTCGCGTCCGATTAACACGGCTGCGACGGCGTTATTAGAAAGTCGGTCGGCCTAAACGGAACTGTACTTAGGTGTAGTCAGCGCAAGGCGCTCGGTGCGCCTATCCCTCGACGACGACGCCCTCGTCATCGATACCGGTCTCGGCCGCGGACTGTCCGTCGACCTGGAATTCGACGTGCTCGGCCCGGAAGGCGATGCGCCCGGCGATGTCGGCGAAAGGCGCGTTGGGCGTCTCGTACGACCAGGCCACGTTGTCGACGATGTGCTGGTCCCGATAGATCGTGAAGTGCCGCGCGTCGCCCTTGTCGGCGTTGCGGGTGACCTTGTCGGTCTGGTGCAGGAACGCCATGAACACGTCCTTGCGCGGGAAGTACCGCACGGGAGGCCGGCCCGCCTCGCGCACGACGACCACGTCATCGCTGTCGGCGATGTCGTGGCCCTCGAACAGCGCACGGACGCGCATGGGCTCGCGCGTGATCTCGAAGGTCTGATTGGACGGGGGAGGGGTCATGTCGATCGCGCCTGGCTTGAGGAAATGGTTCCTCTCCAGGGCTAGGGGACTTGGCCGCGCGTCGAAACTGTACGGAGGGCGAGCGGCCAGCGCGGCAAAGGTCTGGTTCAGGCTGGACCAAGGTCTAGGGCGAGATCGCTGGACGCCCGCGCCAGAGCCTCCGCTTGTTCGGCCACGAAGTCGGCGAAGAGGCGTGCGCGAAGGGGCTGAAGGCGCCCGAAGGCGTGGAGGATCTGCAGCGGCACCGTTGGGAGGGGCGCGTCGGGCATGACGACCTCCAGCCGGCCGGCCCGCAGGTCTTCGTCCACGGTCCAGCGCAGCAACTGGGCGATCCCCACGCCATTGATCGCCGCGGCTCTCAGGGCGAAGCCGGAATCGCAATCGAGAGCGCCCTCCGGCGACAGCATCGCGCCGCTTGCGAAGGTGATCGGGAAGGGCCTGCCGTCCAGGCGATAACGAACGTGGCGCGCGGCGCCGAGCGCCTCGAGCGTTTCGGGCCGGCCATGCTGGTCCAGGTGGTCCGGAGAAGCGACCAGGACCAGCGGCGCCAGGCCCAGCGCGCGCACGGTCAGGGCGCTGTCGTCCACCGCGCCGGCCCTCAAGGCCAGGTCGTAGCCTTCGCGGATCAGGTCGACACGACGGTCGGTCATGTGCAGTTCCAGATGGATCCGCGGGTGTCGCTTCAGGAAGATCCGCGTCAGGGGATCCATGAGCAGGCGACCGAGGTCTGTCGGCAAGGAAACCCGAAGCCGACCTTGGGCGACGGCGGCGCTCTGGACGACGTCCTGGGCCTCGCCGAGGGCCCGCAGCAGCGGCATGACGCGCTCGAAATAGGCCGCGCCCTCCAGGGTCAGGTTCAGCGTGCGGGTCGAGCGCGTGAACAGGACCACGCCCAGTCGCCGCTCCAGTCGGGCCACGCTCTTGGACACCGACGACGGGGTCGTGCCCGCCAGGCGCGCGGCGGCGCTAAAGGAGCCGGTCTCGACCGTGTTGATGAAGGCCGTCAGCCCTGCGGCGTTGTCGAGGAGGTCGGTCATCTGTTCCGTAATGGAATGAGTGATGTGCCAATGCGCCGACTTATTTGAATTTTCGTCAAGGCTATCTGGAGGGCTTCATCAACACGTCTTCGGAGCCCGTAGCCCCATGGATACTCTCATCAACAAGGTCGCGGTGATCACCGGCGGCAACAGCGGCATCGGCCTGGAGACGGCCAAGCTGTTCGTGCGGGAGGGCGCGTCGGTCATTATCACCGGACGCCGCGCGGACGTCGTCGACGCAGCGGTCGCCGAGATCGGGGCCCGAGCCGTCGGCCTGGCCGGCGACGTCGCCGACCCGGCGCACCAGGACGCCGTGGCCGAGCTGGCGCGGACGCGCTTCGGCGGCGTGGACATCTACATGGCCAATGCCGGCGTCAACACGATCACGCCCTCGTCGCGGGTTTCGGAAGCCGAGTACGACGCCCAGTTCGCGACCAACGCGCGGGCGGTGTTCTTCGGCGTCCAGACGATCGCGCCGCTGCTGCGCGACAACGGCGCGATCATCCTGACCAGCTCGATCGCCAGCGACAAGGTGCTGGACGGCCACGCGGTCTATGCCGGGTCGAAGGCGGCCCTGGGCGCCTTCGCGCGCAGCTGGGCGCTGGAGTTCAAGGCGCGCGGCATCCGCGTGAACCTCCTGAGCCCCGGCCCGACCGACACCGCCATCCTCGACAAGCTGGGCATTCCGGCGTCGGAGCGCGGGGCCTTCGAAAGCGCGGTGGCCAGCGGCATCCCGCTGGGCCGCCTGGGTCGACCGGAGGAGCTGGCGCGCGCGGCGCTCTTCCTGGCCTCCGACGCCAGCAGCTTCGTCACCGGCGTCAACCTCAAGGTCGATGGCGGCATGAGCCTGCTCTAGCACCTCGCGGGCCCCCGCCCCGGGAGGGGCTGGCCTAGACCTTCGACGAGGTCAGCCAGACCCTTCCGCGAGGTAGGCGCGGGGCGGGCGGGTCCGCAGTCTTGGCGCACAGGCCGCTCCTGGCCGCCACGGAGACACTCATGCGCAAGATCCTTTCCGGCCTTTCCCTGACCGCGCTGTCCCTGGCCGCCGCGCTGAGCCTGGCGAACCCGGCGGCGGCCCAGGCCGCGCCGCCCCGCGAAAAGCCGACGATCGTGCTCGTGCACGGCGCCTTCGCCGACTCCTCCGGCTGGAACGGGGTGGTGACGCGGCTGACCCGGGACGGCTATCGGGTGGTGGCCGCGGCCAACGCCCTGCGCGCCCTAGGCTCGGACGCCCAGACGGTGTCGGCCCTCGTCAAGTCGATCCCCGGTCCGGTCATCCTGGTCGGCCATTCCTACGGCGGCGAGGTGATCACCGAAGCCGCCAATGACGCCACCAACGTTCAGGCGCTGGTCTATGTCGCCGGCTTCCTGCCCGAGGCGGGCGAGTCGGCCCTTTTCCTCTCCGGAAAGTTCCCGGGCGGCACGCTGGCCACGGCGCTCGCGCCGGTGACCCTGCCCGACGGGGACGAGGACTTCTACATCCAGCCCGCCAAGTTCCGCGATCAGTTCGCCGCCGATGTGCCCGCCGCCACGGCGGCGCTGATGGCCGCAACCCAGCGGCCGGTGACGGGGCGAGCCCTGTCCGACATGGCCTCCGCGCCGTCATGGAAACGCCTGCCGTCCTACGTGATCTACGGCTCGGCAGATCGCAACATCCCGGCGCAGACCCAGCGGTTCATGGCCGAGCGGGCGGGCGCGCGAAAGACCGTCGCGGTCGAAGGGGCGTCCCACGCCTTGATGGTCTCCCATCCCGATGCGGTCACGACGCTGATCGAAGACGCCGCCTCGGGCCGCTGAATTGGAGATCGCCATGAACGTCCTTCCCACGCGCATTCTGCTGCAGACCACGATACCCACCGTGTCGGACGACTGGTCCATCGCGCGCTTTGGCCTGTTGCGCGATCTGCTGGTCGGCGCGGTCGACGGCGAAGGGCGGCCGCTATACGCGGTGGAGGCGCGGGATCGGGGGCCGATAGGCGTTCCCGATCCCGTTCTCTCCAGGCTGGATGACAGCGACTTCGATCAGCTCTGGCTGTTCGCGGTCGATGTCGGCAATGGCCTTACGACCGAGGATTGCGAGGCGATTTCCCGGTTCCGCGCCGGCGGCGGCGCCCTGATGGTCGCGCGGGACCATATGGATCTGGGCTCGTCCGTCTGCACGCTGGGCGGCGTTGGCCTGGCGCATCGCTTCCACAGCAAGAACCTCGAGCCCGACCAAAGCCGCCATATCCGTGACGACGAGGAGACGCAGGCCATCTCCTGGCCGAACTACCGGTCGGGGGCCAACGGCGACTATCAGGTCATCCAGGTGGTGGAGCCGACGCACCCGATCCTCTTCTCCCCGTCGTCTCCCACCGGCGTTCTGCGCTACCTGCCCGCCCATCCGCACGAGGGCGCGGTGATCGTCCCCGATGGCGCGAAGGCGCGTGTCGTCGCGATGGGCAGGAGCCTGGCCACGGACCGGAACTTCAATCTCGCCGTGGCCTTCGAGCGCGGCGACGAGGGCGGCCCCGCGATCCTGCAGAGCACCTTCCACCACTTCGCCGACTACAATTGGGATCTGTCGCGGGGATGCCCGAGCTTCGTCTCCGAGCGCCCGGGCGACGGCATGATCCGTGAGCCCCAGGCTCTAGCGGACACGCACCGCTACGCGCTGAACGTGGCGGCGTGGCTCGGTAGGCGACGGACTGGGCAGGAGGGGGCCTAACCCCATTCGTGCTATCGACGCCGCTCGCGGTAAGTTGCGGGTCTAGTTTTCGCGGCGTGCGAATGTCCGCTCACGGCGCCGCACATCCTTAGGCGTGGAACGGCCAGACCCAAGCGATCAGCCACGGCGCGATCAGCAGGATCAGCGCGCTGAGTGGCGCACCTAGCCTGGCATAGTCGCCAAACCGGTACCCGCCCGGTCCCAACACCAGCGTGTTGCACTGGTGGCCGACGGGCGTGAGGAAGTCGCAGCCTGCTCCGACCGCCACGGCCATCAGGAACGGATCCGGCGACAGACCCAGACGCTGGGCCACGCCCATGCCGATCGGGGCGGCGATCAGCACGGTGGCGGCGTTGTTGAGGAACGGCGTGGCGGCCATGGCCACGGCCATCATCGCCGTCAGGGTGGCGATGGGCGGCAGGCCGTGGAAGGCGCCCGACAGCCAGGCCGAGATCAGGTCGGCGCCGCCGGTCTTCTGCACCGTGTCGCTGACTGGTATCAGCGCCGCGACCAGCACCAGCACCGGCGCCTCCAAGGCTGCATAGGCCTCACGCATCCGCAGCGCTCCGGTCGCAACCACCAGCACCGCCGCGCCGAAGAAGCCGGCCGCGACTGGGATGACGCCGGTGGCCACAAGTCCCATAGCCACCGCCAGGATCACCACCGGTAACAAGGCGTGGCGCACGCCGCCTAGCCTTACCTCGCGCTCGGCAAGGGGCAGCAGGCCCAGGGCCTTGAGCGCGGCGGGCAGCGACTGCTCGGCGCCCTGCAGCACCAGAATGTCGCCGCCTCGGAGCCGGATAGTCGCCAACCGCCCGGCCATGCGGTGACCGCTGCGGCTGACGCCCAGCAGATTGACGCCATGGCTATGGCTGAGGGTGACGCTGCGGGCCGACTGACCGATCAAGTCGCTCTCACCGCCGATCACCGCCTCGACCACACGAATTTCCTCGGTCGGTTCGTTCATGGCCACCGGCCGGTCGGCGTCACGCAGGCGCAGCTTGGCCGCGACGATCAGCTGATTGAGCTCCTGCTGCTCGCCCTCCAGCAGCAACACGTCGCCGACGTGGATCTTGAGATTGGCGTGCGGGGCCTCGATCCGCTTGCGGCCCCGCAGGATCGCAACCACCGAAACCGCGCCCTCGGCGGCTTTCTTCAGAGCGCCGACACTGCCGGTCTGGAAGCTCCAGCTTTCGGGGACCTCGACCTCGGTGACATAGGCCTTGGCCGCCAGGGCCGCGTCGACATCGATCGCGGCTTGGCGCTCGCGCGGCAGTAGCCGATAGGCGAAGGTCAGATAGGCGATGGCGATCACGGTCAGAATGCCGCCGACCGGGAAGAAGTCGAACATCTTGAAAGGTTGGCCCAACGCCTCCTGGCGAACCTCCGAGACGATGATGTTGGGCGAGGTGCCGACCAGTACGGCCAAACCGCCGACCAACGAGCCGAAGGCCATGGGCATCAACAAGCGGCCGGGCGGCACGCCGGTGCGGTGGGCGATCTGCAAGGCGCTGGGCATCATCAGGGCCAGGGCCCCGACGTTCTTGGTGGCCATCGACAGGACGGCGGTCGTCCCGGCCAGAACGGGGACCTGGGTACGCTCGTCCTTCAACTTGGGCAGCAGCGGGGCCATGAGGAGGTCGACGATGCCAGAGCGCGCGACGGCGGCGCTCAGCACCAGGGCGCTGGCGATGATGACGACGATGTCGTTGGCGAAGCCCTCGAAGGCCGCCTTCACCGGGATCAACCCCATGGCCATGCCTAAGGCCAGAGCCCCCAAGGCGATCAGATCATAGCGCCATCGTCCCCAGACGAAGGCGACGATGGTCGCGGCAATGAGACCGAAGGCTAGGCCCTGGTGAAGTGTCACTTGATGAAATTCCCCGAAGCCGTGCTTGTTGGGGTAACTCGCCGCGACGGTGCAGGTTCACGCTGTTGCATGTTGCTGCAGTGCCGAGAGGAACGTCGGCCCAAGACGCCCAGAGCTCGCTGAAGAGGCGGAGGCTCACCGATCCTGCCTCACGGTTCGGAAAGTCACCGAGTATCTGAGGGCTTCCAGCGGCGGGATGCTGTGCTGCCAGTCGCTACGAGACGGGCCGGCCATCAGATAGGCCGACCGGGGTTGGGCTTGGATGGTCGCTCGGTCCCAGCGGTCGCCGGCCCTGCGACGGAGCCGGAAAGCGCAGGGCGAGAGCAGTGAGACGCCGGCGACGGCCACGGCCGGCGGACGGTCGCGATGCCAGCCGATCCCCGCGCCGGGAGCATATTCGGTGACTAGGGCGTGACGAAAACTGTCCACGGCCAACCCCGTGAAGCCGGCGACCTTGTCGAGCAACGGACGCAGGAGGTCGGGGATCGGCTCGCCCGTCTCGACCATGTGGCCGCGATCATCGCGGCGCCAGCCGAAGCTGGCCACGCGACGGTTACCCAGATAGCCCAGGTGCTCGTAGGGCTGAAAATCCAGATCCTGGAAGCGCGCCACAAGATCACGCTCTTCGTTCCTATCGATCAAGTCGGGCTGGTAGGCGAAGCCTTCCGGTAGCGACGGCTTAGGCGAGCGCGACGCCTCGAAAAGGCTGAGCTGCAAACTCATGTCTTCGGCGCCTCGACTTGCCTTACCGCGCAACACCGTGACCAGGGCATGCCGGCCTGCTCGACAGCGCGGCGATAGACGCGCGGCGGCGTCTCCGCAGACGCGGCGCGTCCGGGCCGGGGGGAGGAGGGCATGTCAGGGTCCTTGATGTTCCCTTATTGTTCTCAATAAGGTTTGAGAGTCAATCGACGCTCACGGTCGCCATGGGGGTTCTCGTCCCCTGGGATTGATAGCCAAGGACGCGCCCGCGGCGCCGCCGGCGTCGTATGCGTCTGTCGACACCATCCGGGTAGCGCGGCGCACGGTCTCCAGCTTCAGATCGAGTCTCCTGAGTTCGGCGTCAACGACCGCTGACTTGAGAACAACAAGATGACGCCCGGCGTCGTTGTTCGCCTGGTCTCGCCCGACCTTCATTGCGGTCAGTTTTTCCGCGATGGACGTGACCATGCCCAGGGTGAAGGATGCGTTCGCCATGTGTCGGTCCTGGTGCCGAAACCGTTGGTAGCTGGCGCTGGTCTTGTAGCGGCCAAGCTCGGACCGCACGGCGCTGTCGATCAGCTCTGTCAGGTAGTGCGCGGCTTCGATATCGGCGCGGAGACCGAAGAAGACGTA
Source organism: Caulobacter sp. GW821-FHT11E11 (assembly GCF_058808315.1). Classification (NCBI taxonomy): domain Bacteria; kingdom Pseudomonadati; phylum Pseudomonadota; class Alphaproteobacteria; order Caulobacterales; family Caulobacteraceae; genus Caulobacter; species Caulobacter sp. GW821-FHT11E11. Next base: position 605,346 of record NZ_JBXARO010000003.1, read on the forward strand.
TCGCGGATCGCCCGTAGGGGTTTTCTCGCGCCAAACCCGACAGTCGCAGAAGGTCGCGACGGCGCCGATACAGTCCTCCAGCGGTATGCGCTTGTTATGGCGGGTGTCGTATTCGCGCCGCTCGCATGGCGCTTCACGGATTTCGACGTCAGTCAGCGATAGGTCGTAACGATCGAGCAATGCCGCGACCTTGGCGGCAGCCGACAAGGCTTCGGCTTCGGTGCAGCCGTTGTCCGTCGTCTTGGCGCGAAGTCCCTGGATGCGTGTCTTGAGCTTTTCAAGGGCGGCGAGATCGGGATTTACGTTCACGGATGCGTCCCGAAAAGTCGACTTTAGGCGGCGCCGGCCCGCCAAGTTTGCCTGGGCAGCCTTCTAACCGAAGCCTGCCGAGCATCCCAGCAGCGCACGCACACCAGCTCGCTAACAACGCCAGATACGGCGACAGCTGTCGCCGGCTGTACCAACTACCGCTGCCGGCTTTGTCGCGCCCGGTCAGACCGGGCGCTGATGATCGCCACCCGAGCGCGCATCACCGGTATTAGACCTGAACCTCCTCGACGACGATGTTCGAAAGCAGGCCGACATCCGTGATCTCGACCTCGACAACGTCGCCCGGCTTCATCCAGACCGGCGGTTCACGCTTGGCGCCGACGCCGCCAGGGGTGCCGGTCAGGATCAGGTCGCCGGGCGACAGCGGCGTGAAGGCCGAGAGATAGGCAATGATCGTCGGCAGGGGGAAGATGAGGTCGGCCAGGCTGGCGTGCTGCATGACCTCGCCGTTCAGACGGGTGGTGACGGTGACGGCGTCCAGGTTGGCGATCTCGTCGGGCGTCACCAGCCAGGGGCCAAGGCCTCCCGTCGCGGGGAAGTTCTTCCCGGGCGTGAACTGCTGGGTGTGCCACTGCCAGTCGCGGACCGAGGCGTCGTTGGCGCAGGCGAAGCCGGCGACGTGGTCCATGGCGTCGGCTTCGGCGATGTGGCGGCCGCCCTTGCCAATGACGATGGCCAGCTCACCTTCGTAGTCGAGGCTGGTCGAGACCTTGGGGCGAACGATCTGGCCGCCGTGCGGGGTGAGGGTGTCGGCGAAGCGGGTGAAGATCGATGGATGGCCGACCTTGGCCCGGCCGGTCTCCTGGCGGTGGGTTTCGTAGTTGTGGCCGACGCAGAAGATCTTGCTCGGCGTGGTGACAACGGGCAGCAGCTCGACCTCGGCGATCGGAATGTCGAACGTCGCCTCGGCCGCGAGATCGGCGATCGCGCCAGTGGCCAGAGCGGCGACAAGGTCGTAGGCGTCAGGCCCGGCCAGGGCGCCGAAGTCGGCGACGCGGTCGCCTTGCACCGCGCCGTAGCTGGCGACGCCCTGGTGGCGGAAGCTGATCAGTTTCATCGAGGAAGTCTCACTCAAGCCAGCGGCAGGTATTTGAAGGTGCGTTCGGCGACGCCGAGATTGACCAGGTCCTTGTCGGACATGCCCCACTGGTCGATGCGGCCCTCTGGCCAGGTCCAGTCCTCGGGGACGCCGACGCGATAGTCCTCGGGCACGATCTCCACGGCGGTGGAGAACTCCACGACCGCGCCGAACGGCGAGATGAAATAGGCGAAGACATTGTCGCCGGGACCGTGGCGGCCGGGGCCCCAGGCGGGGGCGGCGCCGACGTCGCGCATGCGGCCGATGCCGCGCATCACCGCGTCCACGTCGGCCATCTCGAAGGCGATGTGGTTCAGCGAGGTGAAGCCGGCCCGGGCGAAGGCGGTCGAGTGGTGCGAGGTGTTGCAGCGCACGAACACCATGCCTTTGGTCCGGTCCGAGACCTTGAAACCCAGCACCGTCTCGGCGAAGTCGGCGGTGGCCTCGGCGTCGGCTGAGTTCATCACCACATGGGTCAGCTTGACCGGCAGGTCGCGGCCTTCGATGGGGGCCACGAGTCTGTCGCCGTGCAAGAAGCGCAGGACCTCGCCCTCGGGCAGCTGGACGAGAATGCCCTGGCCGCCGCCGAGGTCGTCGGAGACGGTGTCGCGGCACGGCGCGCCGGCGGCTTTGGCGCGGGCGGCGATGGCGGTGACCTCTTCAGCTGTCCCGACGAACGTGGTCGAGCGGATCGACGGGGCGTCGGCCTGGGTCAAGGATACGAGATAGGGAAACGCGCCCGAGCCCCGGACGTAGGCGGTGGACTCGACAATCCCGGCGTCGGCCGCGCCCCAGACCCCGGTCAGGAAGTCTTTGGCCGCGACGGTGTCGGGGACGTTCAGTTCGATGCTGCGAAGGCGCATGGTGGGGCTCTAGGCTTTCGGGGCGGGCGCGCCGCCCGGATCGGGGGTCAGGCCGGCGGCGATAACGCCGGCAATTGCGCAGGCCTCGTCGGCGTCACCGGTGTCGCCGCTGACGCCGACCGCACCGATCAGCTCGCCTTCGGCGTTGCGGATCAGCACCCCGCCCGGTGAAGGGGCCATGGCCCCGCCGCTGATCGCGAACAGGGCCGAGTAGAAGACGGGGGAGGCGTTGGCGCGCTTTGCCAGTTCGCGGCTGCCATAGCCCATGCCTAGGCCGCCGGTGGCCTTGGCGATGGCGATCTGAGCGCGCATCAGGCTGGCCTCGTCCTCGCGCTTGAGGGCGATCAGGTGCGCGCCGGCGTCCAGCACCGCCACGCACAGCGGCGAAAAGCCCTGGCGACGGGCCTCGGCGAGGGCGGCGTCGACGATGGCCGAGGCCGCTTGGAGGGTCAGGCGGTGCATAGGATTTCCTCGGTGGCGCGCAGGCGCAGATCGGCGGCCAGATGGTCGAGCAGGGTGGGGAGGTCGGTGGTCGCGTCGACCACGCCGTAGACATAGGCGTCGGGCCGCAGCAGCACGGCGCGGGCGGGCTTGGCGGCGAGCCAGCCGGTGATCGCGCCATCGGTGTCGACGAGGTCGCCAGCCAACGAGAAGGCGCGCGCGCCAAGCGCCTTCCAGGCAGCCGTCTGGGCGGAGCTGAGGCCCTCCAGTGGCGCGGCCTCGAGCGACAGCAGCACGAAGCCGCCGCCGGTCAGGTCGTCGAGCAGGCGCGGTGCGCCGTCCTTGCCCTGGACGCGGGGATGGATGAAGCGCTCGCCGGCCTCGGGACGGACGACCCCCGCCTGGTAGCGCGGGATCAGGTCGGCGGCCGTCGCGCCAGGCTTGGCGGCGGCCATGACCTCGCGCAGCTGGGCGTCGCGCTGGGCGGCCAGGGCCGGATCTAGCTGGCAGATGTAGCGTCCGGCCCCGACCGCCGCGCCGATCACGCCGCGCACATGCGGGTCGCGCTCGGGCTGATAGGTGTCGAGCAGGCTTGCACCCGCCCGGCCGTCCAGAACCAGGGCCAGCTTCCAGGCCAAGTTGGAGACGTCACGCAGGCCGTGGCACATGCCCTGGCCGAAGAAGGGCGGGGTCTGGTGGGCGGCGTCGCCGGCCAGGAACACCCGGCCGACCTGCCAGCGCTCGGCGACCAGGCCGTGGAAGCGGTAGGTGGCGGCGCGAACCAGACGATAGGTCGAGCCCGCGACCCACGGTGCGATCAGGGCCTCGACAGAGGCTGGCTCCATCATCGCCTGGTCATCCTCGCCGGGCAGCAGCATGAACTCCCAGCGGCGGTGGTCGCCGCGTCCGGGCACGATGGTGGCCGGGCGGCGCGGGTCGCACAGCATCACCGACAGCTGCTGCAGGTCCGCGTCTTGCGGCACGCCCGTGAAGGCTGGGAAGGCGATCGGCCCGTCGACCTCGGCGTCGATGACCAGCCACGGCTCCTCGAAGTCGAGGTCGTCCAGCTTGACGCCCAGGCTCTTGCGCACGGCGCTGCGGGCCCCGTCGCAGGCGATGACGTAGCGGGCGCGAGCGGTGGTCCCGTCGCCGAGCGTCAGGGTGGCGATCTCGGCGTCTTGGATCAGGCTCTCCAGCGCAGCGCCCAGGCGCAGCTCGACCTTTGGGAAGCGGGCCAGGGCGTCGCGCAGCTCGGCTTCCAGCTCGGGCTGGTAGAAGAAGTAGTCGTTGGCCCAGCCGAAGCGCTTGGCGTGACCGGCCGTGCCCATGTAGCGGATTACGCCGCCATCGGCGCCGATGTGCAGGTGGCCCTGCGTCTCGCGCATCAGCGGCAGCAGGCGCTCGGCCAGGCCCGCCCCCTGGAAGATCCGCATCATCTCATGATCAATGTGGACGGCCCGGGGCAGGGGATGCGGCGCGCGCTCCTGCTCGAGGACCAGCACGGAAAGACCCGCCTGGCCCAGCAGGTTGGCGGCCATGGCCCCGACCGGTCCGCAGCCGACGACGGCGACGTCGTAGATCAGCGCGCTCATGCCAGGTGCTGCTTCAGGAAGGCGACCAGGGTCGGGGCGACCTTGCCGGTGTGGCTGTGGGGGGCGTCGATCGGCTCATCGCTGAACCAGAAATGCCCGGCGCCCGGCACGGCCTGGGTGCGGACGAAGAACCGTGCCTGGCGCAAGGCGCGGGCGAAGCTTTCCGACTGGGCGGGCAGGACATCGGCGTCGTCGGCGCCCCAGACCAGCAGGGTCTTCAGCGCGTTGCGGGCGTAGCTGACCTGGCGGATCGGCGAGGCGTCGAAATAGAGCTGCTGGTCGTCGTAGGGCGTCGCGCCCAGCATCCGCACGGTGTGGTCCTGGCCAGGCTCGGGGTTCTTGTCGAGATCGGCCTGCCAGTGGGCGACAAGGTCATAGACGCCATAGACGCCGACCAGCGTCTTGAAGGTGACGGGCTGGTCGTGGGTCAAGGCCGTCAGCGCCGCCAGGTGCGCGCCGGCCGAGGCGCCCAGCAGGCCCAGTCGCGCCGGATCCAACGACAGCGCGCTCGCCTGGTCGACCAGGAAGCGCGCCGCCGCCATCACGTCCTGGACGTTCTGGGGAAACACCTTGCCGGCCGTGGCGCGGCGATAGTCGATGGCGAACACCGCAAAGCCGGCGGCCGACAGGTGGCGGCCCCAGTGGCCCAACTGCTTCTTGTCGCCGCGCAGCCAGGCGCCGCCGGGCACGGCGACGACGATCGGGTGAGGACCCTCGCCGGCCGGCACGTAGAGATCGCCCTTCAGCGCGACGCCGTCATGGACGGCGAAGGTCAGGCCGCTTTGGATCGAGGTCATGGCGTCAGGCCGCCTGGCTCACGGGCAGCAGCGACTTGTGGGCCTTGCCGCCCTTCATGATCACCAGGAGGTTGGCGCGGTTCTGCAGGATCGATACGTCCTGCGTCGGGTCGCCCTTCACCAGCAGCAGGTCGGCCAGGTAGCCTGGCTTGATCAGGCCCAGCTCGTCGCCGCGTCCCATCAACTCGCCGCCCAGCTTGGTGGCGGCCACCAGGGCTTCGGTCGGCGTGTAGCCGAACAGGTCGACGAAGTGCTGCAGGTCGCGGGCGTTGGCGCCATTCGGATTGAACGGGAAGCCGTAGTCGCCGCCCGGCAGGACGCGGATGCCGCGCCGCTTCAGCTCTGGGATGAGTTTCTTGGACAGCTCGATAACCGGCTTGGCCGCTTCCTTCATCGCGCTCATGTCGATGTGCGGCGGGGGCGTGGCTTCCAGAGTGGCGACGATGACGCCGATGGCCGGGGCGACGAAGATCTCGTCCTTCTTGGCTTCGAGCATGTCGAGCGCCTCGGCGTCGGCATAGGTGCAGTGATAGAGCACCCGCACGCCCGCCCGCAGCGCCATCTTGATGGCCTCGCTGGCCTGGGTGTGGGCCGACAGCCAGATGTCGCTCTCGCGGGCCTGCTCGCCGGCCGCCTGCGCTTCTTCTTCCGTGTACAGAATGTGTTGGCTGCTGCCGGGCAGCAGGGCGTCCTCGCCGCTGATCTGCAGCTTGACCTGGTCGACGCCGATCTCCTTGCAGAACTTGACGAATTTCTTCATCGCCTCGGGGCCGCGACCGTGATGGACGTCGCCAGTGGCGATCGGATCGCCCTCGGGGCTGCGCTCGATGGTGGCGGCGCGCAGGCGCGGACCGGGCGTCCAGCCGCCTTCGATCTCGTTGCGGACCACGACCTCGATGCGTTCGCCCAGGGCGCCCGCCGAATAGGCGCTGGTGAAGCCGCTTTCCAGCACCACCCGGGCGTTGCGCACGGTGGCCAGCAGTTGCTCCTCGGGCGGCAGCACGAAGTCGGGAATGAAGCGCTCGATCGACGAGGGCCAGGACAGGTGGGCGTGGGCCTCGACCATGCCCGGCATCAGGGTGGCGCCGCCGCCGTCCAGAACCTGAGCACCGGCCGGATCGATCCAGGGCTTGCCGGCCTCGGTGACCCGGGTGATGCGGTCGTCCTCGATGAGCACTTCGCCGGGGAAGGGCGCTTGCCCCGATCCGTCGAAAATCCGGACGTTGGTGATGAGCATGCGCGACACGTCGAGTTCCACCCTTTGATTTCTCGTTGGGCGGCGTTCGATCGTCTCGGACGAAGCGCCTACGCCACCTGACGCCATCTAGGGACAGGCCGCATGTCGGCGGAAATTCAATCGCGGAATGGCTCGCATCACGGCCGGTGATGCGGAAATTATCGTTGATAACTCAGGTGCTTAAAGGTCGCGTGCGTGGTTCACCAGGAAGTCGCGCATCCAGATCGTGCCCGCGTCGGATTGCTTGTTCTTGTGCCACTGCAGGCACTCCACGAACGTCGCGATCTCGACGGGCGGCGGATAGACCTTGATCGGCAGGCGGGCGGCATAGAGCTCGGCCGCGCGGGCGTGGACGGTGGCGATCAGGTTGCCGCCGACGACCGCTTCGGCCACCGCATTGAAGGTAGGCGCGTGGACGGCGATCTTGCGGACCACGCCTTGGGCGTCCAGCGACTCCTGCTCGATATGCGGCGGGTTGTGCGGGCCCAGCACGACGCTGACATGCTCCAGTTCCAGGTACTTCTCCAGCGTCAGGACGTTGCCGATCAGCGGATTCTGAGACCAGGCGATGCAGGCGAAGCGGTCGGTGAACACCGGCGTGCTGGGGTGCTGGGGATCGCCGCGCCGCTCTGGCACGACCATGAAGTCGACCTTGCCCTCGCTGAGCAGGCCGCGGGTCAGGTCGGTGGACAGCAGCACCTGGATGCCAATGCGCGGGGCGATGGTCGCCAGCTTCTGGATCGCGCCGGTCAGCAGCACGCTGAATACGTAGTCCGAGCAGACGAAGGTGAAGGTGCGCTCGGCTACCGACGGGTCGAACTCCGAACGTGTCACGACGATGCGGCGCAGGTCGTCCAGCGCCTGGCGCACGGGCTCGGCCAGGCTCTCGGCGAACGGGGTGGGGACCATCTTGCGGCCGACCTGCACCATCAGGTCGTCTTCGAAATGCAGGCGCAGACGCGACAGGGCGTTGCTGATCGCCGGCTGGGTCAGCCGCAGCTCCTGGGCGGTCTGGCTGACGCTGCGTTCGCTGAGCAGCGAATCGAGTACGACCAGCAGGTTGAGATCTAGATTGTGGAAACGCATCACCAATCCTAGGCGCGCTTCGGGGCGGCGGACAATCTCGCTTGATCTCCATCAATGACAGCGACGAGCGCGCATCATTGGCGATGATGGATGGTGTTCAACGATTGAATTGGTCTCGCCGGACCCCGTTCCTTAGCGTGACCATCAACGAACAGGCGGCGAGCCCAGGCTCGAACCGTCGTCGGGAGTGAAACAAGGCCCTCGACCGACCTCGCGTCGGCCGTCGGCCAAGTCGGTCATGCACCGGCTCATAACAGGACGGGGAACAACCAGATGACTTCCTTCAAGGCTCGCCTGCTGGCCGCGACTTGCATCGCCCTGGCGTCTTCGGCCGCGACGGCCCACGCCCAGACCACGGCGCCGGCTGAGGCGGTCGCCCTCGACGAAGTCGTCGTCACCGCCACCCGTCGCGCCGAACGCCTGCAAGACGTTCCCCTGGCCGTCTCGGCCGTCAGCGGCGACCAACTGGTCAAGACCGGCGGCAAGAGCGTCACCGACCTGCAGTACTCCGTCAGCGGCGTCCAGTTCGGCACCACGCCGAACGACAGCGGTTTCCGCCTGCGCGGGGTCGGCTCGGCGGGCGGCTTCACCTCGAGCTCGGAATCCCCCGTCGGCCTGGTCGTCGATGGCGTGGTCGTGCCGTTCGGTTCGCCGGTCGACAGCCTGGGCGACCTGGAGCGCGTCGAAGTCCTGAAAGGCCCGCAAGGCACCCAGTTTGGCAAGAACGCCTCCAGCGGCGTGATCTCGATCACCACCCGCAAGCCCAGCCTGGGCGCGCCGACGGCCGACATCTTCGCCTCCTATGGCTCGCTGAACGAGCGCGACATCCACGGCGGCTTCACTGTTCCGCTCAGCGACCAGCTGGCGATCGGGGTCTTCCTGTTCGACAAGGCCTATGACGGCTTCGTGCGCAACGTGGTCCGCAACGAGGACTGGGGCGGCATCCACAACAACGGCGCGCGCGCCAAGCTCTACTGGAAGCCCAGCGACACCTTCAGCGCCTACCTGATCGGCGACTATTCCAAGCAACGCCAGAAGGGACCCGGTCAGCTGTGGACGCTCAACAAGGCGCCCACGACCGACAACAATTTCCTGCCGCCCTTCACCAATCTGGCGGCCCTCGGCGTCACGCCCGGCGCCTCGAACGACAAGTCGATCGAGGACGGCGGCGGCACGCTGGGCTCCAAGAACTACGGCGCTTCCCTGGAGCTGAACTGGGATCTGGGCGAATACACCCTGACCTCGCTCAGCGCCTATCGCGGCTACAAGGACGACCCGTACAACTATTCGATCGACGGCTCGCCGCAGGCCAAGTTTACGGCCCAGGCCCGCGGCCTGAAGAAGTCCCAGCTGTCGCAGGAACTGCGCCTGACCTCGCCGGGCGACAAGGCTCTCACCTACGTGGCCGGCGTTTTCGTCTCGCGACTGAAGACCGAGAACACCGGCGAGAGCGCGCAACTGCGGCCGGCGACGCCCTTCAGCCTCGTCCCCGTCGTTTCGATCACCGCCGGCCTGAACCACGGCGAGACCACGACCGATAGCGCCGCGGTGTTCATCGACGGCCGCTTCAAGCTTAGCGACACCCTGAGCCTGCTGGGCGGGGCGCGTATGACCAAGGACAAGGTCGAGGCGTCCAACTGGTCCGAGGCGGATCCGTCCCTGCCGCCTTTCCTGACCGCGGGCGGCAGCACCGTGCCTTATGCCCCGCGCGCCCTGCAGACCGGCTCGACCTCCAAGAGCAGCCCGTCTGGCCGCCTCGGCCTGGAGTTCAAGCCGTCCGATGACGTGCTGATCTTCGGCACCGTGGCCCGTGGCTATCTGGGCCCGACAGTGACCTTCTCGGCGCTCAGCGGCACGCGGACCAATGTCGCCCCGCAGACGGTGGACGACATCACCATCGGCGCCAAGACCACGCTGCTGGACCGTCGCCTGACGCTGAACGGCAACATCTTCCACGACAAGTACACCGACCTGCAGACGGCGGTGCTGCGCAACAACGAGTTCGTCACCGAGAACGCCGGCGGCCTGAAGGCGACGGGCTTCGAGATCGAGGCCAATCTGCGGGTCAGCGCCTCGCTGAAGCTGAACGCCTCGACCACCTATTCGGACGCCAAATACACCGACTACCTGACGGCCTGTCCGAACAACGTCCTGGCGGCCGGCGCCGCGGCGGTCGCGTCGACCTGCAACGCGCCGGGCTCGACCACGGCCAACCCGCTCTACCAGGCCAAGGGTCAGACCCTGGCCGGCGCGCCCAAGATCACGACGGTGGTCGGCGGCTCGTTCGAGCATGCGATTTCCAGCGCCCTGACCTTCGACGCCTCGGCCAACTACTCCTACCGGAGCAAGACCCAGAACGCCGTCGGCAATCCCAACACCGAGCAAAAGGGCTACGGCGTGCTGAACGTGTCGGCCGGGATCGGTCCGGAGGACCGGCAATGGCGGGTGGGGGTGTTCGCCCGCAACCTGCTGGACCAGGACTTCAACGCCGCCGTCATCACCCTGCCGTTCCAGAGCGGCTATGACGGCTACATCAACTGGCGCACCCGTGAGGCGCGCCGCACGATCGGCGTCAGCCTGGAAGGCCACTTCTGATGCGCGTCGCCTACGCCTTGGCGACGGTCGCCGCGATCGCCTGCGCCTGGACCGGATCGGTTCAGGCGCAGAACTTCCCCAAGCCCGAGATCAAGACGATCCCGACGCCGGCCGAGCCGAACGCCATCCCGCTCTATGCCGGCGTGGCGCCCGGTTCGGAAGGAGCGACCCAGGTCGAGCACTGGAACGTGCTGATGGGCGGGCGAGCGATCCGCAACGTCACCCGTCCGACCCTGACGCCGTTCCTGCCGGCCAAGGACAAGGCCACCGGCGCGGCGGTCATCGTCGCCCCCGGCGGCGCCTACATGATGCTGTCGATCGACGGAGAGGGCGTGCAGGTCGCCGAGTGGCTGGCCGCGCATGGCGTGGCGGCCTTCGTGCTGAAGTACCGCCTGGATCCGACGCCGGATGACGACGAGGCCGCGCTCGGCGCCCTGGCCGCACGCTTCGGCGCCGCCGCCAAGTCCGGCGCCGACAAGGTCCCGCCGATCTTCCAGCCGCTGGCGATCGCCGACGCGCAAGAGGCCCTGCGCCTGGTGCGCCGGCGATCCGGTGAGTGGGGCGTGGATCCCAAGCGGGTCGGTATGGTCGGCTTCTCGGCCGGCGCCATGACCGTCCTGCAGACGACGCTCAAGGACGCGTCCGACGCGCGACCCGACTTCGTCGCCCCGATCTACGGTCCGCTAAACACAGTGACGCCGCCGGCCCATCCGCAGCCGCTGTTCGCCGCCATCGCCGCGGACGATCCGCTGTTTGGCAGGACTGACTTCGGTCTGGTCCAGGCCTGGCGCCAGGCCGGAGGCTCGACCGAACTGCACGTCTACCAGAAGGGCGACCACGGTTTCGGCATGCGCAAGCAGGGCACGACCAGTGACCTGTGGATCGACCAGTTCTTCGCCTGGATGAAGGCGATGGGTTTCCTGACCAAGTCCTAGGCCACGCGCCACGATGTCCAGTTTCCGGAGTATCTCGAATGACCGATCGTGACGTTTCGCGCCGCGCGCTGCTTTCCCTGGCGGCGGTCGCCGCCGCGACGCCCGCCGTGGCCGCGGGCAAGGTCTCCCTGGCCGGCAACATGCCCAAGGGTTTCCTGTGGGGCGCGGCCACCGCCGGTCACCAGGTCGAGGGCAACAACGTCAACGGCGACACCTGGCTCTTGGAGCAACTGAAGCCCGGCCCGTTCATGGAGCCGTCGGGCGACGCCTGCGACCACTATCATCGCTATGCCGACGACATCGCTCTGCTGGCGAAGCTTGGCTTCAACACCTATCGCTTCTCGCTGGAGTGGGCGCGGATCGAGCCGGCCAAGGGTCAGTTCTCCGCCGCCGAGCTGCGCCACTATCGCCAGGTCGCCGCGACCTGTCGCCAGCACGGCCTGACGCCGGTCATCACCTTTAACCACTTCACCGTCCCGCGCTGGTTCGCGGCTCAGGGCGGTTGGGAGAACCCGGAATCGCCGGCCTTGTTCGCGCGCTATTGCGACTACGCGGTCAAGGGCGTGGGCGACCTGGCGGGCGCGGCGGTGACCTTCAACGAGCCCAATATCGGCCTGCTGCTGCACTGGATGCTGCCGCCGTTCATTCTCGACCAGATGAAGCAGGCCATGGTCGACGCGGCCAAGGCCTGCGGCAGCGCCACCTTCTCCAGCGCCCAGTTCGGTCGCCAGGACGTCATGATGCCCAACCTGATCGAGGCGCACCGGTTGGGCTACGCGGCGATCAAGGCCGGTCCCGGCGACTTCCCCGTCGGCCTCTCGCTGGCGATGATGGACGACCAGGCGGTCGGCTCTGACAGCCGTCGCGACGAGAAGCGCGCCCAGTGCTACCAGCCCTGGCTGGACACCCTGAAGGCCACCGGCGACTTCGTGGGCGTGCAGACCTACAGCCGCGCGCGGGTCGACGCCAAGGGGCAGATGCATCCGCCTGAGGGCGTCGAGCTGACCCAGACCGGCGAGGAGTTCTGGCCCCAGGCGCTGGAGCAGACCATCCGCTACGCCCACGCCGCCACCGGCAAGCCGATCTATGTGACCGAGAACGGCATCGCCACCGAGGACGACACGCGCCGCGTCGCCTACATCAAGGTCGCCCTGCAAGGGGTGAAGGCCTGCCTGGCCGATGGCGTGCCGGTGAAGAGCTATATCCACTGGTCGCTGATGGACAATTTCGAGTGGGTGTTCGGCTACGGGCCCAAGTTCGGCCTGGTCGCCGTCGATCGCGCCACCCAGGTCCGCACGCCCAAGCCCAGCGCCGTGCTGCTGGGCGCCATCGCCCGCGCCAACAGGATCTGAGCCGATGAAGAAAGCCATCCTCGCGGGTCTCATCGGCGGCGTCATCGGCGCGGTGATCAGCGCCCTGGTCGGTTATCTCGTCCCCGTGCCGCCGAACTCCATCGTCAACGCCCTGGATAACGGGGTGAGCGGCCTGTTCAGCGGCTTCTTCGGCGGCTTCATGGCCCTGACCGTCGAGCGGCTGAAAGCTCGGCGCGCGAACTGATCCCGACAGTGTTCGGCCGGCGGCGTATGCTTCCGGCCCCGGAGTAGACCGACCATGACCCTTGCCCGTCGCCTGATCGCCGGAGCGGCCCTGGCCGCCATGCTCTGCGGCTCACCCGCCTTGGCGCGCCAGGCGGTGGACGGGCTGGACAAGGCCTTCGCCAATCCGCCCAACACCGCCCGGCCGCGCGTCTGGTGGCATTGGATGAACGGCAACATCACCCAGGACGGGATCGATAAGGACCTGGCCTGGATGAAGCGCATCGGCTTGGCCGGAGTGCAGAACTTCGACGCTTCGTTCAACGAGCCGGCCGGACCGTTCAACACGCCGCAACTGGTCGACAAGCGCCTGGTGTTCATGACGCCCGAGTGGCGCGCGGCCTTCAAGCACGCGGTCGAAACGGCCGACGCCAACGGCTTCGAATTCGCCATCGCCGGCTCGCCGGGCTGGAGCGAGACGGGCGGTCCCTGGGTCACGCCGCAGCAGGCCATGAAGAAGCTGGTCTGGAGCGAACTCACGGTCGATGGCGGCCGCAAGCTCGACAAGTCCTTGCCCGCGCCGCCCTCGACCACTGGCCCGTTCCAGGCCGTGCCCGGTGGCGGTTCGGCCATGGCCGCGGTCAAGGGCGTTTCGCCGACCCTGTATCGCGACGCCGCCGTCGTGGCCTATCGCCTGCCAGCGGCGGAAACCGCGCCGGCCGCGGCGAAGGTGATCGCCAGCAGCGCGGTGGACGTGGCGACGCTGGGCGACGGCGACCTGGTGCGCCAGGTCGAGCTCTCCTTCGCGCCCGACCGCGAGACCTGGGTCCAGTTCGACTATGGCCGGCCGCAGACCCTGCGGGCCTTGCGTCTGGTCGCCGCCCACGCCGGTGGGTTCGGCGAGTTCGGCGCCACCGCGCCGGAGGGGCGGATCGAGGCAAGCGATGATGGCAAGACCTTCCGCGCCCTGACCGAGCTGCCAACGCACGGCGCGCTCCAGCAGACCGTGGCCTTCGCCGCGACCACGGCGCGCTATTTCCGGGTCGTGTTCCTGCCGCGCAAGCCTGATCCGGCTTCGGCGATGTTTGGGATCCCCGCGCCGACCAGCCACAAGATCGCCGAGCTGTCCTTCGAGGTCGGGGCGCGCGTCCATCGGTTCGAGGACAAGGCTGGCTGGTCGTCGGCCATGGGGCTGGGCGACGAACCGACGCCGCGGATCGCCGCCGACGCCGTCATCCGCCGGGCCGACATCATTGACCTCACCGATCGCCTGAAGGCAGACGGCAGCCTGGACTGGACGCCGCCCGCCGGGAAATGGGTGGTCCTGCGCTACGGCTATTCCCTGACCGGCCGCCAGAACAGCCCCGCCTCCGACGAAGGAACCGGTCTGGAGGTCGACAAGCTGAACGGCGAGCATGTGAAGGCCTATGCCGACGCCTATCTCGGCGAATACGAGAAGGCGGTCGGGCCCGCGCTGATGGGCAAGCGCGGCGTCCAGGCGGTGGTCACCGACAGCTGGGAGGCCGGCTCGGCCAACTGGACCGAGGCCATGCTGGCGCAGTTTGAGGCCCGGCGCGGCTACGACCCCCGGCCGTGGCTGCCCGTGCTGAGCGGCCGGGTCGTCGAGAGCGCGGTGGCCAGCGACGCCTTCCTGTGGGACTTCCGCCAGACCATCGGCGACCTGATCGCCGACGAGCACTACGGGACTTTGTCGGCGGCCCTTCATGCGCGGGGCATGAAGCGCTATGGCGAGTCCCACGAGACCGGCCGCGCCTTCGTCGGCGACGGCATGCAGGTCAAGAAGAGCGCCGACGTGCCGATGGGCGCGACCTGGACGCAGGTGCCCGTCACCAACGATCCGCACAGCTACGACGCCGACATCCGCGAATCCGCTTCGGTGGCGCACCTCTACGGCCAGAACCTGGTGGCGGCGGAGTCGTTCACGGCCGCCAGCAACACCTATGGCTATGACCCGGCGGCCCTGAAGCCGGTGGCCGATGCGATGATGGCCAACGGTCTCAATCGTTTCATCATCCACACGTCGGTTCACCAGCCCGTCGACACGCCCGGACCCGGCATGAGCCTGGCCATCTTCGGCCAGTGGTTCACCCGCAAGGAGACCTGGGCCGAGCAGGCCGGACCCTGGATCGACTACCTGGCCCGCAGCTCGCATTTGCTGCAGCAGGGGCGGTTCGTCGCCGAGGTCGCCTATCTCTACGGCGAGGGAGGAAACATCACCGAGCTGTTCGGCAAGCAGATGCCGGCCATCCCGGCGGGCTACGCCTACGACTTCGTCAACGGCGAGGCCCTGGTCAATGTGCTGGAGGCCAAGGACGGCGGATTGGTGAGCGCTTCGGGCGCGCGCTATCGCGTTCTGGCGTTGGACCCGTCCACCCGCCACATGACCTTGCCGGTGCTGCGCAAGATCGCGGAACTCAAGCGCGTGGGCGTGACCATCGTCGGCCAGCGCCCGGTGGGTAGTCCCAGCCTGGCCGACGACGATGCCGTGTTCCAGCGTCTGGCCTCGGAGACCTTCGCCGACGTGTCGACCGATCTGGCCGGAGCCCTGGCGCCGGTCGGCCAGGACGTCGACGACGGCGGCGCGGGCCTGCGTTTCGTCCACCGGCGCCTGGAGGACGGCGACCTCTATTTCGTGTCCAATCCCGGCGATCAGGCTAAGGACGTTTCGGCCAGCTTCCGGGTGAGCGGCCGGGCGGCCGAGGTCTGGCGGGCCGATACGGGATCAATCGAGGCGGCCAGCTACAGGACGGCCGACAGCCGCACCAGCGTCCAGCTGGCGCTTGCCCCGCACGACGCCGTGTTTGTCGTCTTCCGCAAACCGGGGGCAGCTGAGTATCAGGCGCCCACCAGAACCGACCGGACCCTCGCGACGCTGGATGCCGGCTGGCGCCTGTCCTTCCCGGAAGTCGGAGACGCAGAGGCCAAGCTCGGCTCGTGGACGGCGAGCGGCGACCCCAAGGTGCGTTACTTCTCGGGCACGGCGACCTATGTGACGGTCTTCCAGGCGCCAAAGGCCAGGCAGGGCAGGGTGCTGCTGAATCTGGGCGAGGTGAAGAACCTGGCCAGCGTCACCCTCAACGGCAAGCTGGTCGGTACGGCCTGGAACGCGCCGTTCGCGCTGGATGTGACCGACGCCTTGAAGCCGGGGAGCAATAGGCTGGAAGTCAGGGTCAGCAACCTGTGGCCCAACCGTCTGATCGGCGACCACCAGCCCGACGCCAAGGGGCCCAAGGCTCTGGCCACCTTCAGCCCGTTCCCGCCGAACGCGCCGCTGTCACCCTCCGGCTTGATCGGGCCGGTCACCCTGATCGAGCGACGGTAGTGCGGGCGGGACGATGGCGACAGGAAAGGCAGCGAGGACTAGATCGGCTCGAGCATCTCGGTGAGCGCCAGCACCGCCGTCCACGTCCGCCCCGTGATCCGCGTGCCGAGGGTCTTCTCAACCAGGCTGGTGGTCAGTTTCGAGCCGCCGACGCCGTCGGGATAGATCGCATAGATCTGGCGGCTTTCGGCCCGCGCCTGCTCGGTCCCGCGAATAGCCGCGCGCAGGGCGCCCATGGCCTTCTTGTCGGGGGTGTCCTTGCAGAACAGAGTCATCAGCCAGCCCGGATCGGCCGCCGCGAAGTCCGGGAACGGGTTGGCCGCGACCAGGGCCCGCCAGGCCTCGGCGGTGCGGACATAGACATCGGTGCGCAGGCCCAGGCGCGCCATCAGCTCGGTTTCGATCTGGGTCTGAAGTTCCGCGCCGGTGCGCTCGCCGCTCTCGAACACCAGGTCGCCGACCTTGGGGCCCATGCGGACTTCGGTGTGGCCGAGATCGGTCAACAGGCCGGTCAGCTCGTCGGCGGTGATCAGACGACCACCGGCGGCGTTGACGCCGCGTAGCAGGGCGATGTGAAGAGACATGGTCGAGCCTTTCGAACGAGGCGGCTGTGTAAGCCCTGCGCGGGCCGCCGTCGCGGGGGATTTGAGGCCGGCGCTTCGTGCTCGACGCGTTCAGACGAGCTTTTCGATCAGGAATCGCGCGCCCAGCCGCAGGCCGATCTCATCGATGCTGTGTCCCAGGCCGGGCGAGACATGCGCGGCCACCTCGAAGTCGAGCGCCTTGAGGCCGGCTTCGGCCTGGTGAAGGGCGGCGACTGGCAGGACCTCGTCGCGGTCGCCATGCACCAGCAGCACCGGAGGCTTGGTCACGACCTCAGCGGCCAGGGCCTCGGGATCGGCGAGCATTCCCGAAAAGCCGATGATCCCAGCCAGGGCTTTGGTGCGCCGCGGGCCAACATGGAGGGCCATCATCGCGCCCTGGCTGAATCCTACCAGGGCGAGCCTGTCCTCGGTCAGGCCATGGGCCGCCAGCTGGGCGTCGATATAGGCGTTCAAGGCCGGAGCTGACGTGCGCACCCCGGAGGCTCGCGCCTGTGACGTCAGGCTGGTGAGGGGCCACCACTGGCGGCCGTAAGGCACGCCGTCGCAGGGTTGGGGCGCGTCGGGCGACAGGAAAAGGGTATCGGGCAGGGCCTGGGCCCAATAGGGCGCGAGGTCGATCAGGTCAGCCCCATTCGATCCGTAGCCGTGCAGGAAGATCACCAGGGACTTGGGCGCGCCACCCGAGGCGGGGGCGAGGCCAGGGCCGTCGAGCATGAGGCTGTCAGTCACGCCGGTCCTCAACAATGAAGGCGGGGAGGGATGAGCGGGAGCCTAGGCAAAAGCGATCGAGACCGAAAGTGTCCGTGTCCGACATGGGATCGACAGGACCTTCGGGCAATCTTTTGAAACAAACCAAGAGGCCTTCGGGAACGCCGAGGAGCAGGGCGCCGTTGAGTTTGCCCGACTGTAGCGCTTGGCCGCTACGGATCGCGTGAGGGCTGGACATGGGGCGCAGCAGAGCCGTGCTGGCAGGACTGAAGATACCGCGTTGGACAAGGCGGCTCGATTTCGCGCGCCTGCTCGAATGGGCTTCGCGCCTGGGCTACGCTGCGCGCGGCGTGGTCTATCTTGGTCTCGGCGCGATCGTCCTGCTGGCCGCCGCCGACGTGCTGCCCAAGGCGCGCGGGGCCAAGGCCATGTTGGCGGCCTGGGCCGATTGGCCTCTTGGCCTGGTCCTGGTGGCGCTCGTCGCGGTCGGCCTCCTAGGTTTTGCGACCTGGCGGGCGTTGCAGGCGGTGTTCGATGCCGACCGCCATGGGACAACGCCCAAGGCCATCGCCGTGCGGATCGGCCAAGCCGTCAGCGGCCTGATCTACGGCGGCCTTGGCCTCTGGGCGCTGGAACTGCTGGACGAGGTCGAGGATGTCGGCGAGGCGGACGAAGAACAGGCCGCCCACGGTGCGGCGGCCGCCATCCTGGCGCTGCCCTACGGCGATATTCTCCTGCTGCTCGCGGGGGCGGGGCTGATTGGCGTCGGGCTGGGCAATGTCATCCAGGGCCTGAAGCAGGATTTCGCCAAGCGACTGTCGTGCGACGACAAGGTGTGCCGCTGGGTCGTGCCCATGGCCAAGATCGGCTACGGCGCGAGAGGCTTGGCGACCTTGCCGGCGGGCGCCTTCCTGATCGAGGCGGGGCTGGACGCGCGCAGCAGCGACGCCCGCAGCTGGGGCGGAGCGCTGCAGGCGGTTGAGAGCCAGCCGTTCGGCTCCTGGGTGCTGGCTCTTGTGGCCATGGGCCTCGTCGCCTTCGGCCTGTTCGGGTTCGTGGAGGCGGCCTTCCGACATATCCGTCCGGCCGAGGCGCTGCCCTGATGGCCAAGGATCGCATCGAACGCGCCAAGGGCGCCGCGCGCGAGGCTCTGGCCGTGCGGCCGGCCAAGCGCGGACCCGTCCTTGTCCGGACGCGCAATCTCAAGATGGCGCGCTCGGCCCATGCCTATGTCCGGGGCAGCACGGTCAAATTCTACGAGTGGCTGGAGGGGCGTCAGACCAGCCTTCCGGCTGGTCCGCCAGTCTGGATCTGCGGCGACTGCCATCTGGGCAATCTCGGGCCTCTGGCCAACGCCAAGGGCCAGGTCGACATCCAGATCCGCGATCTCGACCAGACCGTGATCGGCAATCCGGCGCACGACCTGATCCGCCTGGGCCTGTCGCTGGCCTCGGCCGCGCGCGGTTCGGACCTGCCCGGCGTCATCACCGCCCAGATGCTGGAGGCGATGGTCGAGGGTTACGAGGACGCGCTGGCGGGCGATTTCGATATCGAGGCGCCGCATCCGCCGATGATCGGGGCGGTCGTGCGCGAAGCCGAGCGACGGGCCTGGAAGCACCTGGCCGGCGAGCGCCTGAGCGGCGTACGGCCAGAGATTCCGATTGGCCGCCGCTTCTGGCCCATCACGCGCACCGAGCGCCACGAGATCGAAGCGATCTGCCAGAGCGATGCGGTGCGAGATCTGGTCACCAGCCTCAAGTCGCGAGGCCGCAAGGACGACATTCGCCTCCTGGACGCCGCCTATTGGGTCAAGGGCTGCAGCTCGCTGGGCCGCCTGCGCTTCGCCGTTCTGCTGGAAGTCGATGGCGGGGACCGCGCGCCCGACATCTGCTTCCTGGACATCAAGGAGGCGATCAAGGCCGCCGCGCCGCGCGACCCCAAGGCCGCCATGCCGCGCGACAATGCCGAACGGGTCGTGGCCGGGGCGCTGGCCCTGTCGCCCAACCTCGGACAGCGCATGGCGGCGGGGCGCCTCCTGGACAAGGCCGTCTTCGTGCGCGAGCTGATGCCGCAAGACATGAAGCTGGAGATCGTCGGTCTGTCGCCGGTTGAAGCGATGGACGCCGCCAAATCCTTGGCCCGGGTCGTTGGTCACGCCCATGGCCGGCAGATGGACGAGGCGACACGCAAGGCCTGGATCGCGGACCTGGCCCGCAACCGTTCCGGCGCGCTCGATGCCCCTTCATGGCTCTGGTCCAGCGTCGTGGACCTGACCGCCGTGCACGAGGCGGCTTACTTGGAACACTGCCGCCGCTACGCCTTGGCGCTCGTACCGGATGGACCGCGCAAGACGCCGGCCTAGTGACGCTGGAGGTTCAAGGCTCGCAGGCGCTTGTGGATGTCGGTCGCGGCGATCGCCGCCTCGGCCGCGGCCACGGCGATCTGATTGAGGCCTCGCACCACGTCGCCGGCGGCGTAGAGCCCTTCGATCGAGGTTTCCTGGTGCGCGTTGACCAGGAGATTGCCATCGGGATCGTGCGCCGCACCCCACGAGACCGCCAGGCGGCTCTGCATCTCGCAGCCCAGCGCCAAGTAAAGGCAGTCGAAGTCTCGTCCAGAGCCGCCCGGGGAGCGAACGGTGACAGCGTCGGCGCTGACCGACAGATCGGCCATGGCGATGGACGCGACCTCGACGCCATGAGCCGCAAGCGCTTGGCGATCGCTGAGGTTCGAGGCAGGGCCAAGATGCAGGAGGGTGACGGCCTGGGAGTAGGTGGTCAGGAACGCAGCCTCGCGCGCGCCCAGATCTCCGTCGCCCAGGACGGCGATCTTACGGTCTATGACCTCGTAGGCGTCGCAGATCGGGCACATACGCACCTTGGCCGCGCGGATGGCCGCATCGATCGCGTCCAGCTCGGGCAGACGATCGACGACGCCGGTCGCCAATAGGACGAAGCGCGCGCGCAGGGGGCGGTCATCGGGCGTGTCGAGATGAAGCTCGAAGCCGTTGGTGACCCGTGTCAGGGTTTGAGCCCTGGCCGATCGCCGCTCAGCGCCGTAGAGCGCCGCCTGCCGGCCCATGTCGTCCAGCAGCGCCCGGCCGCTGACGCCGCGTGAAAAGCCCGGCGTGTTGTGGCTTTCCGGGATCCAGTCGGCGCGCGAGGGACCTCCGTCCAGGATCAGGACCTTTCGGCGAAAGCGTCCCAGATAGGTCGCCGCCGTCAGGCCCGCAGGACCCGCGCCGACGATGATCACGTCGTAGTCGGTCGCCGCGTTCGCTGGGGTTTCTTGGCTCGAGGCTTTGGAATTTGCGATCGGCGGCATGAAGGTTCCTGGTCAGAGGCGCTCTTAAACCGTCGGGACCTCAGGCCCGTTCCGGCTGCGGCGTCTACATCCACACGTCCATGTTGAGATGTGGCTGATACTCGACGGAACCGCCCCGGCTAGCGCGGGTTTGGCCCTCGACCCGAAAGCGGGATCGAGGAGGCGACCATGGACGACGGCTTCATTACCGAGCGCGGCGAGGGCGACGAGACCCATCAGCGCGTGCCGGACGGCGGCCCGCATAGTCCGGAGGGCCACCTGACCACCAATCAGGGCATCCGGGTCTCCGACAACCAGAACCAGTTGAAGGCCGGCGCGCGGGGGCCGGTGCTGCTGGAGGACTTCGTCCTTCGCGAAAAGATCTTCCACTTCGATCACGAGCGCATTCCTGAGCGCATCGTCCACGCGCGCGGCTCGGCCGCCCACGGTTATTTCGAAGCCTATGAAGGCGCGGCCAAGCTCTCGAAGGCAGATCTGTTCCAGCGTCCCGGCGAGAAGACCCCGGTCTTCGTGCGCTTCTCCACCGTGGCCGGTGGCGCGGGCAGCGTCGACACGCCCCGCGACGTGCGCGGCTTCGCGGTGAAGTTCTACACCCAGCAGGGCAACTGGGACCTCGTGGGCAACAACATCCCGGTGTTCTTCATCCAGGACGCCATGAAGTTCCCAGACCTGGTCCACTCGGTGAAGATGGAGGCCGATCGCGGTTATCCGCAGGCCGCCAGCGCCCACGACACCTTCTGGGACTTCATCAGCCTGATGCCCGAGAGCACCCACATGATCATGTGGGCGATGAGCGACCGGACCATCCCGCGTTCTTTGCGCACCATGCAGGGCTTCGGCGTCCACACTTTCCGGCTGGTCGACGCCAAGGACAAGGTCACCTTCGTCAAGTTCCACTGGAAGCCCAAGCAGGGCGTGGCCTCGACGATCTGGGACGAGGCGGTGAAGATCGCCGGCGCCGATCCCGACTTCCAGCGCCGCGACCTGTTCGAAGCCATCCAGCGCGGCGACTTCCCCGAGTGGGAGTTGGGCGTCCAGGCCTTCGACCAGGCCTTCGCCGACAGCCTGCCGTTCGACGTGCTGGACCCGACCAAGATCATCCCGGAAGAGGTGCTGCCGGTGCAGCCGATCGGGCGGATGGTGCTGGATCGCTATCCCGACAACTTCTTCGCCGAGACCGAGCAGGTCGCCTTCTGCCCCGGCAATATCGTGCCGGGCGTCGACTTCACCGAGGATCCGCTGCTGCAGGGGCGGCTGTTTTCGTATCTCGACACCCAGAAGAGCCGGCTGGGCACGGCCAACTTCCACCAGATCCCGATCAACGCGCCCAAGTGTCCGGTGATGAACTTCCAGCGCGACGGCATGATGCAGATGCTGCAGCCCAAGGGCCGCGCCAACTACGAGCCCAACAGCCTGGCCGAAACGGCGGGCGAAGAGGGCGGTCCGCGCGAATGCCCGGTGACCGGCTTCCGGACCACCAGCGTCGGCGCCGACCTGGGCGCGGAGAAGCTGCGGGTCCGCCCCGAGAGCTTCGCCGACCACTACAGCCAGGCGCGATTGTTCTTCCGCTCGCTGGATCCGGCCGAGCAGGCGCACCTGGCCTCGGCCCTGGTGTTCGAGCTCTCCAAGGTCGGCATCGAGGCGGTGCGGACGCGGATGCTGTCCAACCTCGTCAATGTCGATCCCGATCTCGCCAAGCGGGTCGGTGCGGGCCTGAACATGCCCGTGCCCAAGGCCTCGAAGGCGGCGGTCGCCGTCCAGGACCTGGAGCTTTCGCCGGCCCTGCGGATCATCAACGGCCCGCTGGAGCCCACCGACATCAAGGGCCACGTCATCGGCGTGCTGGTGGCCGATGGCTCGGACGCCAAGGCGGTCGACAAGCTGAAGGCGGCGATCAAGAAGGCTGGCGCCGTGGCCAAGGTCATCGCGCCCAAGATCGGCGGGGCCAAGGGCGCGGACGGAACCCTGATCGCGGCCGACGGCCAATTGGCTGGCACGCCTTCGGTGACGGTCGACGCGATCGCCCTGGTGCTGTCCGAAGACGGTTGCGCGGCCCTGCTCAAGGAGGCCGCCGCCGTGCAATTCGTCATGGACGCCTTCGGCCACCTGAAGGCCATCGGCGCCACGGAGGCGGCCCAGCCCCTGCTCGCCAAGGCTGGAGTCGAGCCGGACGAAGGCGTCACCGACCTCGGCGACGATTTCATCGCGGCGGCGGCCAAGCGGTTCTGGGATCGCGAGCCGAAGGTGCGGACGCTGGCTTAAGGCCTCACGAGGCGAAGCTCGCGGTCACGCGCCGCGAGCTTCGTTCTCAGGTCCTATAGAGATCCGCATCCGGGTCGGGTTCGCCCCGGATCTCGGCCGCGACGATCTGCGAGGCGATCACCGAATAGGTGATGCCGTTGCCGCCAAAGCCCATGACGGCCCAGGTGTGATCCATGGCCTCAATAGGCCCGATGCTGGGCAGGCCCGTCGCGCTCTCGCCAAAGGCGCCGGCCCAGCCGTAGTCGATCTCGAACGTGACGTCCGGGAGCAGCCGCTGCAGCTTGCCGGTGAGGATCTCGCGCTTGCGCTTCAGCTTTGCCTTGTCCTGGTGGGCGACCGCGGAGGCTTCGTCCTCGCCCCCGACGATCAGGCGACCGTCACCGCCCATGCGCAGATAGAGATACGGATCGGACGCCTCCCAGACGAGCATGTCCCGCAGCCACGCGGGGCAGCGCTGACGGGGCTTGGAAGCCATCGCCCAGGTCGAGATGATCTCGGCCCCTGGGGTGGGGACGGTCTTGGGAAATTCGTACCCGCAGCAGAACACCACCGATTTCGCCCGCACCGCATGACCTGTGTCGGTCAGCAGCGTCACCCCGTCCGGATCGCTGACCGCCTGCAGCGCCTCGACGGGCGACCAGATCCGCGCGCCGCGTTCGTGAGCGCGCCTCAGTAGCGCTGCCGCCAGCCGGGCAGGATCGCCGCTGGCTGAGCCGCTGGAGAGGATAGCGCCGGTGCGCTCCACGCCGAACCGTTCGTGCAGGGCGGCCTTATCGAGATATTGGCTGTCCAAGCCGATCTCAGCGCGGGCCTGCGCTTCGGTCTCCAGCGCGCGATGGCCGTACGCATCGCCCGCCAGGTAGAGGGACGACTTGTCCTTCAGCCCGCAAACGATGCGCTCTTCGGCCACGATCCGCTTCAGGGCGTCCACGGCCAGGCGCGACCGGAGATAGGCTCGCCTGGCGTTCGCCGCGCCGATCTTCTTGGCGAGCGCCGTGAGCGGAAGGTCGATCTCCCATTGCAGCAGCGCCGTCGACGCCAATGTCGACCCCATGAGCGGCGGACGCCGGTCCAGCACCGCGACCGAATGATCCTTCGAGAGCTCATGCGCCATGAAGGCGCCGCTGATCCCGGCGCCGACGATGGCGACATCGACGCTGATCGCGGCCGTCAGCGCACGCACCGGCACGCCCAGGCCAGGGCTATCGGCCCAAAGCGAGCGCCCGGTGCGCAGGTCGCGCTTGATCGTGGTCCCCGTCATCAAACCCCCCTTGAACCGCAGGCAGACGCTAGAGCGCGACCTTGGCGTGGTCGCCCATCTGGGGCGCCGCGCCCGTCACCGCGGAGATGACCATCTTGGCCAGCGCCACGGCCTTGCCTGGGCTATCCCAGAGTTCGCCATTTTCGGGTGTAAGGGTCAGGAGGCGAATAGCCGGGTCGGTTGGGTCTTCCCACCAGGCCTTGTCGAAGTCGCTCCACAGCTCGGCGATCTTGGCGCGGTCGTTGGTCAGCCGGGCCGTGCCGGCGATCAAGACATACTTGTAGTGGCCGTTATCGGCCCAAGCACATGAGACGCTGGGGAAGTGTTCGACCTGACCGTTCTTGTCGCCCTCGACATCGACGAGAAAATGGATGGCGTGTTCGTCGCGGCGCACCCGAGCCGACAAGGGCCGGCTGTGTTGTTGCTCGCCATCCCAGGTCGTGAACATGCCGATGTCGATTTTTTCGACCAGCTCCCAGATGCGGTCCTCAACCTCCTGCGGCGACTTGGAATTGTCGTCGGTGCGTTCCTTGGCCATCGTGCTTCCTCCGCGATCGGACCCAGCAAACGCTTCGGGCGACCGCGCGTTGCTGAAAGCACTCGCTTGGCGTCGGAGCGTTCGAACGGGGCGCTAGGCGGAGATCCTGCGCAAGGCCGTGAACTTGGGCTCACAGGCCAGTAGCGAAAGCAGTTTTGTCAGGTCGCCGGCCTCGACGCGCCAAGCCATGTAGGTCTGCTGCGCCTCCAGTGACTCCCAGACTTCGTAGAAGGTCACCTTCTCCGGAACGCCCTCGTCGATCAAAATGTCGAACTGAATGTTGCCGGGATACGACCGGCTCATCGCCAGGTTCGCGATGGTGTAGTTCAAGAACTCCGCGAGTTTGTCCGGCTTGACTGTGAGCTCGGCCAGCATCACCAGACTATCGGCGAATTCGCGTTTCATGGCGCTCCTCCCTGCGTCGACGGCGTGTTCCGGCGCCGACAAACAAGGACTACCAAGCGGCCCTCTCGGAATATGGCAGCAGTCGCCAATCGGGCTTCGCTGTGAGCATGCTGGAGGTCTCGTGACCGAGGCCCGTTTGGGAAAGCTGAACCCAAGACCGCTCTGACTTCAGCATCGACCAATCTCTGCTGCTCGGCCATGAGCTAAGGGCGGCTTCTGGCGCTGAGTGGCCTTTCACGTTGCAACGGCTGGATCCGCGGCAAGGGTAAAATCCACCTTGGCCGGTCAGCTTTGCACGACGCGGCGCTGGCCGCGCGCAAGCGTCTCAAGCGGACGTTTGCTTACTGCAAGCTTTTGAATCTTTGCGATTTCGGGGAGTAGGTGGGGTCCAAGCAATTGTTTTTGCTTGGACCCCATGGTGCCACGACAGGGACTCGAACCCTGGACCTCAGCCTTACCAAGGATGCGCTCTACCACTGAGCTACCGCGGCGAAGAGGAGGGGCGTATAGCGAGGTGAATCGCGAACGCCAAGCCCTAAATCGCCTTGACCGCAGAACTTTGTCGCCGCACCCCGTGCGCATGCCGATCAGCGACGACAAGACGACCCGCGAAGCCAAGCTCGCCGAAGCGCTCAGAACGAACCTCCGTAAGCGGAAAGCCGCGGCCCGTGGGAGTTCTGGCGGGGATGTCGATCCCGCGACCGCCGCCGCCGAAGCCGCGCCCAAGCCGTATAACGTCGTTCGAAGCTTGCTGGGGATAAGTCACCGCGACGGAAATCGCGCCGCCCTGGCGATCGAGCTGTCGGCGCCGTTCCCCCATCCGGACGGCGAGGGCTGGGCGGTCGCGGTGCGGCTGACCGGCGACGGCGGCCAGTTCGACACCGAGCACGGCAAGGCCGCCTTCGGCCGCGATGGTCTCTCGGCGATCCGCAAGGCGCTGGACCTGGCCCAGGTCGCCCTGGACGTAGCCGGCGCCACCCACGACCTGCGATGGCCTGACGACGAGCGTCCCTACGATCTCTCCGCGCCGCTTTAGCCTGCCAATTTCGATGGGGAGCCCTTGCAACCCCTCTTGCAACGGATAGAACGCGCGGCTCACATGTGAGCCGCGCGGCGACCCCACACCCGCGCGCCCGAGGGACTTGAATGGATCGCATCGCCATCACCGGCGGCGCGCGGCTGAACGGGACGATCCCGGTCAGCGGCGCCAAGAACTCTGCCATCAAGCTGATGGCGGCCAGCCTGCTCACGGATGAGCCGCTGCGCCTGACCAATATGCCGCGCCTGGCGGATACGCGCTTCCTGGGCAAGCTGCTGTCGCGCCTGGGCGTCGAGGTCACCGAGAGTGACGGTCCCGACGGCCAGCAGACCCTGCTGCACGCCGCCGAGATCACCAGCGGCTTCGCGCCCTATGACCTGGTGCGCCAGATGCGGGCCTCGTTCAACGTGCTGGGCCCTCTGGTCGCCCGTTCGGGCCAGGCCAAGGTCTCGCTGCCGGGCGGCTGCACCATCGGCGCCCGTCCCGTCGACCTGCACCTGCAGGCGCTGGAAGCCCTGGGCGCCAAGATCGACCTGCACGAAGGCTATGTCTACGCCCAGGCCCCGCGTGGCCTGAAGGGCGCCGAGATCCACTTCCCGATCGTGTCGGTGGGCGCGACCGAACACGCCATGCTGGCCGCCGTGCTGGCCGACGGCGTCTCGGTGATCCACAACGCCGCCTGCGAGCCGGAACTGGTCGACCTGCAGGAATGCCTGAACGCCATGGGCGCCAAGGTCGAAGGCGCGGGCACGCCGACGGTGACGATCACCGGCGTCGCTCGCCTGAAGGGCGCGACCCACGCGGTGATCCCCGACCGGATCGAGATGGGCACCTACGCCGTCGCCGCCGCCATGGCCGGCGGTGAAGTGCGCCTGACCAACGCCCGTCCGGGCCTGATCGACAGCCTGCTGATCAAGCTGGAAGAGGCCGGCGCCGGCGTCGAGCACACGGCCGATGGCTGCATCATCCGCCGCAACGGTTCGCGCCTGAACGCCGTTGACATCGAGACCGCGCCGTTCCCGGGCTTCGCCACCGACCTGCAGGCGCAGTTCATGGCCCTGATGACCACCGCGAACGGCGAGAGCCGCATCCGCGAGACCATCTTCGAAAACCGCTTCATGCACGCTCCCGAGCTGATGCGCCTGGGCGCGGACATCTCGGTCTCGGGCGGCGAGGCCCGCGTGCGCGGCGTCGAGCAGTTGGAAGGCGCCGAGGTGATGGCCACCGACCTGCGCGCTTCGGTCAGCTTGGTGATCGCCGGCCTGGTCGCGCGCGGCGAGACCACGGTCAGCCGCATCTATCACCTGGACCGCGGCTTCGAGCGTCTCGAAGAGAAGCTGGGCGCTTGCGGCGCCCAGGTCCGTCGCATCAAGGGCGACGGCGAGCCGGAGCTCTAGAGTATGGCTGAAAACAAGCCCCTGCGCCTGCTGGCTCAAGACGCCGACGACCTGGGCGTGCTGTCGGCCGCCCTGCAGGACGCCGTGGCCAAGATCGGCGACATCCGCTGGGACGCGCAAGGCCGCACCCTGACGATCGCCTGCAACCGCTTCCGCTGGGAAGAGGCCAAGGCCAAGAAGGGCGAGCGCGTGCGCTCGGCCCTGCAGTTCGGCGACGTCGCCGGCGTGCAGGCCCGCAACCTGCGCCGCGACGCCAAGGGCGCGGTCGTCTCGTTGATGTCGATCGGCTTCGAGCCGGCCGAAGAGGCGCCGGCGGGCATCGTGGTCCTGACCTTCGCGGGCGGCGGCGACATGCGCGTTTCGGTCGACTGCCTGGACGTGGCTTTGGCCGATGTTTCCGACCCTTGGGCGACGCCCCGGACACCGGGGCACGCGGACTGAAATTTAGGCGCCTGCTCATCTGTTGAGCGGCGCCTTTTTTCTGATCTGTGACGGGCAGGCCTCCAGCTGAGGATTCGTCCCACGCGGTAGTGATCGCTAGGCTAATTCGCCTGAGGCGCGAGCGGTGTTAGGTTAACGCCATGCGCCCGACAGAGGCGCGCTCGTCTAGGGAGGCCCTCGATGGCCCGGAAGTCGTCCTATGCGACTGGGGAAACCCAGTCGGTTTTCTTCCGCTCGTGCGACATCACCAAACCCGAGCCGCCGGTGCTGCGCCATGGCGGGCCCTGCTTCGACTGGGGGCGGGCGACGCTGGTGGCGCTGAGCTTCGTGTTCTGCGCCGGGCTTGCGACCCTGGCCTACGCGGCGCTCGCTTAAACAACGCCCTGCCTTCCTAGGCCTTGTGCCTAGCAAGGCAAAGGCTTGGGTGGCGGCAGAGCGAACACTGTTCCGCCGATTGCCAGCGAGTGCGAACAGCCCCTAAGCTTCGCCGCATGCGCACCCCTGACAGCGACCTGTGGAACGAAGACCTGGCCCCGACCAGCGAGGCGCAGCGCACCTGGCGCTGGCAGCACTTCGCGGCGCTGTGGCTGGGCATGGTCATCTGCGTGCCGGCCTACATGCTGGCCTCGGGCCTGATCGAGCAGGGCATGTCGGCGGGGCAGGCGGTGGCGACCGTGCTGCTGGGCAATCTGGTCGTGCTGGTCCCGATGCTGTTGATCGGCCACGCCGGCGCGCGCTGGGGTGTGCCCTATGCCGTGCTGGCGCGCTCGTCGTTCGGCTGGAAGGGCGCGCGGGTCCCGGCCGTGGCGCGGGCCGTTGTCGCCTGCGGCTGGTACGGCATCCAGACCTGGATCGGCGGCGGCGCGCTGCTGACCCTGCTGGGCGTGATCGTCGGCAGGAAGCTGGAGGGCGCGCCGCTGCCCTTGCTGGGCATTGGCCTTGGCCAATTGCTGGCCTTCTTCGCCTTCTGGGCCATCCAGCTTTTGTTCGTCACCAAGGGCCTGACGGCGGTGCGCAAGCTGGAGACCTGGACCGCGCCGATC
The DNA here is from genome assembly GCF_058808315.1 of Caulobacter sp. GW821-FHT11E11. Taxonomy (NCBI): domain Bacteria; kingdom Pseudomonadati; phylum Pseudomonadota; class Alphaproteobacteria; order Caulobacterales; family Caulobacteraceae; genus Caulobacter; species Caulobacter sp. GW821-FHT11E11. Next base: position 634,201 of record NZ_JBXARO010000003.1, read on the forward strand.
AAGATCCTGATCTGCGGCCTGATGGTCTGGTGGGCGGTCAGCAAGGCCGGCGGCCTGGGTCCCATCTTCCACCAGCCCTCGGCCTTCGTCGACGGGGGCGCCAAGGCCGGTCAGTTCTGGAGCGTGTTCGCGCCCGCCCTGACGGCCATGGTCGGGTTCTGGGCGACGCTGGCCCTGAACATCCCCGACTTCACGCGGTTCGCCAAAACGCAATCGGACCAGATCATCGGCCAGGCCGTGGGCCTGCCGGCGCCGATGGGCCTGCTGGCCCTGGTCAGTGTCGTGACGACCTCGGCCACGGTGATCGTGTTCGGCAAGGCGATCTGGGACCCGGTGCAGCTGGCCGGCGACATCGGCGGCATCGCCGTGGTCGTGGGCTTGCTGATCATCAGCTTGGACACTGTCTGCTGCAACATCGCCGCCAACCTGGTCGGGCCGGCCTATGACTTCTCGGCCCTGTGGCCCAGCAAGATCACCTACCGCATCGGCGGCTGGATCACGGCCGGCATCGGCGTGTTGATCATGCCCTGGAAGCTCCTGGAGACCACCCAGGGCTACATCTTCACCTGGCTGGTCGGCTACGGCGCGCTGCTAGGACCGATCGCGGGGATCCTGATTGTCGACTACTGGATCGTGCGGAAGGCAGAGCTGGTTGTGGACGACCTCTACGCCAAGGACGGGGCCTATGCGTACCGGGGCGGCTGGAACCCGGCGGCGATCGTGGCCCTGGTGCTGGGCGTGCTGCCGAACCTGCCGGGCTTCCTGGCGGCGGCCGCGCCGCACCTGTTCGCGGGTGTCGGGGCGTTCTGGACGGGGCTCTACACCTATGCCTGGTTCGTGGGCCTGGCGATCGCGGCGACAGTGTACGGGGTGATGATGCGGGGACGCCCTTAGGCTTTCTGACTTGCTTGCCGCCGCAAAAACCGCATTTAGACCCCATGCGCCGCTTCTCTTTCACCGCCCCGGATTTCCAGGCCGCCTTCAAGGCCTTTCTCGACGAGCGTCGCGGCTCGCCGGCTGATGTCGACGCCGCCGCCGCGGAAGTGCTGGAAGCCGTGAAGACCCATGGGCTCGAGGCGCTGCTCGACTACAGCCGCAAGTTCGACAAGGTCGAGCTGACCGCCGAGACGATCCGGGTCACGCCTGAGGAGATCGAGCAGGGCTGGGCCGACACGCCCGCCGACGTGCGCGAGGCCATCGCCTTCGCCGCCGCCCGCATCCGCGCCTATCACAGCCGCCAGCGGCCGGCCGACCAGGCCTGGACCGACGAGGCCGGCGTCGAGCTGGGCTGGCGCTGGACGCCGCTGGAGGCCGTGGGCGTCTATGTCCCCGGCGGCCGCGCGGCCTATCCCTCGACGGTGCTGATGAACGCCGTGCCCGCCCAGGTGGCCGGCGTCGACCGCATCGCCATGGTCACCCCGCCCGGCAAGCTGCAGCCCGCCGTGCTGGCGGCCGCCAAGGAAGCCGGCGTGACCGAGATCTGGCGTGTGGGCGGGGCCCAGGCCGTCGCCGCGCTCGCCTACGGGGCAGGCCCCATCCAGCCGGTCGATAAGATCGTCGGCCCCGGCAACGCCTATGTCACCGCCGCCAAGCGCCGGCTGTACGGCGTGGTCGGCATCGACGCCCTGGCCGGTCCGTCCGAGATCGTGGTGGTCGCCGACAACAAGAACAATCCCGACTGGATCGCCGCCGACCTGCTCAGCCAGGCCGAGCACGACCCAGCCGCCCAGTCGATCCTGATCACCGACGACGAGGCCTTCGCCGCCGCCGTCGAGGCCGCCGTGATCGAGCGCCTCAAGACCCTGGCCACCGGCGAGGACGCCGCCGCCTCGTGGCGCGACCACGGCGCGGTGATCATCGCGCCGCTGGACGAGAGCCCGGCCCTGGTCGACGCCATCGCCCCCGAGCACGTCGAGTTCGCCCTCGACAATCCGGAAGCCTTGTCAGACCGCGTGCGCCACGCCGGCGCGATCTTCCTGGGCCGGGTGACGCCGGAAGCCATCGGCGACTATGTGGCCGGCTCCAACCACGTGCTGCCGACCAGCCGCGCGGCGCGCTTCCAGTCGGGCCTGTCGATCTACGACTTCATCAAGCGCACCTCGATCGTGAAGTGCGACACGGCCTCGTTCGGCATCCTGGGACCGCACACCGTGGCGTTGGCCAAGGCCGAGGGGCTGCCCGCCCACGCCTTGTCGGCGTCCATACGGTTGCCTTCGGCCGACTGACGCGCGAACCTTTGCGCAGATGAGCACCGACGACCGCGCCAGCCACAGCATCAAGTCGATCGAGATCGACGAGGACAGCCTCGCGGCTGCGTCGCGCGACCAGGAGCAGGAGCGCCAGGTCGCGATCTTCGATCTCCTGGAAGCCAACTATTTCGAACCGGCCGAGGCGAGCGGCGGGCCCTACGACATCCGCCTGTCGCTGATCGAGAACCGCCTGGCCTTCGACATCAAGGGACCGGCTTACGAACGCCGCCACCTGCTGTCGCTGTCACCCTTCCGAGGGGTGATCAAAGACTATTTCATGATCTGCGACAGCTACTACTCGGCGATCCGCAACTCGACGCCGCAGCAGATCGAGGCCTTGGACATGGGCCGGCGCGGCCTGCACAACGAGGGCTCGAGCCTCCTGCGCGAGCGGCTGGAGGGCAAGGTCAAGACCGACCTGGACACCGCCCGCCGCCTCTTCACCCTGATCTGCGCGCTGCACTGGCGGGGCTGAGTCGGTGACGGACGCGTTGCCCGATGCGGTGCTGTTCACCTGCAACTACAACCGCGTGCGCTCGCCGATGGCCGAGGGGCTGTTCAAGCGTTTCTACGGCACACGGGCCTTCGTCGATTCGTGCGGGCTGAAGCCGGATCCGGCGGGGGAGGGGATCGACCCCTTCGTCGTCGTGGTCATGGACGAGCTGGGCCTGGACGTCTCGGACCACAAGCCCAAGACCTTCGTCGAACTGGAGGATGACAGCTTCGACGTCGTCGTCTCCCTGACTCCCGAGGCTCAGCACCGAGCGGTGGAGCTGTCGCGCGATCGCGCGGTCGAGATCGAGTACTGGCCTACCCACGACCCCACCCTCCAGGATGGCTCACGCGAGGCCCGACTTGAGGCGTACAGGGAGGTTCGCGACACCCTGGCCGAGGCCATCAAGCGACGTTTCGGCGCGCCATCGACGTTTGGGGGGTGAATGCGTTATAGAGGCGCCTCGCCGCGAAGGGCCTCGTCCTGACTCACCCGTCAGGCGTACCCTCGCGGCTATACGATTCGCTCCATTGAGAGGCCTGATGGCTAAGGAAGAACTGCTCGAGTTTCCCGGTACGGTCAGCGAACTGCTGCCGAACGCCACCTTCCGGGTGACCCTCGAGAACGCACACGAGATCATCGCCCACACCGCCGGCAAGATGCGCAAGAACCGCATCCGCGTGCTGGCCGGCGACAAGGTCCTGGTCGAGATGACCCCCTACGACCTGACCAAGGGCCGTATCACCTACCGCTTCAAGTAAGCGCGTATGGTTGTGCAGACGGCCGCCCGGCCGGCGCTGGTGCTGGCCAGCGCGAGCCCGCGGCGCCTGGACCTGCTGGCCCAGGTCGGCGTTACGCCCGACCGGGTCGACCCCGCCGACATCGACGAATCTCCGTTGCGCGACGAGACCCCGCGCCGCCATGCCCTGCGCCTGGCGCAGGAGAAGGCGCGCGCCGTCGCCGCCCGCGCGTCGGGCGACTTTGTCCTGGCCGCCGACACGGTGGTGGCCGTCGGCCGGCGCATCCTGCCCAAGGCCGAAACGCAGGCCGATGTCCTCTACTGCCTGAAGCTGCTGTCGGGCCGGACCCACAAGGTTCTGACCGGCGTGGCCCTGATCGCCCCGGACGGCCGCGAATCCTCGCGTCTGGTCGAGACCAAGGTCGGCTTCAAGCGCCTGTCCGACGCCGAGCGCGACGCCTATGTCGCTAGCGGCCAGTGGCAGGGCAAGGCAGGCGGCTACGGCGTCCAGGGCCTGGCTGGCGGCTTCATCACCGAGTTGCAAGGCTCCTATCCCAGCGTCGTCGGCCTGCCGCTCTATGAGACGCTGAACCTGCTGACGGGCCTGGGGTATCGGCCATGAACGCCAAGACCGAGTATACCAAGACCGTGAAGGTCCCCGCCGAGCGCCGGGCGTACCTCTACAAGGGCGTCGGCGAGACGGTCGGGGTCGTGACCCTGGATGGCCGTCCCGAGCGCCTGTTGGTCTCCTGGCCCTCGGACGACCCGCTGGACGCCGAGGGCGTGCGCGGGGTGGCCCGCATCAAGACGATCGAGAAGGCCTTCGCCTCGGCCTTCGTGGCCCTGCCGGGCGGCCAGGACGTGCTGCTGCCTATCCGGCCCGACATGCCCAAGCTGGTCGAGGGCGGGCTGGTCGAGATCGAGATCAAGACCGCCTCGCGCCTGGGCAAGGCCGCCGTGGCCCGCTTCGTCGCCGAGGGGACGGGCGAGCCGCGCGTCATAGAGGCCGCGCCGACCCTGGAGGCGCTCCTGCGTCACCATGTGAAGGCCGGATCGCCCACGACGGGGGACAAGGCCCTCCTGGCCGTCGAGGAGGCCGAGGCCGACGCCCTGGCGATCGTCTTCGCCCTGCCGGGCGGCGGTGACATCGCCGTGGAGCCCACCCGCGCCCTGACGACTGTCGATGTCGACCTGGGCGCGCGTGAGGCGACCGATTCGAAGCGCGCCTCGCGCCAGGCCAACATGGCCGCCCTGAGCGTCGCCGCGCGCGTGCTGCGCCTCAAAGGCCTGGGGGGAATCATCGTCTTCGACCTGGTGGGGCGCGGCCATGACGGCCAGGCCCTGACCACGGCCGCCCGCAACGCCTTCGCCCAGGACAATCCGGGCGTGGGAATCGGGGCGATCAGCAAGTTCGGGACGCTGGAAATGATCGTCCCGCGCCGCGCGGCGCCGATTCTCGACCGGTTGCTGGCTCAGAATGGGTCTGCGAATCCCCGCTATGTGGCGCGCCGTCTCGCAAGAGCGCTGGAGCGCGAGGGCAGGGCGGACCCAGGCGGTCGCCTGACGGCCCGCTGCGCCCCGGTCGTCGCGCAAGCCTTCGCGGCCGAACTGGACGCCGGCGTCGCCGAGCGCCTGGGTCGCCGCTTTGTCGTAGAATCTCAGTCGGGCTGGCCCGACGACCGTATCGAGGTGTCCGCCGCATGAGCACGGGCTGCGCTATCTGCGGCAAGCCGGTCGAAACCGCCTTCCGCCCCTTCTGTTCCAAGCGTTGCTCGGACGTGGACCTCCAGCGCTGGCTGAGCGGTCGCTATGTCGTTCCAGGGACCGACGAGGACGACGAAAATCCTCTGTCTGGAGACATCCACAGGGAATGAAAAAGGGCGCTGGACATCCCGTTCGGCCTCACTTATAGACCCGGCTCCTCGCTGCTAGCGAGGTCGCCGAAGCGGTTTCGACCGCCGAACGCAAGATGCCTGAGTAGCTCAGTTGGTAGAGCAGCGGATTGAAAATCCGCGTGTCACTGGTTCGAATCCGGTCTCAGGCACCACTCTCTCTTCCTTTTCCGATCTGGAAGCCGAGCGCATTTTCGGACGCCCTGAAGCCAGGTCGTCCGCGTCGTCGTTTTTCCGTCATGAGGGCGGTTGACCGTTCGGCCCGCGGCCCCATCTGCCAAGACAGCGGGCGCCTTTCTTCATCGACCAGCGTTTTGTTGCTTTGCTGCGGTGCAGCATGGTTTTTCTCGTTGTCAGGGAAAAACCGCCCCTTTTTCCAGAAAACTCTTTTGTGCGGCGCGGTAATGGGCGGGGGCATGGGCCGTCTACGACGATTTTGTGCCCACACGAGCCCCTTGACGGTGCGAAAAGGGGTTGCCAAAGGACCACAGCCGCAATTCTAACATTGCGGTAAGACCGGAGCCCCAAAAGGGCGTCGGTTGCCCGCGCTTCGAAACGATCCTTCTGGAGGCCTGGTCCTCGTGAGGGGCGTAACGGGTCGAGCGCAGCGAAGCGGGTCCGCCAGGTTTGGGAGAGCAATCGACCTCCAGGTGGGCTATTCAGAGTTAGGGTGGAGACGCTCTCGCGCGACGACCCTCGGTCCAAACGTGCTAGACCAATCAGGAACTGGCGAAAGATGCTCGACATTAAACGGAAGACCCCCCTCATCGCTCTCGTTGGCGCTATCGCGCTGATGGCGAGCGCCCCGGCTTTCGCCCAAGACGCCGCGGCTCCGGCCCCCGCGACTTCGGAAGCCGCCGCCCCCGCTCCGGCCGCTGACGCCGCCGCTGCTGCCCCGGCTCCGGAAGCCGCTCCCGCCGAAGAAGGCGGCGAGAAGAAAGCTGGCCACTCGCTGACCCCGGTCGGCATGTTCCTGGCCGCCGGCGCCGTCGTTAAGGTCGTCATGATCGGCCTGCTCCTGGCCTCGGTCTTCTCGTGGGTTCTGCTGCTCACCAAGATTTTCGAGTTCGCTGGCCTGAACAAGCAATCGGACAAGTTCCTGGAAGCCTTCCGCGGCGCTCGCTCGATCGCTGACATCGCGCGCATCAGCTCGTCGGAAGAGTTCGAAGGCAACCCGATGGCCGACATGGCCGCCGCTGCCTCGCAGGAAGTCGAACTGTCGCGTCAAGCTGGTCTGGCTGTCGCCGGCGAGCACCGTGACTCGACGCTGGCTCGCGCCACCTACGCCATCAACGCGGTGCAAGCCTCGCTGGCCAAGCGCCTGTCGGGCGGCATGGTGTTCCTGGCCTCGGTCGGTTCGGCTGGTCCGTTCATCGGTCTGTTCGGTACGGTTTACGGCATCATGACGTCGTTCATCGGCATCGCGAACACCAACACGACCAACCTGGCCGTCGTCGCGCCGGGTATCGCTGAAGCTCTGCTGGCCACCGGTATCGGCCTCTTCGCCGCTATCCCGGCCGTTATCTTCTACAACTACTTCCAGACCCGCATCTCGGGTTACGGCACCCGCTCGGAAGGCTTCGTTGCTGAACTGATGAACGCCATCTCGCGTCAGCTCGACAAGGGGGCGTAACACCCATGGCCGCCAAACTCTCAGGCGGTGGGGGCGACAGGTTCAGCGTCGAACAGAACAGCGAGATCAACGTTACGCCCTTCGTGGACGTTATGCTGGTCCTCCTGATCATCTTCATGGTGGCGGCTCCGCTCGCCTCCGTGTCGATCGAAGTGAACCTGCCCGCGGCGGTGGCGAAAGCAACTCCCAACCCGCCGAAGCCGGTCTATATCTCGATCAAGTCGACGGGGCAGCTCTATATCGGTGACAACCAGACCTCCATCGAAGAGATGGGTCAGGACATCGTCAAAGGTATGGGCCGACGCGATCCGTCTAAGGAGCGCATCTTCATCCGGGCCGACGAAAAGGTTCGCTACGGGGCTTTCATGGAGGTGATGAACACCCTCCAGGATAACGGCTTCTACAGCGTGGCTCTCGTTGGACGGGATGATAGCTAAGTAGGGGTGCTGCATGGCTGAACAACAAACGCCCGAGCATCGCCACTACGATCCGCTCACCTCTGACGGCCCGCGTCGCAAAAAGGGTATGGGGCCGTTCGGCGTCGCCCTGGTCGTAGTCTGCGGTCTGCACGCGCTCCTCTTCGCCTACCTGGCGAAGCAGAAGTTCGAAGCGGTGTTCCAGGAGTATTCGGACGAAGCTGTGGATGTGGAGCTGCCTCCGCCTCCGCCGCCGCCTCCGCCGCCTCCGCCGCCGCCGCCGCCGACCAATGAACCGCCGCCGCCTCCGGCCGTGGTGCAGCCGCGTCCCCCGGTGGCTCCGCCGCCGGACGTGACGCCGCCGCCGCCGCTGCCGATCCCGCCCGTTGAAAAGCGGGTCGAGACGACGGCTCCGCCGGTGATCTCCGCCGTGCCGCCGGTGCCGACGAACCCGCCGGCTCGCGCTTCGGTCATCACGCGCCCTGACTGGGCTCGTAAGCCGAGCGGTGACGACATGGCCCGGTACTATCCGGACCGTGCTCAACGGATGGAAGTCTCTGGTCGCGCGACGATCTCGTGCACCGTGACGGCCAAGGGTACCCTGGAGAGCTGCTCTGTAGTCTCCGAGAACCCTGCGGACATGGGCTTCGGCGACGCTGCCCTGCGTCTGTCGCGCCTGTTCCGGATGAAGCCCAAAACCCTCGACGGCGCGCCCGTCGACGGTGGTCAGGTGACCGTCCCGCTGGTGTTCCAAGTCCCGCAATAGGGCCTGGATCCAGGCGAAAGCTAAGAGACGCCCCGGAGTTTCGGCTCCGGGGCGTTTTCTTTGGAAAATGCCCCGGCGTGAGCGCATGCGGTTTTGCTTGGAAAACGCCTAGGCGGAACCCGCGCGTTTTCCTGTGAAAATAGCGTGTTTCGACGCTTGATCCGGGGAGCGCGTCCGACTAAAGACACTCCCTCGCGATGCGCCGCCTTAGCTCAGTTGGTTAGAGCGCCGGTTTGTGGAACCGGAGGTCCTCAGTTCAAGCCTGAGAGGCGGTACCATCGTCACCTAAAGGCCCGGGGTTCGCCCCGGGCCTTTTGCGTTCTGGTCACCCCCGAGTTCTATTCGCCCCTGCGTTTTGTCGCATGGTCGACCCTTGCCTCCAAAATGTCATCGGTGTGGGATCGAACGGTTCCGCTTCGCGTTGAGAATCCCATGGGGGAACAGGCGTATGGTTTTGGGTTTCCCGCCCAGTGCCCCGGTGCGCAAGCCCGGTTGGCGTACGTGGTCGTCGTGGCTCTTCACGGCGACGGTCTTCGCATGCGCGTTCGCTGGCGCGGCCCAGGCGGGCGAGCAGGAGCCCGGCTACGCCCTGAAGGCCGGTTACCTGGCCAAGTTCACCCCCTTTGTTGACTGGCCCGAGGAAGCGTTCGAGGCGCCCGGCAGCCCGTTCCGGCTGTGCGTCGGCGGCCGTGATCCGTTCGGCGGCGCCATCGACCGCGTGGCCGGCGCCCTGCATGTCGGCGACCATCCCGTGATCGTCATGCGCCTGCCAATCGTGGCCAAGGGCGCGGGCTGCCACCTGCTGTTCCTCAGCGCCTCTCGCCAGCAGACGCCGCAGCAGATGCTGGCCGTGGTGGCCGGCAAGCCGGTCCTGACCGTGGCGGACGAGGAGCTGGAGGCGCCGGGCGCCATCGTCCAGTTCGTGATCGTCGACAGCCGCCTGCGCTTTTCGATTCGCGCCGACGCCGCCCAGGCGGCCGGCCTGACCCTGAGTTCCAAGCTGCTGGCGCTGTCGGCGCAGCCGCGCGAGGGGGGCAAATGACCGCACCGGCCGCGCGACCGGGCTGGCGGCCCGCCCTGACCGTGTCGATGGCCATCGCCCTGGCCGTGGCCATCGTCGCGGCCGCCTTCGGCATGGCCGCCTATAACGAGCACCTGGGCCAGCAGGAGCGCCATCGCCAGGCCGAGGTGCAGCTCCGTATCCTGGCCGGCAGCATGGCCGCGCCCTTGGCCTTCGACGACCGCTCTGCGGCCCGCGAATATGTCGGAGCCCAGAGCTCCAACCCCGATGTCGAGGCGGTCGCCGCCTACGACATGCAAGGCGGGCTGACCGCCAGCTTCACCCGTCCCGGCGCGCCGCCGCCGCCGGCCCGCAACACCCTGGGACCGCCCCGCCTGGACGGCGCCCGCTTGGTCCTGACCTCGCCGGTGACCGAGGGAGAGACGGTGCTGGGCTCGGTCTATCTGCGCTCGGTGCTGGAATCGCCGTCCCGCCGGGCGATGCGCTATGCGGGTTTCGCGCTACTGATCGTCATGGCCGCCCTGTTGGTGGCCGTGCTGGGCGCCAGCAACGCCCGCGAGGTCGTGACCAACCGCAAGCTCCAGGCCGAGATCCGCGAGCGCGAAAAGGCCGAGGAGGCCCTGCGTCAGTCGCAGAAGATGGAGGCCATGGGCCAGCTGACCGGCGGCGTGGCCCACGACTTCAACAACCTGCTGATGGTCGCCTCCAGCGGTATCGACCTCTTGGACCGCACCACCGACCCCGCGCGCCGCGAGCGCCTGCGCCAGGGCGTGCGCCAGGCCATCGATCGCGGCGCCAGCCTGACCCAGCAACTGCTGGCCTTCTCGCGCCGCACGCCGCTGAAGCCCGAGGTGGTGGATATCGCCACCCGCCTGGCCGGCATGCACGCCCTGCTGGACCGCTCCCTACGTGAGGACGTCAAGGTCGAGATCAACCTGCCGCCCGACCTGTGGCGCATCGAGGTCGACGCCTCGCAGCTGGAGGTGGCGGTGCTGAACATCGCCATCAACGCCCGCGACGCCATGCCCGATGGCGGCACGATCACCATCGAGGCCCGCAACGAACCCTCCGGCCGTCCGGACGGGGCAGGGGACACCATCCGCTTGGCCATTCGCGACACCGGCCCCGGCGTCGCGCCCGAGATGCTGACCCGGCTCTTTGAACCGTTTTTCACGACGAAGGCCGTCGGCAAGGGCACGGGCTTGGGCCTATCGCAGGTCTACGGCTTCGCCCGCGCTTCGGGCGGCGAGGCGGGCGTCGAGAGCAAGCTGGGCGAGGGCGCCACGATCTGGCTGCGCATCCCGCGCTCGACCAAGGCCTTGGCCGCCGAGCCCGCCGCCATCGCCCCGCGCAAGGCCGGTCCGATCGGCCGCTACCGCATCCTGCTGGTCGAGGACGACGACAGCGTCGCCCAGCTGGTCGAGGAGATGCTGCGCGAACTGGGCTACGAGGTGGTCCGCGCCGGCGAGGCCTTGGCCGCCCTGGAGGTGCTGCGCAAGGACGGCGCCTTCGACCTGGTGTTCAGCGACATGGTCATGCCGGGCGACGTCGGTGGCCTGGACCTGGCGCGCGACATCTCGCGCCTGCGCCCCAGCCTTCCGGTGATCCTGACCACCGGCTACAGCGCCGCCGCCGCCGCCGCGACCAACGAGGGCCGCCGGGTGCTGATCAAGCCCTACCGCATCGAAGCCCTGGCGACGGAGCTGGATACGGCGCTGACGGGCCAGCAGCGAGCCAGCTAGGGTGTAGGAACCCTCGGGAGCGCGGATCGGTTGGAGTCATTCACCGATCACGGAGGAAGCCATGTCCAAAGCGCCCCCCATCCCGCCCGAACAACGCGCCTTCAAGGGCCAGAAGCCCGACATCGAAGGGCAGGGCGGTCGCCACGACGATCTGCAGAGTCAGGAAGTCGGCAATGCCGACGTAAATCTCGACGAGCAAGGCCGCTCGGGCAACCTGCGCCAGAACACGACCCATTCGGGCAACGTTCAGAACCGCTGACCGTCATGTGTCGAGCGGCCGACTGTCGGTCGCTCGACATTGAAAGTGCTTCTCATTCAAGAGTTTGACGGCGACGGAACGGGTCTCTTCCTCCGCGAGTTGGTTGGCGGTCAGTTCAGGAGAACACCATGGCCGCCACCGCGAAAACTACCAGTAAGACCAAGTCCGCCAAGCCGCGTAAGTCGACCCGTCGCACGGGCCGCCGTGATCCGCTGGCCATCACCCTGCTCAAGAAGGACCACCGCGAGGTGGAGGCGATGTTCGACGAGTATGAGCAGCTCGAAAAGGACGCCGAGAAGCTGGCCCTGTTCAACCAGATCGCCCTGGCCCTGAAGGTCCACACCCAGATCGAGGAAGAGGTCCTCTATCCAGAGAGCCGCGGCGAGGTCGAGGACGACCTGATCGACGAGGCATATGTCGAGCACGACGGCGCCAAGAAGCTGATCGCCGAGATCGAGGCCATGAAGCCCGGCCAGGAGTTCTACGACGCCAAGGTCAAGGTGCTGGGCGAGTACATCAAGCACCACGTCAAGGAAGAGGAGCAGCCCGGCGGCTTCTTCGCCCAGGCCAAGAAGGGCGAAGAAGACCTGGAGGGCATGGGCGAACGCATGAAGGCCCGCAAGGAAGAGCTGATGGCTGAGTACGGCGGCAAGGCCGCGCACTAAAGCTACCGAGCGCTCAACAGACGCCCGGCCGAGAGGCCGGGCGTTTTGCTATGTCAGGCCCGCCAGTTCACCCGCCATCCGCAGGTCCTGCACGAATTCCGCATAGGCCCGCGCCTTGGCGTCCTCATCCGGGACACGCAGCAGGAACGACGGGTGATAGGTCACCACGCCCTGGCTTTGGTCGGACAGTTGCAGCGCCTTCCCGCGGTTGGCCCCGATCGGCGTCGGTTTGCCCGTCACGCCCAGGGCCGCCGTCGCGCCGAGCATCACGATCACACGCGGCTTGACCAGGCGTCGCTCGGCGTCCAGCCACCAGCGACAGGCGGTGACCTCGCCGCGGTCCGGCGTCTTGTGGATACGCCGCTTGCCGCGCAGCTCGTGCTTGAAGTGCTTCACGGCGTTGGTGACGTAGGTCCGGTTGCGGGCGACGCCGGCCTCGGCCAGGGCCTTGTCGAACATCTGCCCCGCCGGCCCGACAAACGGGCGACCGGCAAGGTCCTCCTGGTCGCCGGGCTGCTCGCCGACGAACATCAGCGGCGCCGGGGTCACGCCTTCGCCCGGCACGCCCTGGGTGGCGTCGCGCCAGAGGTCGCAGCGGCGACAGACATGGACGCCGGCGTCGACCTCCTCCAGCGTCGTGGCCGCGCCCGAGCCGTACGAGGCGTCGCGCGCGTGGCGCAGGGCGGCCTTCAGCACGCGGTCGGACGGTTGGCGAGGCGTGGACGCGACCATGGCGGCGGCGCGCTCCTGGGCGGTTTCGATCAGCTCGGGAATGAGCGCCGCCTCGGGCAGGTTCCGCCAGTAGCGCTTGGGCATCTCCTGACGCATCTGCCTGGGGTTCAGCCGGGCGGGGTTGAAGATCGAGGCGTAGTAGGTGCGCCAGAGCTCTTCCTGAGCGTCCTCGGACGGCGCATCAGCCGGATCGGCGCCTTCCGACACCATCAGCCGCTCGCGGTCCCAGGCCACGCAGGCGTCGGGCGTCAGGATGGTCCAGTCCATGTTGGTGAAGCGGCGCACGAAGAAGCCGGCGGTGGCCTCGGTGACGCGGTGGGCGGGCTCGAACCAGGCGGCGTAGGTCTCGGTCGCTGCGCCTTCGATCAACCGGAAGCGGACGAAGGCCTTCATCTTGTGCGAGGCGCGGCTGACGGCCTTGGCCATGTCGCGGGCGCGCGCCATGTCAGGATCGGCCGGATTGTCGATCAGCCGCGGCTCGCGCTCCAGCCGCCACAGGATGCGGTAGAGCAGGGCACAGCGGTCGGCGCTGCGGTTCTGGATCACCTGCTCGGCCAATTCGACAAAGGCGGCGGGCACAGTGAAGTTCGCCGCGCCAGAAGCGGCGACGGGCAAGTCCAGGTCGAACAGTTCCCGCTCCACCGTCCACACCACCGCCTCGGGCGTCACGCCCTCGGCCCGCAGCGCCCGCGCGGCCGCGCGCCAGCCGGCGAAGTCGATCTCGGACGCCAAGCGCACCACCCGCATCAGAACAGGCTCAGCTGCTGGGGCTGGACCAGGGCGGCCTTCAGGCTCTCGCGATCAGCCAGGGCGCCGGGCGTCCAGTCGGCGGTGACCACGAAGGCCCTGGCGCGCTTCAGGACGGCCCCAACGCGCTTGAGGTCATCCAGCGTCAGGCGGGTGACCTTCCGGGCCGCCAGGATGCGTTCCACGGCCTTGGCGCCGATGCCCGGCACGCGCAGCAGCGTTTCCTTGTCAGCGGTCTGGATATGGATCGGGAACTTGGCGCGGTTGCGCAGCGCCCAGCTGGTCTTGGGATCGACGGTCAGGTCCAGGTCCTCGCCCTCGGCGACGATCTCGGGCCGCTCGAAGCCGTAGAAGCGCATCAGCCAGTCGGCCTGGTACAGGCGGTGCTCGCGCAGCAGCGGCGGCCGGGCCAGGGGCAGGCGCGAACTGGCGTCGGGGATCGGGCTGAAGGCCGAGTAGAACACCCGTCCCAGGCGATAGGCGCCATACAGGCTGGCGCTGCGGGCCAGGATGTCGCCGTCCTTGGCCGCGTCCGCCCCGACGATCAGCTGGGTCGACTGGCTGCGGGCGAAGGACCGCCGTCCGGCCTTCTTCGCCGGCTCGGCGTAATCGTCGATCGCCAGGCGCATGCGGCCCATGGCGCGCTTGATGTCGGTGGGACTCTTCTCGGGGGCCAGGGCGGCCAGGCTGTCGTCACGTGGCAGCTCGATATTGATCGACACCCGGTCAGCATAGAGGCCGGCCTCGGCCGCCAGTTCCGGCAAAGCCTCGGGGATCAGCTTGAGGTGGATGTAGCCGCGGAAGTCGTGGTCCAGCCGCAGCGATTTCGCCACCCGGACCATCTCCTCCATCGTGTAGTCGCCCGTGCGGATGACGCCCGACGACAGGAACAGGCCCTCGATGTAGTTGCGCTTGTAGAAATTCAGGGTGAGGTCGACGACCTCCTTCACCGTGAACCGCGCCCGGGGTGTGTTCGACGACACGCGGTTGATGCAGTAGGCGCAGTCGTAGATGCAGAAGTTGGTCAGCAGGATCTTCAGCAGGCTGATGCAGCGACCGTCGGGCGCATAAGCGTGACAGATGCCCATGCCCTCGGTCGAGCCCACGCCCTGGCCGCCGACGGAGGTCCGTTTCTCGGCGCCGGACGAGGCGCAGGACGCGTCGTACTTGGCGGCGTCGGAGAGGATAGCGAGCTTACGTCTGAGATCGAGAACGGCCATGCATGGCACGTTATCGTTCTTATTTTGTTCTAGATAGTCTTCACGCGCGACAAGGGCATGGAGCACAATGTCGCGCGTGAATAGAAGCGTCGGGGAGCAGACTTTGCGGCCTGCTCCCCGCCAAAGGCTTAGCCGTTGACGGCGTCCTTCAGTTGCTTGGCCGGCGTGAAGGCGACCTTCTTGCTGGCGGCGATTTCGATGGTCGCGCCCGTGGCCGGGTTACGGCCGGTGCGGGCCGGCTTGGCCTGGACCTTGAACTTGCCGAAGCCCGGAATCGAGACTTCTTCGCCCTTCACGGCGGCGTCGGAGATCGACTTGAAAACGCCGTCGATGATGGCCTTGGCTTGGGTCTTGGTCAGCTTGTCGTCGGCGGCGACAGCGGCGTCGACCAGATCGGAAACGTTCGTCATCTCTAAGCTCATGTCCTGTGAATCAGGGAGTTGTGAGCCTGCCGAGGCGTTTCGGGTTTGTCACCCGTTAGGGAAGGTTAAAACGCCGATTCATGGGGGCAAAACGCCCGTGGGCCGGGGATTTTTACGAAATCGTCGCCTCACGAACGGCCAAGTTCGGGGCAAAAGCGTTAATATTGGTCCCGTAAGTGGACTATGAGCCGACTCGCGCACTAGGTGATTCTGCACGGAATCGCCTCCGATCCGGGCCGGTTCGGGTTCAAATCGACAAGACCGGAACGCCGCGCCGGCCCTAGCCATTCTTCCTGAACACACAGGAGAGACCGCCATGACCGATGTCGATAATGGATGGGACGGGCAGGACGGCGCCGAGGCGCTGGACGAGGATGTCGTCGGCAAGGACGGCGAGTTGCGCACCTTTGAGGAGCTGCCGGACGTGCTGGATGTTACCCAGGCCGAGGGCGACGCCGACGATGACGACGCCCTGATCGGCGAGGATCTGGACGACGACGAAATCATCGCCCTCGAGGAAGACGCCGACGGCGGCGATGGCGTCGACGAGGACGACAAGCGACCGCAAGTCTTCGATGGCGAGTAACGGGGGCGAATAACGACCATGGCAGCGCGCAAGCTCGCGGCCTATCAGGCCAAGCGCGACTTCAAGCTCACGGCTGAGCCTTCGGGCGAGGTCGAGGTCGCCGCGTCCGAGCGGGCGCGTTTCGTCATCCAGAAGCACGACGCCACGCGGCTGCACTACGACCTGCGGCTGGAGCACGAGGGCGTGTTCCTGTCGTGGGCGGTGACCCGGGGGCCGTCGCGCGATCCGCACGACAAGCGCCTGGCCGTCCATGTCGAAGACCACCCGCTGGCCTATGGCGATTTCGAGGGCACGATCCCCGAAGGCCAGTATGGCGGCGGCACGGTGATGCTATGGGACCGCGGCTGGTGGGCGCCCGAGCCGGGCTTCGACCTGGAGAAGGGCCTCAAGAAGGGCGAGATCAAGCTCGTCTTCGCCGGCGAGCGGATGAAGGGCGGCTGGGTTCTCGTCCGGATCAACAACGACAAGTTCGGCGGCAAACGCGAGAACTGGCTGCTGATCAAGCATCACGACGAGTTCGCGATCGAGGGCGACCTCGACTTCCTGGAGGACACGTCCTTCTCGATCGCCTCGGGCCGGACGATGGACAAGATCGCGGCCGGCAAGGGCAAGGCGCCGACGCCGTTCATGACAGGGCAGGGGCCCACGTCGGACGCCGTCTGGAGCAGCACGAATTCACCCGAGGCCAGCGCCGAGAAGGCCGCCGAGGAGACGGGCGCGCCGAAGGGCAAGATGGCCAAGGCCAAGCCCGCCAAGGCGGCGAAGATGTCCGACTTCATCCCGCCGCAGCTGTGCAAGCTGGTCGACAGGCCGCCGGGCGGCGGGGACTGGGTCCACGAGATCAAGTTCGACGGCTATCGCATGCAGCTGCGGATCGAGGGCGGCAAGGCCGCTCTGCGTACCCGAACGGGCCTGGACTGGAGCAAGCGCTTCCCGCAGCTGATCGCGGATGCCGAGGATCTCCCCGACGCCCTGATCGACGGCGAGGTCGTGGCCCTGGACGAGGCCGGCTCGCCCAGCTTCGCGGGACTGCAGGCGGCGCTGTCGGAGGAGAAGACCGACGACCTGATCTTCTTCGCCTTCGACCTGCTGCATGCCGATGGTCAGGACCTGACCGAGCTGCCGCTGTCGGACCGCAAGAACCGGCTGAAGACGCTGCTGCCTGAGGGAGAACGCATCCGCTACGTCGAGCACTTCACCAGCGGCGGTGAGGCGGTGCTGCAGTCGGCTTGCCGGATGTCGCTGGAGGGCGTGATCTCCAAGAAGCTGGACGCGCCGTATCGCTCGGGCAAGGGCGCGACCTGGACCAAGGCCAAGTGCCGGGCCGGCCACGAGGTGGTGATCGGGGGCTGGACCACCACGGGCGACGCGTTCCGCTCGCTGATCGTCGGCATCTACAATAAAGAGGGCGAACTGGCCCATGTCGGCCGGGTCGGCACGGGCTATGGCCGCGACAAGGTCGCTAAGCTGCTCCCGGCTCTGAAGGCGCTGGCGCGCAAGACCTCGCCGTTCGGCGGCAAGGGTGCGCCGCGCGGTGGGGCAGGCATCCATTGGGTCGAGCCCGAACTGGTGGCCGAGATCGAGTTCGCGGGCTTCACGGGCGACGGCTCGGTGCGCCAGGCCTCGTTCAAGGGCCTGCGCGAGGACAAGCCCGCCAAGGCCGTCGCGGCCGAGGCGCCGGCCCCGGTCGAGGAGGTCGAGTTGGCTCAGCCGAAACCGGCCTCGGCCAAGCGCGCCGGCGGCAAGGCCTCGGTGCTGGGCGTGGCGATCTCCAATCCCGACAAGCCGCTGTGGCCCGACGCCGGCGACGGCACGCCGGGGACCAAGCTGGACTTGGCGCAGTACTTCGAAGCCGTCGGCCCCTGGATGCTGGAGCACGTGAAGGGCCGGCCCTGCTCGGTGATCCGCATGCCGGACGGCATCGGCGGCGAGACCTTCTTCCAGCGCCATTCGGGCAAAGGCGTCTCGGCCCTGATCGACGAGGTCACGGTCAGCGGCGACCACAAGCCGTATCTGGTGTTCAACACCGTCGAGAGCCTGGTCGCCGCCGCCCAGTGGGGCGCGCCCGAGCTGCACCCCTGGAACTGCCGGGAGGGCGCGCCGGAGGTTCCGGGCCGCCTGGTCTTCGACCTGGACCCCGCGCCGGACGTCTCGTTCGACGCCGTGGTCGAGGGCGCGCGCGAGATCCGCGACCGGCTGGAGGCCTTGGGCCTGGTCCCGTTCTGCAAGACCACCGGCGGCAAGGGCCTCCATGTGGTCACGCCGCTGAAGGGAACCAAGGTCGACTGGGACGCCGCCAAGGCCTTCGCCCGCGAGGTCTGCGCCCGCATGGCGGCCGACAGTCCCGACCAGTACCTGATCACCATGGCCAAGAAGGATCGTGGCGGGAAAATCTTCCTCGACTACCTGCGCAACGACCGCATGAGCACGGCCGTGGCCCCGCTGTCGCCGCGCGGCCGTCCGGGCGCGCCGGTCTCATGGCCGGTGGCCTGGACCCAGGTGCGCAAGGGACTGGATCCGTCGCGGTTCAACATCCGGACGGTTCCGGGCCTGGTGAAGGACCTCGACGCCTGGGACGCCTATGCCGACAGCGAGCGCGACCTGGCGCCGGCGATCAAGAAGCTGGGCAAGGCGTAGGTCGGATTTTACAGTGCCGCTATCCGGCGCATTCGAACGTCGGGATCATGGGGAGAACGGCATGGCCCGCGAGCAGGCGCTGCAAGCGCTAGAGACTTGGCACGACCTGCTGGAGAAGCGCGAGTTCGACCGTTTGCGTCCCTTGGCGTCCGACGCGGTGGTGTTCCGCTCGCCGGCCTTCTTCACGCCCTATCCGGGCGTCGAGCCGCTCGTGCACATCATCGCCACGGTCAACACCATCTTGGAGGACTTCGCCTATCACCGGGAGTTTTGGTCCGAGGGACACGAGTCCGTGGTGCTCGAGTTCAGCGCGCGCGTTGGCGACAAGAAGCTCAAGGGCATCGACATCATCTCCTTCGACGACGCCGGCAAGATCACCGAATTCGAGGTGATGATCCGTCCGGCCAACGCCGCCGCGGCCGTGGGCGAGGCGATGGCCGCCAAGGCCGGGCCGCGCCTGAAGGAGCTGCTGGGCGGGTTGACGGCCTAGCCGGCCTTCTTCCGCGCCGGCGCCTTGTGCGCGGCGGGCTTCTTGGCCGCCGGCTTGGCCTTGGCCGGCGCCTTGCCCAGGCTGTTGCGTAGCGCCTCCATCAGGTCGACCACGTTCGTATCCTCGGGCTCCTCGACGGTGACCTTGCGGCCCTTGCCCTTCTGCTTTTCCTTGATCAGCGCGCGCAGGGCGTCCTCGTAGCGGTCGTTGAACTGCTCGGGATCGAAGGGGCCCTCCTTCTGCTCGATGATTTTCTGGGCGATCTGGATCATCGCCGCGTCGGGCTTCTTGTCGGGGATGGCGTCGAAATAGGTCGCCGCGTCGCGGACCTCGCGGCGGTTGCGCAGGGACCAGGCGACCATGCCGTTGTCGCGCGGCTCGATGGCCAAGAGGCGCTCGCGCTGGTGCATGACCACGCGGCCGAGGGCGACCTGGCCCTCCTTGGTCATGGCCTCGCGGATCACGCCATAGGCCTCGGCGGCCAGCTTGCCGTCGGGGACCAGGAAGTAGGGATTGTCCCAGTAGAGGCGATCGATGTCGCTGGCCGGCACGAAGCGCTCGATGTCGATCGTGCGGGTGCTTTCCAGGCGGACGCTGTCGATCTCGTCCTGGGTGACGACGATGTACTCGTCCTTCTCGACCTCGTAGCCCTTGACGATGTCGGCGCGCTCGATGGGCCCCAGGTCCGGATCGGTCGGGACCATGCGGATCCTGTTGTGGGTCTTCTTGTGCAGCATGTTGAAGTGCACGTCGCCGCGCGAGTCGGTGGCGGTGTACATCGCGACGGGGCAGGTTACGAGCGACAGGCGCAGGTGGCCCTGCCAGGTGGGACGGCCGGCGGCCATAGGCGCTCTCCTCAGGCTTTCGAGCACGAGGCCTTGGCGGCCTCCAGGAAGCGGATAACGGCCAACTCGAACGCCCGCTCCGAGCGGCCTGGCTTCAGCGGCAACACGCCCTGCTGATAGGCTTCCAGCACCAGCGGATGGATGTACGAGCCCCGGCAGACGGCGGCCGTGTTGCCCAGCAGGCCCGCGACAGCCTTCACGCAAGTGTTGACGTTGCGCTTGGCCTCGGTGGGGCTGCCGGCCTTGGGGATCAGGCACAGGGCCCGCGCGGCGGCCAGGGTGCCGGCCCAGGTGCGGAAGTCCTTGGCCGAGAAGTCCTCGCCCATCGCCGCGCGGATATAGCCGTTGACGTCGGCGCTCTCGACCGAGCGGCGTTGGCCGTCCTCGTCGAGATACTGGAACAGGCGCTGGCCGGGCACGTCCTGGCAGGCCTTGACGATGCGGGCCAGGCGACGGTCGCGAAAGCCCGTCGTGTGGACCTTGCCGCTCTTGCCCTTGAACTGGAACGTGCCGCCCACGCTGGACAGCTTGGCGTGGCGGTCGCGCAGGGTGGTCAGGCCGAAGCTCTTGTTGGCCTGCGCATACTCCTCGTTGCCGACCCGGATCAGGGTCAGCTCCATCAGGCGGACAACGGCGGCGACCACCTTGTCGCGGGGCAGGCCCCGGCGCGCGAGATCGGTCTCGACCCGCGTCCGCAACTTCGGCAGAGCACGGCCGAAGGCGATCATGCGGCCAAACTTCAGCCCGTCGCGGTCGCGTCGCCAGGCCTCGTGATAGCGGTACTGCTTGCGGCCCTTCTGGTCCCGGCCGGTGGCCTGGATGTGGCCGTGCGGCGAGGGACAGATCCATACGTCGGTCCAGGCCGGCGGGATGGCCAGGGTCTTGATGCGGTCCAGCGTGGCGGCGTCATCGACGTTGTCGCCGTCGGGGTCGCGATAGGCGAAGCCCTCGCCGGCCTTGACCCGGCGTAGCCCTGGATCGTCGTCGTTCACATAGAGCAGGCCGGGCGCCGCCGGCTGAAGTTCGAGCGTATCGCGCGGCATATGACCAGCCCTCCGTCCTTTGTCGGATCAACGGCGGGCGCGGAGGCGGGTTCCGAATGCGAAAAGGCCCGCGACTTTGACGGCGCGGGCCTTTCGAAAGCTACTGATCGGGACGCCGTTACGGAGCGTCGTCGTCCACCATGGCGCGGACCAGATCGACCACCCGGCGGCGCAGGCGACGGTCGGCCAGGCGCGGGAACAGGCTGGCCAGTTCCAGGCCTTCGGGCGTCGACACGAACTCGGTCATGCGCTGGGCGAAGCCGTCGTCGATGCCGCCGTCGGTGTCTTCCAGACCTTCGAAGAAGTAGGACACCGGCGCCTGCAGCAGCTTGGCGGCGTCGTAAAGCTTGCTGGCGCTGATGCGATTGGCGCCGCGCTCGTACTTCTGGATCTGCTGGAAGGTGATGCCGAGGGCGTCCGCGACCTGGGTCTGGCTCAGGCCCATCATCTTGCGGCGAATTCTCAGCCGAGCGCCCACATAAAGATCAACGGGGTGGGCTGGTTCGACTGCGGGTCGATCGTTCATCCGCCTCTATTCCATCTGCGCCGCGCGGCGGCGGCCGTCATGCCAATGTTAACGGGTATAGACACAGCTTGGCTGCATCGTCACGTCCGGACGTGCACGGAACGGGTCTTCGCGCCAAAGTGTCGCGCTCGATTTACTATCGTTAATGATGAATGGACCAAGTAAAGGACGTGGTCGTTCCGGACTTGACGTTCGCGCGCTCGGAAGGTGTTTGCGCGCCATGACAGTTCAATCAGGCGCGCGTATCGCCGTGGCTGGGGCCGGGGCGTTGGGATCGGCGGTGGCGCTGCGCCTGGCGCGGGCCGGCTTCAAGGTCACCGTCTTCGATCCGGCGCCGCTGGGCGACAACGCCTCGGGCGTGGCGGCGGGCATGCTAGCGCCGGTCAGCGAGGCGCTTTTCGACCCCGCGTCGCGCGATCACCTGGCCCTGATGCGCCGCGCCCGTGACCTGTGGCCGGCCTTCGCCAAGGGGCTGGGCATCGAAATCCACCGGGCGGGCGTGCGAATCGAGGGCTCCGAAGCCTGGCGCGAGCAGGTCGCGAGCAAGCTGCGCGACCTGGGCCTGCCGGCCGACGAGACCATCCCCGAGGACTGGCGCATCGAAGCGCGGCCGGCGCTGGCGGCGCTGCGGGCGGCCGCTGAGGCGGCGGGCGTGCGGTTCGAGGCCGAGGCGGTCGAGGGCTTCGCGCCCGGCCATCTGTTGCTGGCGGACGGTCGTATCGAGACCTTCGACATCCTGGTCGTGGCCACCGGCCCTGGCGCGCGGGATGGCCAGTTGGCGCCGGAGACCAGAGCCTTGGCGCCGATCAAGGGGCAGCTTCTGCGAACCTCGGCCGACGAAGGCGACGTGGTCGTGCGGGGGGAGGGGGTTTACCTGGCCCCCGGCGAGACCCTGGCCATCGGGGCGACGATGGAGGTCGGTCGCGACGACCTCGAGCCTGACGCTTCCGCCACCCAGACGCTGCGCGCCGCGGCCTGGGACCTGCGGCCGGACCTGGATCTGGACGCGGCGAGCGTCGAGGTCGGCGTGCGCGTGACCACGACCGACGGCCTGCCGCTGGTCGGCTGGAGCAGGGCCCCCGGTGTCATGCTGGCCGTGGGCGCGCGGCGCAACGGCTGGCTGCTCGCGCCGCTTGTGGCCGACATGGTCGCGGCGTATCTGAATGACGATAACCCGGGCCCGGACGCCGCCGCCATGGACGCGCGCCGTTTCGAGAAGTCCGAGGGTCAAAGCAACGCAGGGGAGTAGGGCCGGATGTCCGGATTCTGGTTGACCGAAGAGCAGGAAGCCATTCGCGAAGGCGTCGCCAAGGTGTGCGCGGCCTTCGATGATGAGTACTGGCGCCGCACCGACGAGACCGGCAACTTCCCCGAGGAGTTCGTCGCCGCCATTGCTCAGGGCGGATGGTTGGGCGTGGCCATGCCCGAAAGCGTCGGCGGGGCGGGCCTGGGCCTGACCGAAGCTGCCGTGATGATGCAGACCGTGGCCCAGTCGGGTGCGGGCTTCTCGGGCGCCAGCGCAATCCACCTCAACATCTTCGGCCCGATGCCGCTGGTGAAGTTTGGCACGGACGCGCAGCGCGAGCGCCTGCTGCCGCGCCTGATCTCGGGCGAGGACAAGATGTGCTTCGCGGTGACCGAGCCGAATTCGGGCCTCGATACCTCCAGCCTGGAGACACGGGCCGAGAAGGTCGACGGCGGCTATCGCCTGAACGGCCGGAAGATCTGGACCACCGGCGCCCAGCGCGCCAACAAGATCCTGATCATCGCCCGCACCACGCCCAAGGATCAGTGCGCCAAGCCGACGCAAGGCCTGTCGCTGTTCTACACCGATGCCGAGAAGATCGAGGCCAAGCCGATCCCGAAGATGGGCCGCAAGGCCGTCGAATGTAACATGCTCTTTATCGAGGATCTGTTCGTCCCGGCGGAGGATCTGGTCGGCGAGGAGGGCAAGGGCTTCGCGTACCTGCTGCACGGCCTCAACCCCGAGCGCGTGCTGTTCGCCGTCGAGGCCATTGGCCTGGGCCGCGCGGCGTTGGCCAAGGCGACCACCTACGCCAACGAGCGGATCGTGTTTGGCCGTCCCATCGGCAAGAACCAAGGCGTGGCCCATCCGCTGGCCAAGTCGTGGGCCGAGCTGGAGGCCGCCAACCTGCTCGCCTTCAAGGCCGCCGCCCTCTACGACCAGGGCAAGGACTGCGGGGCTGAGGCCAACGCCGCCAAGTACCTGGGCGCCGAGGCCGGCTTCCATGCCTGCGAGAATTCGGTCCTGGCCCACGGCGGCATGGGCTACGCCAAGGAATACGACGTCGAGCGCTACTTCCGCGAAGCGATGATCGCCCGCATCGCGCCGGTCAGCCGCGAGATGATCCTGAACTTCATCGCCGAGCGCGTCTTGGGTCTGCCCAAGAGCTACTGAGTCAAAGGCCGGGTCGCGGAAGGCTCGCGACCCGGCCGCCGTTTCAACGCCGGAGGGTGGGCTTAGGCGCCCGCGTTGAACCGGATGGGGATACGGACGGTCGCGCCGTCGACGGCCTGGCCGTCCTCCAACTGCGGCTTCATCCTGAAGAAGCGCGAGATCTTCAGCGCCGCGTTGCCGAAGCCTTCGTCGACGGGCGTTTCGCTGGCCACCACGCAGTCGCGGACCGTGCCGTTCAGCGCGACCATGCAGCTTAGCGTCGCCGAGCCGGACAGGCCGCGTCGCTGGGCGCTTTCCGGATAGTAGCGCGAGACCTCGTCGGCCGAGGGCGTGCGCAGCCAGTTGGCGCGGGTGATGACCTTGGGCTGCGGCGCGGGCGGGACGTTGGGCTGTGCAGGAACCGTCGGCAGGGTCGGCGGCGCATCTGTGCCGGGACTTTCTGGCACGTCCAGCGTCTTGACCACCAAGGGTTCTGGTGGGGTGAACGGCGTGGCGAGCGGCGTATGCAGCTTCATCTGGTTGCGCGGCGGCGGCTGGTCGGTTTGCGGCGGCGGTGGAGGAGGCGGCGTGGGCAGCTCGTAGTGGTCCAACCGCAAGATCGTCTCCGGCTCGGCGTTCGGCAGCGGCGAGACCCACTTCTGGTAGGCCAGGTAGCCGATCAGCCCGGCGTGCAGCGCAGCCGAGACGCCCAGGCCGATCAGCAGCACCTTCGAGGGCTTGCGTGGCGGAGCGTCCAGGCCGGGAATGCCGGAGCCGCTGGGGTGGAGAGCCAGGTTCATGTCGATCTCCTACGCTGAATTACATCTGTAGGATCAGGTCAGCACGAACGCTTCTGTCTGTAAATTGACATTCGTAATCTACGTGGCGAATTGTCTTACGCCTGTAAGAATGGGTGCGGCATCTCGTCTCCGGACGCGGGTCTGCGAACGTGGTTAATCGCGAATTAACCATAGTCGCCGACTCCTGAGGCCCATGCCCGCCGTCAGTTCCATTCGCAGCGTCGTCGAGTCGGCGATCCAGCGCGCTTCCAGCGCGACCGGGGTCGACTTCACGTTCCTGATGGGCACCGCCAAGCGCGAGAGCGGTTTCAACCCCGCCGCCAAGGCGCGGACGTCGTCGGCCTCGGGCCTGTTCCAGTTCGTCGACCAGACCTGGCTGTCCACGCTGAAGAAGCACGGCGCCAAGTACGGCTATGCTCGTTACGCCGACCTGATCAGCCAGGGCTCCGATGGTCGCTTCCGCGTCGAGGGCGACGAGGCTCGAAAGGCCGTGCTGGGCCTGAAGACCGATCCGCACGCCGCTTCGCTGATGGCTGGCGAGCTGGCCAGTGACCATGCCTCGTACCTTCGTGGCCGGGTGGGGCGCGACCCTACGGCCGGCGAGCTGTACGCCGCCCACTTCCTGGGTCCGTCGGGTTCGGCCCGCCTGATCCAGGCCGCCACCGCCTCGCCGGGCGCCAGCGCCGCGGCGATGTTCCCGGACGCGGCCCAGGCCAACCGCTCGATCTTCTACCGCGACGGCCGCGCCGCCACCGTGGGCGAGGTCTACGCCAACCTGACCAAGACCGGCGGCGCGACGCGTGTCGACGTCGGCCCGGTGCAGGCTCCGACGGTCCAGAGCGACCAGGGCTTCATGCAATATGCCAGCGGTCGTCGCCTGGAGCGCATCCGCCAGCAAGAGGCGATGGTCGACCTGATCCTGCGCGGCTCGCAGGACGCCGGCAGCCCGTTCGGCAATACCGACAGCGCCAGCATGGGCGGCGGTCAGCGCCTGGCCAGCTCGATGTTCTCGGCCGAGATGCTGCGCGTGCTGGCCGACGCCAACGAGAAGGTCAAACGCTGACGCTGGTCAGCGCGGCGACCTGATCTTCCGACCACCCCAATGCCTTGAATACCGCCGCCGTGTCCGCGCCCAGCTTGGGCGCGGGTCCGCGTGGGCCATCCTCCGAACCCGGGAAACGGGCCGGAGCAGCCGGCGCCTTGAACGTGCCGCCGGCGCCGTCCGGCGTGTCCACGAAGCAGCCGGCCGCCTCGGCCTGGGCGTCGTCGACCAGCTCGCGCGGGGTCTGATAGGGCGCCCAGGTGATGTCGCCGGCGTCCAGAGCCTCGGCGGCGTCTTCATAGGCCATGGCCCCGAAGGCCTCATCCAGGATGTCGACCAGCGCCTGGCCGTTCTCGCGACGGGTTTTGGCGGAGGCGAAGCGCGGATCGTCGACCAGCTCGGGCCGGCCGGCGGCGGCGGCGATGCGCGGCCAGTCGACCGAGCCCTGACGGGGCAGCAGGCAGATCCACCGGCCGTCGGCCGTCTTGTAGAAGTTGGCCAGCGGCTGCACGGACTCTCGTCTGCCGCGCGTGGAGGCCAGTTTCCCGAAACGCAGCTGGATCGCCATGTCCGAGCCGATCGCATAGACGCCCGTGCGCAGCAGCGAGGTCTCGACCAGCCGGCCGACGCCCGTGTTGGTGCGCTCGTGGACTGCCGCGAGGATCGCGGACACCGTCGCCAAGGAGGTGACGTGGTCGCCCATGCCGGTGCGGATAGGGAAGGGCTCGGTGCCCTTCGGCGCGGTGATCGCCCCGACCCCGGCCCGCGACCAGAAGGCGGCGACATCCATGCCGGGCTTGTCGCGGTCAGGACCGGTCAGGCCATAGCCCGTCAGGCTGCAATAGATCAGGCGCGGATTGATCGCCTTCAGCGTCTCGTAGTCGACGCCGGCGCGGGCCAGGGCGGCGGGGCGGACATTGGTCAGGAAGATGTCGGCGGTGGCCGCCAGGGCTTTCAGGGCGTCGCGGCCGAGATCGGATCGGATGTCGAGCACCACGGCCTTCTTGCCCCGGTTGTCGAGCTCGAAGATCGGGTTGGCGTCCTGGTCCGAGCCGATGGTGTCGAAGAAGCGCCGCATCGGATCGCCTTCCGGCGACTCGACCTTGATCACCTCTGCGCCCCAGTCGGCCATGATCCCGGCCGCGCCGGGGGCGGCGATATAGGTCGCCAGCTCGACGACCCGCAGTCCCTCCAGCATCGCTCTCTCCCTTTTTCTCGTTGAGGGGAGCATGCGGGAGGGGGAGGGAAGGGGAAAGGCTTACCCGGCGGCAAGCCCTCGGTTCAGAACACCAGACGGCCGGGCGGCTCGACCTTGAGGATGCGCAGCGCCCGCTCGTGGCCGTCGCGGTCGGGCCACTGGATCGACTGGCCGACGGAAAGACCGATCAGGCCCGCCCCGACCAGGGACAGCACCGAGATCTTGCCGGCGGCGATGTCGGCCTCCTTGGGATAGACCAGCAGCACTGAGCGGGCCACGCCATGGGCGTCGTCCTCGAAACGCACGGTCGAGCGCATGCGCACGACATGGTCGGGCATGGCCGCGTCGGGGCGGATCTCGGCGCGGTCGATCTCCTGCAGCAGCATGTCAGCCGCCAGCGGGGCGGCCTGTTCCATCTGCAGGGCCAAGGTGGACAGGTGTTCGGCCTCGGTCTCGGCCATGATGATGCGAGGACGCGCGATGGCGTCCGCTTGCGTGAGCATGAAAAGCTCCCAGCGAAAGGTGTGAAGGCGCGCGCGGAAGGGCGCGTTGTTTAGGCGGCGGAATGCGTGATGTTCGCCCCGAACGCCTGCGACAGGCGCGCGGACGGTTCGGGGCTAGGAGCCTGCGAGCAGGCTACCGCCGTGATGGCGAAAACGCCGGAAGGTCGGGCGCGAAAACATGCGCCATTCTCGCCTCCGCGGGCGGGATGTCAAACCGTGCTTGACGGTCTTAGGCTGCTTCCGACTTGGCGCCGTTGCGATCCAGGGCGGCGGCGTCGGCCAGGACGCGGGCCACGGCGGCGACGCTGACGGGCTTGCGCAGGATGATGTCGGCGCCGGCGTCCAGGAACTCCGAGGCTTCCTCGCCGTCGCCTTCGATGACCGCCACGATCGGGGTGGCGCGGTTGGGGCCGTCGGCTTCGCGCAGCGAGGCGGCGGCGCCCGGCCCGTCCAGCACCGGCATGCGGTGGTCGAACATCAAGAGGTCGAACTCGGCGATCTTGGCCAGATCGGCGGCACGGCGGCCGTTCTGGGCGTGGACCACCTGGTGGCCCAGCTGCTCCAGGATGGCGCGCAGCATGGCCGCATTCAGGGCGTCGTCCTCGGCGATCAGCACGCGCAGGGTGCGCGGCGCGCCCGGCGCTTCGGTGAAGCCGGCGTCCTGTTGCTCTTCCTCACGCTCGTACTCGGCGATGGCGTCGAAGGGCAGGGTCAGGGTGAAGCAGCTGCCCACGCCCACGGCGCTGCGAGCGTCGAGGGCGCCGCCCATCAGGCGGGCCAGCTGGCGTGACAGCGACAGGCCCAGGCCCGCGCCGTTGACGCCGGCGCCGGTGCGCTCGACGCGGCGGAAGGCCTCGAAGGCCTGCTCCATCTCTTCGGTGGTCAGACCGGGGCCAGTGTCGGCGACCTCGACGGCGATCAGGCCCTCGCGCAGCTCGACGCGGACCTCGATGCGGCCACGCACGGTGTATTTGACGGCGTTGCCCAGCAGGTTGGCGATGATCTGGCGGGTGCGCAGGGCGTCGGCGATGACCGCGCCCTTGTCGCGACCGCGCAGCAGCGGATCGATGTGGACCGACAGCTCCAGGCCCTTGAGCGCCGCATGCGGCTTGTCCAGCAGGACCAGGTCCTGGACCAGGCGGACCGGGTCGAACGGCTGGGTCTCGACGTTCAGGCGGCCCGCCTCGGCGGTCTCGCTGTCGAGGGTGGCGTTCAGCACCGCGATCAGGTCCTGGGCCGCGTCGAGGGCGGCGTTCAGCTGCTCGCGCGACGGCGCGGCGCGACCGCCCTTGCCGGCGGCGGCGGCCAGCACGTGGGTGACGCCGGTTAGGCCGTTGCGGATCTCGTGGCTGAGGGTGGCGACGATGTGGGACTTGCTGCGGGCGGTGCGCTCGGCCGCTTCCAGCACGCGCAGGCGCTCGTCGACCAACTCCTCGTGCGAGACGGCCAGGTCGTGCTGGCGGCGGAACATGCGGTTGAGGATCATGCCCAGGGTCAAGGCCAGCGCCGCGGCGCCCCAGGTCACCTCGCCGGCCTGGCGGCCGTCCGGGTGGGAGAACTGGGCGATCAGCGGGCCGGCGGCGGCCAGCGGGGCGACGATCAGCAGGGCGGGCAGGTACGGGGCGGCGAAGAAGGCGCACAGCACCGCGCCGGCCGTGGCCATCATCAGCAGGGTGTCGCGAGCAGGGCCGGCGCCTTGGGCGAAGGCGGAGATCTGCATGACGCTCAGGGCCCACAGCACGCCGCACAGCACCTGCACCCGGGCCCGACGGTTAAGATCTTGCGACGCATCGTCGCGCAGCCAGTTCACCGCGGCGTAGAAGGCGCCCCAGTTGATGGCGAAGACGGCGAAGGTGGCGCTCATCCAGACGCGGTTGTCGGCGAACGATCCGACCCACACGAACAGGGCCAGGCTGACGGCGAAAACCCCCAGCGCATAAGGCAAAAGCGCGGCCTGGGCGTCCAGGGCCTTGGCCAGTCGGGCGCCGTCCATCGGGCTTGTCTTCAGGCGGCGCTCAGCGAGCAAGATCGCATTCCTCTTCGGTCTGCGCGCACCCTAGTCGAGCGTGGTTTGTACCCAGTTACGGGACATCGTTAATCCACAGGTTCCCGGCTCAATCGATCATTAAGCCTAACCGCCCACCATGCGACTCCAAGCATAGCTCCCGGCAGGCGAACCATGGCTACCACCCGCGCTGCACTGACCGACTCAGACATCCGCATGCTCGTGAAGGGCGCGACGCCGGACGAGCGCGCCCTGGCGGCGCACAAGCTGTGCCGGAGCATCGATCGCTCTGTCCTCACCGACGACGAGCGCCAGGTCGCCCACGACATCCTGCGGGTGATGGCTGCCGACGCCGCCGAGCTGGTCCGCCGGGCCATGGCGGTCACGCTCAAGAATTCCCAGGCCCTGCCGGCCGACGTGGCCAACCGCCTGGCGCGCGACGTCGAGAGCGTCAGCCTGCCGATCATCAGCTTCTCGCCGGTGTTTACCGACACCGACCTGGCCGAGATCGTCCGCGTCGGCGGTCCGGTGCGCCAGATGGCGGTGGCCAAGCGTCCCAAGCTGTCGGCCAAGATTACCTCGATGCTCGTCGAGCAGGGCAACGAGGACGTGGTCGCCACGGCCGTCGCCAACGACAACGCCCGCTTCTCGGAAGTGGCGCTGCAGAAGGCCCTGGACCGCTTCGCCAAGTCCGAGCACGTGCTGCAAGCGGTGGCCTACCGTACGGCCCTGCCGATGGCGGTGACCGAGCGCCTGATCGAGATGGTCGGCGAGCAACTGCGCGACCACATCCTGACCAACCACGCCCTGTCGGCCGAGCTGACGATGGAGCTGATCGTCGGCGCCAAGGAGCGGGCCACGATCGACCTCGTGGACCAGGCCGGCCGCGCTTCCGATCCCAAGGCCTTCGTCGCCCACCTGCACAAGGTCGGCCGCCTGTCGCCGTCCCTGATCCTGCGCGCCCTGGCCCATGGCCACATGACCTTCTTCGAGTGGGCCGTGGCCGAGCTGGCCGGCGTGCCGCACCACCGCACCTGGCTGATGATCCACGACGCCGGCTCCCTGGGGCTGAAGGCGATATGCGAGCGCGCCGGCCTGCCGCCGCGCCTGTTCTCGGCCTTCCGCGCGGGCGTCGACGCCTTCCACGGCCTGGAGTTCGACGGTGGGGCGCACGATCGCGCGCGCTTCCAGGAGCACATGATCCAGCGCTTCCTGACCTCGTCACACACGGTCTCGCGCGAGGACAACGAGTACCTGCTGGAGCGCATGGACCGCAGCAGCAACAAGCGCCGCGCCGACCGCAAGGACCAGGGCGCGGCTTAAGCGCCGAAACCAAACGATCGTTCGAAAGAAGTCTGGGCAAGCGCACTTAGCGGCGCCAGACTTCCCGCATGTCCGACTCCCCGCAAGGCGAGATCCGTCCCGCCGCCACCGTACTGCTGCTTCGAGACGCGCCTTCGTTCGAGGTGCTGATGGTCAAGCGGCATCACCAGATCGACTTCGCGGCCGGGGCCCTGGTGTTTCCGGGCGGCAAGAGCCACGGTGGCGACAGCGACCCGCGCTGGCGCGACCTGGCGATCGGCTTCGACGAGGTCGGCCACGATGGCGTGGCTCTGCGCATCGCCGCCATCCGCGAGGCCTATGAGGAGGCCGGCGTGCTGCTGGCCCGCGACAAGGACGGCGCCTTCTATGCCGGCGAGGCGGCCAAGGACATCCGGGACGCGGTGGCGCAGGATAAGGTGGCCTTCATCGACGTGGTCGAGGACCTGGGGCTGAAGCTTGATCTCTCGGCCCTGACCGTCTTCGCCCGCTGGATCACGCCCAAGCTGATGCCCAAGCGGTTCGACACCTGGTTCTACGTCGCCCACGCGCCGCTGGCCCAGCAGGCCATCTGCGACGGCCACGAGGCGGTCGACGCCGAGTGGATCGCGCCAGGCCTGGCGCTGGAGCTGGCGGCGTCGGGCCAGCGCAAGGTGATCTTCCCCACGCGCATGAACCTGCAGCTGCTGGCCGAGAGCGCCGACCCCTCCGACGCCGTGGCGCGGGCAGGGGCGCGCGAGCTGGTCACCGTCGAGCCGTGGATCGACGGGCCGGTCCTGCGGATCCAGGAGAACGCCGGCTACGGCCCGGTGACCGAGCCGCTGGAAGCGCTCTAGACCTTATCGACATTCAGCGCATCCAGATCATGGCGGCGGCGAGGTGAATGAAGCCGAGGAAGTGAACGGTTCTTCGGTCGTATCGGGTGGCGAAGCGTCGGAAGTGCTT